>SCQF01000050.1 GCA_004321905.1 Verrucomicrobiota bacterium | reverse complement strand
GGAGGATCAAGCCGCCTGAACCTTTTGGCCCACGGGTACCCGTGGGCCAAGTAAACAAACGAACCATCAACACCGATGACTACGGCTCACCCAATGTGCGAAATATTCTGGACACAACCACTGATCGAGACGGTATTAGCCGAGGTGCATCGCGTACTCAAACCAGACGGTGCGTTATGTATCTCTTATCTGCCCCGCAAATGGGCACTCGTGGAACATGCCGCCAAGCTCTTGGGGCACGGATATCACGAACGACTCTGGGGTGATCACGAAGCCCGTCGCTTCTTGGAAAAAGGCCGTTTTGCGGTCAAAGATTTTCGCCGAATCGTCATGGCACCACAACACCCGCCGGAGTTTTCAAACCGCTGGCAGACGCTTTTTAATCTCATAGATTCTGCTGCAACCCGCCTGCCACTTGCAACCTTTGCGCACCACTTGCGCATCGTTGCCTTTAAGCGCAGCTAAATTGATTACGGAGCTTCCCCAGCATCGTATAAACGACTGAAGAATGCGGTTCCCATTTGCGATTGCTCGTCCAGTATCTTCACAAATTTCAAGCCTTGCGCCTGTAGGAGATCACGCACCACGGGCAATTGAACTCGCCACTTATGCCATTCAATCAACACCGCATCGGTACGGGATAGAAACAACGGTTCCGCCACCAGAAAACCGGTCTCCGACCCCTCGATATCTATCTTGAGGAGGTGACAACGCTCGTTGCCAAAGCGTTTTTGCCATTCTTTTTCAAGGTCTATGATTGGAACAGAAATCTTAGTCCAGTCGCCGCGCAACCCCAGTTTTTCGATATCCGGTAATTGACTGTTAGAACAAATATTTGACTCGTAAAGGTAGAAGTCTGAAAACCCGCCTAGGCTGTTTTCCCCTAGCACGCCGTTGAGAGCAAAGACATCCGTCATGCTATTGGCCGTTGCGTGCCACCGGGCCTCTGCGACCGCCTGGGGGTTGGCATCCAACATCAACCCCTTAAGCTTGCGGCCTTGTGCGAGGTGCGCAAGCCAGCAGGTAAAATATCCGACATTGCAGCCCAAGTCCGCAAAGGTTTGAAAATTACGGGGCAATAATGTGGCGTCGTAGAGATCACCTCGCCCCAACATTTCATGAGCCAGAGGAATGCTCTCCAACCGGGTTGCACGCCAAGTCACTCCGCTGCCCGATAATCGGCGAACCATCGGGAAGGTCTGTAGCCAACGATTGCCAAGCTTATGGAGGCGCAGCGAACGCACGATGCGTCGCAGTAACGCCGACTGCGCAAGGGTGGCAATCAAAGGCATAAGACAGCTCTCATTTCAATACGGCGTTCCTCTTGCGGTATACAAGAAAAGAGGGGTGCCGAAAGTTATAGCGCACGTACTGATAGATTTTCAGCCCCACATCCACAGGCTCAAGTTCGGAAAAATGGTCATGCACATAGGCACACCAAGTGGCGTTGGTCCAGCGGGTTTGGTGTAATTCCAAACCGTTATGAATATCTGTTGTTTCCGTTGTCGAAGCAATGAAGTAGCCACCCACCTCTAGATGCTTAACAATATTGTTAAAGACCGAGCCGATATCTGACGTGGCAATGTGCTCCATGACCTCCCAAGCTGTAATTAGATGGAATCTAGCCGGGCAGCCGCCTTGTTCAACCTGATAAGGCTTGGTGATGTCACAGGTGAAAAGATGTGTGCCAGCCAACCGCGCCCAGTTGGCTCGCCGCTGTTTTAGTGAAAAATCAGAACCTTCAAGACCGACGGAAGACCACTGTAATTTCATAAAATCCGCCACGAGTTGCCCCCCAGAACAACCTAAATCCATAAACCGAAGGTTTTCTCTGCCAAATTCGCGCGAGAGTTTGGCATCCATGTGGAGGACAAATTTTTTATTGGTGCTGTTATTCTCCGCGGTACCTTTAGGTGCCAAGTGGTCGGGTGACTCAAAGGCCACAGGATGTGCTGTCGAACAAGCCATTGGCGCATTGTTTCTCGATCGCCCCGCGCAACGGAAGGGCAGAATGAAGGCGAATAAAAGCTCCCATACCGCACGATAGAAACGCACGTGAACTTCGTTCCATACCCGGCAAAATTGACCGGTCAGGAGGAAATTAATTGCCTTCGAGATATCTTCCCACTTCATGCATTTTTCACTTTTATCAGTTGTTATTCACCCGGCAAAGGAACGCCAGAAATTTTCTGTGAACCGGGAAATCTGATTAGCCCCAATACCAAGGCAAAAATCAAACCGATGCGCCCTGCCAAAGCGAGCCAAGTCGCCCGCAGCGACGGTCGGTACTGAAATTCCAGCGTATGTTTTCCCGCAGGAATATGGACAGCTTGGAACAAAAAATCGGCGCGAGTTAAAGCCGCAGGGCGACCATCCAACGTCACCAGCCAATCTGCGTCGAATTTAGTGCTACGCACCAACCAACCCGGGGCCGTCGTATCCACCTCCAAGACCACTTCTGTCGGCACCTCCCGGCGCACCACAATCTTGCCGGCTCCACTGACGGATAACTCCTGCGCATTTAACTTCGCGTGAAGCAACGCCTCCTCGTCGGGGTGAAAACCACTCGACCCAATCCGCGCCAAAACTTGGCGTTCACCCTCTGTGGTCGGTGGCACAACGCGAACCGCGCCAGCCCACCGATATTTTGGCAAAGCACCAGTGAACTCAACCACGCGTAACATCTGCTGTTGCGGATCGGTCACGGTGACCGGCACATAGCCCTCGTTGACCACTCCGATACCCAAAGCTAGGCGTTCTACAAAGCGACCTCGGTTGCCGTCCAGTTTGTTGAGTTCATCCACCGCGCCGGGCAATGTCAGAAAATAGCGCAACGCACCCATCTCCCACAGACGGACCGGCTGCTTTTCCAAGGCTTGGAAAAGTGCGGCATAGTCCGTGGGCATACGGGAAACGCTGACTGGCTCAAAAAGATCATAGCCCTTGATCTGCAGCAGCGTCAGGCGCAGGTTGTTCAATAACGGATGACGCGGCGGCATGAGCTTGAGCCGGCCCTCGGTGCGGTGCGCATCCAAAAAGTCCGTCAATGGATTGGCCATCAAATACTGTTGATAACGATGACCCTGGATGTAAGCCCGATTATCAAAAAATTGATCGCCGAGCGCTAAAATGGCCACCGCGCTCAACACCCACACCGACGGTATGGTTTGCCCTGCCGACCAACGTCGCAAGAGCCACCACGCTCCAAACGTACAAAGTCCGGCCAGCAACAACACTTTGAAGCTGGCCATCACCGCATTGTTCCACAACAACTCGGCCTGCGCGGCATAACCTTCGGCCAAACGCGCGGCGACAAATCCCTCCTGATTCATCAAGGTACCAATCCCAACCAGTAAACCGATCAAGGCCAATCCGAGCGCAGCCCAAAACAACGTCTTCCAAAACAAGAGGGCGCGGGAACGCGACTCGTCCACAGGCATTGCGAGACTATGTCGTGCCGCATCTAACATGAACGCCACGCCCATACTGACGACCAAACTGAAAGGCCCATTCCATTTTTCCGGATTACGGAAGGTGCCGAAATAAGGCAGCGACCAAAATAATTTATACAGTGGAAAATATTTGCCCCACATCAGCAGCATGGCGATGCTACCGGTGCCGACAAGCAGCCAACCCCAAGATGGGGACAGCAGAAATTTCCACGGATCACACGGAAGTTCTCTATCATTCTTGCTTGCTGTTCTCGCAGACTGCGTGTCATCAGTTGGCGCTCCTCTTCGCAACAGCAAAATGACGAACAAGGCCAAGATGAGCACAGCGGGCATCACACCCCAATGCCAGCCGCACATGCTGAAATTGCGGAAGCCCTGATGGGTTTGCTCCCACTGGGCGTCGCGGCCCAAACGACCCCAATAAGGAAAGTCTTCCGAGCGCATGGATCGGCCAAAATAACTGCCGGAAATCGCATTCCACATCTCTTGGGGAGGAATACTCCATTGAGTGGCCCACGCATAGCGCTCTTCCGCCAAATCCGAGGTACCTTGCGTAACCCCTTGGACATTCGTCGCAAACATGGTGCTGATGGTCTGCCACGCCAGCGCGCCACTGCATACAACATAGAGCGCAAATTTACCGATCAGACCAAAAATCGAACGTCGGGATGTTCGGATTTCAGGTTTCCGGTTTCCAGTTTCAGGTTTTCCTAACAGATGTGTCCCAAAAAAGACTGCGGCGGTAGTTAACGCCAGCAAGGCACCGACATCGGGTACCTCGGCAATGCCTAACCCCAAAAATCCACCAGCGATGGCATAGGGCAACCAGCGGCCACTACGCCGGCCTTGTTCCAGAAAGCCCAGCGCTAATGCCGCACAGGCTATGGCAATGGGTCGCACCATGAGGCCGGCCATCGCAAAATTATGACAGACGCCACTGCCTGCCAACAAGGCTGCCGCCAAAGCGGCGGCCGGTCGGCTAATCCGGTACTGGCGCAACATCCAGAAAAACGCCAAGGCGCTTAACCCCAAAATCCATGCCGGGCCCCAGCGCCGCCAGAATACGGGACCAATGCTTTCACCCAACCCGGTGATGGTGAACGGATATTGCTTGCTGCCGGAACCAAAGAAGAACTGATTATCCCAAACACGCTTTAAGGCGTCCGGAAAATGAAACGTCGGGGAAAGCGCCGTTTCGATATTGCCATCGTTGAAGGCCAAGACCTGCGCCGGGTCCTGCAACACATTCCAATAGGTGCCGGCGGAGGCGGCAAAGACGATGAGAAACAACCCGACCACCCACAGCCATTTTTTTGTTGTCTCAGAAACCATACTTTCTCCCGCGTGCCGCGGCAAGCTACTGGGGCATCTGTACGCTGTCAACGCCAGATATCGGACTCTAGAGAAAGAGTAACGCCACACCAAGAAAAGCCAGTAACGCACCGCCCACAGCCCGCCAACTGATGCGTTCGTGATAAACTGCCCATGAAAATGGGATCATCAATACCGGCACAAGTGCCACAAAGGTCTGGGCCAACCCCGTAGGAATATGCGTGATGGCGGCCATCATCAGCGTCACGCCTAAAAATGGTCCCATCAGCGCGCCCAGCGTTGACTGAGCCAGCGCACGCCGATCGCGCAATCCGCGCGCCACCTGTGGAAACCAGCCGAGTACAACCGCCAGAACCAGAAAAGCACTCAAGCCCGCCACGAGTCGAATGGCGGTGGCATCAAAGGGCGAACCGACACCAGCTAGTCCCGGTTTTGCCAACACCATACCGGCGGCCTGCCCCACACTACCACCCAGTGCGAGCAGACCACCACGCCACGAAAAATGATGTTTCACGGCATCGTGCTCCGGCGTCTCCGTCACCACCCACGCCACACCCACCAATGTGATGCCCATGCCCATGAGATTCAGCATGGTCAGTTTTTCGCCTAGCGTCAGCCAGCCGATCAGCGCCGTCATCGGCGGTGCGAGCGCCATGATCAGCATGCTTAGCCGCGGCCCAATGAGCACCAGCGCCCGAAACAGGCACAAGTCACCGAAAAAGAACCCCGCCAACCCTGACAGCGAGAGCCAGAACCATGCCGACGGCGTGGCCGAGAACGGTAACGGCTCGCCCGTCGTCAGGAGGCCATAGACCACAAAACCCATCAACGCCAGCACCAACCGGATGATGTTCACGGCCAGCGACCCAACCCGCGCGCCCGCGAGCGCAAAGCAAAGGCTGCTCACTGTCCAGCAGAATGCCGTACTCAATGCGGCCATTTCACCAAAAAATTTCATAATTCCTTATTTCGCAACAGCGCGGGGCGAGAAATAATGACCCGCGCGCCACCAAACAAGCCAAATCGAAATCTTGACATCGCTCGCGGCGCGGCCTATTTCCTCAATTTATGTCAAACGTGATCAACGTTCCGTTAGGCACTCGCTCCTACGCTATCCATATCGGCGCGGGTCTGCTACCACAGCTCGGATTGCTGACCGCCCAAGCTCTGCGTGGACGCGCCTGCCTGCTCGTCACCGATAGTCACGTGAGTCAAATTTATGGCGAATTCGCCGCCGCCAGCCTACGCGCCGCCGGCTTCAGCGTCAGCCGCGCAGTGGTACCTGCCGGCGAAGCTTCCAAGTGTGGTGAACAACTTTTTGCGCTCTACAATGCCGCCAAACAAGCGGGGTTGGATCGCACCGGCATTGTCGTCGCGCTCGGCGGCGGTGTCGTCGGTGACCTCGCGGGCTTCCTCGCCGCCACGTGGCTGCGCGGTGTCGCCTTCGTGCAGGTGCCGACGACATTGCTGGCGATGGTGGATAGTTCGGTCGGCGGTAAGACCGGCATTGATTTGCCGTCGGGGAAAAATCTCGTTGGCGCGTTTCACCAACCGTCGCTGGTCGTTGCTGATCTCGCCACACTCGAAACCCTGCCGCCACGCGAAATTCGCGCTGGGATGGCCGAGGTCGTCAAATATGGCGCGATCCGCGACACGCAACTTTTCCAAGCTTTGGAAAAGCTGGCCACCACGTTTTCCAAGGCTTGGAAAATACCGTCGGAAATTATCGCGCGTTGCTGCGCCATCAAGGCCGACGTCGTCGCCAACGACGAGCGCGAGGAAACGGGCCTGCGCGCAATCCTGAATTTTGGCCACACCCTTGGCCACGCCATTGAGAAGGCAACCGGCTACGGTCGCATCTTGCATGGCGAAGCAGTCGCCATCGGTATGGTCGCCGCCGCGCGACTCTCGACAAAACTAACCGGACTACCGGATGCTGACGCGACGCGACTCGAAGCCTTGCTGACAAAACTGGAGTTGCCAGTGCGCGCGCCGGGTCTCGCGTGGCCGGAACTGCGCGCCGCGATGAAGCTCGACAAGAAATCGCAGGGTGGCATTCCGCGTTTCGTATTGTTGAAAAAACTTGGCGAGGCCGTGACCGGCTGCGTTGTACCGGAAGATGTTTTGCAGGAGGTGGCGCATGGCCTCGGTGAATGAACAAATCGTCCGGGAATTTTTTGAATCGCTGGGCTTTCTGGTAAACCAACCGCGAAAATACCAAGTGATGGCGCGCGCCAAGCAAGCGGAGGAGGAAGTGGATTTTGTGGTCTTCAATCCGCAGAGTGTTCCGGCGGAATTGCCGCCCCTCGAAGTTTGGTCGGCGACGGAGTTGCGGCAGATTTCGCGCGCGGTCGTCGGCGTGCGTGGCTGGCACAGCGAGCGGTTCAGCCCGGCCAAGCTGGCCGTGGAAAAAGAATTGTTTCGGTTGGCCGACAATGTCGTCATGCAAAAGGCCCACCGGCAGCTCGGCGCAGGGCCTGTCGCCAAAATCCTCTGCTTGCCCGATTTGCCGGTTGCCGGGCCACTGCGCCACAAGTCGCTCGACATGCTCAAAGAAGGCGGCATTGATGGCGTGCTGCTGTTCCGCCCGATGCTGCTGGAACTGATTCGGAGTGTGGATGCGCAGAAAAATTATGAGCGCTCTGATCTGCTCCAAGTGCTGCGGATTTTGAAGGCACACGACTTGCTCAAGGACGCGCAGTTAGATTTGTTCCGTGTGCGGAAAAAACGGAAAGAATTTAACCGCCAAAACGCCAAGGACGCCAAGTCGGAATAGAATTAGGAGGATGTTTTGCTGCAGGAACCAGATGAACGCTTGGATCATCTTGCCCATGAGGTGATTGGGGCAGCCATTGAAGTACATCGGGTGTTGGGCCCCGGATATTTGGAGCAACACTACGAAGAAGCGCTTTGTGTAGAACTGAAAGTTAGGCAAATTCCTTTTGAGCGGCAGAAGGCTATTGGGGTTATTTATAAGGAGCAAACCATTGGAGAAAGCCGTTTAGATTTGCTGATTGCCGACGCCCTAATTATAGAATTGAAAGCTGTCGAAGCTTTGGCCCCTATTCACACTGCACAGCTGATTTCCTACTTAAAAATGACGGGCAAGAAACTTGGTCTGCTAATCAATTTCAATGTGTCGGTACTTAAAAATGGAATCCGGCGAATTATTTCTTCATGACTCCTTGGCGCTCTTGGCGCCTTGGCGGTTAATCAAAAAATGAATGCACGAGAAGTTTATATCGCGCTGAATATGATTGATAAGATCGGGCCGGTGCGGGTGCGCGCGCTGGTCGAGGCGCTCGGCGCGCCGGCGGGCGTGTTCACGGCTTCATTCGCTGACCTCGTCCGCGTCAAGGGCATTGGCGAGGAACTGGCGCAAAGCATCATTGCGCAGCGCGCGCAGATTGACCCTGCCGAAGAAGAAGCCAAAGCGGCCAAGCTCGACGCACGGATCGTCACGTTTGTAGATGACGACTACCCCGAACTGCTCAAACAAATTCACGATCCGCCGCTTGCGCTGTATGTAGAAGGCACGCTGGAGAAAAAAGACCGTCAGGCGGTCGCCATCGTCGGCACACGCCGCGCCACGCACTATGGCTTGAGCGTCGCCGACCGCCTCGCCTATCAACTGGCCAAGTGCGGACTCACCGTCGTCAGCGGCTTGGCGCGCGGGATTGATTCCGCCGCGCATCAGGGTGCGCTCAAAGGCGGCGGACGCACCATCGCCGTGCTCGGCAGCGCGCTCGATCAACTCTATCCACCGGAAAACGCCGAACTCGCAGGCAAAATCGCCAAGCAGGGCGCGGTCATCAGCGAATACACGCTGGGTCGCGAAGCCGACCGCACGACCTTCCCCTACCGCAATCGCATCATCAGCGGCTTGAGCATGGGCGCGGTGATTGTCGAAGCCGATAAAAGCAGCGGCGCGATGATGACCGCCGACGCCGCACTGGATCAGGGCCGTTCGGTCTTCGCCGTACCCGGACGCATTGACCAGCCCGGCGCGCGCGGGCCGCATAAGCTGATCAAGAACGGCGCGCGGCTGGTCGAGGATATTGACGACATTTTGCAGGAATTCGAGTTGCTGATTCCGTCCGATCACGCAAAGAAAGCGGCGGCGTTGGACGGCCTGCCGCGCGTCCAACTTTCGGCGGACGAACAGGCGGTCGTGAAGGCGCTGTTCGAGGAACCCCTCGACCTCGACAGCCTCGCGCGCCGCGCAAATTTACCAATGCCGCAACTGACCTCCATGTTGTTGGGACTTGAAATGAAGCGCGTCATCCGTATGCTGCCGGGCCGCATCGTGGCGTTGGCCGACGGCGTGAGGAAGCTGACGGCAGAGTAGGTTTTCCAGGGTTTGGGAAAAGCCGCGGGTTGTTTTTCCAAGCCTTGGAAACCGCGGCGAAAAAGGAAATATGAGCAAATACCTCGTCATCGTGGAGTCGCCGGCCAAGGCGAAAACAATCAATCGTTTCCTCGGCAAAGACTTTGTCGTCAAAGCCTCGATGGGCCACGTCCGCGATCTGCCGGAAAAGGATTTGGGCATTGATGTCGAAAAACATTTTCAGCCCAAGTATGTGCCGATCAAAACGCGCGCCAAGGTGATTGCCGAACTGCAGGCGGCGGCCAAGGATGCGGAGCGCATCTATCTCGCGCCCGACCCCGACCGTGAGGGCGAAGCCATCGCGTGGCATCTGATGGCATTGCTGAAAAAGGCCGTACCAGAAGAGAACTTTCTACGCGTGACGTACAACGAAATTACCGAAAAAGCCATCCGCTCCGCTCTCGAGCACCCGAGCAAAATTGACCTAAAACGCGTGGATTCACAGCAAGCGCGCCGCGTACTCGACCGGTTGGTCGGCTATAAGGTCAGCCCGCTGCTCTGGCGACGTATTCGCGGCGCAACGAGTGCGGGTCGCGTACAGTCGGTGGCGTTGCGTTTGGTCTGCGAGCGCGAAGCCGCCATCGAGAATTTCAAGCCGGAAGAATTCTGGTTGTTCGGTGCGAAAGTCCGCAAACAAGTCGAACCGCTTGATCCGTTTGAAATCCGATTGGCGAAAATCAACGACGGCAAGGCGGACATTAAATCCGGCGAGCAAGCCAAGGCAATTCAGGGCGACTTGGAAGGCCGCAGCTTACGCGTCGCGGCCATCATCAAACGCGAAATTGCCAAGCGCGCGCCACCGCCGTTCATCACCAGTTCGCTGCAACAGGCCGGTTCGAGCGTGTACGGCCTCTCGCCAGCGATCACGATGAAGATTGCGCAGAAACTTTACGAAGGCGTGGACCTGCCCGGCGGCGAGCACGTCGGCTTGATCACCTATATGCGTACCGACTCGTTTGCCGTCGCGCGTGAAGCGCAAGAGGCGTGCCGCGAGTTGATCGCCAAGACGTTCGGCGTCGAGTTCCTGCCCGACCGTCCGCCGGTCTTCAAAAGTCGGGCGAGTGCACAGGAGGCGCATGAGTGTATCCGCCCGACCCATGTGCACCGTACGCCGGATTCCGTCGCCTCAATGCTGCCGCCGGATGAGTTGAAGCTCTACCGCCTGATTTGGCAGCGCTTTGTCGCCAGTCAAATGGCCGCGGCCAAAATCGCGCAGCGCACGGCGGAGATCGAAGCACCCCCACCCGCCGGCAAGACCAGCACCTATCTGTTCCGCGCAACGGCATCGGAAGTGACCTTCCCCGGCTACATGAAAGTGACCGGTGTGTTGGAAGAGCGCGAAAAGAAGGGCGGCAAGGAGGGCGAGGAAGAGCCGGAAGTGGAGCGTTTACCGCCGCTGACCGAGGGCGAATTGCTGAACCTGCTCGAATGGCTGACGCAACAAAAGTTCACCCAGCCACCGCCACGCTATACCGAGGCGTCGCTGGTCAAAGCGCTCGAAGAAAACGGCGTTGGCCGGCCCAGCACCTACGCCAGCATCATCGCCACGCTGCTCAACCGTCATTATGTCGGAAAGGAAAAGCGCGCGCTCGCGCCGACGCCGGTCGGGCGGCAGACCAACGACTTCCTCGTCAAACATCTCGACACGCTCTTCGATGTGAAATTCACCGCCGGCATGGAAGAGAAACTCGACGAGATTGAAGAGGGCAAAGTTGAGTGGCACGGCATGATGGACGAGTTTTATAAGCAACTGCTCATCTGGCTCGACGCTGCCAAAACGCACGGCGTGGAACCGGAAAAGGCCAAGAAAATCCTCCAGCTTTTCCATCACGTAAAAGCATGGACGCCGGGCACCACGCGCGGCAAGCGCACCTATAGCGATGAAGAGTTTGTGAAGTCTGTCCGCGAGCAGCTTGAGGAGGGCAAGCCGGTTTCCGACCGCCAGTGGAGCGCATTGCAGCGCATGGCCTGCCTCTATATGGAAGCTGTACCGGAGTTGAAAGCCGCTGCGGAAGAACTCGGTTTGACGGCCGAACTGGTCGCCGCCGCGCAACCCCTGCCGCCCGCCAGTCCGGCCACGCTGCGTAAACTCGAGTTGCTCAAGGCCGTCACGTTCGGCGAGCCGCGCAAGTTCGGCAAACGCACGTTCGACGACAAAAAGTTTTTCGAGTCGCTCCGCAAGCAGGCCGAAGGCGGTCGCGGTCTTTCGGAAAAGCAGATCGCGGTGTTGGACCGCATGTTGAACAAATATGCCGAGCAAATCCCCAACTTCGCGGCGCTCTCTCAAGAACTGGGCGTCGGTGCGCAAGCGGTCACCGTCTCGCCCGCCGAAGCCGCCGAGGCTGAAAAGCTCATCGGCTGGTTCCGCGCGGTCAAGACTTGGCGTGAACCAGTGCAGCGTGGTCGGCGCACGTGGGACGACAAAGTCTTTTTCGAGTCGCTGGCGCGCCAATTTGGCGAGCGTAAGCAGCTCTCTCCGCGCCAGCTCGCGGCGCTGAAGAAAATGATCAAAAAATACGTCGAGCAGCTCCCGGAAGAAGCCCAGACGCTCATGCCGCCACCCAAACGCGCAGCAACCGAACAAATGGAACCGCAACCATGAGCGACCCTTCTTTTTTACAAAAGAAGGCGTTCATCATCGACATGGATGGCGTCGTTTATCATGGCAACCGCTTGGTGCCCGGTGCCGAAAAATTCGTCGCGTGGCTGCAAGCCGAAGGCAAACGTTTTCTCTTCCTCACGAATAGCAGCGAACGCACACCGCGGGAACTTAGCCAAAAACTGGCACGCATGGGCCTGATCGTGTCGGAAGACCATTTCTATACGAGCGCCTTGGCCACCGCCGCCTTTCTCGCTTCCCAAAAGCCCAACGGCACCGCTTATGTGATTGGTGAACCCGGCTTGATCACCGCCATGCATAACGCCGGATTCAGCCTGAATGAAGTCAACCCAGACTATGTGGTCGTGGGTGATACCCGCTCCTATAATTTTGAAAAGATCGAACTCGCCTGCCGTTTGGTCACCCAAGGAGCACGGCTGATTGGTACCAACCCCGATGTTAGTGGGCCGACCGAACGAGGTTTGGTGCCCTCCACCGGTGCGCTGACCAAACCTATCGAGTTGACCACAGGCGCGCGCGCCTATTTCATCGGCAAACCCAATCCGCTCATCATGCGGCACGCGCTCAAAAAACTCGGTTGCACGCGCGAAGAAACCGCCATCATTGGCGACCGGATGGACACCGACATCATCGCGGGCATCGAATCGGAGATTGAGACCGTGCTTGTGCTTAGCGGCGTAACACGCACCGAAGACCTGCGCAACTTCGCCTATAGACCGCATCACATCATCGAACATCTTGGCTCGTAAGCATGTCGGCCCCCGATCCAAGCCTTGACCATTTCCTGCGTTACCTACGTGGCGAACGCAATGCGTCGGAACACACGCTCAAAAATTACCGGATGGACATTCTCCAGTTCGCCGCGCAGCGCTGGGGGGCCGAAGCCAAACCCCCGTTTCCGTGGCGCGAAGCCGACCGCTACGCCGCACGGCGCTTCCTCGCCAGTTTCCAAAAAGATGGGAAGAAGGCGACGACCACCAATCGCAAACTTTCCAGCCTGCGCTCGTTCTACCGCTTCCTGCTGCGCGAAGGCCACACCGATCTCAATCCATTCAGCGGCGTTCAGTCGCCCAAGCTGCCCAAACGCCTGCCGAATGTGCTTAGCGTCGTGGACGTGGGCCGGCTGCTTGACGCGCCGCACAAGGCCGAGCCGGCGCCAGATGCCAACAAAAGTCCGCGCGCGAAGATGTTCGACGACTACACTCGCCTACGCGACACCGCCATTCTCGAACTTCTCTACAGCACCGGCATGCGTGTTAGCGAGTTGACCGGTCTGACGGCTGATCGGATTGATTACCTCTCCGGCGTCGTCAAAGTACGCGGTAAAGGTAAGAAAGAGCGGCTATGCCCGATGGGTAATCCGGCGACGCGCGCGCTCAAGGCCGCGCTTGCCGCCCGTGAGGGTTGGCTGATCACACTCGGCAAACGGGGCCCCAACGCACTCTTCCTGAACAAACATGGCGGCGGCCTGACGGTCCGCTCCGTCGAGCGCATGCTGAAAAAATACGCCGCGCTGGTCGGGCTTAGCCCAAATCTTTCGCCACACGCATTACGCCACAGTTTCGCCACGCACCTGTTGGATGCCGGCGCGGATTTGCGTAGCGTACAGGAGTTGCTCGGCCACGCCAGCCTCTCGACGACGCAGATCTATACCCACGTTTCCATTGAGCGGCTCAAAGCCGTCTATGAACAGGCGCATCCGCGAGCCTGACCCTGGATGTCGGAGAACGCGGCTTATGACTAGCGGGTATTTGACGATCTTGGCCATCTCCGTACCGCAGCGCGGGCACAGTAGCGGGTCAACTTCCCAGATACGTTTGATCACTCCCCGCCATGTAGTGCATCCGTATCCGCACCGACGAAACCGGCTCGGACACAATCGGGTAACCTAGATGGAGCGGGCACTTCGTGCACGCTGACCGCGCCGGGACGGCGCGGTCCACCGAAGCGGTTACCGGCTGCGCCAGTAGTCAGGTTTCCGGTGCAGGTTCATAACGGCGGTGATGATAATTACCTGATCCAGAACAGTGTAAATCAGGGCATAGGGGAATTGTTTTATCAGGCAGCGGTGGAAGGTGCTGTCCAGCGGAGTCCATCCGGCGGGGAGTTCGATAATCCGCTCAACAGCCGCGTACACCTGTTCCGAAAAAGTCAGACCGAGGCCGGGCTGCTGGAGTTCGTAATATTCGATGCTGGCGATGAGTTCTTCACGGGCGGCCTTGGCGAACTCAACCTTCATTTCTGAAATCTTTCGTTGATTTCCTGAAATACGGCTTCGCCGGAAACAGTCTGCGTTTTTCCAGATCGGATATCAGCCAGCCGTTTGTGGGACTCTTTCAGCCAGGCGGTTTCGATATCTGCCGGAGCGGGGATCGTGATGACGTGCAGCAGTTTATCGAGCAGGGAAAGCCGCTCGTCGGTCGGGAGGTCGAGCACCTCATTATAGATTTTTTCAGCCAGCGCAGTCATGGTTTCACCTCGTATTCATTGAAGTGCCCGCAAACTATCTGTTCCAATCCGATTTTTCAACGCCAACCTCGCCGGGCTTTGTCGCCTCCGCACCGGCGAAGCCAGCTTCACCTTGAATTGGTTAACTAGACTACTAGAACCTACCTCAAAACTCCGCCGCGTGAGGGCACGCGGCCTACCAGATAAGAAATTGCTTTGGCGCGCCCGCCACTGACACGCTGTTTTGCCGCCGCTTTGGAGTCCCCAAAAAGCATAGCCGCATTTTCGTCTGGCGCGGCGGCAAGTCAAGCGTGGATTTGCGCAGATTCAGGTACGGAAGCGGGTGTCCGGCGGTTGTTGAACGCGGAGCGACATGACCCCTGCGCGGCGTTGTGCGGCATCAGTTGTACACGGGTTCAGGTTCGGTTTGATCGTAGTCCGGGAAAACCTGCTTATCTGCGTGGGAAGCTTGGTCGTTAGATTCCGGCGTGGCGGGCCGCAGAAAAAAATTTTAACCACCGAGGGCACCGAGACCGCAGAGCGGCGCGCTCGGAGAGCGCGCCCTACCTCGGAGAACTCTGTGATCTCTGTGGCTAATACTTGAGAATGCGGGCAAAGCCCTGCGCGAGATCGCCACAGGCCATAAATTTTTCGACGACGTGTTGGATCACCGGACGCAGACCATCCAGCCGGGCTTGGTAGCGTTCGGGATAGAGCGCGAGGAATTCGTCGAAATGCGCCACCAGACACCGCCAGAGCGGAGAAGTCCGCGGCTGGCGGGGACGATAGGCACCGTTTACGGACGCAATGCAGCCGCTCCACTCCTTGGTAGGTAATGCGATCATCCAACCTCCCCAATTCCAACGGATTGAGGCTATAAAAGGAAGGTAAGATTGTCTATATGAAACACGGGTGGCAAAAGCAATTTGGCGACCGCGACCACACTGACCCGTTCTCCACCATGATGGAGGGCGTCCCGCCGCAGTGGGACGCCGGTGCGGACTTACGCAGCGTACAAGAATTACTCGGCCACGCGAGCCTCTCGACGACGCAAATCTACACCCACGTTTCCATCGAGCGGCTCAAAGCCGTCTATGAACAGGCGCATCCGCGTGCCTGACTCTAGATAAGAAATTGCTTTGGCGCGCCCACCGCTGGCGCGGCGGCAAGTCAAGTGTGGAATTTGCGCAGATTCAGGTGCGGAAGCGGGTGTCCAGCAGTTGCTAAACGTGGGACAGCCAAACGACTGCGCTGTGTTTCGCTGGATTCAGTCGTAAACGGGTTCAGGATCGGGTTGATCATAGTCAGGAAAGATCTGCTCATCTGTGGCGGAAGCTTGGTCGTTAGATTCCGCGCCGGTGGGTGGGTCGTCGTAGCGCGACACAGAGACCGTGCTGCCGGACAGCGGACCCTGTACCGCGGTTCTTCCTGCAAATGCAAACATCGGAAAATGGGACTTATGACTAACGGGTCTTTGATCACCGCGATCCTCGCCATCCCGGCAGCGTAGCAGGTCAACTTCCCAGATGCGTTTGATCAATTCCCGCCACGCCACAGAAGCCACTTGACCCAACGCGGCGCGGTGGTTAGCTTGCGTCCGAGAACGTAAATAACGAATTCATCTAATCCAGGACCAGCCCATGAAAAGTATTCAGCACATATTCCCGCTTCTTGCCGTATTCGCTATGTTTAGCACCATGGTTTCCGCGCAGACCAAGCCGGAGGTCTGGCTCTGTGCAGGTCGCGGTACCCGCCTTAGCGAACTGATGAAGCCGGGTGCGCAGTGGACGTTCGTGAAACAGCATGTCGCGGGAATCAAGATATACATAGATCAGATCAACCAAGTCCCGCCGGAGGATCTCGCGGCCCTCGCTCGTCTGGCGAAGGAAAACCAGCTCCAAATTGCTGTTGAAATCGGCGGATGCCTCGGAGACAGGGCCATATTGGACAACAACATCGGCGAATGGTCGGCAAAGACCGAGTTGGCCCGTATCGAGCGGTTCTATGCCGCCGGCGGGCGTGTGGATTTTCTGGATCTGGACGGCCCGATCCGCCGACTGCTACATTCGAACCGGCCGGGACATGAATATTTTGATTCGATCGAAAAAGCGGCCGATCAACTGGTCAGGGCGCTGCGCGTGCACCGCAAGGCTCATCCGGAAACCCAATACTGGCTGCTGACTAATTTTCCGAACTGGGGCTGGCGGGGCGGTGTCGCCTACTATGCGCGCGGCCTCCGCAACCAGAACTGGGGTGACTATGACCAAGTGGTGCGCATTGTTCTGGCAAAACTCCGTGAAGCCGGAATTGCACTCGCCGGCGTTACCGTGGATAATCCGTACGATTACATGATCGGTGCGCAGCCCGCCGTCAACCTTGATCCAAAAACCGTGGACTGGCTCGCACGGATCCGGAGTTATGAAGAATTCGCCCACGAACAGAAACTCACCTTCAACCTGACGGTGAATTCAGCGCGCGGCGGCCAAGAGTCCGATGAACTTTTTTACAAGGACACGCTACAGATGGTTGCCGCCTACCTGAAGGCCGGCGGACATCCGACCCGCTGGTTTGTTCAAAGCTGGTATCCGTATCCTGCGCAGATCGTGCCGGAGGACGCGCCTTATTCCATAACGGCCTTGACGAAGGCGGTGATCGAACGGTTGGAGGTCGCATCGGCACCGAAGAAAAATTGATGATGCACGGGATGAAAAATCACAAAGGAAAATAAAATGAGCTGGAGAAAGACAGCCGGGATTGCGGTTATGGCGGCGTGTACGTTGACCGGTCGAACAGCAAAGGCCGGCGGTCCGGGACATCATGATTACGGAATTGCCAATCCGGAACACGGGGTTGCCATTCAGATCCCCAAGCGGGATCCAAAAGTGGAGTGGTTTGAAACCGCCAAATTTGGTCTTTTTGTGCATTGGGGATTCTGGACGGTGGATAATGTGGGGCTGGCAAGTATAATCAATCCGCCGGTCGGTAAACATACGCTGGAGTCCTATTTTGCGCGCCTGCCGCGTTTCCGCGCGGAGAATTACGACCCTGAAAAATGGGCTCAAATTTTCAAAGATTCCGGAGCCAAATATACGGTCTTTATCACCAAACACCACGATGGCGTTGCGATGTGGGATACCAAGGCCCCGGGCGGAATCAATGTGGTGGATGATGGCGGAGCGAAACGCGATCTGCTTGCGCCGTTTGTAGCCGCCATGCGCAAAGCAGGGTTGGTGGTAGGTTTTTATTTTTCCGATGCGGACTGGCACCATCCGGACTACGCTTCGTTGCTACCTCCCGAAGGATCGAAGTTCAATTCGGTAAGCCGCCCCCGTTCCTGGAGTGACAAAGACGATCCTGAGCGCTGGGCGCGATTCATTCAATACCGGGATGCACAAATCGGCGAACTGATGAAATACAAACCGGCCATCTGGTGGTTCGACGGGTTTGAACAGACGGCGGCAGCATGGCAGACGGACCGTCTGGTCGAACGGCTTATCAAGAACGATCCGAACGTTATTTTCGGACGTCTTGGCCCCATGAGTTCTTCTACAAGAAATATTCCCGGGTTGGTTGTCTATGACACACCGGAGAATGTCGTTCCGCTCAAGCCGTTCAATGGATTGTGGGAACTCTGCCAGACCTTCAATTCATCCTGGTCTTACATGCCACCCAGCCACTACGATCTGAATGCGGCGATGATCCTACGGATTCTCAGCGATACGATTGCCCGCGGAGGAAACTATCTGCTCAATATCGGCCCGAAAGCAGACGGTACACTGCCCGAAAACGAAGTGCAGGCGCTGCTGACGACAGGGGAATGGCTCAAACGCAACGCGGAAGCTGTTTATCCAGCGTTTGGAGGGGAGCAGTTCGGACTGTCGTTCCTCCGTTTCCAAGGTCCGACCACCGTTGCGCCTGACGGCAAAGCGCTCTATCTTTTTGTGAACGGCCATCCCAGCACGATTGTGGTGAGCGGCCTCGTCAGCAAAATCCGCAAAGCGGAAGTTCTTTCCACCGGCGAGGAGCTCGACTCTCAGCGACTGCATGGAAGAGGCGGTCTCCTGCCCGGTGACTGTTTTATCCAAGTCCCAAAATCGTTGGATCCGCTGATGACCGTAATCAAGCTTTCATTTGATGAGGTCATCGAACTCTCTCCTTAAGTCCCCGTAATGGAATAACGCTGGACCTGTCAAACAGCCTGCGCGATACCGCGGGTGACCTGACAATCAACGGTAACCCCTGCCTGACAGCGATGTCTGCTTTCCGAATTCAGGAAGCCCGGAAAAAAGACTCGACACTGCCGTCGCCAGGGTGCTAGTTCGTGTTGTCCGCCGCGCGGTGAGTGCATCTATGATCTGGTGGCTGTATAATTTTTGCTTCGTCATCGGCTTTTCGCTGATGCTGCCGCGTTTTCTCTGGCGCATGGCGCGGCGCGGCGGTTACGCGCGGAATTTTCTCCAGCGTTTCGGGCGTTATGCGCCGGAAATTCGGGCACGCTTGACCGAAGGCGGACGCGTCTGGATTCACGCGGTCAGCGTGGGCGAGGTCGGTGTCGCACTACGCTTGATGCAGGAGTTGCGTGCCACGCGGCCCGAACTGCGCTTTTTATTGAGTACAACGACCTCCACCGGCCACGCTGTCGCGCGCAAACAACTCGACCAGGATACTCCACTGATCTATTTCCCGCTCGATGTGCCGCCCATCAGCCGCCGCATCGTGCGCCTGATCCGACCGCGCGCCTTGCTGCTGATCGAAAACGAGATGTGGCCCAATTTGATCCGCACCGTCCGTAAGAACAGCGTGCCCGTGGTGATGATCAACGCGCGTATTTCCGCGCATTCGTTCGGCGGCTATCGCCTGCTCCATTTCCTGACGCGCCGCTTGCTGCCGCAATTCACCGCGTTCTTCGCGCAAGGACAACCCGACGCTGACCGGTTGATCGCGCTCGGCGCACCCGCCGACCGTGTACACGTGATGGGCAGTGCGAAATATGACCTCGCGCCGGCGGGCGATGGCGGCGCGGAAAAAGCGCGCGCAACCTTGAGCGCCGCCGGCTTTGCACCCGACCGCCCCATCCTGCTCGGCGGTTCGACTTGGGCCGGCGAGGAAGCCGTATTGCTCGACGCGCTCATCGCGTTACGTCCGCAAATTCCGAACCTTGCGCTGGTGCTCGTGCCGCGCCACGCCGAGCGGCGCGCCGAAGTGCTCCGCGAAATTGAGGTGCGCCACTTGGTTGTTGTCAGTTGCTCCGCGGCGAAAAAACGTGAACGCCCTGATGTGCTGCTGGTGGACACCACCGGCGAGTTGCGTAATTTCTACGAAGTGGCCGATGTGATTTTTGTCGGCAAGAGCCTGACGGCGCGCGGCGGTCAGAATATCATCGAGCCGGCAGTCTGTGCCAAGCCGGTCATCGTTGGCCCCAACATGACGAATTTTGAAAGCATCATGCCGGATTTTCTTGCCGCGCAAGCCATCGTACAGGTGGCCGATGCCGGGGTATTCCGCGTAGCGGCGGCGCGACTGTTGAAGAACCCAGCCGAAGCGCAGGCGATGGGTACGCGTGCGGCGCAAGTGGTCCGCGCCAAGGCTGGCGCGCTGCATGCGACGGTGAATTCACTCGCGCCGCTCATGGATTGAGCGCGCGGCGGCGGATGTTTTCCAAGTCTTGGAAAAACCACGCTGCTCATTTTCCAAGGTTTGGAAACGCGCGGGATTAGTTCTTCTTCTTGCCGCCCTTTTTGTCCGGCGGGGGCGGCGCGGCGACCGCATCCAGGCTCGAGCAAAGATTGCCACTGACGCTAAAAGTCACCTTCATGCCGCTTTGCAGATCGGCAATCTTGGCGGGTTTTCCACTGACGGTAATTTTTGTAGAACTGGTGACCGTTAGGGTGAGATTGGTGGAACCATCGCTCTTCTGCAAGGTGACGCTGCTGCTGGCGGAATCCGCCGAGCTAATGGCCCAATAGGACGTCGTATGTGGTTTGCTCGGTGGCGGCGGCTTGCCGTGCTTAGCGGCATAGCCCGACCCCATCGCCAGCATCACCGCCAAAGCGATGAACAAAATACTTTTCACGTTCCTTTGCATCCGGCCCCTTTCAGCATCGCCTTCCACGCGACGCAAATTTGCGCGATGGTAGCAAGGTGGCACACCGGCACAAGGCGAAAATAGCGCTTGTGCAGAACACAGCCAGCAGAAGAAACAACACCGACTACCGATGAGGACGCCTCACCTAAATGTGCGAAAATATATGGGCACAACCGGAAAGGATAACGTACGATTCTTTTCGCACTTTCCAGGTGGCCGTTCTCCCGGTAGTTGGTGGTTAGGTAAACAGGAGGCGGGGAGGGCCGGACCTTGAAAAGTGAACAGCGGAGGCTCGTCTTCCAAAGTTTGGAAGCTTATGTGCTTAGGTTTCCCAAACCTTGGAAACGGGCGCGGCGGGTCAGCGCGCAACAATGGTCTTGGCCAATGGTGCCGGCAGCAGCTATGCCTATGACGCCGCCGGCCAAATGACAGCGCTGCAAGATACGGTGGGCGGTGCGGCTTTCGCGCAGGAAACCTATTGACCGGACCCACTTTTTTGAGCCACGTGCATGTTAGTCTGCGGCCTTGGTTGATGCTATTACTGCGTCCTGTTTTTTTCCAGCCCCGGCGGAGGAAGGGCGGAGCCCGACCGGAGCTGGGGCTGGATTCCGTTGCGCCGCAAACTGCGTGGGACTGGCATAACCCAGCCTGCTGTACGGCCTAAAATCCTAGACAGTACCCCGGCTTTTTCCAAATTTTGGAAATAAAATCACGCGTTGTCCGTTGTATGCGACGCAGCCGTCGGAAAGGAATACTTATGGAAAATATTTTCGACGTTTTATTGATGGCGGGGCTACTCAGCGCGAGTGTAGCCCGTAGCGCGACGACGTATTATGTGGATGGCCTCGGCGGGAAAAACTCCAATGCAGGTACCGCGCCGGAGGCGGCGTGGCAGGATTTCTCCAACATCAACGGGCACACGTTGATCGCCGGCGAGCGGTTGCTAATCAAACGCGGCAGCGTCATCAATCAGGAGTTGAACATTGAGGCGCACGGCACGCCAGAACAATGGGCTGAGATTGGCGCCTATGGCGAGGGCGCGCGGCCACTCATTCGCCGCAACTGGGATATTAACGACCGCTGTGTGCTGGTGCATAACCCAGACTATTTGCATATCCGCAGTTTGGCGGTGAGCCATGCGGGCAAGGGTTTGACGGTGGTTTTCACAACGCCGGGGCATGGCGGATTGGTGATCGAAGATTGCATCGCACATCACATTGAGGGCCTATATCGAACCGACAGCAGCGGCCTTCCTGAATGGCGCCATTTTCAGCCGGTCAAGGACGAAGGCCCCGCCAACCACCAAGGCTCGGCAGGTATCGGGATCAAGGGTAGCGGTCACGACATCACAGTTCGTGATTGTGAGGTGTTCCAGAATTCGTGGGGTTTCTTCATCAACGGCAACCAAGTGAAGCTGGATCGGATTTATTGCCACCACAATTATGCTTTCAACACCTCGCCGCATCCGGCGCTGATCTCTGTGACCAATATCGTCATGCAAAACTGCGTCTTTGACGCCGCCGGCTATCACGCCCACGCCGGAACGATGGGCATTATGCTGGTGGCACCGGTGAACCTTGCCATCCGTAACTGCACCTTCCGTAACCAACCCGATTCCGGTTGCTACGACGAAGGCGGCCTTGATTTTGAAGCCCACGGCGAAAATTGTGTGATCGAAAACTGCACGTTTCAAAACAATGCTGGCGCGGCGATTGAGGTGTTGGGGTTAAGCCGTCCACAGCCCAAAAACGTGGCAATCCGGCACTCGCGCTTCATCCAGAATAACTGGGCACAGAAACTCGGCCCGGCGGAGATTTTCATCTGGGGTCTGCCCAAAGCTTCATCGAATGTCTGCTGTAGTACCGGCGCGATTTGCGACAACGGCTATGTTCTGCTGCCCGGCGTGAAGTTTTTCACTAACGCCGCACCGAACACGACGCAGTGGACGGTAACGAACAACACCGCCTATTCCTCGGTCAAGGCGCTGGACAAAGCGATGCCGTTGAACAATCCACCGGTGGTCAGTGCCGGTGACGACATCATCGCCGACCGTGCTGGAGTGCGGCTCCGCGGCAAAGTGACTGACGATGGCCGTCCGACGGGCAAAAAATTAACGGTGCGCTGGGAGTTGCTCGATGGTCCCGGCACAGTCACGTTCGCGGACGCCGCGTCCGCTAAATGCGATGCAACTTTTTCCGCGCCCGGTGATTATCTACTGCGGCTCGTCGGTGACGACGGCGAACTCTGGACGAGCAGCATGGTGACGGTGCACATCGTACCGCGCGGCGTCAGCGTGGCCAAGATTTGGGAGTTCAACAAACCGTTGGACAAGGACGGCTGGACAGAAGCCGATCTCGGCACGCAAATTTGCACAAACTACATCAGTACAGACAAACCCAAGACGTCGCAGAAAATTGGCAGTATTTCCTATCCGGTGCACTACGTCGCCGGCGGCTATTACATCGTCGCACTCGAAAATGCGCCGCACGCACATCTGCTCTCGGCGGATGATTTGGGCGTTTCACTCAAGCGCAACAAGACTGTCCGCCTGCGCCTGCAAAATCACACCACCGCCACGAACATGACGCTACGTTTCGTCACGCGCGACGATGAGAAATGGAACGACGCGAAGTCGAAGTGCTTTGCGGTGACGCCTAACGACAACGGGCCGCGCGCTTACGTGGTGGATATGTCCGCGTTGCCGGGCTGGAGCGGTAAGTTGCGGCAGTTGCGGCTCGACCTGACTGGCGGCCAAGCTGCGACGGGCACGTGCCGCATTGATTACATCTGGATTGGCGACTCCAAGCCCGGCGCGCCTTAAACTTTTCCAAAGCTGGGGATTCAAGGCTAAAGGGTAACCGGGCGATGAGGCCTGCGGTCGTTAGGGACTTGGTCGTGATGGCGTTTGCGGGGCCGCGCGTTGCGTGGCCCTTCAACGAGCGCAGTTCGGCCTCGGTGCTCGTCCGGAAGTCACGGTTTTTCGGGAAGTATTGCCGCAACAATCCGTTTACGTTCTCGTTGTACGCGCGCTCCCGGGCACCGTAACGACCGTGCGCCTTTCTTTTTCGCTCCGTGGTTGCACTTCAGTTTAAAATCCGCAGTCTTGGAAAAGGTAGGCGCCGTTTTTTTCCAGCCTCCTGAAAACCGTTGATTGGATTTTCCAAGGTTTGGAAATAGACTGCTCCTGATGCACAGCCTGTCCGAAATCGAGACCTTGGCGATGAAGGCCGTGGCGGAAATCCGCGCCACCCAGTTGAAGGCACCGCAGAAAATAATCTTTGGCGCGGGTGCCTTTGCCCAACTTGCTGGGCTCGTTCGTGCGCGGGCGGGCGGGAAGCCGGTCTTCATCGTCGCTGACCGCACGGTGCTGGCGCGAGCGGAAATGCTGGCCCATGAAAACGCCGGACTTATTTTTTCCGAAGTAGATCACGAACCGACCGTGGCCATGGTGGACGTGGCTGTGGCGCAGGCGCGCAAGCTCCAGCCGGGACTGATCGTCAGTCTCGGGGGTGGTAGCGTGATGGACTCCGCGAAGGCGGTCGCGGCGCTGACGACCAATCCGGGCTCGGTGGCGGATTATCTCGAAGGCGTGGGCAATCGCACCACATTGGAAAATCCGCCGCGGCCGCACATCGCGGTGCCAACCACTGCTGGTACAGGTGCGGAAGCGACGCGCAATGCGGTGGTGGCCGTGCCGGAAAAAGGTGTAAAGCGCAGTATGCGATTCGACGACATGCTGCCGGTGGTCGCACTGCTTGATCCTGAATTGACGCTGACGGTGCCGCGTGGGGCGACTGCGGCGGGCGGACTCGATACGTTGACGCAATTGCTCGAATCCTCGATTTCCAGCAAACGCAAGCCGGCGACGACAGCACTCGCGCTACTCGGTCTGCCGCTCGTGCGCGAGGCGTTGCCGATCTGCTGCGATGAGCCGACTAACCGTGAAGCGCGCGCGGCGATGATGCTGGCAAGTTTTTTGAGCGGCGTCTGTCTGGCCAACGCGGGCTTGGCGATGGCGCATGGCATCGCCGCCGCGCTCGGCGCGTTACACGGCGTGGCGCACGGCTTGGCTTGCGGCATTCTACTGCCGGCGATGTTGCGCTATAACCGCACGGCTTGCGCACTGGAACTCGCCACGGCGTTGGCGGCGTTTTTGAATCAAGAGAAAAATTCTGGGTGGGCGGGAGCTCCGCTCCCACGCGCGGGGTTGGAAACCCCGCCCACAAAACCGATGCCGATCGCCGTTGATGCCATAATCGAAACCGGCATTGTGGAGATTGAAAAATTACAGCGGCAATTGGGTCTACCTGCGGATTTGCGCCATCTGCGGCTCGATGCGGCGGCACTGCAAAAAATCGCCGCGGGCGCGATGGGCCGCAGCATGAGCGGCAATCCCATTCCGATGGACCCGGAAAAAACGTTGGTGTTCTTGAAAGGTAT
Organism: Verrucomicrobiota bacterium; assembly: GCA_004321905.1. Taxonomy (GTDB): domain Bacteria; phylum Verrucomicrobiota; class Kiritimatiellia; order CAIQIC01; family CAIQIC01; genus DP16D-bin41. Next base: position 19,568 of record SCQF01000050.1, on the reverse strand, counting down.
CGCTTGAAATCTCTAATCCACGGCCTGTTTCTGGACGAACTGACCGCTGTCATCCGCGAAATGGACGCGCCAGCCTTTCGCGCCAAGCAAATCTGGCACTGGCTCTATGAACAACGTATCACGACGTGGGACGCGATGAAGAATCTACCCACGGAACTGCGCGCGAAACTGGCCGAGCGCTTTGAATTGACGCCGGCGAGAGCGCTGGAGATCACCGGCACGGAAGATGAAGCGCGTAAAATTTTGGTGGGCTTGGGCGATGGTGAATGCGTTGAGGAAGTGCTGTTGCCGTCCGGTGACCGCCGGACGGTATGCGTCTCCAGTCAGGTTGGCTGTAAATTCGCCTGCGCGTTTTGCGCCAGTGGGCAGGCCGGTTACAAACGCAACTTGCTGGCTGGCGAAATCGTCGGCGAAGTCTTGCTCGCGGCGGCGGTCTGGGGCGACCGGCCCGGCAACATCGTGTTCATGGGCGTCGGCGAGCCGTTCGACAACTATGACAACGTGCTCCGCGCCATTCGTATTCTGAACCATCCCGACGGCCTCGGCATTGGCGCGCGGCGGATCACGCTTTCCACCTGCGGGGTGATCCCTGGCATCCAACGTTTGGCCGAGGAAGGCCTGCAGCTCGAACTTTCTCTTTCATTACACGCGCCAGACACCGCCACGCGCGGCCAACTGATGCCGGTTAATCGTCGCTATCCGCTCGCCGATGTACTGGCCGCCTGCAAAGCGTATGCGGAAAAAACAAAACGCATTATTACCTTTGAATACACGCTCGTCCGCGGCGTCAACGATAGTCCCGCGCAAGCTGAAGACCTCGCGCGGCTGCTTGCGCCGTTGCCGGCGCGCGTGAACTTGATTCCGCTTAGTCCGGTGGAGGGGTTTGAGGGCGAGCCAACGCCACCAGAGACGGCACGACAGTTTATCCGCACCCTGGAGCGCGCTGGAATCAACGCCACATTGCGTGACTCGCAAGGCAGCCGCATCAAGGCCGCCTGCGGTCAATTACGGATTCGGAGACTAGCCACTACGTAAATTTTCCAAGCCTTGGAAATGTTTGTTATTCAAACCGTAAAACGACAATTTCGGCCGTCGTGTAGCGCGCGGCGGCCCCGGTGTCAAACGTGCAGGTGGGGTTATCGAGTGGCTGCCAAGGGCAAGCGCCAAGTGTCGTGCCACGGCACTTCGAAGCCTTGAGCGGTGAAGCGCAGGGGCAGCCAGAGGTAGCGCGAGTCCGCGAGGTCGAATTGATTCCAGCGGTCGCCGACAAAGATGAAAGTGCCCGGTTGCTCTGCCACCGGCAGGATGTAGGCGCTCTGTCCGCGGAAAGTGATGGCAGCCTCCGGGCCACGGCATGGATTACCCAATTCTTGCCACGGCCCCCAAATGGAATCCGCCACGGCGGAGCGCGCGGCATTGGGCTGCCACCCTGTACAATCCGATGCCATCAGATAATAGCGGCCTTGATGTTTGAACACGGCGGGCGCTTCCATAAAACGTTTTTCGAACACACGGATGAATTTTCCGGCGGGTTGCAAATAGTCGTCGGTCAGCAGGGAGATATGCATGGTGGCGTTGCTTTCCGACGAAGAGAACAAGTAGGCCTTGCCGTCGTCGTCTTGGAACACCGTCATATCGCGACTCATGGCACCGTCCGGTCGGGAACTGCCCACGTAGCGGAAGGGGCCGATGGGCGAATCGGAGATCGCCACGCCGGCGTGTGCCAGTTGATAGTCCTCCGAGTCCACATGCATCCACATCACAAATTTTCGCGTAGTCTGGTTGAAGAGCACTTTGGGGCGCTCCAGCACCTTGCGCTTGTGCAATTCATGCTGCGGATTGTCCTGAACGGCGGGCAACACAGTGCCTTCGTTCTTCCAGTTGAGCAAATCCTTGGATGAATAGCAGGATATCCCGACCGACTCCACGCGCGTACCGCCCCAACTGCGGTTGCATTCCGGTGTCCATGTCTTGCCGGTTTTTATTTCACCGTACCAGTAATACATTTGATTGTGGAAGAGGGTGCCACCGCCATGCGCATTGATCGGTACGCCGTCGGTATCGGTCCAGATTTGTCCCGGTTTGAATTCCACGTGGTTAGTTGCTGCCGCGACGTGTCCCAACAACCACGTTCCGATCAATAGCACGATCAAGCGTCGTATTGCTTTCATAAGCGTTTCTACCCTGCTCCCCTTATGCCTTTAATCATACAGGCGTGTCGTTTTTCCAAGGTTTGGAAACCGTTGTCGGTGGTTCGCGGCGGAGTCAAAAACCGCCGGCGAGCCAGCGCAGATAGGCCAGCCACAGTTCGCGCCCGCCGAAAATCCAGAGCACCGCGCTCGCCGCCAGATAGGGCCCGAATGGGATGCGGCTCTGCCAGCGCCGGCCGTGGCGGATGATCAGATAGACGCCGACGAACGAGCCGACGAACGAGGCGGCCATGATGATGAACAGGATGGATTGCCAGCCGAGCAGCGCGCCGAGGCCGCCGAGCAACTTCACATCGCCAAGACCCATCGCGTCTTTGCGGAAAATCAGACGGCCGACGACGCTGACGAGCAGCAACAGGCCTGCGCCCACCGCCAAGCCAATGACGGCCTCGCGGAAGCTGGCCCAGGCGGTGAACTGATCGTGGAGTTGCGGTACGAGCGGGCTGAACACGAGGCCCGCCACCCAGCCGCCGTAGCTGACGCGGTCGGGAATGATCATGTGGTCGCAGTCCACGAACGTGCCAAGGATCAGGCCGAAGACCATCAGCCAGTAGATCGGGGTGAGCACGCTCACGCCGTAGCGCAACCAGACCAGCGTGAAGAGGATCGCGGTCAGCAACTCGACCAGAAAATAGCGCGCCGAAATTTTTTTGCCGCAGTGCCGGCAGCGGGCGTTGAGCACGAGGAAGCTGATCAGCGGAATGTTGTCGTACCACGCGATGAGGTTGTTGCAACGCGGGCAGTGCGAGCGCGGGTGGATCACCGATTCCTCGCGCGGGATGCGCCAGATGCAGACGTTCAAAAAGCTGCCCCAGCACGCGCCGAAGAGGAAAACGACAAAGGTGAAATAGCCGTAAAAAAATGCCGGGGTCATGGTGTGAGTTCCAAACGTGCTTCAGCCTGCTGGTTGCACGAAGCCGAGGATATAGTCCAGCAGCTCTTGGTACTCCTTGATGTTAAGGGCGTGGGTTCGCAGGGTGAAGCCCAGCGCGGCATCGGTCGTGAGCCGGACCATGCCGCGCGTCGTGAATTTGAACGGGCCGCCGGTGGCGCCGGGCAGTTGCGGCGGAACGGCATGGGTGATCACCGTATAAAATCCGTAGCGTCCCCGATAATCAATGGATTGGAAACGCAGCTCTTTTTCGCCGGTACGTTGGAGGTCGGTTTGCGAGGAATAGGTGATGACGGCCTTCATTTTCTCCGGCGTGTCATAGTTCGCCATCGCGTGGGTGTCGCTCTTGAAATAGAGCATCACGCTGAATGGGTTGCCGACTTTCGGGGTGATCTTGATATCGGCATAGACCAAGGGTTGCGCGTGCACCAACTGAACATTCCAGGTCTTGGTTTCGGCCACCGTGAAAGATTCGTCCTCGGCCAACCGGACGAGATATTGCTTAAGGTCGGCTGCGCCTGCCGTGAGCGTCAGCAGAAGCACCGCACAAAGCAATCCATGTCTTTTCATCTTCAACCCTGTTGCGCCGATTTTCGCGCCGCCAATTCGTTCTCCAGCGCGGTGCGCATCGCGTCGAGCGGCGCGGTCTGTCCGGTCCAGATTTCAAAAGCACGCGCGCCCTGATGCAACAACATACCGAGGCCATTGGCCGCCGTTGCGCCGGCGGCGCGCGCCATCTGCATGTGGATGGTTTCCGGGAACCAATAGATCAGATCGAAAAAACGCTGACCTTGGTGGAACGCCGCCGCGCCGAGTAGCGGCTTTTCGTCGGCCTTCATGCCGACGGGCGTCGCTTGCACAATCAGTTCCGCCGCTTGCACCGCTTCCGGCCAGTGGTCGGTATTCAGCGACACATGCACCGCACAGGCGGAGAAGTGGTCGCGGATTTCGCCGGCAACCCGGTGGCAGCGGATCACGTCCAAATCGCCCAGCGTGATCTCCCGCGCGCCGGCCTCGGCACACATCAGTGCCACCGCGCGTCCGGCGCCACCGGCGCCAAGCACGAACACCTTGCTGTCCTTGGGCGTACAGCCAAACGCTTCTTCATGCGCCCGCAGAAAACCATAGCCATCGGTGTTGTGGCCCACCAAACCTTCGTGCGCAAATTCAATCGTATTGACCGCGCCGAGCCGCTTGGCCGAGGCGTCGAGCCGCGCTAGTCCGCGAAAAGCAACTTCCTTGAGCGGTACGGTCAGGTTCAAGCCGCCGAGGCCCATCTCGCGCATCGCGGTCAGGACGCCCAGCAATGTTTGCGGGGCCACATCGAACGCGCAATAGAGCGCGTCGAGGCCGAGCGCCGCGAACGCCGCGTTGTGCATCGCGGGCGAAAACGTGTGGCCAATCGGGTGCCCCAGCACCGCATAGACCTTGGTTTGACTGCCGATCTTCATGATTGTTCCCCGTTTTCCAAGCCTTGGAAAACCGACCGGGGCATTTTTCCAAGGTTTGGAAACTTGCGCGAGCTTTTTCCTCGCGCCTGCCGCGGGGCGATGCTACAAGCCCGGCCACGAACATGCTGCCAAAACTGTCATTCTGGTTGGGTTGTTTCGTGGTGTTGGCAGCCGGTTGCGGAGGCAAACCGATGCAAGACAAACCAGCGAGTTATCTCGTCCGCCGTGCGCCGGAACGTCCGGCGTTGCAGGGGCGTTGGGACGAACCGGCGTGGTGGGCCACGCCGATTCTAAAGGTGGAGCGCTTCATGAACGCGCCCGGCGCGAACAATCACCGGCCCGGCGTCCAAGCCAAGGTGGCCTATGCTGCCGATGGTCTGTTCGTGATTTTCCGGGTCAGCGACCGCTATGTCGTCTGCCGCCATACGGAATTTCAGTCGCGGGTTTACACGGATTCCTGTGTGGAGTTTTTCATGCAGCCCAAGCCGGATAAGGGCTACTTCAACTTGGAGATGAACGCGGGTGGCGCGTTGCTCGTCACGTATATCGAGGATGCCGCGCGTACGCCGACCGGCTTCAAGAAGTTCGCCAAGCTGCCGCCGGAAGCCGATGCGCTCATCCCGCGTTTCCACTCGCTCCCCGCGCGCATCGAGCCGGAGCTGACCGGCCCGGTGGAGTGGTGCGTGGAATACTTCGTCCCCTTCAGTCTGTTGGAGCGTTACGTTGGCCCGCTGGGCAACGTGGCGGGACAAACATGGCGGGCAAATTTCTTCAAGTGCGCCGACGAATCATCGCATCCCCACTGGGCTTCGTGGGCTCCGCTCGACGTGGACTTCGCCGGCGGCTTCCACCGCCCGGATAAATTTGGAACCCTGAAATTCGAATGAAAGCGGAGCTTGCCACCACGTTAAGCGGACGTAATCATGCACCGTAGTTTGCTGACGAAGTAGGTAATGAACAAGGAAATGGCGAGAGAAACCGACATCTAATCGCTAATTCCTAACATCTGTTTTTTGCGTCGCGCAGAATTGTTTCATTCGAAACCGCCAAGTTTGTTGTACGGAAACAAGACTGCGAAGGGACGCGCCCGGCTGGGCGCGCTTTCCAGTTTCCGTACAGGGCTTGGCAGCCCTCGAATGAGATATGTGGAACGAAGAAGGGTAGCGCCCTTTTTATTTTCAGGAATAAGCAACCGGCAAAGGAGCGCATATGCCACCAACAAGAAAAGAATTCCAAGACGCGCTAGATAAAATTCCAGCAAAGGCGCAAGCACGAGGTGCTTGTTGCGTCGGTATTCGATCGGGAACACTTCATCGCCAAGTTGGAAGTTACCCAGACCACCATAAAAATAGGAGGCCAATATGCTGCGGCGTGATGCGAAAGAACATGAAACACAAAGTTCTAAAAGAACCACCAAGCGGACAAAGCGCTCATGTTGGGATTCTTTATGATCTGCCAAGGTGATAGCAATACGGAGAAGAAAATGAGCGATATAGTATTCGATTGTCCCAATTGTGGGAAAGGAATTGACGCACCAGAGGGTGTAGGGTTCCTTGCGAACTTCAGAATGGTGGAGGCGGCGGGAATTGAACCCGCGTCCGCACAAGAGTTACCGTCGCTTCTACGCGCGTGTCTCACCTTTAAATCTCGTCCGGCGAACTGTCGGTGAGCAAACTATCCGCCGAACCAGCAGCCACGGAATTTTCTCGCTCCTTCTCCCGGCCACCCAGAGTCGGAACCAACCTGCTGTATCGTCTCGGCCACCTAGCAGGTGTCAGCAGTGAGACGTCGCAGCCTTAAGCCGCGAGAGCCAGTTCTTCGTTGGCTTTTATTGTTTTTCCCGGATCGTTTAACGAGGCCAACCGGGGTCCTCGGCGCGCCACGCCGGCTCCAACTTATACGTCGAAACCGGTACGCCCCCCAATTTTCAGAGAACCGTGAACGGCGGGACAATACGGCCAAGGCGGTTGGGATGCAACCCGTCAGCGCAGGTTTTTCCGCGCCCGCCGAAATTGGACGAGGCCTTGGTTGCGCCGCTTAACGAGCGCGGCGCGGAGTTTGGCTGGCAGCCGGAGCCGTTGTGTGTGCAGAAATTCCAGCAAGGTGTCGGTGTCGTGCGTTTGCCCGAGTGCGGCTTGGGCGGCTTGATAGCGCTGGGCGGTTTTCAGCCACGCGCGCTGTGTTTTACCGTGTCTCGCGACTAGCGCAAAAAACTCCGCTAGATAACGAGCACGGCGGCAAGCGATCCGCACTTTATGCGCCACATCGGGTTGTGCCAGTTGGTGGCTTCGCGCCAGTTGTGCGGTGCGTGTAATTGCCTCTTCCCAAGCTTTGCCTAGCACGCGATCCGGTTGGGTGGCCGCGGTGAAAATCATGGGAATTTCGGTGGCCAGCAAAGTATGCGTGTCGCGTTTCAGTTGGGACCATATGCGGCTGGCCAGCAGACTGGCGCGGTTGTCGTGTTTCCCATCCAGTCGGCCAAGTACGCGCCGCCGGAAGGCGGGCGTAGCTGCGGATAACGCTTGCAATAGATTGCGCCACACATCTACATCGCGTAGCGGACTTAGTTCGCGTGTGAACTGCTGCCAACGTTTCGCCACTCGCTTGGCGTTTGTGCGTGCCAGCGGTTTTTCCAACGCCCGCAACAACACCCGCAAACGGCGAATGGCGACACGCAGATCGTGCAGTGCGTTAACATCTCCGACGGCGGTGGCGCGTTCCAATTTGCAAATCAGCCGGAACAGGTGCTGCGTTTCCCGTTGCCAAGCTTTTATGACGGCGCGGGCTGATCGGTTCCCTTGCATGTCAGTTGCCGGGTTTGGCCGGACGCTGGGGTTCGAAGACCACTTCCTGCTGGCGCGCGACGGCGACCGCCGCATCCGTGGCCTGCCGGAAAAAAGCTTCCTGTGCGTGGATTGTTTTGCGTTTGCCAGTCGCTTTCACCGGTTCCCACGCGCCATCGGGTAGCAACCGGCGGCCTTGCACGCTATCGGTCAGGCATGTTTCGAGGATGGCCAGCAAGCGCGCGCCGGCGGCAGAATCCTCAACAGGCACGAGCAACTCCACCCGGCGGTCAAGATTGCGCGGCATCCAGTCGGCGCTGGAGATAAACATGAGCGGCTCGCCGCCGTTGTGGAAATAAAGAATGCGGGCGTGCTCCAAATAGCGGTCAATGATGCTGACGACCGAGATATTTTCACTCAGTTCCGGTACGCCGGGCCGCAGGCAGCAGATGCCGCGGATATTGAGTTGCACCTGTACGCCGGCTTGCGACGCTTCGTAGAGCGCGTCAATCATCGCGGTGTCCACCAACGAGTTGAGCTTGAGCACAATGCGCGCGGTCTGGCCTTGCCGGCAGCGCTCGGCCTCGTTTTGAATCAGTTCCAGCAGCCGGTCGCGCAAGCCGAGCGGCGCGGCCTCCAGTTTGCGGTAGGGCGTTGGCTGCGCATAACCCGTGATCGCGTTGAACAGCGCCGAGGCATCCGCGCCGAAATCTTCGTTGCAGGTCAGCAGGCTCACATCGCTATAGATGCGCGCCGTTTTTTCGTTGTAGTTGCCGGTGCCGAAGTGCACGTAACGGCGCAGGCCCGCCGCCTCGCGGCGGACCACGAGGCAAGCCTTGGCGTGTACCTTGAGGCCGCGCAGACCATAGATCACTTGTGCGCCCGCGCGCTCCAAGCTTTCGGCCCAGCCGATGTTGCGCGCTTCGTCGAACCGCGCCTTGAGTTCCACGAGCACCGTGACGTGTTTGTCCTTCTCCGCCGCGCGCGCCAATGCCGCGACAATCGGACTGTTGTCGCTGGTGCGGTAGAGAATCTGTTTGATCGCCAGCACGTGTGGATCATCAGCGGCTTCGTTGACGAAGCGAACGACCGGATCGAAACCTTCGTAGGGATGAAATAGCAAAATATCTTGACGTGCAATGGCGTCGAAAATGGATTCATCGGCTCGCAAACTCGGCGAAGGTTGCGGCGCCCACTCCTCCTCCTGTAATTCGGCGAAACCGGGCGTGGCGACGATGCGGAAGAGGGCCGTCAGTCCGAGTGGGCCGGGCACGGCATAGACATCGCGCGGCTCCACTTCAAGCATGGCCTGGAGATGATCCAAGGCCGTCTGACTCGCTTTATCGCTGATTTCCAGCCGGATGCAGGCGCTTTGCCGGCGTTCGGTCAGAATTTCCTTCATGTCCTCGAGCAGATCGCCGGCCTGATCTTCGCGTACCGTCAGATCGGCATTACGCGTCAGGCGGATCGGTACGCACTCCAAAATTTTTTCGCCGGGAAACAAGCGCGGCAGGAACAACATGACGATATCTTCCAGCAGCAGATAATGATAGCCACGCTCTGCCGGCAGGGTGAAGAAGCGGGGCAGGGCGCGGGGTAGGGCGACTACCGCGTGGCGTTCATCACCAGCCTTGGACTCAGGCGCGAGCCGCACGAACAAGTTGACGGTCAACCCGGCGAGCAGCGGGAAAACCGAGTCCGGCGCCAGCGCCATCGGCGTGACCACCGGATAAATCTCGTGCTCGAACAAACGCTCCGCATACGTCGCCTGCTCCGCGGTGAGCGCGGCGATGTTGCACTGCTCAATGCCTTTCGCGGCCAGCTTCGGCATCAGTTCTTTGAGCAGATACTCATATTGCGTTGTCACCATCGCATGCGCAGCGACGCTGAGCCTGGCCAGTTGTTCTTCTGGCGTCAGCCCGGCGGGATCGGCTTCGGTCGTGCTCGCCTGTGCTTGCAGTCCACCCACTCTCACCATGAAAAACTCGTCGAGGTTCGAGCCGGTGATCGCCAGAAATTTTAGTCGCGTCAGCAGCGGGCGATCGGCGTTGTTCGCTTCGTCGAGCACTCTCTGATTGAACGTCAGCCAGCTCAACTCACGGTTGAAATAGTTGGATGCTTTTTTCGTCATAAATTCCATTTTTTCAAGCCTTGGAATATCAGGTTGGTGCGCTGGTGGCCTCGCGTAGCAAGAGGCTCATACCGTACATCTCCTCGAACAAATTGCCTTTTTCGCGCAGCGCCAGCCGCTCCAGCGTCAGGTCCTCGACGTTGGGCACGCCCAGCACAAACTGGCCACGTTCGCGAGTGCAGGCGAAATCGCGCACTTGCTGGATGTGACTACGGTCGAGCGCATCGGCGACGCGCAGCAGCGCCGCCATCTTCGAGACGGCGACGCGGCTATCGCGGTCGAGTGCGGCATATTCGACGTGCGTCGCAGCGTTCGGCACCGCGCGGCGGTGATAGCGCGCGACGAGCGCGATGATCGCCAAATCCTCGCGTGTCAGGCCGAAAAGGTCGCTGTTGGCGATCAGGTACATCGAATGTTTGTGGTGACTGCGATTGCTGACGAAGCCGCCGACCTCGTGCAGAATCGCCGCGGCTTGGAGCAAAATGAAGTGCCGGCGTTCCATGCGGTGTTCCGGTTGTAATTCCGTGAACAGCCGGGCGCACAAGTCCGCCACCTGCCGCGCGTGTTGTTTATCCACCTGATATTTCCGCGCCAGCGTCCACGCGGCGTGAAGCACCTGCTCGCCGAACGCGCCGACCCAAAGATCACGCGTCACCATCTCGCGCAGCAGGCCGTCGCGTAGCGAAATACGCGGCACAATGAGCGCCTCCACCTTGAAAGCGCGGGCGAGCAGGAGATAGGTCAGCAGCGAGGCCCCGACCGTCTCCGCTTCCTGATAGGGCAGCTTGTGGCGCTTGACCAACCGCTCCGGCGTGGTGGCGATGGTTTTATCGGCGAAGGCGGCAAAGCTTTTGATGTCCAGCCGGGCGCACGGCGCGGTGGCGAGGTCGGCGCCCAACTGCGCGGCGGCAAAACGCGTATCGCCGGACATGGCCACGAGCTGCAGATTTTTCGCGGTCGCCGGTACGCTGCGGCGGATGGCCTCCACGGTACGTTCGATGTGCTGTGTCAGGATGCTGCGCGCCCGCTCCGCCGGCGCGTGGCAGGCTTCCAGCGTCTCGCGCATCCGCAGCGAGCCGAGTTTATAGGTTTCGGAAAAAACCACGCGCTCCTGCTGGATCAACAGGACTTCGGTGCTGCCGCCGCCGATTTCGATCACCAGCGCGTCGCCGGTTTTGAGTTCGGGATCGGCTGCGGCCAAGCCTTGGAACGCGAGATACATCAGGCGGTTTTCCTCGGCCTCGTCAATTACGCGCACGGTGATGCCGGTGGCGGTATAGATGCGGTCGAGCAGCGTATCGCGGTTGACGGCCTCGCGTACGGCGCTGGTGGCGACCGCCAGCACTTGGTCGGGCCGCGTGATGCCGTGTTCCTGCATGACGCGATGGAAGCCGGTGAAAATTTCGACGCACTGCTGAATGGTGGATTGCTGGAGCCGGTTGCGCGTGAAGCTGTCCTTGCCCAACGGTACGGCTTTCTGGAGCAAATCGAGCAGCCGTACCTCGCCGCCGGCGCGGATTTCTGCAAGCTGCATACGAATGGCCAGCGTGCCGATATCAATCACCGCCACCGGATTGACGGTGGCCGTCGCGCTCGCTTTAGCGCTTTCTGCGGTTTCTTTGGGACTCATGTTTGCCTCGACCCGCAAGGTTAATCCAAACCGCAGGCCGGAACAAGGCGCAAGAAGTTAGGTTTTGATGAAGGACCAGTGAAGACATTCTGATCGTCGATTCTGCTGGTTCATTATTATCTTGCTGATTTGTCAGCCATAGAGCTATTGGTATTTAGTTTGTTTGTTCGGTCAATGTCCTGCCGGCACGCCAATCAGACAATGGCTCTACTTGATCGGCACGACGACGTACTGGGTCTTTTTCGCACCAGTCAACGGCGACTGGTGCGTAACATTTCGGTGTTCGTATCCGAGTTCGGTTGATGCTATGGCGACATGAAGAAAGAATAAGCCACTGCCGACTGGCTCACCTTTCGTTTGGAGTCAGAGTAATGACGTAGGCTAGTCCCCCTCAACCCAGTTTCCAAAGCTTGGAACTTTGCGGCGTAGGATTTTCCAAGGCTTGGAAAAAATGACGTAGCGCGTTTCCGAGGTCTGGAAAATGCGCTTTTTGCTTTCATGAAGTGGGTTTTCACTCGATAATGAAGTTGCTCCAGCCGACGGAAAGGGATATATTGGCAGCGTGACGACCGTACAAAAAATAGAGCGTGCTATTGAGCAACTGCCGGGCGATCAGTTCTCGCAGGTCCGCGACTGGATTGTGAAGAAGGATTGGGAGAATTGGGACGCACAGATCGAATCTGACAGCGCGACGGGCAAGCTCGATTTTCTGGTGAACGAAGCCCTGCGAGACGCCAAATCCGGTAACACGAGACCGCTCTGATGCATCGGGCGACTCGACGTTTCTGGCACTGCTACGACCTGTTGCTGCCGGAAGCGCAAAGACTAGCCGATCATAGCTTCGCCTTGCTGAAGTGTGATTCACGTCATCCTTCCCTGCATTTCAAAAAAGTCGGTAAACTTTGGTCGGTTCGCGTCGGGATTCATTACCGCGCACTTGCGGTAGCGGATGAGGCCGGATTTTTGTGGGTTTGGATTGGTACCCACGCGGAATATGACCGACTGATCTCTGGCCAGTAAAACTTTAGCGGCGCTTTCGGAGAAAGCGCCCTACCGTTCCAAGGCTTGGAAAAAGTAATGTGGCGCGTTTCCAAGGTCTGGAAAACGCGCTTTTTGCTTTCATGCCGCGAGCGGTTGCGTTAGGTTTCCGCCCTGTTTTGACGGGATAGCGAGCGAAACTATGCGAATTCTTTCGGGTATACAGCCTTCGGGCAAACTGCATTTGGGAAATTACTTCGGGATGATGCAGCCGGCGCTGGAACTGCAGCAGCGCGGCGAGGCCTATTTGTTCATCGCCAACTATCATGCGCTGACCAGCGTGAGTGATCCGGCGGCGCTGCGGCAGGGTACGCTGGACGTGGCGCTGGATTTTTTGGCGTGCGGACTCGATCCGGCGCGTACGGTGTTCTATCGGCAGAGCGACGTGCCGGAGGTCAACGAGTTGGCTTGGCTACTCTCGACCGTGACGCCGATGGGTCTGCTGGAGCGGTGTCATTCCTATAAGGACAAGATCGCCAAGGGCATCGCGGCCAACCACGCGCTGTTCGCCTATCCGGTGCTGATGGCGGCGGATATTCTGATTGTGCAGTCGAACGTGGTGCCGGTGGGGCGCGACCAGAAGCAGCACGTCGAGGTCACGCGCGACATCGCGATCAAGTTCAACAACCAGTTTGGCGAGGTCTTCACGATTCCCGATCCGAGCATCCGCGATAGCGTCGCGGTGGTGCCGGGGCTGGATGGGCAGAAGATGTCGAAGAGCTACGGCAATACAGTCGAGATTTTCGGTGCGGCCAAAGAGGTCAAGGCGAAGATCATGCGGATCGTCACCGACTCCAAGGGATTGGCAGACCCGAAAGACCCGGACACGTGCAACGTATTCGCGCTCTACAAGCTTTTCGCGACGGAGGCCGAGCGCGAGGCGCTGGCGGCACGGTATCGCGCCGGCGGGATGGGCTATGGCGAGGCGAAGAAGGCGCTCGCGGAGAAGTTCGAGGCGCATTTTGGGCCGCTGCGCGCCAAGCGCGATGAACTGGCGAAGAATTTGGATTATGTGGAAGGCGTGCTGCGTAACGGGGCCGAACGGGCGCGGGCCGAGGCCACGAAGACGCTCAAGCGTGCGCGGATCGCAGTGGGATTGGAATAGCCACAAAGAGGCACAAGAAACGCAAGTGAAGAGAATAAACAGACGCCCAAAGAGCTTGTGATTCTTGTGCGTTTTTGTGGCAGATTTTGAAAGCAATGATGGCAACGGAAGAATATAAAGTTCAACTCGAAGTGTTCGAAGGACCGCTCGATCTGCTGCTCTACCTCATCAAGAAAGAAGAGTTGGATATCCACGATATTCCGATCGAGCGCATCACCACGCAATATGTGCAGTACCTCGATTTGATGCGGATGCTCGATCTCAACGTGGCCGGCGACTTCCTCGTGATGGCGGCGACGCTGATGATGATCAAGAGCCGGATGCTGCTCCCGCCGGAAGAGCGGCCGGAAGTCGAAGAGGAGGAAGAGGACGATCCGCGCTGGGACCTCGTACGTCAACTGGTCGAGTACAAGAAATTCAAGGACGCGGCGATTTTTCTGGAGGCGCTGGAAGAAGAGCGCGACGGTATTTTCGGGCGTGAAGGCGAGCATGTGGCGTTGGAAGCGAAACCGGAGTTGGCTTTGCACGACGTCAGCCTGTTCGATCTGCTTTCGGTCTTCAACGAGGCGCTCAAACGGGTCAGTCAGGAAGACCTCAAGGAAATTTTTGCCGAGCGTTTCACGGTGGCCGACAAGATCGAGGCCATCACCCAGCGGTTGCAACGCGAGGATCGGATTGTTTTTGCCAGTTTGTTCGATCATATGGCGTCGCGGCACGAAATCGTTTGTACGTTTTTGGCGGTGTTGGAATTGATCCGGCAGCGGCAGATTCGCGCAATTCAGGAACAGGTGTTCGGCGATATTCTGGTGACGCGCGGCGATGTGGAATGAGGCGGGGAAAACCATGAGCGATGTGAATGTCTTACCGGAACTGAAACAAATCATTGGCGCCATGCTGTTTGTCGCGAAGCAGCCGCTGACGCTGGCCGCGATGCGCAAGGCTTTACAGCAGGTGGCAGAGAAGGAGGGCGGTGCGACCCGCGACTTTGCCAAAGCCACGGAGCCGGACATGGCGGCGGCGCTGGAGGCACTCAAGATTGAACTTGAGACGCATAATTTGGGTTTCCATATCACCGAAGTGGCGCACGGTTTCAAGCTGGAGAACGACGTTAACTGCGGCCCGTGGTTGCGGCAACTGCTGGAAAAAGGGCGTTCCAGTCACCTTTCGCGTCCGGCCTTGGAAACGCTGGCGATCATCGCCTATCGGCAGCCGTGCACGCGGTCGGAAATCGAAGCCGTGCGCGGTGTGGCAGTGGACGCGATGATCCATAATCTGCTGGAACTGCAGTTGATTCGGGTGGTGGGGCGGAGCGAGTTGCCGGGTAAGCCGTGGCAATATGGCACCACGCAAGCGTTTTTGGAGCATTTTGGATTGCGCAGCTTGGATGATCTGCCGGGCGTCGAAGAACTCCGCCGGATGGAGGCGGAACAAATCAAGCGGCGGGAACAAGTGACGGTCGAGGCCGCCGCGGTTACGCCGCCGGCAGAAGAACAGGCGGAATCCGCGCCCGCCGTCGAAGCCTCGGCAAAAACGGTTGAAGCTGACGACAACGAAGACCTTGATGAGGAAGACGAGTTTGATGAAGACGATGACGAGGATGATGACGACGAAGATGAGGATGAAAAAGCCGTAAAGCCGTGAGGTGTATCATGAAGCTCGATGATCTGCGGAAAAAAGTGGATACGCTGGACAAGCAGTTGGTGCGTTTGTTGAATGATCGCACCAAGGTGGCGGTCCAGATCGGCAAACTCAAAAAGAAAAACGGCGAGGAAATTTATGCGCCCGCCCGCGAAAAAGCGGTGATGGAAAAGGTGGCCTCGGTCAATGCCGGCCCACTGCCCGACGAGGCGCTTCAGGCCATCTACCGCGAAATCATGTCGGCCAGTCTGACGTTGGAGCATCCGTTCAAAATCGCCTATCTTGGCCCGCAGGCGACCTTCACGCACGAAGCGGCGCGCTCGCGCTTCGGCACCAGCGTGGACTATGTCTCGTGCGAAACGATCACCGATGTCTTCACGCAAGTCCAGAAGCGCGCCGCGCTCTATGGCGTCGTGCCGATCGAAAACTCCACCGAAGGCGCCGTGACGCATACGCTCGACCAATTCGCCGATACCGCGCTGAAAATCTGCGCGGAAATCTATCTGCCGATTTCGTTGCATCTGATGGCCAAGGTGGAGCGCAAGCAGATCAAGCGCATCTACAGCAAGGCGGAGGTGTTCGGCCAATGCCGGCGCTGGCTGCATAGCCACCTGCCGGGCGTGGACACCATCGCCGTCAGCAGCACCGCGCGCGCTGCGGAAATGGCCGCGCGCGAAAACGACAGCGGCGCGCTCGCCGGCGCGCTTGCCGCCGAACTCTACAGGTTGCGCGTGCTGGCGCGCGATGTGCAAGATTTAAGCGGCAACGTCACCCGCTTCCTCGTCATCGGTAAGCAATACGGCAGGCCCACTGGCGACGACAAAACCTCGCTCTTCTTCGCTGTACGCGACAAAGTGGGCGCGTTGCACGACGCGCTCAGCACGCTGAAAAAATATAACGTCAACATGACCAAGATCGAGTCGCGCCCCAGTCACTCCAAGGCGTGGGAGTATTATTTTTTCGTGGACGTGGAAGGCCACGCCGCCGACCCGCACTTGCAACAAGCGCTGAACGACATGACCGAGCATTGCATTCTGCTCACCGTTCTGGGTGCTTATCCCAAAGCCAAAGGCCGCGAAGGCTGAGTTTTCCAAGGCTTGGAAATCCGTTTTCCAAGCTTTGGAAAAGCGCCATGCGGCGTTATCATCCGCGCCACATTCATGGAACTTTTGCGCGACATCGGGCTCGGCATTCGCTCACAACCGTGGCGGACGGCGCTGGCGTTTCTGGCCATCGCGCTCGGCAGTCTGGCGTTGGCGGTGATGGTCGCGGTGCTCGGTGGCTTGGCGGCCAAGTCAGCGCGGATGCTGCGCGAGTTCGGTGGACAGGTGATCGTTCTCGCGCCGGCGGAAACCACCGTCGTCGGGCCGGCGGCGCTGACCGAAAACACGGCGACCGTTTTTGCCAAAAATTTACCGACCGCGTTGCTTTCTGCGGTACGTCGCTACGAAGCACCCGCGCAAGGCTCCGGTTCTTCGGTGACGATTTTGGCGACGGACGCACGCTTGGCGCATATTCGTGATTGGCGGTTGGTCAGCGGACGTTTTTTGGACGAGCGCGACGTGCAGCAACGTGAGCGTAGCGCTGTGCTCTCCACCGCGTTGGCGCAGGCGTGGAATGCGCACGTCGGCGATTCCATCACACTCGGCGGTACGCCCTTTCGCGTGGTCGGAGTGGTGGCTTGTGGCGCGGCGGCGCTGGCGGGCGCGACGGATAGTCCGCTGATCGCCACCGGCGAGCGCGTGGTGTTTGTGCCGCTGAGCGTGACGCCGACGTGGCTGACGCAACGGGTCGAGCCGGGCACGGAATTGGACGCGATTTTTGTGCGGCTGCCGGAAAACGAACCGTTCGCCGCGGGGCGCGCGCGCGTGGCACGATTGCTGGACGATCCAACGCTGACGCGGGCGGCGGTGGCGTGGATCACGCCGGAAACAATTTTGCGCGGTGTCCGCCGGATGCAGCACGCGCTGGATCTCGGTATCGGCAGCATCACGCTGTTGAGTTTGATGCTGGGCGGTATCACCTTGATGAGCCTGCTGGTGGGCAACGTCCGCGAACGGGTGACGGAAATCGGGTTGCGCCGGGCGTTGGGCGCGACGCGGCGCGATGTGGCCGAGCTATTCGTCATCGAAAGCTGTTTGTTGACGTCGCTGGCGGCGTTGATGGGCGCAGGCGCGGCGCAGTGGGTGGTACGCTTGCTGGCCGCTGTGCCGGAGATTCCGCTCGCGGTGGATGGGTGCGTGTGGCTGATTCCGCTGGGCATGGCGCTGGTGGTGGGCCTGCTGGCTTCCTATGTGCCCGCGCAAATGGCGGCGCGCATTTCGCCCGCCGCGGCGTTGCGCGCCGAGTGAGGTGGCCGCCGGCCACCTTTCTGCACAGTGAGCCGCCGGTTGCTTTCCGCGCCCGTTTTTGTCATGCTCACGCCATCAAAAACGGATGGGTGACATGAAAAAACGACTTTCGTGGAAGATGGCGGGCGGCGCGTGGTTGTTGCTTGGTGTGGCGTGGCTGGTGGGGCAGGGTGCCACGCCGATCGAACCGCCGCGCATCACCCATGATCCCGTGGGCGTGGCGTTGCGCGGCCAGCCGATCACCGTTTTGGCACAAGTCAGCGCCGCCGCGCCGATCAAGTCAGTGACCTTGCACTACACCCTTTCCAAGGATGCCTCGCCCTTCAAGTTAGCGATGCAAGCGACCGGCCCGGCCATGTTTTTGGGTACGATTCCCGCGGGGTTGCTGGGCAATGCCGACAAGGTTTCCTATTACATCGAAGCATTGGATGACCGCGACGCTTCCGCGGAAACGCCGTGGTACATGGTGGCCATCAAAGATTCTGGCGCACTCACCAAAGGTGCGAGCAGCGCCGCCGTCGCGGCACCGGCGGCCAGTGCGTCTGCTCCGGCCAGCGATAAGGACAAGACCAGCCTCGTCGGCGCGGGTCTCGTGGCCGGTGGTGCGGCGGCGGTGATTGGTGCGGCCCTCTATATTGCCAATCGCAACGGCTCCGGTTCCGGCGGTGGTGGTGCGGTGACCAATGTGCAGGGCACCTATACCGGTAGCAAGACTGTGTGCTTGAGTATACCGGGTCAGGCGATTTCGTGCGCTACGACGCCGGTCACCATCATTGTTGATCAAAACGGTGACATTTTTTCTGATTCGCTGATGGATGGGCGGGTGATCAGCGGTGCGTTGAGCGGCAATAGTTTCACGGTGGGCGGTAGCACCAGTACGAGCAATCTGGTCAGCACCCTCTCCTTCAACGGCTCGGTGGTGGATAACCGCATCGTCGGCACCGTCTCCGGCTCGGCGCAGTCCGCCACGAATTCGGGCAGTTATTCGGGCAGTTTTACTGCCGGCAAATGAAGATTCTTGACCGCTATCTGTTGCGTGCGTTGTTGATTCCGTTTGGCTATTGCCTGACGGGCTTCATCATGCTGTACGTGGTCTTCGACCTCTTCAACAACCTGCCGGATTTCATCGAAGGCAAAACACCGCTGCGCGAGGTTTTGCTTTTCTACCTCATTCTTTTGCCGCGCGACCTTTGGATCATCGCGCCCATCTCGCTGCTGCTGGCGATCCTTTACTCGCTCTGGCAACTTTCGCGTGCCAACGAAATCATCGCCATGCGCGCCTGTGGCCTTAGCTCGCTGCGGATTATGCGTCCGGTGGTCATGGTCGGTCTGTTCGCCACGCTCACCGTCGGGCTGCTCAACGAAACGCTGGCTCCGTGGGCCGGCTATTGGACCGATCAGTTCATCCAACTTCAGCACCAAAAGGGCGCGCTGTCGGTGTATATCGTCAGCCCGCTCGCCTTCAAAAACGAAGCCGGTCACCGCATCTGGTATATCCGCGAATTCGACAAGCGTACTTTTGAAATGCACGACGTGACGCTGGTCCGGCAGCGGCCCGATGGCTCCGACGAAATCAAATATCAGGCCGCGCGCGGCAGTTGGCTCGACGGGCGCTGGTGGTTTTCCGAAGTGGCCGCGCAACGCTACGACGACCAGAGCCAGCCGCGCGGCGCCGCCACCTTCACCCTGCAACGCGAGATGACCGAGGTCAACGAAACGCCGGAAAGCTTCCTCAACGAAATCAAGCCGCCCGAATATCTTTCCAGCCTTGAAATCCTCACCTACATCAAAACGCACGGCCAGCTCTCGCACGACGCCATCGCCAAGTGCCTGACCAACTTGCACAGCCGTCTCGCCATGCCATGGATTTGCCTGATCGTCGCCCTGATCGGCATCCCGTTTGGCGTCAAAACCGGCAACCGGCGCGGCGGCGCGCTGCTCGCCATCATCGGCGCGTTGGGCTTGGTCTTCGGCTTCTATATCGTGTCGAACGTCGGCATTGCGCTCGGCAAGCAGGGCGCCCTGATTCCGTGGGTCGCCGGTTGGCTGCCGGACTTCATTTTCCTCGGTATTGGCATCACGCTGACCGCGCGGATGCGCTAACCGCCCGGTTGCTTTTGTGTAGAAGCGGCGTCCCGCCGCTTTCCGACAAGCGACGAGACGTCGCTTCTACGTTGTTGTCGCGCGGTTTTCCAAGGTTTGGAAAACAAAACCCGCATATTTTCCAAGAATGAAGCGCCGGGTTCCCCGTGGCTTGCCACGGGGAGGAAGGCGCTCCTTAGCGGAGGAGTTCAGGGGAGGCGGCAGCCTCCCTTGATGAAAGGCCCTTGCGGGCTGTG
>SCQF01000077.1 GCA_004321905.1 Verrucomicrobiota bacterium | reverse complement strand
AGAAGCGGACTATGGCAGGGCTAATGAGACACCGCCGGACGAAAGGGGCGGAAACAGATAGGCCAAGCCTACGGGATGCGGAATCCTGTTCTCTACTCTACCCGTCTTTTCTTTTTGCGCTGTTTTTTACGAGTAAGCAGATATGAAATTAAAGGTCATAATACATCTTGCGGAAGAAGGTGGCTTCTGGGCGAAAGTGCCGGCAATTCAAGGCTGCGCTACCCAAGGCGATACGATAGAGGAACTTTTAACAAACATATATGAGGCAGTGGAAGCCTGCCTTTCCATCGATTTGGAACAAATCGAACTTGCTGAAACTGACAAAATCTTGGAACTTGCAGTGTGAAATCCATTTCTGGAAAGCACTTTGCACGACTTCTCGAAAGTCTGGACTGGAAGCTGATTCGGATAGCCGGTAGCCACCATGTTTATATGAAACCTGGAAATCCTGCCCGTATTTCTGTGCCAATTCATGGAAATGAAGACTTAAAAATCGGGCTTTTGAAACATTTTAGTAACTGCTCAGGTTGTAACGTATTGCCAGTTCAAGGAGTTGTTTCGGCCCCGGCGTTTCAAGATCGATTTCGATAGGCAAGGCACTGATGACATCCACAATTTGGCAAGCGGTTTTGATTTCCAATCTCCCCCGCGTGCAGGCAGTTTTCAGGACGTTGGCGAATTCCAGTTGCCAAAGCGCCGGAACCATGGCTTGATCAGTTTCCAGTCTGGCAGCGATAGCCTCTGTGTAGTCGGTAGCCTGATCCTCGATGTACCAGCCGGTAATCACCGAGTTGTCGAGCACGAAGGGCATCAGTCGCGCCCGTCCTCGATAGCTTCCGATAGGGTCGCGCCCAGACTGGCGCCATGCCGCAAGGTACGCAAACGGGCCATGGCGGCAGACACGCGCTCCCGCTGATCTTGCACGTCTTGATTGGCGGCGGCCAGCAGTTCGGAAAATCGCTGCTGGGCTTCAAAAACGGCGACGGTTTTCATGGAACGCTCCTGCATTTTAGATGATTGGATTATACCCCCCTGCGTCAGAATAGTTGTCGCCTCTAATTTTCAAACCAAGATGAGTTTTAGAGGACAGAGAACGCGATCGGCTTTCCCGCAAGGAGAGGGGAATTTTCACCAATCTGTCTTATGAGAAGTTGGTGCCAAGATTCCCAACTGACCTATTCCGTTTGCCGCTGGCTGTTTTTGCCTTGCTGTTGCCCTTCAGCCAGCCGGCATCGGCTTTGTGCGGCGATGAGGTGTCTCGCGCCAGGCAAACCGCGGAGCGCATCGATCAGGAATGGCCGGTGCGCACTATCGGAGATACGGTTGGCGTTTACCTGCAACACCTGGGGGAGCGCTTGGCGCCACGCCAAGAGATACTGGCGGTGGGCCGTTATTTCAGCTGGGACTGGCCGCAGCAATGGCAGTTTCGTGCGGTGCGCGATACCTCGGCGAATGCTTTTTCCACCGGCAACGGGCGCACCTATGTTACCGATGGCGTCCTGCTGGCGGCGCAACGGGAGGAGCAAGTGGCGGCGATTCTGGCCCACGAAATGAGCCATCAATTGGCCGGACATTTTTGCGGAAACAACGATGGACCAGCGCCCGGCCGGATGGTCGGTTCCTTGTCGCAAGCCATGGATATACAAAAAGAGATGGAAGCGGACCGGCTGGCATGGGACATACTGGCCGCCGCCGGCTACCCCGCCCAGGCCATGCTGGACGCCGTCGCCAAAATGCCCAGCAGCGATCCCCGCTCCCGCCAGCAGCGCATCCAGGTGCGTGCGTATCCGTTCTTCCACATGGTAGCCCAATGGTAGCCGTCAAAGCTGGCTTAACCGGGGCATCGGTATCCATTACCACGCTGGGCCGGGCGGTGTCCGGCACAACGTTCATGAGGTGGAGCGTTTGGGCTGGCACTGGTTGGGGCGGATTCGCAATCGGGATTTCATTGCCTTTGACGATCATTCCGAGGACCAGGTTGCGGGCAGGATGCCCGCGCTCCCAGGCTAAACGCTTACAAGTGCTCCCGCCTTGGTTTGCCTAACCTTCGGCAAACAGCCGTGGAAATAAAATATCCACTGCGTCGCCGCCGAAATGCAGCGACACCGGTCCTTTCGGCGTTGCAGAGCGCAGGATGCCGTCGTTCACCAAAGCGGCGAGAACCGAGCGCGCGCTACGTTCTTTCAGGCCGGTGATGCGTTCGGCTTCGCCGCGCGGCATTTCGCCCTGTAGCAAGACCCGCTCCAGGATGTGGAACGCTTCCGGCCTCATCGACCGGCTCTCTCCGTAGTGCTTGAGACGGCTCGCCAGGCGGTCGAATTCGAACAGGCCGGCCATAAACTCCACCTGATCCAGGCATACCCGCAGGAACCATTGGATGAATTCGGCCAAGGCTTTTTGCGAAAGATTGCCGCGCCCATCCAGGTCGCCCTGCCGTGGGCTGTCCGCGTGATCCATCATCTGTTTGTATTCCCGGCGGCTTTGCAGGCCTCGCGCGAGGCCGCGCGACACCGACCACAGCCCGGCTGCGCCGATGCCGGCGGCCAGTCCCATGGCGTGGCTCATCAAGCGGCTGACTCGGCCATTGCCGTCGGGAAATGGATGGATGTAGTTGAGACGGTGGTGGGCTGCGGCCATGGCGACGATGCGTCCGCCTTTTCCCAGAGAAACCAAGCGATAGCGCTGTTCGAAGTGGCGCATGAAGGCCGCCACGTGGGCGCTGCCGGGCGGCACATGGCGTCCCACGACGACATCCTGCGTGGACAGTGAGCGAAAAGCCCCCGGTTCCATGCGGAAACGCCGCTCGTCCTGCTCGATCCACAGCATGGCCTCCGGTGCTTCGCGGTAAAACTCGCGGTGCAGCCAACCGAGGAAATCGGCCGAAGCGGGTTCCGGCAGTGTGCCTTGCGCATGCATGCGGTCGACTTGCCGCTGGACACGGATATGCGCCCGTGCTTCGAGTTGCAGATTGCGTTGCCGTTCTTCGCTGTCCAGTTCGTCGGCCAGGGCGCGTTCGATGTCCCTGGGTTTGGTGTGGTGCCCTTCTATCAGGTTCGAGTAATAGCAGTTCATCACCCGCACCAATTCGGCCAGGCTGGCGGCGGTTTGCGGATGCAGGCGGCCGGTGAGCCGTTCCGCGGCCGCCGTCAGCTCGGCCACCAGATCGGCCAGGTCGAGCGGAATGGCATCAAGCAGGCAGGGCTCGATACGGGAAGGCATTTCAATAGCGGATGGCATGCCGATCTATGGCTCCCGTAAGGGGTTGTTTTTACACGCCATAGTCTACACCGGAGCGGGTTTTTTGCCGATCTGCGCGCCGATCCCGGTTTTGTGGGGTAACGCCTTGTTTTGACGGCGATTTATGCCGCCGTCGGCCGGCTGGCTTGCCGATCCGCCCGCATCGTCAAGGCGGAGGGCTGTTTTGCGGGCTTTGGCGGCCGTATTGCTGAACAGCGGTGCGCGCAGCAATGACATTGACTGGAACGATTTGAACAACGACGAGCGCTGAACGTCATGGGAACGATAAAAAAAGCGGACTGAGAGCCCGCTTTTTTTATCTATTTCCCAGGCCTTTGCCGATCAACAAGCCCGGAATCAACAGCAAAAAGCTCGCGCCGATGATGCCGGACGCCGCTTGCGACAAGCGCGTAGGCTGGGTTAGCGGTCCTCCGCGTAACCCAGCAATGACAACGCCCAAGTCATGCTGGGTTTCGCCGACTCAACGGTCATGTCAAGTCACCTTGACGCCCCCGACGATGAAAGAGGGGGGGATTGTATTCCGTCCAGTGAATAATCATGGGTTATTCCACTTCAACCGCCACTCTTTCATGGCAACCCATTAGCCTACGTGCTTTAACCGGGCATTCCATCTGCCGACCCGACAGGGGTTCAATCCACTCCCGGCGATTTAGCCGGGAGATACTGAAGTTGCTGCGGGTGAGGGTGCCGGCCAACTATGTTTCAATCCACTCCCGGCGATTTAGCCGGGAGATACCCCCGGACGCCAGTTGCGCCGACACCCTACGCAACGTTTCAATCCACTCCCGGCGATTTAGCCGGGAGATACGAAATACCTATTGGATTACTCCAGGCGAATAAAGTTTCAATCCACTCCCGGCGATTTAGCCGGGAGATACTTTAGATGTGGAACTTACCGAAAACGGCGTATTTGTTTCAATCCACTCCCGGCGATTTAGCCGGGAGATACACTTTTGGGGGGATTAATATATCCAGCTCAGTAACGTTTCAATCCACTCCCGGCGATTTAGCCGGGAGATACTTCCTTGGGGTTTTCTGGGGTGAGGCGAAACGTAAGTTTCAATCCACTCCCGGCGATTTAGCCGGGAGATACTCCGTTGATACGTTTCAACTATGGCTTAACAGTCTGTTTCAATCCACTCCCGGCGATTTAGCCGGGAGATACCGCCACATCCCTCGACGGCATCACTTGGACGCAGCGGTTTCAATCCACTCCCGGCGATTTAGCCGGGAGATACGTGCGCGAGGGGGATTTTTACGATGCGTCGGGCTCGAGTTTCAATCCACTCCCGGCGATTTAGCCGGGAGATACTTGCCCATACCTGTTTCTGCCACCATTTTATTAGTGTTTCAATCCACTCCCGGCGATTTAGCCGGGAGATACTAATCGATGCGGCATGCCGCTGTTCAGCGGCCAGTGTTTCAATCCACTCCCGGCGATTTAGCCGGGAGATACCACTTGGTAAGGCACCCCGACAACCGGAACAAATCGGTTTCAATCCACTCCCGGCGATTTAGCCGGG
>SCQF01000049.1 GCA_004321905.1 Verrucomicrobiota bacterium | reverse complement strand
GGACACTTTTCCGCTATCCCACAGATCGCCCTCGTTGCGAGCCAATTTCTCCGCGCTGGACGCCGCAAGGATGCGATAGGCGGTTTGGGCCGCGCCATTGCGCGGATCGTCGAGCCTCCAGGACAAGCGCGGCTCGCGCAGGTCTATGAATGGAGATACAGCACTTTCGCACTTCAGCCCCACCGGCACGGCGGAAACCGAGTGTGCCGGTCTCAGCGCACCGGAGCTCACCGCAATACCGACCGTCGCTGCCACCTTCTCTGATCCGGTGCCGGATTCCGCAGCACTGGCATGAACAACAGCGAACGCACATGCTATTGCGAACAGAGCAAACTTGCGAGCCATTCCGTTCGTCGGCACAAACAGTTGGTTAATTTTTTGTCGTTTCATTTTTATTACCGCCTATTTTATCTTTCTATTGATCAAGTTCGATGACTTCATCAAACGAGAGTTTGACCACCGTCATCAACGGTTCCTGAGATTTGGGGGCATTGATGACGTAGTAACCGGGCAATGCGTTGTATCCAACCTGGCGATGAAAATCCAGCTCCTCCCCGGTGGCGAGCGCTTCCGCCTTGCGAATTTTGCTGACGATGCCGCGCACGAGGATGTCGTTACCCGGCTGTCCGTTCACAAAGAGGTAAAGAGCTTTTCCATCTGGCGCAACGGTGGTCGGTCCGAAGAAACGGCGAAAGGAAATTCCACATTGTTCTCCCCCGAATGTCGGGTAAATGGCCTCCGCATTGCGTTCGATCCAGGCGCCCACTTTCAGGAGTTCCCTTACGGTGTTCTCCGGAAGGGTGCCGTCGGACTTGGGTCCGATGTTCAGCAGTAGATTGCCTCCGCGGGCAATCACTTCACTAAATAATTGCACGACGGACGATGCGCTCTTGTCCGCTTTGCTGGGCACGTAGCCCCAGTGGTCGTTGAAGGTGATGCAGAGCTCCCACGGCCCCTTGGGGGTCGTCGTATGCGCCACGACTTGCTCCGGTGTGGCGTAGGTGAGAAGACCGGGGAGGGGTTTTGTTGCGGGGCCGCCGCGCCCGATGATGACATCCGGATTCTCCTCGATAAACCGTGCCAAAAAGGCATCCGTATTCCATTGTTCCGGAGTTCGCTCCCAATTGCCGTCGATCCACCACATGTCCGGCTTGTATTTCAAGAGTTCGCCAATCTGGAGGTCCCGGTATTTGAGAAAGCGCGCCCAGCGATCCGGTTCCTCCTTCTCGCTATAGGAAAGAGGCGACGATTTCAGAAGGTTCTTACCGAGTTTTACCATGTTCGGAGGCGGCGGCATCGAAGCGTAGTCGGGGTTTCCCCAGTCCGCATCGGAAAAATAAAAGCCAACCCGAAGTCCTTCCTTGCGCATGGCGGATACAAACGGCGCGACAAGATCGCGCTTCGCCCCCCCCTGCTTCACGACGCTAACGCCCCCCGGCACCTGGGTATCCCACAAAGCAACGCCATCATGGTGTTTGGTGGTCAATGCCACGTATTTGGCACCAGCCTTATGCAATATCTCGGCCCATTGGGAAGGGTCGTAATTCTCCGCACGAAACAGCGGCAATTGGGAATAATAGGCTTTCGGAGACACGGTGCCGTCCATACCCAATGTCTGGGGAGTAACGATGCGGTTCATCGCGTTTGATATGTTCGTGGGATAAACGGACCAGATACCCCAGTGCAAAAAAACACCCAGCTTGGCGGTCTCGAACCACTCCATTTTTGGATTCCGCTTGGGGATCTGAAGGGGCACTCCACGTTCCGGTTCGCTGAACCCATATTTGTCTCGCGGTTCCCACCAGTTCTCCTTGTATCCCTCGGGATACTCCAGATAAGAAATTGCTTTGGTGCGCCCAGTCATGCCTTGCTGAATATTGCCCTTGAGTGGCACCGGCGCAGCGGTCTCGGCGGCGCGCAAGCTGGCGACCGGTCGCGCGATAGCGGCGACCGTACCGGCGCCCACGAGTTTGAGCAGATTACGACGGCTGAACGACGAGTCGCTTGTTTTCATCATGGCGCCTTCCTTGGGCTGGATTTGTTGTTCGCAAGCATACGCGAACCTAAACCGCTGTTCCGTCGATTGTCAACCTCGCGTATCTACCAGATAAGAAATTGTTTGGGCACGCCCGCCACTGACGCACCGTTTTAACGTCACTTTTGAATCCCCAAAAAGCATGACCGCATTCCCATCCGGCGCGGTGGCAAGTCAAGCATGAAGCATCCCACCGCAGGCATAGCTTTCACCGGATTTTCAGCATCGCCACGCCGATCAACGCAAAAATAATCGAAAGAATCCAAAAGCGAATGGTGATCTTGGTTTCCATCTTGCGCTCTGCGCGCCCTTCGGCCTGCGCCGCCAACTTTTCCTTCCACTGAAAATGATGGTGCAACGGCGAACACAAAAAAATGCGCCGCCCGGTCAACCTGAAGCTCGCCACCTGCAACACCACGCTAACCGCTTCGATGACAAACACGCCGCCCACGATGATCAGCGCAATTTCCTGTTTGATGAGCACCGCGACGATCCCAATCGTCCCGCCAATCGCCAGACTGCCGGTATCGCCCATGAACACCTGCGCGGGATGGCAGTTGTACCACAGGAAACCCAACCCCGCGCCGAGCAGACAACCGCACAACACGGCGAGTTCGCCCACGCCCGGCAGATGCGGCACTTGCAGATAGGTGGCGAACTTCAGATTACCCGCCACGTAGGCCATCGCCAGATAGGCCACCGCCACCGAATTGCTACAGCCCACGGCCAACCCGTCAAGACCATCGGTCAGGTTGACCGCATTACTCGCGCCGACAATCACCAACCACAGAAAAGCAAAAGTGCAAAGCAACCCCATATCGGCAATGACGGGTTCCTTGAAAAACGGCACGAACAACTGCCGCACAAGTCGGCGCGTCTCCGGCCAGGCCAGCAGAATACCCAACAACACGGCTACCCATACGGTTTGCCAAAAAAACTTATAGCGCGCGGGCACACCCTTCGCATTTTTTTTCGTGACCTTCAAAAAATCATCCCAAAAGCCGAGCAGGCCCATGTAGAGCATCGTGGCCAGCGTCAGCAGCACATAACCATTGCCGGGATCCGCCCAGAGCAGGGTCGCGCCGATGGTGGCAAAAATGATCAGCGCGCCCCCCATCGTTGGTGTGCCTTTTTTGGAATTAAAAAATTCCGCCAGTTTCTCGACGTCACCGTCCCGGCTCTGCTCGCCAAAATTCAGCCGCCGCAGCCAGCGAATCACCAACGGCCCCAGCACCAGCACGAGGAGAAAAGCCGTCGCCGCGCCCAAAAACGCGCGCAACGTGATGTAACGAAACATCCGTAGCGGCGAAAACCAATCCGTCAAAAGATGCAAATAATAAAACATGTCAATCCTTCACGCCGCCCCGTGGCTTCAAACCACCGGCAGCGCTGCCTTCAAATCCTGTAAAACCCGCTCCAGTTTTTCACTCCGCGACGCCTTGAGCAACACGGCATCGCCAGCCGACAACTGTTCGCGCAATACGGCCGCCGCCGCATCGCAATGATCGCAAATCACGATTTTTTCCGCGCCCATGCCGGCCTCGAAAGCGCCTGCCGCAATCCACGCGCCCAATTCGCCCACCGTAATCAACCGGACGCCTGGCAACTCCGCCGCCGCGTGCCCCAATGCGTTATGCAGGTCTTCCGCCGCCGTGCCGAGTTCGCGCATCCCGCCCAACACCAACCACCGCTGGCCAGCGACCGGAGTCTCGGCAAACGTTTTCAGGGCCGCAGCCATGCTCGGCGGACTGGCGTTATAGGCATCGTTAATGATCGCCGCGCCGCGCCACTCGCTACGCTGCCACCGCAGCCCCACCGGCTGAAAGGCCGCCAGCGCGCGGCGCATGTCCTCCCACGTTGCCGACTGTGCGCGCGCCACGGCCACCGCGAGCAACGCGTTGCGAACATTGTGTGCGCCCGGCAACGAATTTTGCAAAACAGCCTGCTCGCCCGTCGCGCGCTCGTTCACGACAAACGCGTCCGGCACCGCGGCATCCACCCGCGCCACATAATCCGCCGCCGCCATCAATGCGGTCGTCACCAACCGACACGGCGCCGCCGCGTGCAGCAACTCAAACCAATCGCCATCGGCATCCAGAATGGCCAACCCATCCTTCGGCAGGCACCGCAACACCGCCGCCTTCTCTTCCGCAATCGCCTGCACCGAATCAAAAAATTCAAAATGCACCGGCCCAACCATGGTGACGATACTGATGGAAGGCCGCAGTAATTTACACAGCGGCGCAAGTTCGCCCGGATGGTTCATGCCCAGTTCAAAAACGCCAAATTTCGCATCCGGCTCGACCGCGAGCAGGCTCAACGGTAAACCGAGATCGTTGTTGAAGTTGCCCTGCGTACGCGCCGTCGCGCCAACTGTCGCCAGCAGATCGGCAGTCATCTCCTTCACGGTCGTCTTGCCCACGCTGCCGGTGATCGCCACGAACGTCGCCGGGAGCGTCGCGCGATAACCGGCGGCGATGTCGCGCAGCGCCACCGCCGGATCGGCGACCGCCAGCAGCGGCAGTTGGGGATGCGCCGCGGCAAATTCGGCGCGCACGACCGCGCCGGCGGCGCCGCGCGCAAAAGCATCCATGACGAATTCATGGCCATCGGCCCGCACACCCGGCAGCGCGAAAAACACCTCGCCCACCGCGAGTGTCCGCGTATTGATCGAAGCGCCCGTGAGCGGCGCGGTGGGCGCACAGCGCCACGCGCCACCGGACCAGCGGGCCAAATCGGCTGGAGCAAATTGCGGCATTGGTTGAAAATTTTCCGGCGGAGCTTAGCGCAGTTTTCCAAGGTTTGGAAAGGGTGAATGCAGATTTTTCCAAGCCTTGGAAATCAGGCTTTTTTCAGCAGACGCAAAACAACTTCACGATCGTCGAAGGGAACGATGGTGTTGACGAATTCCTGATAATTCTCGTGGCCTTTGCCGGCGATGAGCACAACGTCACCTGGTTTAGCGAGCGCAAGGGCCTTGCCGATGGCTTTTTCGCGATCCACTTCGGTTTCAAAATTTTTGCCCGCGCCAAACCCGGCGACAATCTGCGCGATGATTTCGGCAGGGTCTTCGTTGCGCGGATTGTCGCTGGTAACGATGGCATAGTCGGCAAGGTGCGCGACGACCGCGCCCATTTTCGGACGCTTGGTTTTGTCGCGGTTGCCGCCGCAGCCGAAAACGGTGATGAGGCGACCGCGCGTCAACTCGCGTAACGTACGCAACACATTGTTGAGCGCATCGTCGGTGTGCGCGTAGTCTACAAAAACGGTGAAGCCACGATGATTGGGCACGGGTTCGAGCCGACCCGGTACCGGCGGCGTGGTCGCCAGCACATCCAGCATGGTTTTGAGTGGTACGCCGAGCGCGCCGCACGCGGCGATGGCAGCGAGCGCGTTGGAGACGTTGTGGCGGCCCAGCAAACTCAAGTGCACCGGCGCAGGGCCCCACGGCGTGGTGAGGTGAAACGCGCAGCCTTGCGCAGTGACGCTGATTTTATCGGCGCGTACGGCAGAACTCGGATGCGTACCAAAGCCGAGCACCTGTGCGGTCAGGCCGCCGGTGTAGGCGAGCTGCTGACCCCACGGATCATCGAGGTTGATGCACGCGGTGGCCTTTTTCTCGGCTTGGCCGAGTGCGCGAAAGAGCAACGTCTTGGCGGCGAAATAGGCTTCCATCGTTTTGTGATAGTCGAGATGGTCCTGTGTCAGGTTGGTGAAGACGCCGACATCGAAATCCATGCCCCACGTGCGTTTTTGGTCGAGGCCGTGCGAGCTGACTTCCATCACGGCGCTGCGGCAGCCGGCACGCACCATTTCGTCGAGCATGCGTTGGATGTCGGGCGCTTCGGGCGTGGTGCGGCTGGCGGGGATTTGGCGTTCACCGATCTCATAACGAATGGTGCCGAGCAGACCGGGCGTGCGCCCGTCGGCCTTGAGCATGTCGCGGCACAAGAAGCTGGTCGTGGATTTGCCGTTGGTGCCGGTGATACCGATGAGTTGCAGATGGCGCGCGGGATGGTTGTAAAAGGCGCAGGCGATTTCAGCCATGGCGCGGCGCGCATCTTCAACGCGGATGTGCGCCACATCGCGACGCGTCCAACCGTTGCCCTCGGTGACCACGGCGACGGCGCCGCGACGGATGGCTTCTTCCACATATTGTGCGCCGTTTTGGTGGTGGCCACGCAGTGCGATGAAAAGAAACCCGGGCTGCACTTGGCGCGAGTCATAGGCGAGACCGCGAATATCCACATTTTGCGGGCCTTGCATCGTCAGCGGTTGGATGATGCGGCTGATGTATTCCAGCTTGAGTGTTTCCGCACAGAGTTGTCCGAGAATCATGGTGTGCCTCCCGAGGTGATGGTTGCACCGGCCAGCAAAGTGGCAGACGAAGGAATTTCCAAACAGCGGACAGCGTTCGAGGCGATCTGGCTAAATACCGGCGCAGCCACGAGGCCGCCGGTATGCAGCGGTTGCGGCTCGTCCAAAACGACGATCAGCGCAATCGCCGGCTGCTCGGCCGGCAGAAAGCCGACAAACGAAGCCACGTTGGCAGAGTCGGAGTAATGGCCATCAATGATTTTCTGCGCGGTGCCCGTTTTCCCAGCCACCGTGTAGCCGGCCACCGCAGCCTTGGTACCGGTGCCGCCCGGTTCGGTGGTGCGCGTCAGCAATTTCTGCATCAGCCGCGCGGTATCTTCGCGAATGGGCCGCCCGATTTCGCGCGGTTTGCCGTGCCGAATGACCAGACCGTTCGCATCCACCACGCGACTGACCACATAGGGCCGCATCAAATGACCATCGTTGGCGATGCAACAGAGGACATTGAGCATTTGCATGGAGGTCACGCCAACTTCGTGGCCCATCGGAATGCGCGAGATACTCAACGCGTTCCAGTGCTTCCGCGCATGCAAGATACCCGCCTCTTCGCCGGGCAAGTCGAGGCCGGTGGGCTGACCAAAACCGAAGAGATGCAGATAATTTTCCAACCGCTCTTCGCCGAGCGTCAGCGCCACTTTGGCCGCGCCGATATTGCTGGACTTTTTGATGATGTCGGCCACGCTCAAGCGGCCATAGGGATGATAGTCGTGCAAGATTTTGCCGCGGAACAGCCACTTGCCGTTCTCACAATCAAAAACCATGTCCGACGTCACCGTGCCCTCGTTGAGCGCAGCGGCAATGGTCGCCATTTTGAAGGTCGAACCGGGTTCATAGACGCGGCCGATGGCAATGTTGAGGAGCGCATTGGAAGGCGCACTGCGATACTCGTTGGGATCGTAGGCCGGACGATTAGCCAAGGCGAGAATCTCGCCCGTGTGCACCCGCTCGACGATACACCAAGCGCTTTTAGCTTGGTGGACGCGTAGCGCCTCGTCGAGGGCGCGTTCGACGATATATTGCAAATTCAAATCCAGCGTCAAATACACATCCGCGCCGTCCTGGGGCGCGATTTCGGTACCGCGGCGAATATAAATTTCGCGATGCTTGCCATCCTGCTCGCTGACCAGCAAGCCGGGCCGCCCCCGCAATTCGTTGTTGAAGCGCAACTCGATGCCAGCGCTGCCGACCCCTTCGAGATTGGCAAAGCCGATCACATGGGAAGCGAGTTGATCATGTGGGTAACGCCGCGCCGAAGTCTCCTCGAAAAAAACACCCGGCAGCTTGAGTTTTTCCAAATCGCGAACGGTTTCAGCGGAAACAAATTTTTGAATAACCTGATAGCGACTGCGCGGACGGTCGAGGCGCGGCAGAATGGCCGCAGGATCCAACTTCAACACTTGCGCAAGCTGCATCGCCACCGTGTATTTTTGCTGATCGTTGGTGGTGAGGGCTGGATCCGCGATGATGTTTTTCATCGGCAGATCCAACGCCGCAAGGTTGCCACGGCAATCCAGTATCCGGCCGCGCGCCACAGGCAGTTCGCGGCGCACCACATGCTCGCGCTCGCTATCGTTCAGCAGTTTACTTTTGGGAAAAACATGCAGGCAGACCAGCCGCGCGCCCAACCCCATCCACAGCACCAGCACGGCGACCAGCGCCAGAACCATCCGCCACGTTGAGGTCCGTTCAGTCATTGGCGATGCCGCCGGCGCGCGCATACTGCCGCCGCGGCGCCGCGGCCTCCGCGACAAGCGACTCGTCGGTCGTCCGACGCAGGTGCACGATGCTCCGCTCATCCGGCCAGGTCATCACCACATGATGCCGTTGCAGCAGCCGCTCGACCTGATCCAGCGCCTTGGCGCTTTCCCAATGCGAGCGTTCCAGCTTGACCTTCCGCGCCAACTCCACCTTTTGGTTCTCAAGCTGGGTAATCCGTCGCCCCAGCGCTTCACAACGACCATTCAACCACAGATAGCTCAACGCCAGCACCATCGCGCCGGCCAGCAACAAAAAGAACGGCGGCGGCAGGGCCGCTTCGCGACTGAAATTTTTCCGATTTTTACGTGTCCTCATGATGTGTGCTCATCCTTACGTTCCGCCACGCGCAACTTGGCCGAGCGCGCCCGCGGATTATATTCACATTCTTCCGGCGTCGGCGTCACGGGCCGGCGCGTCAGCAGATTCACCGCCGGCTGTTGCCCCACCCACCGCCGCCCACCCGCCGGGAGGTTTTCCCAACGGCCCGCATGCGCCTGCAACGTGTGTTTGACGATCCGGTCTTCCAAACTATGAAACGAAATCACCGCCAACCGTCCGCCCGATGCCAATAGCCGCAGCGCGGACTCCAACCCTTTTTCCAAATTTTCCAGCTCCCCATTCACCGCCAACCGCAAGGCTTGGAACACCCGCGTAGCCGGATGAATTTTTCCGCGCCGACCACCTACGGCGCGTTCGACCACGGCGGCCAAATGGCCCGTCGTCTCAATCGGAGCGCTGGCGCGTTCCGTCGCGATGGCCCGCGCGATACGGCGCGAGGCGGGTTCCTCGCCATACCGCCAAAACACATCCGCCAATTCCTGCTCATCCATGCGCCGCACCAAATCGGCCGCCGTCAGGGTTTGCGTGCGGTCCATCCGCATATCCAGTGCGGCGTCGTTCATGAAACTGAAGCCCCGCTCCGGCTCATCCAGTTGAAAAGAAGAAACGCCCAAATCCAACACTATGCCGTCCACCGGCTTCCAACCTTTGCTTAGCGCGATGGTTTCCATGTCCGTGAAATTGGCGTGCTCCACACAGACGCGGTTTCCGTAGCTGGCCAGTCGCGCCCGCACTCTCAAAACCGCCGCCGCGTCGCGATCCAAGGCCAACAGGCGGCCTGCACCACCCAATTGCCGCGCAATGGTTTCGGCGTGACCGCCCCCGCCCGCCGTACCATCCACATACGTCCCATCCGCCCGAACACACAAGGCCGCGACCGCTTCCGCCAGCAGTACGGGCAGATGCATGGAGTGGCCTTTGTCGCTCAAGCCACAGCCAGCGTGCCCGCACGGCGCGTCATGGGCGAGGAGAGCAGCGGTAGCTTCATCGCGGCCATTACGCGGCCATAACATTCCGGGCAATAGGTGTGGGAAAGAACCGCCGCGGGCTTTTCGCGCAGCCCCGGCGTCACCCAGCTTTCGCCCTGTTGCACCCGATGACAGACACAACAGGCGCGTGTGATGTTTTTGGGATACACCATGTCACCACCCTCCGCGGCTGCCCGCTATCGTGAGTTGGCGTACGGCGCGATGCTCAGCGCGCTCTGCCGAGTTGGCTTGGTCGCGGTACCGCATGATCTGCACCCGCGGCGCGCGCCAACTGCCCGGCAGAGAGAACCACCGCGGACTGCGGCGTTCGCCCTGCACAACACTGCCGATCTGCAGGAACTTCCCAATACTGCCGATCTTTTGCATGGTTCCATCCTCCGGCGCAACGGCGGCGCTGGTCGGCCCAATCGCCGCGGTCACACCTTGATCCTTCTCCACCACCACGTTCCGACTTGCGCTCTGGCGCGCGCGGGGCGGTTCGTCTTCCGCGAACGCGCTACGCCGCACCGGCTCCAACGAAAATTCGCGCCACAACGACCCCGCACTCCGCTGATCCCACCAGTGCTTCGGCGCCACGGCCCCGGACGTCGCGGCCACGCGCACACCCAGAAGTTGCGCGCCCACCAGCGTCACAAACCGACGGATTGCACCGCCTTCTGCAGACTGGCTTGATCCACGGATCCAACCTGTTGTTTCCATAATTCCGGCTCCCAAAGTTCAAAACGTTCAAACGCACCGACCAACACCACTTGACTGCTCAACCCCGCGTGCTTCAAAAGTTCATCCCGTACGCGCATCCGCCCCACTCCGTCCCACGACAGCATTTCCGACCGCGAGGCAATCACGCGCAGGGCGCGCCGCGTTTTTTCATCTACGCTTGACACCGTGCGCAATTTTTCCAGCCGCCGATTCCATTCGCGCATCGGATAAACCCACAAACATTTGTCCTCGTCGG
This sequence comes from Verrucomicrobiota bacterium, assembly GCA_004321905.1. Taxonomy (GTDB): domain Bacteria; phylum Verrucomicrobiota; class Kiritimatiellia; order CAIQIC01; family CAIQIC01; genus DP16D-bin41. Next base: position 38,782 of record SCQF01000049.1, on the reverse strand, counting down.
CCACCGTAACGCTCGGCAGCACGATTAGTTGGGCAGGCGTACCGGTCAAATCGCGCCATTCCGACGGAATGGTCAGGCGCTTTTTCCCATCCAATGCGTGTACGAACTGGCCGAGAAACCCGGCCATCCCCATCGCACTGTTTTCTATGGTTACATTGTCGCCCACATCAGTACCCTTCGCCACACTTTATCCCACCACGCCCCACAGTCCGTCAACAACTTTTTTAATAAAAATTAAAGATAGTCGTATCTTGCTTAGATAAAGATAGATACGACTAAAAAACAGCCTGTTAACAGATTGTTCAGAACTGCTTGATTTTCAACAACCCATCTCGCCCTTGGAGCGAAACATTTTTTTGGCTTGCCGCGCCGCGTTTTCCAAACCTTGGAAAAAACGCTGAATCACGTTTCCAAGCTTTGGAAAACTTCGAGAATCGTGCTAGACGGCGAGCGGAGAGATCAACAAACAGGTTGGTAAAAATTGGTGAGATATGAACGATGAACGGGGGCCAGCACATCTGGCGCGGCACCTTCGGCCACAGCGGCTCGAACCGTCAGTAAAAGACAATGCAGTGAAAACTCTTAGGCAACGAACATTGAAATTAAGACTGGCGGATGGCGGCGGCGCGGTTATTGTAGCGCGCATGTCGTCACGCGAGGACAACGGGCCGACGCCTTGGCAACGGGTACGCGCGCTATTCGAACTCACGCCGCAGGAACGGCTGGTGGTGTTCGGTGTACTCGCGGCCGCGCTGATCGGACTCGGCGTGCGCGCTTGGAATTTGCAGCACCAGCGCGCGGAGCGGTATCAGCCCGCCGGCGTGACGGCGGAGGCGCAGGAGAAACGATGAGCGCGAACTGTATTTTTTGCAAAATCGTCGCCGGCAAGATTCCGTCGGCTAAAGTTTATGAGGATGCCGATGTGCTGGCGTTCATGGATATCGGGCCGATCGTCAAGGGCCACACGCTGGTGATTCCGAAGCAGCACTTCGATCCGATCACGGCGACGCCGGAGCCGGTGCTGGCCAAGCTGGTGGCGGTGGTGAAGAAAATCGCGCAGGCGCAAATGAACGGTTTACGGGCCGAGGGTGTCAATGTGATGCAAATGAATGGCGCGGCGGCGGGGCAAGTGGTGCCGCATATCCACTTCCATGTGATTCCGCGCTTCGCGACGGATGGTCACCGCTGGAACTGGGCGGCGAAGCAATACGACGACCCCAACGAGATGAAGCAACTGGCGGCGACGGTTCAGGCGGCCCTGAAATGAAGCAAACAGATTTTCACGAAGCGCTCCGCAAAATTTTGGAGCACGACACACGCTACGCGCCAGAAGCCTATGTGTTTGTGCGCGAGGCGCTGGAATTCACCATCAAGTCGCTCAAGAAGCCGGAAAAAGGGCCGGCCCGGCATGTCTCCGGCGCGGAGCTGCTCGACGGCATCCGGCAGTTTGCCTTGCAGGAATACGGCCCGCTGACGTTGCGCGTGCTGAATCACTGGGGCGTGCGGCGTAGCGAGGATTTTGGCGAAATTGTTTTCGCGTTGGTCGAATCCGGCGTGCTCGGCAAAACCGACGAAGACCGGCGGGAGGACTTTGCGGGCGGCTATGATTTTGAAACCGTTTTCGCCGCGCCGTTTCGTCCCGCCAAACCGCGCGAGGCGTCCGCGAGCCGGCGCACCGGTCGCGCCACCAAAAAGGAATGAACCATGCGACGCTATTTTCTGGCCGTCTGTTTGATGTTGCTATGTCTGCCCGTCATCGGAGGTGAATCCTTGGATACTTTGAAAGTACTCGAACGTTCCAACGCCCATTTGCGGCGCGTCGTGCTGGATAACGGCATGATCGTGTTGATCAAAGAAGACCACAGCGCGCCGGTGGCGGCGGTGCAAATCTGGGTCGGCTCCGGCGCGGTACACGAGGACGAATTTCTCGGTTCCGGTCTCTCGCATTTCGTCGAGCACATGATCTTCAAGGGCACGCCGACGCGCGCGCCGGGCGACATCATGCGGGAGACCAGCGACCTCGGCGGCAAGATCAACGCCTACACGGCGCAGGACCGCACCGTCTTCCATATCACGCTGCCTTCCAAACATTGGAACAACGCGCTCGATATCCTCGGCGACGCCGTGATGCACGCCACCTTCCCCGCCGACGAGTGGAAGCGCGAGCAGGAAGTCATCTTGCGTGAGTTTGCCATGGGCCGCGACAACCCCGACCGCGAGTTGGGCGAGACGCTCTGGGACACGGCTTACCGCGTACACCCCTACCGCGTGCCGGTGATCGGCTATGAGCCGGTTTACAAGGCGCGTTCCCGTGACGATTTGCTGCGCTATTTCCACGAGCACTATGTCCCCAACAACATGATCGCGGTGATTGTTGGTGACGTACAGACCGACGAAGTGGAAGCGCGCGTACGGAAAACCTTCGTCGGTTTTGAGCGGCGCGCCAGCAAACCGGTTTATCTGCCACCGGAGCCGACGCAGCTGACTGAACGCTCACAGCGCAAACTGGGCGACTACAATGTCAGCCGGCTGGGCTGGGCGTGGCACACGGTGGGCTTCAGCCATCCGGATGCGCCTGTCTTGCAGATGCTTTCCGTGATGGTCGGCGGTGGCCGCAGCTCGCGGTTGGTCGCTGAACTGAAGGAAAAGAAAAAATTGGTTTTCGATGTGGACGCCTTTTCGGATTGCCCGCAAGACCCCGGCCTGTTCGGCGTCAGCGCGCGTTTCGATCCGGCAAAGGAAGCCGAGGTCATTGCCGCGTTACGGGCCAACGTCGCGGAATGGCATACGACCAAGTTCAGTGCGGCTGAAATCGAAAAGGCGCGGCGCATGATCGTGGTCAACGAACTTCACGGCCTGCAAACGATGGACGGTCAGGCGGCGGGTATTGCTCAAGGCGAGTTCTATGCCGGTGACCCGCGTTTTACCGAACAATATCTGCGGCAAATCGCCGCCGTGACCGCGCAAGATTTGCAGCAGGTCGCCCGCCGCTATTTGACCACGGAAAACGGATCGCTGGTTGTGTTGAGGCCCAAGAGCAGCGCCACGGCGGCCAAACCGACGACGGAAGCGGCGCTCGTCAAGGACCCGGTCAAAGCCACGGCTGTACACGGTGTGCCCGTCATTGTCCGCGAAGATCATCGCATCCCGATGATCTATCTTTGCGCCGCCGTGCGTGGCGGGCTGCTGACGGAAACGGAAACCAACAACGGCATAACCCAAATGGCCACCGAACTGCTGACGCGTGGCACCGCCAAACGCGACGCAGAAACCATCGCACGCGAGACGGAGCAACTGGGCGCGTCGCTTTCCAGCTTCGCCGGTCGCAACAGCTTCGGCTTGGAAGCGTCCGGCTTGGCCAAGGACAGCGACAAGCTCGTAGACTTGTTCACCGATTGCTTGTTGCGTCACACCTGCCCGCCGATGGAAATCGAGAAGCAGCGCGCCATTCAACTCGCCGCCATTGAACAGCAACGCGAACAACCCATGTTTCTCGCCGAGGAAGCGCTGCGACAGAAATTGTTCCCCAGCCATCCCTACCGCCTGAACATCCAAGGCCGCGAAGCTGCCGTCCAGAAACTTCAGCAGGCGGACTTGCTGGCCCACTTGCGCCGCCACCTTGTGAGCGGCAATTTGGCATTGGCGATCTTTGGCGACATCACGCCCGACGCCGCGCACAAGTTGGCCGAACATATTCTCGCCAAGCTGCCGGAAGGCGTGTCGCCTGTGGATAATCTCGTCGCAACGTCCCCCACCCTGCCCACGCGCACGAGCCGCCGCGAGCCGCGGCAGCAGGCCATTGTTCTCATGGGCTTCCCTGGCGTCGCCGTCACCGATCCGCGCGAGGACGCGCTGGCGTTGCTGCGCGAAATCTTGAGCGGTCTTTCGTCTGATCTCGGAAAAGAAATCCGCGAGAAGCGCGGACTGGTCTATTTCGTTGGTGCTTCCGAACGACCGGGCTTGGTGCCGGGCCATTTCTTCCTCTACGCCGGCACCCGCGAGGATCAAGCCGCCGAAGTCGAACGGCTAATGGCCGAGCAACTCCAACGCTTGAGCCAAAAAGGACCCACCTCCGAAGAACTTAGCCGGGCACGCGAGCAACTGCTGTCCGACAGCCTGATGATCCGGCAGCACAACGAAGGCCTCGCCCAAGCCTGCGTACTCAACGAACTCTATGGTCTTGGTTTTGATCATAGTTTGAAGGTTGAGCAGCGACTCGGTGTTTGGACGGACGACAAATTACGCGCCGCGGCGGCGGAGTTTTTCCGTGCGGATCGCCAAGTGATGTCCATCGTGTTGCCGACCGCAGCGGAACAAGCAAAGGAGCAAAAGCATGGCCAAGGAAAATAACCAAGACTATACGCCCGAAGAATTGCAGACGGCGATGTTCACTCAACTCGTGATGATGTTCGCCAGCGCGGCGATGCATCAAATGGGCAAACTCGTGGACCCCAACTCCGGCAAGGCCGAAGTCAACCTCGAAGCCGCCCAAGTCAGCATTGATATGCTTGATATGCTCGCGGCCAAGACGCGCGGCCACCTCTCGGCCGACGAGGAACAGTTGCTCAAGGAATCGCTTTCCAGCCTGAAGATGACCTTCGTCGAAACGCAGGGCAGCGCGCCTTCAGCCCCGCCGCCGGCGGAACCGAGCGCGCCGCCGCCCGGCGAGATCAAACCAGCCAGCGACGTCAAAGATCAGGAAGCGCAACCCCGCTTCCACAAGAAATACTGAGCTCGTTTCCAAGGCTTGGAAAAATTGATGAAAAAACTTCCAAGCCTTGGAGAAACCGTGTTTAGTGAACGGCGGAAGATTTGATTTTTTCGTGTTTTGGGCGGGTATTGCGTTTTCCAAGCCGTTAGCGCAAAAAAAACTTTTCAAGCGGGCCGGTTTGTGGTTAGCTGCCGCCCCGTTTCCGGCCTGCATCGTCATACCGACGTTGACCGCACGCTGCGCCGATGCTCGTATTCATGTCCGCACGAGGTGAACGGGTCGCGGTGTGCCAAAGGCCGGAAGAATTTGAAGGAGAACCAATGAAGAAACTGACCGGTATTATGGACGGCAATGAGGCCACCGCCTACATTGCCCACAAGACTAACGAAGTTTGCGCGATTTATCCGATCACGCCCTCCTCGCCGATGGGCGAGTTTTCCGATGAGTGGAGCGCGGGCAACAAAAAGAACATCTGGGGCACCATTCCCCTCGTCGCCGAGTTGCAGAGCGAAGGTGGCGCGAGTGGCGCTGTTCACGGTGCGCTCCAAACCGGCGCGCTGACGACAACCTTTACGGCGTCGCAGGGCCTGCTGCTGATGATTCCGAACATGTACAAGATCGCCGGCGAGTTGACCGCGACGGTGTTCCATGTGACGGCGCGTTCGCTGGCCTGCCAAGCGCTCTCGATCTTCGGCGATCACTCCGATGTGCTCGCATGCCGCGCCACCGGCTTTGCCTTCCTTTGCTCCGCCAGTGTGCAGGAAGCGATGGACATGGCGTTGATCGCGCAGGCGGCGACGCTGGAATCGCGTGTGCCGTTCCTCCATTTCTTCGACGGTTTCCGTACCTCACACGAGGTGCAGAAGGTCAACCTTATCCCCGAAGACCAGATTCGCGCGATGATCAACGACGAGCTGGTGTTCGCCCATCGCGCCCGCGCGCTGAACCCGGAAAAACCCGTGCTGCGCGGCACCGCACAGAACCCGGACGTCTATTTCCAAGGCCGTGAGACGGTCAATCCGTTCTATGACCAAGTGCCGGGCATCGTCGAAAAGGTGATGGCGCAGTTCGGCAAGATCGTCGGTCGCCACTACAAGCTGTTCGATTACTCCGGCGCGCCGGACGCGGAACGCGTGATCGTGGTGATGGGTTCCGGGGCCGAAGCCGCGCTGGAAGCGGTGAACTTCCTCGCCGCCAAGGGCGAAAAGGTCGGCGTGCTGCGCGTGCACCTCTATCGTCCGTTCTCGGCCAAACATTTTCTGACGGCGCTGCCGAAGAGCGTCAAGGCGTTGGCGGTGCTCGACCGCACGAAAGAGCCGGGCTGCGCGGGCGAGCCGATGTATCAAGACGTGTTGACCGTGCTCGGCGAGGCGCAACAGGGCGACGCCCTGCCGTTCGCCAAAATGCCGCGCGTCATCGGTGGCCGTTACGGTCTCTCCTCGAAGGAATTCACCCCCGCGATGGTCAAGGCCGTGTTCGACGAACTCGCCAAGCCGCAACCGAAGAACCATTTCACGGTCGGCATCAACGACGATGTGGGCCACACGAGTCTGACCTGCGATCCCAAGTTCATCACCGAGTCGCCCAAAGTGACCCGCGCGATGTTCTTCGGCCTCGGCGCCGATGGCACCGTGGGCGCGAACAAGAATACGATCAAGATCATCGGCGACGAAACCGACCTCTACACGCAGGGTTACTTCGTCTATGACTCGAAGAAGTCCGGCTCACGCACCGTCTCGCACTTGCGCTTCGGACCGGAGCCGATCCTCTCAACCTATCTGGTGCAAGCGGCCAACTTCATCGGCTGCCATCAGTTCAACTTCCTCGAAAAAACCGATGTGCTGAAATATGCCGCCGAAGGCGCGGTCTTTCTGCTCAACAGTCCGTATAGCCAGCAGGAAACGTGGGAACGCCTGCCACGCAGCGTGCAGCAGCAAATCATTGACCGGAAGGTGAAGTTCTACGTGATTGACGCCTACAAGGTGGCCGCGGCCACCGGCATGGGCACGCGCATCAACACGATCATGCAGACGTGCTTCTTCGCCATCTCCGGCGTGCTGCCGAAAGACGAAGCCATCGAGAAAATCAAGGGCGCGATCAAGAAAACCTACGGCAAGAAGGGCGAAGACGTCGTCAAAAAGAACTTCGAGGCCGTGGATCAGACGCTGGCCAACCTGCACGCGATGAAGGTGCCGGCGACCGCGACGAGCAAAGTGGAAATGCCGCCGCCAGTGCCCGCCGAAGCGCCCGACTACGTCAAGAACGTGCTCGGCAAGATCATGAGCGACCAAGGCGACGAACTGCCCGTTAGCGCAATGCCGGTGGACGGCACCTTCCCGACGGGCACGACGCAATGGGAAAAACGCAACATTTCGCTCTCCGTGCCGGTCTGGGACCCCAAGACCTGTATTCAGTGCGGCAACTGTGCCTATGTTTGCCCGCACGCCTGTATCCGCATGAAGACCGTGTCGCCAACCGCGCTGGCGCAAGCTCCGCAAGGTTTTGTTTCCACACAGCTCAAAGGCAAAGACGCCGGGGACAAACGCTATATTCTGCAAGTGGCGGTCGAAGACTGCACCGGCTGCGCGCTGTGCGTGCAGGCCTGCCCAGCGAAAAACAAGGAACAGGTCAGCCGCCGCGCGATCAACATGGAAGACAAGGACCCCATTCTGGCGCGCGAACGCGCGAACTTTTCGTTCTTCCAAACCTTGCCGGAAAACGACCGCACCACGCTCGACATGACGTCGTTGCGCGATGTGCAGTTCCTGCAACCGCTGTTCGAGTTCTCCGGCGCGTGCGGCGGCTGCGGCGAAACACCCTACGTCAAACTCGCCAGCCAGCTCTTCGGCGACCGGATGATCGTAGCCAATGCCACCGGCTGTTCCTCGATCTACGGCGGCAATCTGCCAACCACGCCGTGGGCCAAGAACAAGGAAGGCCGCGGACCGGCTTGGTCGAACTCGCTGTTCGAGGACAACGCCGAATTCGGGTTTGGTTACAGCCTGACGGTTGAAAAACACCGCGAACTCGCGGGCGAGTTGCTCAAGACCCTCGCGGCGGATGTCGGCGAGACGCTCGTCAGCGAAATCCTCGGCGCGAAGCAGGCCACCGAGGCCGAGATCGCACAGCAGCGTCAACGCGTCGCCACGCTCAAGGGAAAACTCGCGACCAGCAAGAAGCCCGAAGCCAGGAACCTGCTCACCCTCGCCGATATGCTCGTCAAGCGGTCGGTCTGGATCATGGGCGGCGACGGTTGGGCCTATGACATCGGCTACGGCGGCTTGGATCACGTCCTTGCCAGCGGCCGCAAGGTCAACGTGCTCGTGCTCGATACGGAAGTCTATTCCAACACCGGCGGCCAGATGTCCAAATCCACGCCGATTGGCGCGGTGGCAAAGTTCGCCGCCGGCGGCAAGCGGATGGGTAAGAAGGACCTCGGCATGATCGCAATGAGCTACGGCAACGTCTATGTGGCCAAGATCGCGATGGGCGCGAGTCCGCGACAGACGCTGCGCGCCTTTGTCGAGGCCGATGCCTATCCCGGTCCGTCGCTGATCATCGCCTACAGCCACTGCATCGCGCACGGCATCGACATGATCAACGGCCTGCGTCAGCAGAAGCTCGCGGTGGATAGCGGACACTGGCCGCTCTACCGCTACAACCCGCTGCTCGCCGCGCAGGGCCAGAACCCGCTACAACTCGATAGCAAGCAGCCGAGTATCCCGCTCAAGGATTACATCTACACCGAAATCCGGTACAAGATGCTCACGCATTCGAACCCGGAAGTGGCCAAGCAATTGCTGGAGGACGGCCAGAAGTTCGTCAATGACCGTTGGGCGATGTATGAGAAGCTCGCGGCCAATGGCGGCGCGGTCGCACCGGTGGTGGCGGGCTGATTGTAAACCAAGGAAGGAAAAAATCATGAACTTGACGACAAAATATATGGGTTTGGAGCTGCGGAATCCGTTGATCGCCTCCGCTGGTCCGCTTTCGGAGACGGTGGATGGCATCAAGAAACTGGAAACCGCCGGCGTCGGTGCGGTGGTGATGTTCTCGCTGTTCGAGGAACAACTCCAGCAGGAAGCGAACACGCTCGACGCCTCGCTAGAAGCAGGCACCGAAAGCTTCGCGGAGTCGCTGAGCTACTTCCCGCATGCCGACGACTTCAAGGTCGGCCCGGAGCAGTACCTCGAAATTCTGCACGCCGCGTCGCAGCAGGTGCAAATTCCAATCATTGGAAGTTTGAACGGTATTTCTTCCAAGGGTTGGATCGAGTACGCGCGCAAGATGCAGGAAGCCGGCGCCAAAGGTATCGAACTGAATCTCTACTACATCCCGACCGACCCGAAGATGTCGGCGACGGCGGTGGAAAAACAGAAGGTTGCGGTAGTACAGGCCGTCAAGGCGGCAGTGACCATCCCGGTGGCGGTCAAACTCAGTCCGTTCTTCACCTCGATGGCCAGCATGGCGCGCAAGATGAAGCGCGCCGGCGCCGATGCGCTCGTGCTCTTTAACCGCTTCTATCAACCGGATTTCGATCTCGATGAACTTACGGTCAGCCCAACGTTGCATCTGAGCACTGCCGAGGAAATCCGGTTGCCGTTGCGCTGGCTCGCTATTTTGCGCGGTCAGCTCCGCATCTCGCTGGCGGCGACCACCGGCGTGCAGACCTCTACGGAAGTGGTGAAGTACCTGCTCGCCGGCGCCGACGCCGTCATGACCACCTCCGCCCTGCTCCACAACGGCCCCGGTTATGCCACCCAGCTGATCGCAGGTTTGCAACAATGGATGGAGGAGCACGAATACCGCTCGATCAAGCAGATGAAGGGCGCCATGAGTCAGAAGTCGGTGGCCGATCCGACCGCGTTCGAACGCGCGAATTACATCAAGATTCTGGAAAAATACAAAAGCGAGTATACACTCAAGCCATGACGCATAACTTAGCCAAACAAAAGGAACCAAAATGAAAGCAACAGTGGATCAAAACAACTGCACGGGCTGCGAACTTTGCGTTCAGACCTGCCCCGATGTCTTCGTGATGGAGAACAACCTGGCCAAGGCCAAGGTGGAAGTGATCCCGGCTGCCGCTGAAGCTTCCTGCCAGGAAGCTGCCGATAGCTGCCCGGTCGCCTGCATCGCCATCTCGTAATCACGAGTATCGTGTTGCACTTGGCCGCGCTCTGAAAAGAGCGCGGCTTTTTTATTTCGGGGTGGCGAAAATACCGGGGGTTTCCGTCAATGTTTGGCGGATGATGTTGCGGTAGCCAAACTCAGCCAACAGCCTTTCGACCTCTGCCGCGGTGGACTGGCCGTTGACGATGTGGGTTTCCACGAGAATCGCCGGATGGAAGCGCCGCAGCACGGCCGGCGCGCCCTGCAAGGCGGCCACTTCGCTGCCTTCGATATCCATCTTCACAAAATCCAGCCGCGTGAGGTTCAGGCGCGTCGCTTCCGCATCCAGTGTGGTGACGGGAATGCGCACCACGTTATATTTTTTCACCTCGCGCTGGACATAGTCGGTTTGCTGGAAAGACGAGGTGTAGTTGCCGCCGGAAAAAAACTCCAACGTACCTTCATGGTCGGAAATGCCTTTAGGCACCAACTGCACCTGCGCCGGCGAACCATTTGCCTCCAGATTGCGGCGGAACACCGCGAGATTGTGCTCGTCGGGTTCGTAGGCGATGACCCGCCCCGCCGGACCGACCTTCGCCGCCAAATAGACCGCAACGGCCCCGATGTTCCCGCCCACATCCATCACTACACCATCGCGCGGCACCATCGAGAAATCCGCAATCAACGATTCGGGATCAAAATCCACCACGGTGCGCACCACCACGCCGTCTTTCGTCCGCACAGTAAACAGTCCATTTTCCACACAGCAATCCGTCAAGGCCGCGCCGTGCAATCGCCGATAGGCCCAAGCCGCCGCGTATTGACGAAAAGTCCCGGCAGGGATGCATTGATAAATTTTTCGCCCCACATCCTTCAGTGACATATCGCGCCTCCACGGTCAGCCGATTTTTCCAAGGCTTGGAAAATCAGCGTGCCGGCTTCATCGCACTCTGAATGGCCTCGAACTGCGAGAGCGCTTCGCGCACCTGCTTGTTGAACGGATCGCGCTGGGCCAGATTTTGCAGGGTCTGGATGGCCTTGTCCGTCTGGTTCATCCGCATATAAAGATTCGCCAGCCGGAAAGCGGCTTCCGGGCTGTCAGGGCAAATGGATATGGCCTGTTGATAGGCGACCTCGGCGGCGTTGACGATACCGCGAAATTCGTAGAGACCCGCGATGGCGCAGCGCAACTTGGAGAAGGCCTTGGGGGCATCCACATCGCGAATGAATTCTTCACGATGAACGAAATTGTTCAGCAATTTATCCCAATAAGTGAAGTCGCGCTGCATGATATCCTGCCACAATTTGGGATCCTGCTGCGGCGCAGGTAGCGGCTCCTTGTTGATCTTCATGATCACGCCAGCGGGTGCGAGATGCGGATACATCCACGAAATGACATAGCTTTCTTCCACATAGAAGGCGTGCTTGTCTTTGTTCTTATCAAAAATCCATTTGGCCAAGATGCCGTTGATCGCCATGACACCGCCCACGCCCTCGACCGAGACCCGACCATTTTCGATCCTAATATCGGCGCCGGCCTGAATGCGGCCCGCACGCACGTCTTCGATAAACTGCCGAAACGCCATGTTGACTTCGTCGGGATTGGGGATAAAAATGGGTTCCTTGGGATAGGTGAGATCGCGTCCCATCCGTTTCCAGGCAAACCGCATGATCGCCTGCTGCCACGGCATGAACTTGGCAATCGTTTCGGGCTTATCGGGATTGGGCCGACTGAAGTCATAGTGATCGCGGATATAATTCATGTAGGTGCCGTCGGCCAGTGCGTTCTGCGTGATGATATAGACATCGCGGCGATCAAACGTGGCGCATTTATTCGTGAGATCGGGTTCCATGAACTTACTGACATAACGAGAGCCCTTCTCGGCAAAACTTTCGCAGAAGATCATGTAGGTGGGCACAAACCGGCCCGGATCAGTGCCGCCATAGAGTACGGCGTCTTTTTCCATCGGCGGATAGTCACCGCCGGGATAGAACATGCGGAAACCGAATTGATAGCCGAAGTCGTGGTTGCGCTGTTCGCACAAGGCCCAGTTGGTACGCAGGGGCCAACTCCACGCGAGCAGCATAGCCGCACAGCCCAGCCCCAGCCAGAGGGTGCGTTGCGGAACGTTGTGCGACCAAAGCCAGGCCAGCATCAGCGCCAGCGCGTAACCAATCAAGAGCGCATAAAATCCGTGGGCCGGAGCAAAGAATTTGATGGCGATGCCCCAAGTCTGTGCATCCACGTTGGGGTTGATGATCATCATCAGGCCCAGACTGGTGGTGGCAAACGCGGCCCATACGAACAGCAGGACGGCGCGGCCCTGCAGCGTCATCTGCCGCCAGCGGCGGAAAAACAGCACCGCCGTCAGCAGGCCCAGTGGCGCAAGAATATAGGTGTATTGGCTGCCCAACGAGCGGATGAAAAGAAAGATCTGAATCCAGAAATCCGAATTAAGTGGCGTTGCGAAATTCAACTTCTGATATTGGCCGCGGGTGATGTGGTGCAGAAAACCTTCGCGCGTGGCTGTGAAACCCCAGTTCATCGGCGGATTGGTCGAAGCCGCAATCGGCATGTAGAGGTAAAACGCCGACCCCAGCATGACCACGAGTGTGATGGCCAAGGTCAGCCGCCACGAAAGCCAGCGCATCGCGCCAAACCAGCCCAGCAAAATCAAGCCGGCCACGGGCGCCCCCACACTCATCGTCACGTATTCATCGCTGAAAAGTGACACCTCCGGTCGCGTGTCGAGCCAGATGCGAATCCAAAAGGTGATGCCCATCACCAGCAGTGCCGCGCTCATCAGCGCCCACATTTCGCGCAAGTCCGGCATAATATCGGCGAGCCGCAACGAAAGGGGCTGACGCACCAGAATACGATTGAGGCCGAGGGCAAACGCGCCCGCGACGAATGGAGCGGCCATCACCGTCAGCGTCTGATGGTTGGCAATACCCAGGCCGTAAAGATACGTCGTCAGCAGCAGCAACCAGAGCCGCTCCGGTCGGAGCATCCATTTCAAAAACAAGAACGCCGTCAACACAAACATGAACACACTAAGGATACGCATCTCCGGCACGCACGACCACAGCCAGACGCCGCGATTGAAGGCGAACATCAAGCCGACGAAGATGCCGGTGCAAAGCGCCAACAGACGTGCGACGACCGGCGAGAGCGGTTCGCGCCATTGGATGGCGTGCAACACAATCAGGGTCGTGCGTTTGGCCATGATCGTCATCAGCGCAACGACCGCCGCGCCGGTGAAGGCGGAAAACGAGCAGAGTTGCGAGGCCGGATCGCCATAATGCACCAGATGCCGCCAGACCCAGCCGAGGAACGCCCAGAGCGGATAGCCGGAGGGATGCGGTACGCCAAACCGGTAGGAGCCGGTCACCAGTTCGCCGGAATCCTGTAGCGTGACGCTCGGGCACATGTAGTAGAAAAAAACTACGCCGGAAATAAAAAAAGTGACCAGCGCCGTCAGCCAGTCTTCCAGCACATAGAATTTCACCGGTGTTTCCGGCACGGGGGCCGGAACGGGCGCGGACGCCACGACTGCTTGTTTGGTCTGCCGTTGAGGTCTCATCATGGCCGGATTAGATAGCATGAAGCCGCGCGGCGTTCAAACAGCAATCGCGGGCCCGTTTTCCAAGGCTTGGAAAACGTAACCGCATGTTTTTCCAAACCTTGGAAATCAGAAGCTGTAGCGGACGCCCAAGCCGGTGGCGATATGGCTCAGCGGGAAGCTCGGCGAACCACCGTAACTATCGCCATCCGGGCCTTGCCAGTGAATACCTTCGGCATCCACTTTGGTGTAGCGGAGGTAGAGATCGGCGGACCAATTATCGGCAAACTTCCAGATCAGACCGCCATAACCGAAAACGCCATAGGTGTGATCGAAGTCCATCGTCTGAATTTCCGAGCGCCCCGGCGGCACGTGCCAGTCGGCATCTTCATCGAAATCCACGCGGTAGTAGGCCACGCCCACGCCGGCATAGGGCGTCAAACCGGTGGTGTTGGGATAGCGAACGAACACGCTCACCATCGGGCCCATAATGCTCAGGTCGCCGTCGGTATGGCCGTCGCCGCGCGTGATGGTACGCGCGGTGAGACTGTCCCACGCGAGCTCAATCCCGCCATAGGGGCAGAGTTTGTAGTCAATGAACGGCTTAAGCGGCCAGTAGTTCTGGACCGCATCAAGCTGGTCAATACTGCCGTAGAAACTGCCCATGGCGGCCGTGGTGGCGTTGATGTCGCGCTGATGATCGGTCAGATAGACCCACGTGGAGCGCGTACCGATTTCCAAGTCTTTCCACCAACCCGCGGGTTCGGCAGCGCTAACGCGGCCGAGTGTGGCCACGACGGACAACGCGGCGACCCAAACGGCCAACTGACGACTTTTTTGTACTCTCATATCCCCTCGTTTTCGGCGATATGTAACCTCATGCGCTTGAAGCGTCAAACACAAAACATGGCGGTGGCTTGGCGCAACACGGTGCACCATCAGCGGAATCGGCCCCGCAGGCGTACTTCGCGTTCGAGTTGCAGGTGAAATTTTTGTTCGACGGCGGCCGCCATTTGCCGGGAAAGCTCCAGCACGTCCTGGGCCGTGCAATCGCCATCCCGTACAATGATGTTCGCGTGCTTTTCAAAAGGTCGGGCACCACGCACCCGCATGCGGAGCGCGCCAGCCTGCTCCAAAAACCAGCCCGTGGCTTGCCGGCGACCCGCGGCGGAAGTCGGTTCAATATTTTTGAAAAAGCTGCCGGCGGTCGGCAATACGCGCCAGTCGGGGTGTTTCTGCCGGCGGAGTTGGAGGCACTCGGCGCGCTGCTGCGCCAGCCCGCCCTGCTCGGCGGTCACCAGCCGCAGTCGCGCCACGACCACCATTTCGTCGTTGTGCTGCAGAACAGAACGACGATAGGCGAACTGTAATTCGGCGGGCGTCGCCGTATGCGTTTGGCCTGCATGATTCATGACGGTGACGTTTTCCACCACGTCGCCGATTTGCCGGCCGAACGCGCCGGCGTTGCCGGCAAGGGCACCACCGACCGTGCCCGGAATCCCACTGGCATACACCAAACCCGCGAGACCTTGTGCCACCGTAAACGCCGCCAAGTCGTCAAGCAAGGTGCTGCCGGAAACTTCCACCACGGTGTCCGCACGCTGAATCTGCGGCTGCGCGCTGAAATAGCGGATCACGACCTGCGGAACACCCTCGTCCGAGACGAGGAGGTTCGAGCCGCCACCGATCAAAATGAATTCCTCACCAGCGCGCTGCAATTCATTCACCGCGGCGGCCAATTGCGCCGGAGTACTGCACGTGATTAAAACCCGACACGGACCGCCCAACTGAAACGTGGTATGGCGACTCAAGCAGTCGCCTTCAGACACCACACACTGCGCCGCGCGTAACGCCGGGACGTTCATGGCTTGGTCTCGACCAGCGGACGGGAGTGGCCCTCAGCCTGCCGGGCCATAAGCCAGAGCAGATCGGAAAGCCGATTCAGCCAAATTAACGCCTGCGGATTCCGAAACTCGCCGCGCTCCATCAAGGCAACGACGGCGCGCTCGCAACGCCGGACGGCCACACGGGCCAGATCAAGGTGCGCGCCGAGCACGGTCTCGCCGGGCACGATGAAAACACGCACCGGCTCCAGGGATTTCTCCAAGGCACGCCGCCGGGCGTCCAACTTACGCACCGCGACGGCATCTAGTGGCTTCAGATAAGACGGTGACTTGGCACCCGCGGAAATTTCGGCAGCCAAGGTGAACACCGTTCGCTGAATATCCAGTAAGGCCCGGCCCAACGCACGCCGGCCGGCGGTCGCACGCGCCAAACCGAGCGCACTAACCAGCTCATCCAGCAAGCCGCATGCTTCGATACGCGGATGGGCTTTCGATAAAATTTCGCCGCCTAGCGTGCCGGTCGTACCGCGATCGCCTTTCCGGGTGGTAATGGAAAAGTTAGCTTTCATTGTTTTCCAAGCCTAGGAAATGCTGGATTGTGGCGTACCGGGTTCGATGACCGGGAAGGTCAATTTGGCGAGATAGGTTTCCAGCTCTCGGCCATACTCGGCATCTTTACCCAACTGAACGAGTTGCCGATGCACCAACAGCAAGCCTTCGCTCCCCACTTCCGCCTCGGTGGCGTTGTTGTAGCGCCGGCGCGGATCGGGATCGAGGAAACGTTGCAACAACACGACGAATTGAGCATTTTGCCGGACATATTCCGGCAACAGCGTGGTCAGCTTACGCGGCAGTTGGGTCTTGGCTTCCAGCATATCCTGCTCATCCATGTGCGGCTTGAGGCCCGTATCGCCACGCAGCATTTCCAAGCCCACCAACCCGACGCTATAAATATCGGATTGGAGCATGCTGACTTCGCGCCGATGGATTTCCGGCGCCATGTAGAGCGGCGTGCCCAGCAGAATCGTCACATGTTCGTTAATCAATACCGCGCGCCCATAATCAATCAACTTCACATAGCCCTGCCGGTCAATCATGATGTTGGCGGGCTTGACGTCGGAATGCACAAACCCCGCATCATGCAACGCCTCCAGACCACGCAACACCTGCCGCATGATGTAGAGCGCCACGCCGGGCTGAATCCGCACCTTGCCGCGATCCACGCGGAAAACCACATCGGTGAAACGCGCCCACTCTTCCTTGGTGCTCCGTGCCTTGGCGATTTCCAAGTGGGCGCCATCCAGCAGGTAGCGCAGGCTGATGCCATCCACCACTTCCATCTGCAAATACCCGATGCCATTGTTCTCTTCGTAGATGTCTGGCGCGACCACGCTGGGATTTTTGACCAGTTGCAGCTTGGAGGTCTGGGCGGCAATACGGCCCATGTCGGTCCAGTACTTCTCCGTCGTGGAATAGATGCTGGGATCGAACAATTTGATGGCATGCCGCGTGACGCAGCCGCGCGCGCCCTGCCGCAAACCCAAAAATACAATACCTTGGCGCCCACGCCCCAACTCGCGGGGAAACCGGTAGGCCACCGGATAAAAAATCGCCCGTGATTGCACGATGGCTTTATAATTCTCACACAATTGCCGTACGCCCAAATCGCCCGGCGTGATTTTTTCCGCCACGGTGGAGGCTTGCGCAGGATCGGGCGCCGGCACGGTAAAATCCGGCATCACATTTTTTTTGTCAGGTGACATAAAGTTGCTCGCGAGCCGTGAGAATAGCGGAATATACGCCGCGCGGAAAGATGGATTTCAGAATTGGTCCTGCGACTTGCGGCGCGGCAGACAATAAAGATCGGAAGATGGCGCGGACAACCAATCTTTACCGTCGGCAGACACCAAGTCTTCCGGCCCGATCCGGTCGGTACTCGCCCAGCGCAGCAGTTCCGCCTGCTCCACCGGCCCGAAAATTGTGCCCTCCGGCTTGCGTAGAAACCAAGTGTTCACGGTAAAATCCTCTGGCGTCACCTAACACGAACCGCCGCATTGACCACCCGCCTTTCGGGATTGCATTCCCCCGCCGCTGGGTTACTTTGGACGCATGAATATGCAAACCATGGAAGGCTTGGCCCGTCAATGGCTCACCGCAATCGGCGAAAACCCGGAACGCGAGGGCCTCGTCAAAACGCCCCACCGCGTCGCCGAAGCATGGGACTTCCTCACCAAAGGCTATCACGAGGATCCCGACAAGCTCATCAACTCGGCCATCTTTACGGTCGAGGCCAACCACATGATCATCGTCAAGGACATTGAGATTTTCAGCCTCTGCGAACATCACATGCTGCCGTTCTTCGGGCGCTGCCACATCGGCTACATTCCCAAGGGCAAAGTCCTCGGCGTCAGCAAACTCGCGCGGCTGGCGGACATTTTTGCGCGGCGACTCCAACTGCAGGAGCGTCTGACCAACCAGATTGCCCGCGCCCTGATGGATCACCTCAAGCCCGAAGGCGTCGGCGTCGTTGTCGAGGCGCGGCATCTCTGCATGATGATGCGCGGCGTGGAAAAACAGGATTCCAGCATGATCACCTCCGCGATGATGGGCAGTTTCCACGAATCCAACGCCACCCGTAACGAGTTCCTGCAACTGATTCACCAGCGGGCGATGGCGTGAGTTTTTCCAGGGCTTGGAAAATGAAACCGCACCCTTTTCCAAACCTTGGAACCTTTTGCAAAATGGGTCGCGCTGACAGGGCAGCGCTCCTACCCGATAGGGGATTGCGAAGATTTTGTAGGAGGCCTGCCCCGTCAGTCCGACTTTTTGGAAAACTCACCTTGGGGTAAAAGTCATGCCGACCCCCACCCCACCCGAAAAGCCGGAGGAACGCGGCCTCTATCAACGCGCGCTGGGTATCGGGTTCACGTGGGCCGCCGCGATTGCGCTCTTTACGCTCGGCGGACGCTGGCTGGATGCCCGCACCGGCGGCGGCATCTTCTGGACACTGTTCGGCGCGACGCTCGGCCTGCTCTACTGCCTCTACGAACTCTGGAAACTCTGGCGTGACGTCAACCGCCCCGCATAGCTGCAACGCCTCGCCATAGACACGCCGATGTTTTCCAAACTTTGGAAGAACTATGCGCTTGAGCTTCCAAAGCTTGGAAACACCAATAGCTTTATGGTTTTGAACACAAGAGATCAGTGACAGGGCGAAGCCCCGTTCTCTACACCGATTTGCTCGACGCTCTGTATCCTCGCCTGATACTCAAAGAAACTAACAATGTCACGCACAGTCTTGACTCTCCGATAAAGAGGGTTTTGTTCGGCAGCGTCCAGCGAACGTCCTGCACGATGAGCAATACCCACGGCCAAGTCCTCGAAGTCCTCAGGGTCAATTTTCAAGTCTTCGACCCAACGGTCGTTCGCACGAATGGGTAACGGACGGCCATCTGTAGTCGAATACCGGCTCAACTCTTCATATACTGCGCGAAGTAGCCAAGAATCAGTCTGGCGACAATTGAACGAGCGTACAAACGTGCAAATGCTCTCGTCCCTCTAGCTTGCTGCGATGCTCCGCATATAGCGAGTCCGAAACACCTCTCCGATCCAAATAAAGATCGCTATCGCAACAAAAATAACGAGCAAATACGGATATTTGCAGACAAGGCAAAAAAAACAAAGATCAGAAGAGCTAAAATAGGCCCAGTCCAAATTGGTGTTCTATGCCTTGGGGCTGCCGGCATCCATCTGGAAAGAGTTCTCATGGTTCTTCGGGCAAACATTTTGTTAGGCGGGATTCCACCTCGCATCTTTTATAACTATTCCTACTCGGTGGCCTCAACCGGATGTCTTTTCGCAAAAGCCGAGGAAAGGGTCAAGACGAAGTGCGGTAGCCGCGCTGGGTCGGGCGAACCCGCTGGGTGAGCCACTAGGCAAACGGCTCACCCAGAGGGTTTGCCCTAACGTGGAGCTATCCATTTGCACATGCAAAGAAACCTTGTTTTTGCAGCCGGCAAAACTGCCTTGACACGCAAGCTACCTTGCCTTACAAGGTATCGTCGTTATGGACACCACCGAATATCATCTGAACTGGGCGGTACAACTGCGGCGGGGGTGGCTGGAGTTGTCTGTGCTCAATGCGCTGCAGAGCGGCGAGCGCTACGGTTATGACCTGGTGCGTACGCTCGCCGCGCTACCGGGGCTGGACGTCACCGAAGGTACGCTCTATCCCCTGCTCTCACGGTTGCGCCTGCAGGGACTGGTCTCTACGCGGATCGAGGAATCCTCGTCAGGGCCGGCCCGCAAATATTACGCGCTGACGGCGCAAGGGCGTCGCGCGCTGGAGCGAATGAACCAACATGTCGAAGCCATGGTCGAACAGAGTCGTCGGTTGAGTGGAAACAAGGAGCGTAAATGAAAAATTGGAGTCCTGCCGCACAACGTTGCTTTGAGGATTACTGCGAACGCCGCCGTGCCGCCCTGCTGGCGAGCGGGGCCGACCCCGACGAAGTGTTCGTCAACTGGCGCACCCACGTCACCGAGGAGACCGCTATGCGACCCGGCGAGGCCGTCACAGCAGAAGATATCTACGACGTTCTCGCCAAGCTCGATCTTCCTCCCAACCCGCCAGCCGACGATCCACCAACAGCACCAGTACAAAAGCCCCAAAAACCTTATCGGATCAACATCGCAGGACTCATCATCATTGGACTGTTCGGTGTTTTTCTGCCTGCATTGACGCTGATTATCGAGGCGTTGACCGGTATGTGCGCCAGCATCATCTTCGACCCAGTGCCAACGTGGGCGCATGCGGTCTGCATTGCACTGGTACCGATAGCCATTTTTCTGACCTTGCGAACCCTGCGTTCGCCGGAGCGTCCACTCTGGCGCACCACCGGTTGGCTTAGCGGGTTGGCGTTGGGCATCGCGCTGTTTTACGCACTCATGTTTTCCATCATCACGCCCTTCGCGTGTATCGGCATCATCTTCATGGGCTTGGGCTGTCTGCCGCTATCGCCGCTAAGCGCGCTGATATGCGGTGTGTTCCTACGCGTACGTTTGGCGGGTGTGGTGCGCAAAGAAGCGCGTCCGCAACCGGCACCGCTTTGGCTGACGATGCTGCTCGGCTGCGGCCTGCTCCTTGTGCTGGCCGTGCCGGAAGTCGTGACGCAGATCGGCATTGGTCAAGCGACCAGCGGTAACCGCGAGGCGCACGTGCGGGGCGTTGAACGCTTGCGCCGGTGGGGCAATGAGAATGAATTGCTGCGCGAAAGTTATCTCCGGCGCAACCGGGAAATGAACCCGCTCGACCTGCTCGTGGGTCATTTCTATCCCCCACCGCCCTTGGAAAAGGTACGCGATATTTACTACCGTGTTACCGGCCAACCTTTCAATACCGTGCACCCACCGACCTTACGCAATCAGCGCGGTGGCGTGGTGTTCGACGCCAACGATTGGGACTTCGATCAGGCCGGCGACCGCGTGTCGGCCAAGCTCCACGGACTAACGCTGGACCAGTCGCGGCTCGATGGCAAGGTCGAGGCGCAAAGCGGTACAGTCTATCTCGAATGGACGCTGGTTTTCCGCAATGCCGCGCAAACAGAACGTGAAGCACGCGCCCAAATTTTGCTGCCACCCGGCGGGGTCGTCAGCCGCGTGACGCTGTGGATCAACGGCGAAGAACGCGAGGCCGCATTTGGCGGACGTAGCGAAGTGCGCGCGGCCTATCAAAAGGTCGTCGCCCGCCGCCGCGATCCGGTGCTCGTCTCCTATGCCGGACCAGATCGCGTGCTCGTGCAGTGCTTCCCGGTACCACGCGACGGCGGCACCATGAAAACGCGCATCGGCATCTCGCTCCCGCTGACACCGCAGGCCGATGGTCACTGTGCACTGATGTTGCCGCGGTTTCTGGAATCGAATTTCGGTCTCGCCGAAAGCCTGAAACAAGCGGTCTGGCTTGAAGGCGACACCGAACTCGCCGCCGATACGGCGTTGCGCCGCGAGCAACTCGATGGTGGACGCTTTGGCCTACGTGGCGAACTCGCTGGCGGCACGCTCGAAGAGCCTACGGCGCTTACCCTCGCGAGCACGACGCTACTCTCCGCTGTCTGGCACCGTGATGAACGCACGTCTGAAAAGCCGATAATTTTACAGCGTCTTGTACCCGCGCCACTGCTGCCGCCCAAACGGCTGGCCGTGGTGGTGGATGGTTCGAAAGCTATGCAGAAAAATGCCGAGACCATCCGCACCCTACTCGCACGCATTCCGGCAGGCACAGCGTTGCATCTCTTGCTCGCCTCCGACCGCGTCGAAGTGTGTGAGCCTAAGGCACTGCATTTTGAGGGTGGCTGCGACAACGTACCGGCGCTCATCCAAGCGTGGGACTGGGCGGCTGAGCAACCCGGCGGCGCGGTGCTCTGGTTACACGGAGCACAACCGCTGGAATCCGATGACACCGAAGCTCTCTTGCAACGTTGGCAACGGCGACGCAACGGTCCCAAGGTCTTCGCCTATCAATTGGGCAACGGCGTGGACCGCATCGGCGAAAAGCTCGGCGGCACAGAAACCTTTTGCGCTTTATCCGCCACGCACGATCCAGGGAAAGACCTCGGCGCGTTATTCGATACGTGGGCCGGACACAACACGCCGCTGGCCTGGGAACGCATACGCCTGACCAGCAACACAGCGCCAACCAACGCCGTCACCGGCTCATCGCACATGGTGCGTCTCTGGGCCGCAGACGAGATCAAGCGGCTGGCACATACGCGCAAGCAGGCCGACCGCAATCGCGCTGTTGCACTGGCGAAAACGTGGCAGCTCGTCACCGAAGTTTCCGGCGCGGTGGTGCTGGAGACCGCCGAGCAATATCGCGATGCCAACTTACAAGCCGTGGATCCGGCTACGACGCCGGATATCGTGCCCGAACCGGGCACCTTGCTGCTCGCACTATTGGGCACGCTATTGCTGCTACTCTGGCGTAGCGTTGTACGGCATAGCTGGCGGTTGCCGTTCATGCCCTGAAAAACAGAAACTCCGCCGTTATACACCTGCTCGTACTTGGGCTTACCTGTCCCTCGGCACCGCTCTCCTGATCGGCCCGTGGCTCTGGCCGTTGTGGGCGTCACGAGGCCATTGGGCAAAAATATTTCATGAAGCGCCCAATTTTGTCGTGCCGCTGGCTGCTTGGATGCTGGCTATATCCATCGCCGGTTTGACACTCATCGTGCTGGCTTTTTGTATACGCCCACGACCGTGAAACATGACCACAACTTTCTGCTTTTCTTGCCGGGCCGCACCGCTAGACTAAGCGCGCATTTCGAAAGGAGCGTGGGACATGACGACCGTACAACGAATTTTGGATACCAAAGGCCGGGACGTGTTCACCTGCACGCCGCAGGACACCGTCTTGGCCGCGGCGGCGCGGATGACCGAGCGCGGGGTCGGCGCGTTGCTCGTGGCCGATGCCAAGGGCCAGCCGGTGGGCATCATCACGGAGCGCGATCTGCTCCGCAAAGTCGTGTCGGTCAACAAATCGCACCCCGACCTCAAGGTGGCCGACATCATGTCCAAGATGCTCTGGACCGTCACGCCCGAGCAGAACATTGATGAGTGCATGAAGTTGATGACCGAGCGGCGTATCCGGCATCTGCCGGTGGTGCAGCACGATAAGTTACTGGGCCTGATCTCCATCGGCGACGTCGTCAAACACCTGCTCTCCGAAAAAGACTTCATCATCAATCAGCTCGAGACCTACATCAAAGCCGGTTGAGTTTTCTTGCTGTTAGGTAGGGACGGCTCGCCGAGCCGTCCGCGGCGCTCGCGGCGCGAGCGCCCTACCAGAAAACCGACAGAGGCAAGTTTACTTCTGCGCGCGCCGGCGGCGCGAGGCGGCGAACTCCGGCGCTTCTTTGATGCAGGTGCCGAGTACGCGGAAGGATTCGCGGAAGTATTTCCACGCTTCGCTGCGCAGATGGGCCCCTTCCTCACCGACCTCGGTCCAGCCGGGCGTCGTCAGATCGTCGGGTGGCAGCGCAAACTTATCCCAATTTTGGAACAGCCGACCCCACGGACTGCGTAGAATCTCGCGAATATAAGCTTGGTGCGAGGGATACCAGAACGTGTCGTGATAGAGCACGCTGGCGATATAAGCCCACGGCGCGAGAATCGTTTTGAGCGACCACTCGATCGGCTTCTTGAGTGGGCCCCAATAAATTTTGTGCTGCATCCGGCTGGCGAACGTCATCTTCTTGAACGGGCCGACGAAGTTCCACTTCTCGTTGAGCGCCTCAGTGTCGCCGACGATATTGATTTCGCGCGGGTCGCCGCAGCCAAGGCCGAGGTCGTGGGCGAGCCGGACGAACTTGATATCGCTCAACGGATCAAAACCCATCAGCTTCGCGGCGACGGCGTCAATCGCCACCTGATCGGCGCTGGCCAGCAGCACATTCTTGACGTACGGAATCATGCAGCGCGGGCCGGGCCCGTCGCCGGCGAAAGTGCCGTCCATCATCGCGAAAATGCCGCTATGGATTTTCTTCTGAATCATCAGCAAATCCACCAGCGTCTCGTGAATCACCGGATGCGTCCAGTGGCGGCGCTCGTTCAGCAGGCCGCCGAACGCGTTCTTCATCGCGCCGGTGGTCGTGGTGAAGACGTGCGTCTTGACGGTCGGTAGATGCAGAATGTTCTCGCCGATGAACCGCTTCGGAATCATGAAGCCATCGGGATAGACTTGGTTCAGGCACAGGAACTTGTCGGCGACCGCGCCGACGGCGTCGCGGACGTTGATCCAGTCCTCGCCTTCGTAGAGATGGATGTTCTGCAAGCCGTGGTTTTGGATCACGTTGAGTTGTTTGTTCTCGCGCTCGCCGAGGTGCGCGTCAATGACCACCGTGCGGTTGTGGCAGCCGTGAATCTTCGCGGAATCGTAGCCGTCCTTCTTCATCGCGCGGATGATGCCATCAAGCTGCCACGGCGTCGTGCTGCTGCCGGGATAGAAAAAGTGCCACGAAATATTGATCTTCAGCCCGGTTTCTTTGTCCTTCGGCAACGCGTTCTGATAGCCGGCGAGATTCATCAGGCGATGCGTATCCGCCAACACGGTGGCGGGCGAAGTCTTCACAATGGCGACGGTGCTTTTGCTCATGGCCGAAGAATAACTGAGCTGTGATGGTTTTCCAAGAGTTGGAAAAACGGACGGGATGGTTTTCCAAGCCTTGGAAAAGAGCTAACGCAAAGACGCGGAGAAAAAGAAACGCCGCCAAGTTTGCTTCGGCCTCTGCGCCTTTCGTTAAAAATTCGTCCGTGCTATGGCTGATCAATCCCACGCAAAATCCAACCCGGCATCGGGCCAGTGATCGTATGCCATGCGGTGGGTTGGCCATTGGCATCCAAATCCCACAGGCCCGCCATGCCGCCGTCACCGGCTTGAAGCAGGATATAGTTTGGCGTCATGGAGCGGAGAACCCAACCGGGTATCTGGGCGTCGATCGCTGTCCATGCGGTGATGGAATTGGAAACGCTCAACGTCCAATAGCCGGCGGGACTGCCATTGCCGTATTGCAGGAGTACGCGGTTGCCACAAAGTCCGCGGGCGATCCAACCGGGCAGCGTTCCAGAGAGCGCCGCCCACGCGGCGGGCGTGTTGTTGGTGTTGAGCGTCCAGAGACCAATCATCCCGCCGTCGCCCGCTTGCAGCAGGATACGGTTGCCCTCCAGATCGCGCGCAATCCAGCCGGGTAAGGCGCCACTGACGGGCCACCAACGCGCCGGCGTGCTGTTGGTATTCAAATCCCACAAACCAATCATGCCGCCGTTACCTTGTTGCAGCAGGATTCGGTCCTGATTCAGCGCGCGCAACACCCACCCGCCACCCAACGCCCCCGTGACCGGCGACCATGTCTGCGGCAGATAATTCGTGCCCAACGTCCACAGCCCCGCCATCCCACCGTTACCCGCTTGCAAAAGCACATACTTTGGCACGGTGGTGAAGTTCGCGGTCATGGTCATATTGCTAACCACGATCAAGCTGCGCAGGTTATTGGTGTTGCCATCACTCCAATTGATAAAACGCCAACCGTTGGAGGCGGTGGCTGTCAGCACATCGTTACTGCCCACAATGAACGTCCCACTACCCGTGACACGGCCACCTCCGTTGGTATTAGCTTCGACTGTGATTATGGCGAGTTCTACGGTCGGACGACCACCGTACGTCGCCCCCCAGCCGGTGGTCCCGGATAGATAATAAATGGTCGCACTATCGTTCGCGAAAAACACAGAGGCATCAGAACCATCACCCGGTGCATTGCCTTGGAAATAGACTTCTTTCAGACTGGGACAGTCAAAGCATGCCGAGCCTCCAATATTGGTAACGCTACCCGGGATTGTGATACTGACCAAGTTAAGGCAAGCAGAAAATGATCCCATCCCAATACTGGTAACACTGTCGGAAATAATAACATTAGTCAGACCACTGCAACCATGAAATGCGAAATCCCCGATATTGATAACACCGCTTGGAAGCATGTAACTGCCAATCATGCCTTCGGGACATTGCAGGAGCACGGTCTGGTTCTTGTTGAACAAAACACCGTCCACACTATTGTAGACCGGATTAGCTGGATCCATGCTAATCGCTATCAAACTCGTACAACCAGAGAAAACAGAAGTCCCAATGTTGGTGATACTGTCGCCAATAATAATGTTGGTCATAGCGCTACAGCCCGCGAATGCATAGGCATCAATGCTGGTTACACCATTGGGGACCGTAATGTTAGTCAAGCTCCTGCAACCGAAGAACGCCGAATCACCGATACTGGTCAAACTCACGCAGTGATAGAACGAACTGTTTCCAATGCTGGTGACGCCACTAGAAATCGTGACGTTGGTCAAGCCAGTGTAAGCAAACGCCAAGTCCCCCATGCTCGTGATGTTACCAAGGAGTGCAACACTGGTCAGACCATAGCAACCATAAAACGCAGAACCCCCGATACTCGTAACACCGGCCGGAATCGTGATATTAGTCAGACTGCCACACCAGCCGAACGCCCACTCCCCGATGTTGGTGACGCTATTGGGAATCATAATACCGGCCAAACTGCCACAGCCAGAGAACATTGAATCCCCGATACTCGTGACACTGTCGGGGATCGTAATGTTGGTCAGGCTGCCGCAACCGTCGAACACTCCAAGCCCCATGTTGGTGACGCTGCCTGGAATCGTGACGCTGGTCAAGCCGCTGCAACCATAGAACGCCATGTCCCCGATATTGGCGGCGTTGGTGGAAATCGTAATACTGATTAGGTTGGTACAACGAGAGAACGCCATCTCTCCGATGCTGATGACACTGCCAGGGATCGTGTAGCCTCCTGTTTTCCCAGTTGGATATTGAAGGAGCGTGACCTGACTCTTGTCGAACAAGACTCCAGCCACACTGGTATAGCAGGGATTGGACGCATCCACTGTTATCGCGCTTAAATCAGGGCAGGAAGCAAAGGCCCGCCCTCCGATATTGGTGATGCTATCGGGGATTGTGACGCTGGTCAGACCGCGGCAATACCAGAAGGCCCCATACCCGATACTCGTGACAGGGAGACTGCTGATCGTACTGGGGATAGTGACCGCGCCACCGGAACCTGTGTATTTGGTAATAGTGATCGCGCCATTATTGGTCGTGTAATTAAATTGGGCGTGTGCTGCGGTGGAAAGCAGCAGCAGAAATGCCGCCAGCCAACCGAACCACAACCCGCCTCGCTTTGCACACATGATAAACCCCTTTGCTCCTTGCCTTGCAGGCATCTGAAAACACCTGCTGAAGAAACTCAAGGTCAAATTTTACAAAGCTTGGAAAACCGGACACGCAAACTTTCCCAACCTTGGAAAGTCCGTCACCATGCCAGCGAAATTTTTGACAGGATGAACAAGATGTACAGGATGACCATGCGATCAAACGATTCCCATCCCGTTCGTCCTGTTATCCTGTCTCGAAATTACCGCCGCCCAGAGGTCGGTGGCCACCCTGTAGAATTCCGAGGAGACCTCATGCAAAGACGCGAAGGCGCAAAGCAGAATGAATCAAATGTTGGCGGGCTTGGCGCCTTTGCGTGAGTTTTATTTCGCTACAGAAAGTCGCTGGAGCACGGCTGAGAGCGCATGCCAAGGCATGGTAGCGCATTTGACGCGCATGGGGAATTCGGCGACGCCGCGCAGCGCGACCAAGTCGCCCAAATCATCGGCTTGCGGAGGTTGCTCGCCACGTAGAATGGCCAGAAATGTTTCGATCTTGCTGCGTACAGCGGAAACGGGTTGGTCGCTAACCGCTTCTGCCATCATCGAGGCCGAGGCCGTGCAGATCGCGCAGCCGGTACATTGCACACGCAAATCGGTCAGTCGCTCACCGGCCAATTTTGCGGCCATGCGAATGTGGTCACCGCATAGCGGGTTTTCTTCATCCACCAGCGTTTCGTCGTCGCGCAACGCGGCGAAGTGACGTGGATGCCGGTAATGATCCAGAATCACTTCCTGATAGAGATCGTCAAGTTGCATGGAAAAATCTCTGCGCTGCTTGCAAGGCTTCGACCAGCCGATCCACGTCGTCGGTGGCGTTATAAAGATAAAGGCTGGCGCGGCTGAGCGCAGGTACATCCAAGCGGTGCATCAGCGGCTGCGCGCACAGATGGCCGGCGCGGATGGCGACGCCGGTTTGGTCGCAGAACTGCGCCACGTCATGGGGATGCACACCGTCGAGCGCGAACGAAATCACGCCGACGCGCTCGGGTGCGCGCCCAAAAATCCGTAGACCGGGCAAATCGCCCAATCGTTCCAAGGCATAAGCGGTCAATTGCTGCTCGTGCTGCCGTACGCGCTCCCGTCCGAGCCGTTCGAGATAGTCCACCGCCGCGCCGAGGCCAATGGCCCCAGCGATGTGCGGCGTGCCGGCTTCAAATTTTTGGGGGATATCGGCCCACGTGGCGTGGTCATCGAACACCTTGCTGATCATTTCGCCACCGGTGAGGAAAGGATCCATCGCTTCCAGTAGCGTTTCGCGGGCATAGAGCACGCCGATCCCGGTTGGGCCGAGCATTTTGTGGCCAGAGAAGGCGAGAAAATCCGCGTCCAGCGCGCGCACATCCAACGGCAAATGTGGCGCGCTTTGCGCGGCATCCACCAGCGCGAGCGCACCGATGGCGTGCGCGGCGGCGATGAGTTCGGCCACGGGATTTACCGTACCGAGTACATTTGAGGCGTGGGTCACCGCCACCAATTTGACGCGCGGCGTCAGCAGTCGGGCAAAGGCTACGCGGTCGAGCGTACCGTCTTCCAAAATTGGCGCGATGCGTACCACGGCGCCGCGTTCTTGTGCTGCCCGCTGCCACGGGACAAAATTACTGTGGTGCTCCATTTCCGTGACCAGAATTTCGTCACCCGCCTTGAGAAATTTGCGCGCCCAGCCATAGGCCACCAAGTTGAAACCTTCGGTTGCGCCGTGGGTGAACACCATGCTGCGCGTGGAAGGCGCGCCGATGAATTTGGCAATGCGTTGCCGGGCCGCCTCATAAAGCTCTGTGGCCTCAGCCGCCAAGCGATGTACGGCGCGATGCACGTTGCCCGCGCTTTCTTCATAGTAGCGACGGGTCGCTTCGAGCACCGCGCGCGGTTTCTGCGTGGTGGCGGCATTATCGAGATAAACCAGACGCTGCTGATCCGCGAAAATGCGATCCAGCGCCGGAAAATCGGCACGTACCGTCTGCGGACTCAAGGCTTGGATCTCCGCTGGTTCCTTGGAAGTCAGCACGCTCATGGCGCATGCTCCATTTTTTGCCGGACGGCTTCACGCAGGTGTTCCTGCACGCGCGCCTGACTGGCCTTGCCGATAACTTCTTCAAAAAAGGCTGCGACCAAGAGCCGGCGCGCCTCGTCCTCGGCGATGCCCCGGGCGCGCAGATAAAAAAGCTGTTCGGGATCCAGATTGCCGGTAGCCGAGCCGTGGCTGCACTTGAGGTCGTCGGCGTCAATCTCCAGCCCCGGCAACGAATCGGCGCGCGCGCCCTGATTCAGCACCAGATTGCGATTCATCTGAAAGGCGTCCACGCGCACCGCACCACGGCGGGCGTTGATCAAGCCCTGATAGATGGCATGGCTGCGATCTTGCACCGCGCCTTTATACAACAAATGGCTCGTGGTGTCGGGTGAAGAATGCAACTGGACGGTACGCTGATCCACATGCTGCGCGCCATCGGCAAAATAGAGACCGCTCAAGTGGGCATCGGCGCCGCGTCCGGCCACATCGCACCCGGCCACCAACTTGACCGCCTGACCGCCCAACACGGCGGTGACCCAATCGGCACGCCCGCGTTCGCCCACTACCGCAGCATCCTCGGCAATGCAAGCCGTCGTCACGCCCCACTCATGCAGTGCCACTCGCTCCAGTCGCGCATCGGGTGCCACACGAAATTCGTGCGCACCGATCACCAGCATCGGCCCGTCGTTCGTTGAACGCCAACGTTCCACCAGATTGAGTTGTGCTCCCGACTCCACGGCTACCGCGATCCGCGGCAACTGTAAACGACCGGTCTTGGTGAACTGCCAGCGCAACAGCAGCCGGCACTGTCCTGAAATAACACGCACAAAAAAACCAGCCGTCCAAAAGGCCTGATTCAACGCCACGAATTTGCGCCGATACGTCGGTGCTACCGCAGACGGCAATTGCCGCGCCAAGGCATCGGCTAGCGGCAGAATCTCGAGCGCACCGCGCTTCAGCAGCGATGCCTGGTCGCGGATGGCAAAACTATCGTCATGCACTTCAATCACAACATCAAAATCGTCGTCCCACGGATCGGCGTTGAACACAGCCCCGAGCTGCGCCGGCGACGCAAGTTGGACGCCGGCAAACGGAAACAAGGAGAGCGGCGAGTGCCGCCATTCTTCGTCGCGCGCCGGTGGCAGCGGCAAGTCGCGATAGAGCGCGAGCGCCGCGGCCCGCTGGGCGCGTACCGCCGCCGGTTCCCCGGCCACAGCACTTAGTTTGGCCAGCAACTGGGCGTCATAATCCGGCAGCTCAATTTCAGTTGGAGCGATAGTCACCATATTCAACCCACACTATGTTCCAGTTTCAATTCCAGCAATTTGACGGCTTCAACCGCGAACTCCAGCGGCAACTCCTTCAGCACTTCTTTGCAGAAACCATGCACAATGAGCGCCGTGGCCGTTTCTTCGTCAATGCCACGGCTGCGCAGATAGAAAAGCTGTTCTTCGCTGATCCGCGACGTGGTGGCCTCGTGTTCGGTGATGGCGCTGGCGTTGAACGACTCGATCACCGGGAATGTATTGGCGCTGCATTGCGGGCCGATCAGCATCGAATCGCATTGCGTGTGATTGCGCGCGCCGGTCGCACGCGGCAAGACCCGCACGATTCCACGATAGGTATTGGACGATTCGCCCGACGAGATACCCTTGGCCACGATGGTGCTGCGCGTGCGTGCGCCGCGATGGATCATTTTCGTGCCGGTATCCGCCTGCATCCGGTTGTTGGTGAAGGCCACGGAGTAGAACTCGCCCACCGACTCCTCGCCTTCCAAGATCACACTGGGATATTTCCACGTGATCGCGGCGCCGACTTCGACCTGCGTCCACGAGATACGCGAGCGACGCCCCCGGCAATGCCCGCGCTTGGTGACGAAGTTATAGATACCACCGTTGCCCTGGGCATCGCCGGCGTACCAGTTTTGCACCGTCGAATATTTGATCTGCGCGTCATCCAGCGCCACCAGTTCGACCACGGCGGCATGCAATTGATTCTCGTCGCGCGCCGGCGCGGTGCAGCCCTCGATGTACGAAACATAGCTCTCCGGCTCGGCCACAATCAGCGTGCGCTCAAACTGACCGGTGCGGATGGCATTGATACGGAAATAGGTCGAAAGCTCCAGCGGACAACGCACGCCGCGCGGAATGAAGCAAAACGAGCCATCGGTGAACACCGCGGAATTCAGCGCAGCATAGAAATTATCGCCCGGCGGCACCACGCTACCGAGATATTGGCGCACCAATTCAGGATGTTCACGAATCGCCTCGGACATCGAACAGAAAATGATGCCCTGCTTTTTGAGCACTTCGCGGTGCGTGGTGGCCACGGAAACGCTGTCGAACACGGCATCCACCGCCACACCCGCCAGTTGGGCACGCTCGTGCATCGGCACACCGAGGCGCTCGAACGTCTTGGCTAACTCGGGATCCATCTCGCCGGTGGCGCTGGCGCGTTGCCGCGGGGCGGAGTAATAGCAAATATCCTGATAGTCAATCGGTGGATAGGTGGCGCGCGCCCAGTGCGGCTCACGTAGGGTCTGCCAGTGCCGGAACGCCTCCAACCGCCACGCCAACATCCAGTCCGGCTCGCCCTTCTTCGACGAGATCAGGCGGATGATGTCCTCATTCAAACCCTTGGGCGCAGCATCTGCGTCAATGGGCGTCACGAACCCAAATTTATAATCCTGCACCAGCTTGTTATCGGTTGGAAGTATCTGTGTCATGACGATCTCGTTCAGCCGGCCACAACCGCTTCACCGGCCTGTTCTCGTAGCCAGTCATAGCCACGCCGTTCCAATTCCTGCACCGCCTCCGGCCCGCCGGAGAATACGATGCGACCTTCCATCAGCACGTGCAGATGGTCGGGCTGAATCAACTTCAATAGTCGTTCGTAGTGTGTGATCACCAACAACGTCAAGTCCGACCCGCGCAACTGATTCACACCCCCGGCCACAATCCGGAGCGCATCAATATCGAGGCCGGAATCGGTCTCGTCGAGCACCGCCAAGGCCGGCTTGAGCAATCGCATCTGTAAAATTTCCAGGCGCTTCTTTTCGCCGCCGGAGAAACCCTCGTTCAAACCACGATCCAAAAAGGCTTCCGTCATTTCCAAAGACTTCATCTGTTCGCGTACGCCCTTCAAAAAGCCACCGGCGCCGCCCGCTGATTTGCCGCGCACCGCTTCGACCGCTGTCTTGAGAAAGCGCGCCACGCTAACGCCGGGCACCGCCACTGGATATTGGAACGCCAGAAACACGCCCAAGCGCGCGCGTTCTTCCGTCGGCAAGCCCAGCAGGCTCTGCCCGCGAAAGAGAATATCGCCACCGGTCACTTCATAGTCCGGGTGCCCCATAATCACGTTCGAGAGCGTGCTCTTACCGGAGCCGTTCGGCCCCATCAACGCATGCGTCTCGCCGCGCTCAATGGTCAGGTTCACGCCTTGTAAAATCGGCTTCTCGCCGATACGCGCCTGCAGATCACGAATCTCAAATTCCGCCATAATCCGGTCCTTTCTCCGCCACATCGAACCCCAACTCCACCCGTAAATCCTCCGTCATCAGGTGCGGCCCCCAACGCGGAAACCACACCAACTCAACCTCCACCTTTTTCACCCCCTTGAGCAAACGCGCCACGTCCTCCACATTCTCCACCAGCATCGGGCCGTAGGGGCAACCCGGCGACGTCAGCGTCATTTGCACTTTCACCGTACCGTCAACCACCGCCGCATCATACACCAACCCAAGGTCAACGATATTGAGCTGCAACTCCGGGTCCACCACGCCACGCAGCACCTCGAAAACATGCGCGCGCGTCCAGCCACCCGCCGGCGGTTCATTGGCGAAGCTAAACCCGACGCCCGCTGCGGGATCGCTTTTTGACGCTTGGTTTTCCATGTTGCTCGTCCCTCAAATCCGCCAACGTAATCCGGCTAAACGGCGCGATCACTTCGCCGCGCACACGATTCAGCGGCGCGCGCACACAGCAACCGCGCGATTGCGGACAGGCGTCGTGCGCCTGACACCCCGCCAACTGAATCGGCCCATCCACGGCGGCGATCACCTGCCCCAACGCCACCTGCGCGGGCTTGCGGCGCAACTGATAGCCGCCATGCATCCCCGCCACCGACTCGACCAAACCGGCGCGCGTCAGCGCCTGCATCACCTTTCCCAGCAAGGCGCCCGGAATACGATGCCGCCGCGCGATATGCACTGCGCTGACCGGCCGCCCGACGGTCGCCGCGCCGGCCAAATGCATCAGCGCCATCAACCCGTATTCAACTTTTCGACTGAGCAGAATCATAATTAAGACCTATTTAGTCCGCGTTACACCCCACCCTACGCAGCGGTAACCAAAAGTCAAATAACGAAAGATTTTTCCCAAGGTTTGGAAAACGGAACCGCCGCTTTTTCCAAACATTGGAAAACCGGAAGACTTACGGTTTTTCGAGCGTCAGCGCGCCCAATTCCACGCGCGGGCCGTGTTCGTGCCAGCGCCACCAGAGCTTGCCGACCGGCTCATCCTTGCGCACGATGTTGTTGGCCACCGGCGTACACGACAGAGTGAGACCCGCCTGCGGCGTCACGTCTAGCAACGTCCACGGAATAGCCGCCACCACGCGATAGCCGGTGGGCGTAACCTCCACTTTCACGTCGCGCAGCCTGGTGCCTTGCGGCCATTCCGGCTCCTTGTCGTTGGGCGCGAAGCCGGCGTGTACCGTGTTGGTCGCGCCGGGCGTCCAACCCGCGCTGCCGGGCGCGACGTATAGTTCCAAGCAATCCTGTGCCGCCCAGTTCTCCGTTGTTACGGCATTCACCAGCGTGGGATCGAAAACCTCGCAACGGAAGCGCAGCACGGTCTCATCCCACGCGAAAGCAAAACGCGCCGAGAAATTTTCTTCGACGTCGGCGAGACGTTCACAAGCGGTGACCGCATTGAGCGTTTGCCAATCCCAGTCGCGTTCGAGTCGCGGCAGGTGGACGGCGAGCGCGCGGCGTGGCTGATCGTGCGCCGGTGCGCCTTCGATGCGTCCGCCGGGCAGAATCGCCGTCGTGCTCGGCCACGTGGCCGCCATCTGCGGCGTCGTGGGGCGGAAGCGCGCCAGCTTGAGCGCGCGCTGAATTTCCGGCGCGCTCATGAATTGCCGCCAGATCAGGCCCGACCGAAAATTTTCCGCCATGAGCAGCGTGATACCCACATCTATGCCGAGCACATCCGGCGAATACCACCCCGTGCGCGGATTGAAGGCGTCCACGAAGCCGTAGGGTTTCCACACCCGCTCGCCGTAGGTCGTCACCAGCTGCCGCAGCACCGCGAGGCACTCCGGCGGCGCAAAGGGCAGCGAACCGCCCGCCGCGCACGGTACGACCACGCCATCCACGTCCGGCGTCGGCGGCGGTCCACCCCACGCACGATAGCCGGTGGGGCTGTCGGACGAGGTGATGCCCCAACAATCCGGGCCGTAGTGCGGAAATTTATCGCGCAAGTCGAGACAGAGTTGCCGCTGCGCGCGCGTCGCCAACTCGGAGTTGCGCCAATAATCCGCGTAGCCGTCGTGCCGGTCGCGGAAATCCACGAACGCCTGCGAATATTGGTGCACGAACAGCGGCGCGAGTTGCAAATAGGTCATGCCGGCATAATGCCCCACCGGCGTGCGCCGCCACGCGTCCCAGCACGCCGCCGGCAGCGGCCGCTCCGGCGCGCCGAGGCCGAGCAAGTACATCACCATGTGTTCTGCGTAGGCGTCCCAGCGTTGCCGATCAAAACCCCGTTCCGGCAACCAGCCCAGCCGCAACGTCGTCCCGCCGTCGAGCATCCACGGCCAATCCACGCGTCCATAAATTTCCGCCACGAGCTGATTGATGAGCGGTACGGCAAAATATTGGCGCGCCACCAACGCCCCGCACAAAAACAGCGCCGTGTCCATCGGCGACACCTCGCACCCCCACATCCGATCGCCCATTTCGCGACTGACAAAGTGATAAAAAATACCATGTTCCTGCGCCAACCGGTCGCGCGCGAACTTGAGTGTCCGCACAACCCGCGCCACCGCATCCGTGCGCGCGATCCAGCCGCGCTCTGCGCCGATACACAGCGCCGCGAGGCCAAACCCGGTCGCGGCCACACTCGACACATTTTCACGCCACGAACCATCCGCGCCGGCGCGGTCCGGCACAAGGCCGGTATTGGGCTCGGCTTCTTTGAGGAAAAACTGGAAGGAACGCTTTTCGATCTCGTTGAGCAGTTCGTCATCGCTCAACACATTGGTCACCGCTGGCCCGGCTAGCGCCGGACAGCACAGCATCGCACCCACGCTGAATACTATGAAACGCCGCCACAACATCGTGCCGCAGACTAATTCGGCACGCAGGTGACTGGCAAACAGAATAATCGTCGAACCGCACTTTTTTACGCAGAAAATTGTTTTGTCCCAAGCGCCGGCTTCACCGAAGTCGGCTACCGCAACAAAGAAATCCTGAATTTTTTGCAGCCGGGGTCGGACCCCGGCTACAGAAGAAGACGGAGGTGGAACGCGTCGCCCTCGACGCGTTCTAGCGCGTTCAGTGAACGCGCTCCACCCCGCGGCTTTCCAAGGTTTGGAAAACCGCCGCCACGACCTCGGCCAACGAGATTTCGGCGGTTTTGCCATCGGGTGCTTGAATGACGCGAACGCGCAGACCGCGCGGCGCCCAGTGCGCTGGATTGCTCGGCCCAAACAGTGCGACCACCGGTAAACCGAGCGCAGCAGCGAGGTGCGTGATACCGGAGTCGTTGCCGAGATAGGCGGCGCAGTGCGCGAGCACGGCGGCGACTTCGACCAGCTTGCAACCCGTGAGCACCGGCACCTTCGGCAACTCGCGGGCCAAGGGCGCAGCCAGTGCATCATCGGCTTCGCCGAGGATCAGCAGTGGCGTGACACCACGCGGCAACTGGCAAATCAGCGCGATGAAATTCTCCACCGGCCAGTTCTTACGCGGACTGCCGCTGCCCGGATGCACCGCGAGCACCGGCGCTTTCAAGCCGCGCGCCGCCAGCCAATCCCGTCCCCACCCCAGTCGCTGGTCATCCAGCCGCAGCCGCGGATGCTCCGCGCCTTCGGCATAGAGCGCAAAGGTCTCCAGCGGCTTGAGTAGCGCCTCGATCGCGTGACCGGTAGTGATCAGCGGCGAGCCATAGAGCACTTGCCGCGCGCCGGCGGCCATCAGATTCTGGCGCACTACTTCATCGGGATCGTGCAGATAGCTGACGACGAAATGGAACGAACGGAGATAGTCGCACTGCTCCGGCGTAAACAACGGGCGCGCCGCAAAGAACTTGGCGATTCCGGCCCTGTCGAGCGATTCAATGCGATCCACCAAACCCGCCGCTTGGGCCAGCTCCGCTACGTACGGATAGCCGACCAATTCGATGTGCGCCTCCGGCCAGCACGCGCGCAATTTTTGGAGCGCCGGCAGCGTGACGATGAAATCGCCAATCGCCCCACCGCGCAACACGAGAATACGGGTCTGATGGGAAACCGAGGACATCGAAGTCTTTTGACGGGATTAACAGGATTTACCGGATTGAAGAAATGGCATCCTGTTCATCCCGTTATCCTGTCTATACTTTTGGGGGCTAAAAAACGCGCCAGCCGATCCAGAGCAGGAGCAGGCCGAACGCCAGCCGGATGGCGCCGCCGACGCGGCAGCGCAGCGGCGTACGGGTGATGAACTCGAAAAAGCGGCGCAGGCGGAACGGGGTGAGCACGAAGATGATGCCGGCGATGATCCAGACGTAGGCCAGCACGATGGGCAGAAAACGCCACGCCGAGGGATGCCAGCGCGCGGCGTCGAGCATCGGGCCACCCATCAGCAGGAGCAGGCCGCCGAATGCGCGCGCCGCCAATAGTTCATCCACGAAAATGCAAACCAGCACAGCGACCAGTGGTACGATCAGCCACAACCACGGACGGACATAATCGAAAACCGGCCAGAGTGGTTCGTGATAGAGCAGCCAGCCGAACCACGCGAGCGTGAGCGCCGTCAGCGTCCACGCCGGATAGCGGCTACGCGGAAACGCCAGCAGCGCCGCACGGAACGCGGTCGGCGCGAACACGGCAGGCAAATTGACGAGCACGAAAAACGCGCCCAAGCCCACCGCAATCCAACTCAGCGAAAAATTTTCAATCATGGGAACTCCAAACGGCGGGCCATTCTGCGGATTCGGCCCGAAAAGTCACGCCGAATGTCAGGCGCGGCACGCTTTTCCAAGGTCTAAAAAAACAGCCGGACACAGTTCCAACCCTCGGTCGCCTCGGAACTTGGGTGAATGCAATTGCACGGGACCCGTCCGAGTCTGGAGTTGCCGCCGATAATGGCCCGCCCGGCTGTTGGCACGTTCCACGCTCCGCTGATATCTTATCGCTTTACACAGCCGATCCGCTTCGGCCTCCAGCAGGTTGTTCAAAATCTCCCCCACCGGCTGCCGAACCATCTGCCCGAGCTGGGTCTTGATCCCTGACTCGTTGACCGCAATCACGGGCTTTGCCTCCGTCTGTACTTGCGCTACTGTTTTTGCCATGGCCGTCTCTCCTGTGGTTTGGGTGTTTGCCTAACCACCAACTACCGGGAGAACGGCCACCGGGAAAGTACGAAAAAGATCGTGCGTTATCCCACACACCTGCGGACGCCGCATTTTTGCGGTGTTATCATCGCTTGGGCGGAAGAAACGTGGTGGTTGGCCGATGAAGGCGCTGTCATCCGCCCAGCTTTTGGGACTTATGAAATTTACTGGAAGCCCATTGGTTGATCAGGGTTTGGGCAACACACCCTCGAGACGTGCCCCTGTTGTCCCTTGGGTTGCCGCAAAACGCATATTCTTCGCGCTGTGGGCACGGTCACAGTTTCGGATAATCATCCCGCAACCGGTCGTCAGGCAACACAACACCCATATGCCAGGCGCCGCCCTCATGGTTTTCTCGCAGAACATCTTTCCTGGTCTTGGCGGAATCACGGGTCCGTCACGCGCTCCGTGGACTTCAGGTCCTTGAATAGATTCCGAGAGGGATCGAACTCAAGATTCCTGTCGTTCGGCGTAGGGTTCAAGTAGTAGGTAAAGCGGATGAATCCGTTCCAACCCCATTCGATCTCCCCATGGATTTTTCCGTAGAGTGCGCTGACCCAAAAATAAGGGTCAGGTCTTTATTTTTATACATTTGATCACCTCCGCGAGAAGGCGCGGCAGCCGCCGGTCGGTCTGCAAGCGCCGGTTCATCCGATGCAGCGCCTGCGCCGCCGCACGGTAGTGGGCCAGCCCAACCTGCTGCCCGGCGGCCCGCAGGCTTAGGCCGCCCTCCCGGCGCAACACATACAAGGCCACATCGCGGCCCACATCGCCATGCCGATCCACAAATTCCGCCCACGCCTCCCCCCACACCCGCTCCACCGCGTTACGAATCGCCGACCAATCAGGACGTAGCGCCAAGTGGCGCAGCGCATGCTGCTCGCGCGCATCCCCGCGCAGTTGCCGTCGCATGGTCGCCACCCACTGGGCACTGCCCCGCAACAATCCGCCAACCGCAGGCGCCAATATGACATCGTTCTCACGCGCCCCCACGGCACCCTCCGCCGCCCGCCGGTAGGCCCTTTGTTGCGCGACTAATCCCGCCACTGGCCCGCCCGTCAACACCGCGGCCACCGTGAGCCACGGTGGCGCATCACCCCGACCGACATACCACCGATAAGAACTCCACCGATAGCCGCGCAGCACGGCCA
>SCQF01000009.1 GCA_004321905.1 Verrucomicrobiota bacterium | reverse complement strand
CCGCAGCTTCAGGATGATTTCTTCCGCTTTATATCGTTTAATACCCATGGCCTAGTCTCCCTTCTATGCTCGCCGGAAATCCTATCATTCCGGCTGGCACCGTTTCAGGGGGCTAGGTCAGCTTGTTTTCCAAGCCTTGGAAAAGGCGGGGCCGAGGCCGGCGGGACTTCGCCTTAGAACAAACTCTTTTCCACAATAATGATGTCGCCGGCTTGAACCGGCTGGTCGCGGTCGGGGTGTTTTTCGATATCGTTATAATTAATCTTAATCTTCTGCGTGCCCCGTAGCAGCGTCATATCGGGCGAGAAATAATCGGTAGGTCCGCCCGCTGCGGCAATGGCCGTGAGGACCGTCATGCCGTTCTGAAAGGGTACGCGCCCCGGCGAGCGCACTTCGCCCTTGATATAGAAGGTGGGCGACGGCGTTGCTTGCGCCGGAATAATGATATTTACGGTAAGATTTCTGTAAATCTTGTGGGTGAGATAAGATTGACGAATAGCGTCTTCGAGTTCCGAGGCCGTCGCCCCTTCAGCCTTGACCGTATTGATGTAAGGCATTTTGATGTCGCCTTTTTCATCCACCACCATTTCCAGATTGGGTTGTTCCGGTGTGATCCCGCGGAGGGAAATCATCAATGAGTCGTTTACCTGAATACGATAAGGCGTGAAAGGCTTGTTGCCCACGAGCGGTTGCGCAGCTTCGGCTGGAACGGTATGTTTTTTCTGTATCGTGCTGGTCCCTCTAAGAGACAGGAGGGCTTGGCAACCGGGCCCGACGACGGCACTGATGATCCCGAGGCCAACGAACAGCCCCAGGCGAAACGTTTTATGCGTGGCCATCATGTGCTTTCCTTCCGCACCTCAGCAGCAGTAACCCCACCCACCGTTTCGGGTTTCGGCATGCTCTCTTGAGAGCGATAATAGTAGTCTGCGTAATAGGAATGATAATAGTAATAATAATCATCACGCATAATGTTGATATTATTCAATACAACACCAAGAATGTGGCTGCCCGTGTTTTCAATCATGCGTTTGGCACGCATCGAGATGACCTTGGGGAATTTACGGTATTGCACCACCAACATCACGCCATCCACTTCGCTGGCCAAAATGGAGGCATCGGTAACCCCAATGATCGGCGGTGAGTCAAAGAAGACGTAGTCGTACCGTGCTTTGAGGTCTTTAACAAGTTCGCGCATGCGCTGCGAATCGAGCAAACCAATGGAGGTCTTGGGTAATTTACCGCTAGGCAAGAAGTGCAGATTGGGGATGGCGGTGGGTTTGATCGTCTCCTCAATCGGCACATCACGCATGAGTACATTGGTCAACCCCAAGCGATTCGACAGGCCTAAAATGGTGTGCTGTGTGGGGCGACGCAAGTCGGAATCCACAATCAACACCTTATCACCTTGTTGGGCACAAATATAAGCCAAATTGAAGAGTGTTGTCGACTTGCCTTCGCCAGCGCCACCGCTGATGAAGCTGAAGGCACCACCATTGCCCTTGTTGGCAAACTGAATATTGGCGCGTAACACACGATAGGCTTCGGCGTGGGGACTATCCGGCCCCTCCTCATGGAGCGGCTTCACCCGCTGCGGAATGGCACCCAACACAGGCAGGCCAAGATATTTTTCAACATCATCTACAGTCTTGATAGACGTATCCAAATATTCCAAGAAGAAAGCGAGGCTGATGCCAGTCACAATACCGGCGATGATACCCACCAGCACATTGAAGAACAGGTTGGGGCTGACCGGCACATTGGATGGTTCGGCGGGGTCAATCACCTCGACCGGCGTGCGCGGAATTTGCAACTCAATCCCTTGTTGCGCCAAGCGCGCCTTGAGCGCATTCAACACCGCGCGCTCCGTATCCAACTTACGCTCAGCTTTATTATAGGGGAGATATTTTTCACGCTCGGCATCGATGTCGGTCTTTTTGACCGTCGTCAATTCTTGCTCCAACACGTTATATTTTGCCTTAGCGACTTGGTAATCGGCCTCCAACCCCTTTTTCATGCCGGCCAAGCCGTCCGCCAAACGCTGCCTTAACTCCTCCAGACCCGCACGAAGGCGTTTCACATCCGGATGATTTTCGCCCAAATTCTCTAGCATCAACTTAAGGCTGACTTGCGTATCCGTCACTTGTTGACGTAGCGAGTTAAGCGAAACATCGCCGACAATAAACTGGGAAGCTGACAGCAGGTTCTCTCCGTCCAAGTTTTGAATTTGATCCAGCCGTGATTTGCGCACAAGCATATCCACGCGTGCCGCAATCAAATCGCCCTGCATGGCCTGCAGTTTCATTTTATCAATCTGCATGCCTCCCACACTAGAAACGCCAAGGTCCTTGCGGATGTGCTCCAAGTCTTCTTCCGCTTTGTTGACTTTATCTTGTTGCTTTTCAATTTCGCCCTCAAGCGCTTCCATCCCGCGCATCATCTGAGAACGTTTCTCGCTCAAGCGGTGCTCGCGATATACCTTGGCGATCTCATTGGCCACCAAGGCCGCTTCCGCAGCATCTTCCATGCGAACGATGATGGAAATAAGGCTGGTGTCACGATAGGGCTGCACGCGCAATGCGCCGGAGAGAATGGAAAACGCCAGGGAGCGATTGATCGGCGACTTATCCTCGTTAAATTTCTTACCCCATTCCTTGGTGAGATTCAGGTTGTCCACTACTTTATATAAAATTTGGCGGGATTGAATGATTTCAAATTGGGTTCGCAAGAAGTAGGGATTATAAGAGAAAGCCGCGCCGCCGGGACCAAACACTTCCACGTCCGCTTGGTCTTCTTTCAATGAAACTTTCACTTCTGTTTCATACATACGCGGCAAAGTCATCGTCCACGCCGTGACGGTGATAATCACCAAGAGCGCTACGGCCAGCACGATCTCCTTGCGAGAACGCACCACCCGCCAATAATCGAGAAAATGCAAACCAACTTCCGGAGCTTCCTTGTCGGCCATATATTGGTCACCTTCTAAACACAAGCGAGGCGCCTATCGCCTCGCCTTTGTTCATCAAGACATTATGGAGAGAAGAGGCAAAAGGTTAGAACGTCACCCGCCACCCAACGTCATAAATATTCTTGTCAAAATCGGGGCGCAGATCTGAACTTAGCGTGGTATAACTATAGCCGATGTCCACCCAGTTATGCCGAAGAAGTTGATAGGCCAACCGGGCACCGGCTTGATAAATTGTGTCCACGCCGTCTATCACCGGTTGCCCCGTTACCGATGTTTGATTCGCACCCTCCACGATCGCGCTTCCTTGGTTCGCCGCTTGTTCTGCGAGATACTTACCGCGGGTCACACCGCCAGAAATATAAAAGGACATTCGCGCCGTAATATCATAGCCCACACTGGCAAACGAAGAAAGCCGTTCTTGACTGGCATACGGCTGAATCGTAGCTTCCCATAATGAATACCCAGCACCCGCCGTCATGCGCAACCTCGGATTGAAAAGATATGTTAACGAAAAATTACCATACGGCGAATTCTGTCCGCTGATGGACGACAACTCAAACCCCCTGTATTGCCAGCCGCCGCTAATGCTGCCCAACAAACGCGGACTGAAAACCTGATCCAAACCGACACCGGCAGAAGTCGTGCTAGAACTACGTGCAGCGTAAGAGCCTGTTGCCGTATAGGTAACACTGTCGAAATTCAACATCCCCATTACGGATGTAGCCTTGGAAATTTCTTGTCGCAAGGTCAGCCCCCCGGAGTAAATTTTATAATTGTTGTTAGACGCAACCGCGGCCTCATCATAGCGCAGATCATAATACCTACCAGAAACATCTACGCGTGTTGTTTCGCGCAGTTGAATGCCTACAGAACCACCAAGGCTGTTTTCGAGATAACTTTGATCCGGAAAAACAAACTGATTGTTGCGGTCCAATAATTCCGGCTGCAAGCCGCGCCGGAGAGTATCGGTCAGTGTAAATGAAAACCGGGGCGATAAAGTTTGATTCCAAGTGGCATCAAGCTCATGCTGCACCGTTTGGCGACGGTCAATATCCGGGTTTAAAAACCATGTGAAGGATGGTCGATAATGCAAGCCAAGATAGGTTGTTTCCCGATTGTAATTGGCCACGATCTCCGGTTGCTCAGTGATGGATCCCGTGCTGGTTTTATTAGTCTTTGCCTGATAATAATTATCATCCCATGAAAATCGGAGCGAATTATTTAACTGAATATCGTTGTTGGCCCCCAAGCCCAAACTCACCCCCACCCCTGCGGCCACCGTTGTAAAAATCAAAACAATTTTTTTCATGACATTCATTACTCCTTCAAGATTAAAGGCGAGAACCTTTCACCGGGGCCGTAGGCGTCACGGGTTGGGGTCCGGGCCCCACGATGAACAATTCGCGAATCGGCTGCATAATGGGGCCAAATTGTATGTCACCGGTTGGTACCAAACGCGGGAGCCGCTTGGTTGTATTCACCTGACTTGAATAGGCCGTCGGCCCAATGGGGAGCGCAAGGGGTTCCAACGGTTTGGTGGCGAGTCCAATAGTATTAATGGGCACATTGATGCCTATTAAATAATAAATCCACGCTTGCGGGTTTTCAGGATGTTCAATCTTATTCCCTTGCTTCATAGCCAATACAATCACGCGCGCCAAATCGTAACGGTTTACCGGTTTACCCGCTTCCCAGCCCCCTTCAGGCGCGATGCCGTTAGCCATTAGAATTGAAAAATAATCATTGGGCGAGGGGTTCACCGGGAGAAATCTCGCAAGGCCAGTCGCTTCCACCACCACTTTAGCGAGTTCCAGTTGTGGCACCTCAACAGTTCTTGGTGGCTGGTTCGTTGCCGCCGTTGCCGCCAACGTTGACATCCAAATTACTCCAGCAATTACTGCACATATTTTTTTCATAGCCTCACCTCTCGGTTCCCTTTCTCAAAGCCACTTAGGGAGCCACACGCTCTCCCTGCGAAGGATTAAAAACCATAGGGACATTTATCCTTCACCATTTTGTAAAAAACAAGAAAAAAAAACATTCTCCCTCACAATCCAAATTGCCTGCCACAGCCACATCTGATAATTTGCCACCCGTAGCACATGAAACGAACATCATTTACTTTTCCACTCACTGCCGCGCAGTGCGGA
This sequence comes from Verrucomicrobiota bacterium, assembly GCA_004321905.1. Lineage (GTDB taxonomy): Bacteria > Verrucomicrobiota > Kiritimatiellia > CAIQIC01 > CAIQIC01 > DP16D-bin41. Next base: position 73,304 of record SCQF01000009.1, on the reverse strand, counting down.
AATATAAGACAAATTATCTCGAATGGCAATTATCGCCCGCGCGCGGTACCACATGCAGAATTGGCCGCTGAAGGGCGCGATTGCCAGATCACGCTATATAACAGCGGCAAACTGCTGGTGCAAGGCAGCGGGGCGGCAGATTGGATCACTTTCGTACTGGAACCAGAAGTCTTGGGCGCAGCCCACTTGGGCTACGAAGCTGTGCTCGACCCGGCAGCCATCGCCCCACATATGGGTGTGGACGAAAGTGGTAAAGGTGATTTCTTCGGGCCGCTGGTGATCGCGGCTGCCTATGTGGACCCCCAACTGGCTGCGGCTTTCCGGGAACTCAACGTCCGCGACAGCAAAACCATTTCCAGCGATCGCTTGGCTGAAAAAATGGCGGACGATATCCGCCGACTTTTGGGACACCGTTTCAGCTTGGTCGTGATCGGCCCCGGCGCTTACAACCGGCTCTACGCCAAAATTGGCAACGTCAACCGCCTGCTCGCGTGGGGCCATGCCCGCGCCATCGAAAACCTGCTCGCCGAGGTGCCCAACTGCCCGCGTGCGCTCTCCGACCAATTCGGCCCCCAACATCGCATCGAGCATGCACTAAAGCAGCGCGGCCTAACGATCAAGCTGGATCAGCGCCACAAAGCGGAGTCCGACCCGGCGGTGGCGGCGGCCTCCGTACTGGCCCGCGCCGGTTTTTTGAAGGGTTTACGGGAATTAGGCCAACGCTATGACCTGACTTTGCCCAAAGGTGCATCGGACAAAGTGCAGGACGTCGCCCGGCAATTTGTAAAGAAACACGGCCCCACTGCGCTCAACGAAGTGGTCAAATGCCATTTCAAAACCACCGATACTGTGTTGGGCGACTTGGGGCTTGATCGCCATGCCTTGGCGCAACCTGCGGTATCGCAAAATGACGGCGCGGAGGAACTGTGAAACTGGTACGCTTCGGCGAGCACCACAACGAGCGACCAGGCGTTTGGCTGGACAACACGCCTGTGCCCGGACAAGCGAGCATCATGGATGTCCGCGCCATGGCCTTCGACATAGAGGATTACAACGCGCACTTTTTCGCCACCCACGGCCTTGACCGTCTCCGCGCACTCCTCCACGAATCGCATCTCAAGCTGATCCCCGCCGCCGGTATCCGCCTCGGCCCGCCCATCGCGCGCCCCGGAAAAATTGTCTGTCTGGGAAAAAATTACGCCGCCCATGCCGCTGAGTTCGATGCCGAAGTGCCCACCACCCCCATCTTTTTCTCCAAAGCCACCACCGCGCTCAACGGGCCGTTCGATCCCATCGTTCTGCCGCGCGACGCCCAGCACGTGGATGGCGAAGCCGAACTCGCGGTCGTCATTGGCCGCACCACCCGACGCGTGACCGAAGCGGACGCGCCGAATATGATCGCCGGTTACACGATCCTCAACGACGTCACCGATCGCGACGCCCAGCGCGACGGCAAGCAGTGGTTTCGCGGCAAGAGCGCCGACACCTTTGGGCCGCTCGGTCCATTTCTCGTCACGCGCGACGAAATATCCGACCCGCATCACCTACGCATCACCCAACGCGTCAACAGTCAAACGTTACAGGACGATTCGACCAGTCAGATGATCTTCAAAATTCCGTATCTAATTTCGTTTTTGAGCGCGACGATCACGCTGGAGCCAGGCGATGTCATTGCCACCGGTACGCCTGCCGGCATCGGTTCCGCGCGCACGCCGCCGGTCCTTCTGCGCGCCGGGGATATCGTCGAAATTGCCGTGGAAAATCTGGGCGCCCAGCGTAGTCCGGTGGTTGCGGCCTGATCTTTTTCCAAGGCTTGGAAAAAGTGGTGTTTCCGTTTTCCAACCTTTGGAAAAATCGCGCGTTATTTTTTGCCGACCGGCAACAAATACAGCGGTTCTTCGTTACCCTTGAGCGCCAGAATGCGCCGCACACGTTCGTCATCGAAGGCGCTGACCGCCACGCTGCCCAATCCCAGCGCCACCGCTTCCAGCGCGAGATTTTGCGCGGCATGACCCGCTTCCATGTGGATAAAACGCAACCCGCGCGCGCCATATTTGCCGGTAGTGCGTTCCGGCCGCGCGGTGAGCACCAACAGCACCGCCGCATTTTGCAACCAGGTCTGCTCCCACGCCGCCTCGCCCAAATCGCGGCGGACATCGTGTTCGATCACTTTCACCAGCGTATGCTCGGCAGGTTTATAACGATACACGCCGGGCGCCACATCGCGCACCTGACCAACAACCACATACAATTCCAGCGGATAGAGCGCGCCGGCGGATGGCGCCGTGCGATAACCCCCAAGCGCCGTGACGCCCTGTGTGGCCCACACGAGTTGCGCCACCTCACCAATCGCTAATGGTTCGTTGCGAAATTCACGCGTCGAGCGCCGCAGATAGAGCGCCTTCGCCACCGATATCGGCCCATCCGTCTTAGGCTCGGGCAGTTTGATCGTTTTTATCGTCATGCTCTCCCCTTTGCCGGCGACACTTCGGCCGCCGCGCAGATTTATCATAGCGCATTGCCTCCCGACTGGAAAGCCCGGCGTCTTTGTGGCATAGTGCGGGCATGGAAGCGGGTCTCTATCTCGTCGGCACGCCCATCGGCAACTTGGGCGACATCACCCTGCGCGCGCTGGAAACATTGAAAACCGCCGGCGTCATCGTGGCGGAGGATACGCGCCAAACGCACAAGCTCTTGGAGCGTTATGAAATTCGTACGCCACTCGTGAGCTGCCACAAATTCAACGAAGCAGCGCGGGTCGAGCTTATCATCGAAAAAATCCGCGCCGGCCAAGCCGTGGCACTCGTCACCGATGCCGGTATGCCCGCCGTTTCCGATCCCGGCTCGCGCGTGGTCAGCGCCATCCGCGCGGCCGGCCACTTGGTCACCGTCATTCCCGGTCCGTGTTCGGTGACCAGCGCCATTGCGCTCAGCGGCTTCGGCGGCAGCGGTTTTCTTTTCGAAGGCTTCCTGACGCGCGGCTCCAATGCGCGCAAGCAACGGCTACGCGAGTTGGCCGTACTCGACCGCCCTGTCGTGATTTTCGAGTCGCCCTACCGCCTGCTCAAACTGCTCGGCGAAATGGACGAAGCCTTGCACGACCGTACGCTTTTTATCGGCCGCGAACTGACCAAACATTTCGAGGAAAGCCTGCTGGGCACGCCGAATGAACTTATCGCCAAATTCCAAGGCCGCGCGGTGAAGGGCGAACTCGTCCTCGTCATTCCGCCGCCGACGCGCGCCGAGCGCCGGCAGATGGCAGAAGACCCGGAAGTGCTGTCGGTCGGCGGCGCCGACGGAAATTAAGCGCCGTTTTCCAAGGGTTGGAAAACCGACGTATTGATTTTTCCAAGCCTTGGAAAATGTTCGGCGTTGCGCTATAAAGTCCGTATGAAACGTCTGTTTTTCTGTATTTTTAGCCTTGTCGCGGGTTGTACGTTGATCGCGCCGCCTGCCGATACACCTGCGACCATCTCGCGCGGCACGGGCGCGCACCGCCAAGTCATGTTCACTTTCGATGCACGCGAGAATGCCGCCGTCGCTGCCGAAATTCTGGACGTGCTGCATCGGTACCGCGTGCCCGCCGCGTTTTTCGTCACCGGCCAATTTGTCGAGCAACACCCCGACCTGACGCGGCGGATGGCGGCGGAAGGCCACGAAGTCTATAACCACAGCTACAGCAATCCGCTGCTACGGAATGCGCCGGAAGCGAAAATCGTCGAACAATTACGCTGCGCCGATGCCGCCATCGTGCGCGCCACTGGTCACTCATCCAAACCGTTCTTCCGCCCCGCCTTTGGTGAGGCTGACGAGAATTTGCGCCGCGTGGCATTTCGTGAAGGCTATCGTGTGGTGCGCTGGACTGTGGCCAGCGACGACTGGAAAGATTCGCTGGCCATATCCACCAGCAGCAACATGTTGGTTGCAACCACCGCGCGCAACCGTGACACCAGTTTTTCATGGACGGACAAACAGAAGCAGGATCAATTGCCGGAGAAAGATGCCGTGCCGCCCAACCCCGCGCTGGTCTATGCCACGAATATCGTACAGCGGTTTCAACCCGGTTCTATTGTGCTGTTCCACGTGGGCTACACCAACACGCTGCAAATGCTGGAACCGCTGATCAAGGTCACGCGCGGTCAAGACTACGTCATCGTGCCGATGCGCGACGGCATCAAACCTTGACCTCGGCGACCACGTCGTAATCCAACCCCTGCACTACACGCACGGTGACGAATGAACCCGGTTGAAGTTTTTTAGCGGAAGCGCTGCGCAAGAGAACAACACCATCCACTTCCGGCGCTTCGTGCCGGCTGCGCGCGATGGCGTGCTGCGTAGAAGCGACCTCCGGTCGCTTTTCTGGAATGCGGCCAGAGACCGCATCTACGCATTCATCCACCAACACCGTCAAAGTTTGTCCCACGCGCGCGGCTTGCCGACGCCGCGCCACCTCGAGTTGCGCGGCCATCAGCGTATCGCGCCGCGCCTGCTTGACCTCCACCGGCACGCCATCGGCCACTTTCGCCGCCGGCGTTTTGGCTTCATGCGAATAGAGAAAAACGCCGGCATGCGTGAAGCGGCCCTCGCGCACAAACGCCAATAGTTCCTCAAAATCACGGTCGGTCTCGCCGGGATAACCGACGATGAATGACGTACGGAGCGCCACACCCGGCAACTTCTGCGGAATGCGATTCAGCAACGCGAGTGTCGCCACCTTGTTCATGCCACGTCCCATCGCCGCCAGCATCGCATCGGAGATATGCTGGAGCGGCATGTCGAGGTACGGACAAAAGCGCGGATCACTGGCGAGTGTTTCGAGCACAGCATCGCTCAAATGCAGCGGATAGGCATACATCAACCGGAACCAGACGGCATCCGGTAGCGCGCGCAACGCAACGAGCAAATCCGGCAATAGAAATTTTCCCGCGAGGTCACGACCATAACTCGTCGTGTCTTGCGCAATCACGCAAAGCTCCTTCGCGCCGACGGAAATCAATTCGCGCGCCTCGCGTACGACGTCAGCGATGGGCCGACTGATCTGTTTGCCGCGAATCCGTGGAATCGAGCAAAACCGGCATGGATTCGAGCAACCTTCAGAAATTTTCAGATAGGCGGAATGCGTCGCGCCGATCCGCAGGCGCGGCGAAGCTAAAAACTCATTATAGCCGCCCTTCGCCGTGATTGATTCGGGCGCGTTTGGCGAACGCGCTCTACCCGCCAACTCGCGGCAGATCTCCGGCAGTCGCGGATAATCCTTGAAACGCACGACGGCGTCGGCGGGTTCGAGCGTCGCGCCCAACTCCGGCACATCCAGCGCGCGTTCGGCCAGACAGCCGAGCGCGACCAGCGCCTTGAGCTGACCCTTCCGTCGCAATTTGGAAATCTCGCGCAACGTCGCCGCGGATTCCTCCCGTGCATCGTGGATGAATCCGCAGGTGTTCACGAGGCAGATATCAGCCTCTGTCGGATCGCCGGTGATCAAAAACCCTTCCGTCGCCAGACAGCCCAAGACCCGCTCGGAGTCCACCGTGTTCTTGGCGCAGCCGAGGCTGACGAGACTGACCACAATCGGTTGTGAAGTTTTTTTCATATTTCGCGGACCCATTTTGGCAAATGTGGCGCTCCGCTACGCGCTAAATCCGCACGGAGCGCGGCGGCGATGCGCGGTTTTTCCAAACCTTGGAAATCGGCCATAAAGTCGAACAGGGCGCGGGCAAAATCAAGCAGTGGAATGCCGTGGAGTTTTCCAAACCTTGGAAAAAGCTGTTCGGTGAATTTCCAGACCTTGGAAAACGGCGAGTCGCCGGGTGCACTCCAGAGCAGCGGCAGCGTCTGTTCAAAGCGCCCGCGGTTGCCGAGGATTTCCCAGCACCGCGCAAAGCGTTTGAGCTGCGTCACGGTCGCGGCGTCGAGCAGCTTGTTTTCCAAAATGTCGTAGGGCGGCTCGGTATTCCACCGCACGCCCCACTCCGCGTCGTGCCGGCCAATCGCCGTACCGCGCAAACGTTTGAGAATGCCGACCTGAATTTCGTGCGGCTGGAGCGCAACCATCCGGTCGAAGTCGGCGGCGAACATTTCCAGCGTCTGGCCCGGCAAGCCGGCGATCAAGTCGGCGTGAATCAATACGTTGGTTTCGGTCCGCAGAAAACGTAATGCGTCCTCGGCTTGCGCGGCGGACTGTGGGCGGCCAATTTGCGCGCTGATGGTTTCGTCGAAAGTTTGTACACCGACCTCCAGTCGCAACAGACCCGGCGGCGCGCGGCGGAGCAATTCGCGCCAAGCCTCGGTCAGACACGACGGCGTGATTTCGATATGCACCTGTACGCCCGTCACCGCACGAGCATAGAAAAATTCCAGAACGGCGCGGCCCAACTCCAGATCGAGATTGAAAGTCCGATCCACAAATTTGATGCGCCGTGCGCCGCGCGCCAACAAACGTTCAAATTCAGGCTGCAAACGCGTCCAGTCGAAGCGCCGGACGCCGCGGTCAATCGCCGAGACACAGTATTCACAGCCGAACGGGCAACCACGCGAGGCTTCGAGGTAGGCGAAGCGCGTCGCCAGATCGTGGTCGGAATAAAACTCGTAGGGCAATGCAAGCTGTGCGGGATCGGGCGGCGGCGGACGCAAAATTTTTTCGTGCGGTGGCTGGCCAGCCAAAACGGCACGACACAGATCGGCGAAGACGAGATCGGCCTCGCCACAGATGACGAAATCGGCGAGCGGCGCCAACGGATGCGTCTCGGTTTCGTAACTGACCTCCGGCCCGCCGAGCACCAGTTTCACGCCCGGCGCGCGCCGACGCAATGTCGCGAGCAACTCGGCGGTTTGGCGCACGTTCCAGATATAGACCGCCACACCGACAACGCGCGGCTGATGCGCCAAAATTTGTTCTGCAGCCGCTTCTGGATTGCGCTGAAGATCGAACTCCAAAAGCGCGGCCTCGGCGCGTAGCTCGCCGAGGTTGGCGAGCAAGTAGCGCAGCCCGAACGCCGCGTGCTGGTAACGCGCATTAAAAGTCGCTAGAATGATGGCCGACACGCGGAGACGATAACATGATTTTCGACCGATTGGAAAACGCGGAGCGCTATTTCAAGACCCACCCGGCTTTTGCCGCGGCCTTCGCCTTCCTGCGGCGGCCCGACCTCGCGACGCTGCCGGATGGACGTATCGAGTTGGATGGCGACAAGCTGTTTGCGCTGATCCAGCGGCCCACCAACAAAGGACACGCCGCCGCGCGACTGGAATCGCACCGAAAATACGCCGATATCCAGTTCGTCGTCTCCGGCAACGAGGAATATGGCTGGTGTTCGCTCCGTGATGCGCCGCCGGTCGCTGAAGATTTCAAACCGGACAATGACATCGCTTTTTACGCGGGGCCGCCGGCAATTTGGATACCTTCGTCGCCGGGCTACTTCGTGGTGTTCTTCCCGGAAGATTTGCACGCCCCGCTGGCCGGCACCGGAGCGCTGCACAAGGTCGTGATCAAAATCCGGGTTTGATTTTTCACGCCGACACCGCATCTTGAGTGCCCATGAAAACCGCAGAGTTGATCGCTTGGCTACAGGAAACCGACGCTTCCCGCTTGGAGCAGCTCTGGGCAGAGGCGGATCGCGTACGACACGCGAACGTCGGCGACGAAGTCCACCTGCGCGGCCTGATCGAGATTTCCAACTACTGCATCCGCCGCTGCGCCTACTGCGGCTTGAGAGTCGAGCGCACGGAACTGGCGCGCTACCGCATGACGCCCGACGAAGTGATGGACTCGGCGCGCGACGCCGTCAAATTCGGCTATGGCACCGTGGTGCTCCAAGCCGGCGAAGACCCCGGCTGGCGCGCGGACGAAATTGCCGACCTGATCCGGTGTATCAAATGCGAGACGCCGCTCGCGGTCACCTTGAGCCTCGGCGAGCGCACGCCCGACGAATGGCGGCTCTGGCGCGCCGCCGGTGCCGACCGCTATCTGCTGCGCTTCGAGACGTCCAACCGCGCGCGCTATGATTTGATTCACCCCGTCGGCCCGCAAGGCCGGCCCTCCGACCGCATCGCCATGCTGCGCGAGTTACGCGCGCTGGACTATGAAATCGGCAGCGGCGTGATGATCGGGATCCCCGGCCAGACCTACGCCGACCTCGCGCGCGATCTGGAAACGTTCCGCGAGTTGAACCTCGACATGATCGGCGTCGGCCCGTTCATTCCGCACCCCGATACGCCGCTAGGCCAGGCGGGACACAGGCAAGATGCCTGTGCCACGACGGCAGAGCAGCCGCCCGCCAACGAGTTGATGACCTTCAAGATGATCGCGCTCGCCCGTTTGACCTGTCCGCGCGCCAACATCCCCAGTACCACGGCGCTGGCGACGTTGAATATCAAGGAGGGACGCGAACTGGGTTTGCAGCGCGGCGCGAATATCGTCATGCCGAACGTCACGCCGCTGAAATACCGCGCTCTCTACGAAATTTATCCCGCCAAGGCCTGCATTCGCGAAGACGGCGCGCATTGCAATTTCTGTCTGCGTGGCCGACTGGCCTCCATCGGACGCCCTGTGGGAAAAGGCCAAGGCTCGGTGCGCCGAGATTCTTGAAGAAAATAGTCGCGCTGACGGGACAGCGCTCCTACCTGATAAGGCCTGCCTACGTGCCGTAGGCGGCCTGCCTCGTCAGGCCGATGCCGAAAAAAGTCTGTCCACTCATTTCCTTTTTTCGCGTGGTTCAAAAACTTTATTGATTTCCGCCGCATCAAAGTGTTCAGGATCGTACTCGACACCAAGCCATTCCTTCAGTTCCGCATACCGTTCATGCTTTGAATCCGCTAGAACCTCCAGTAAATCGTAATAGCCACCAACTCCGCCGCAATCCTCCGGTGGACAGGCCCGCGCGCCATCCACAACGGCGACTGCAGGCGTCTCGGCGAGTATCTTCTGGCAGACAATCAAATGCTCCCACCCATCACCGAAATCATATTCATAGATGAGCTTGCTCCCTCGTTTCGTGAAAAATTCATCAATGGTTATGCTCTCCTCGTCCAGCAGATTGGTATCAAAGTCATCATCCTCATCAGGGATGCCATAGCATTGTTTTCGATCTCGGAATTGATGGAGATGGCTGTCCTCCCAGCCCATGACAAGTTGAAGGATTTTATGCAAGTCCCCCAGCGTTATCCCGGCTGGGACCGTGAAAAGCCGCCATATGGCCGGATCAATATCGGCCAGTTGCACGCGCAGTTGATAACCACCCGGATGCCTTGTGATTGCCTTAATCATTGGCCCTTCCTTTCAATGTTCAGCTTCCATCGTAAGCAACGCCGTTTCCATAGCCGCACCGTAATTACATCGTAGCCACCCGTCAAGAGCGTGAACTGCCACAGTAAGCAAACAGGAAGCGGGCGTCGCAAGCGACGCCCCTACATGCAGGAATTTTCTTGTAGGGGCTGCGCTGGCGCAGCCCGTCATATGTAGACCAGCGGGAACGACTCCGATCGCGCGAGCGAATCGAGGGTCAAATCCACGTCGAGGTCGGGACAGCGCAAATGGTCGCCGTGCAAGAGTTCCACATTCATAATTTGTTCCACCCGCGCTTGGCGGAACCACGGAAAATCGCCGTAGGGCAGAAAATATTCCTGGTCAGCGACAAGGAGCCAAAATCCATGCCGATCAATATTGCCGACTTCAACCGGCGACAGTGGCACACTCTTGTTACTCATCAAGGTTCAGGGCAATTTTTAGCGCTTCGTTCAACTGTTGCAATTTAGGCGAAGCCAGTGTGCCAAGGTAGTGGGTCAGTCGCGCTTTGGGCAAACTGACTAATTCATCACAATGAATGCTGCTGGCATGTTTCAGTCCTTCATCAGGCCCTACAGGCACCTGCGTGGACAGCCCATCATGCACGGTATACACCGGCGCGCAGATTACAGTAGAAAAGCGTGAGGCGATGGCCACTTGCCGGCTAACGACCACAAAAACCCGATATCGCTTGGGATCATGCGCGGAAGGATGCGTCACGCGATACAGGTCGCCGCGCCTCATGCGCCCACCTGATAGTCCAACACGTCTTCGGCTTCGCGGTTTAACGCCGTTGAACGCCGCTCAATGATCTCGCAGTCGCGCTGTTCCTGTGCCTCCTTGGCGAGGCGGGCGAGCAAACGCCGCGCGGCCAATTCAAGGAACTCGGAGCGACTGCCGTAAGCGGCAACCTGCCGATCTATGGCCCCAACCAAGTCGCTTTCCAGTGTGATTGATGTCTTGACTTTCATACCACGATTATACCTCTGATTTACCGTCCGTCAATTCTTCTCGGGGATAAAGTTCACGCCGCTGAAGTACCGCGCGCGCTATGAGATTTATCCTGCCAAGGCCTGCATCCGCGAAGACGGCGCACATTGCAATTTCTCCCTACGCGGCCGACTGACTTCCATCGGCCGGCCCGTCGGAAAAGACCAAGGCGCGGCAACTGGTAGCGCGCACGAACCAACTGCGATCATCACTTTTTAAAACTCAATACAACAAATATACTTCGCGCTGAATCAAAGAGAATCAACATTGCGTATGTAAAACACGTAATTACCGCCATCTCCATAGCGGGCTTATACTCTGGATGACTTGCACCCCATTTAGAGTCGTTCAGCATGAGCAGGATGAGCGATAGGAAGATGAGCACTATTTGCTCCTTAATGGAAAAAAGCATTTCGTTTTTTGTTTTAGAGAAGTCACCGTTTCCTTTTTCCTCATCAATAAGTTCTCGAATTTTCGAAAGAACAATTCCTAAGGAAGCCGAGTTAATGGCCAACAAAGCGATTAACAGGGAAACAAGGTTTTGGTTAAGAAAATTTATAATATATTTTGAATTGAGCAGGTCTTGGGCTTGTAAAAGCAAAAACGCTCCCCCTATAGCGATCAGAACATTTGCAAGGAGACCTTTCACGACAACAGCCCCTTCAATAGATCAACTATTTCCTTTGGGTCTCTTCCTGTAAACTCTACTTCATCTACATCAAGATGCTTCTTACTCTTTTTCGTGTGAATTCGCCTAGAAATCCCTCTAATTTTAACTGAAATATTCCCGCCACCTTCGCTGGAGTAAGTGACAAGTCCTTTGAGCTTTTCGTCTTTTACATCTATGGTGATTGCAGAGTCAGGGTCAGCCTGAATATCTAATGTCGTCTGCGCAGCGTTTGTACTTTTGGCAAACTGCTTCAGATCATCGCTCAGAACGCCGGAGATATTAGCCATATTCGGCGTAATCAGTTCAAAACGAATATCTTTTATTTTACCCACATTTTGGCTGACAAGATCCCAAAACGCATTTTCAAAGAAGAGTGCTTCTATGTGAGCACGGAGATTGTTGCGGCCAAGATCGAGATCGACAGAGTCAATTATTGCTTTCGCCACAACTTCCGTCTGCTGAAATGCATTCCAGCGCTCTTGCACAGCAATTAATTGTTCATCTGGAGCATTCCAAATATAGACGAAGAAGGACGGCCAGTTTTCTATTTCCTCTTCAGTAAAATTTTCTGTTTCTCGAGTCAATGATCTATTGGCAGCGAAGCGATAGAGAATACTGGTGCTATCTTGAAATAGGATTTTGTGTCGGACAACTGTCTTTCGGGTGTGAAATTCACGTACACTTAACAATGCCGCAAAAAATATATTGTTCTTTTTGGCCAAAAGGTCCTCTAGCGAGGAGATATTACTAAAAAGTTCGGGCTGGAACGAACGACTTCTGGGTAGGATTTGATAACGGAAAAGGTCAAAGGCTACGCTTGTTGTTTTCATCTATTTCCTGCTCCAAGAAATTACCAAGCGAATCAATAGCGCAAAGGCATGGTGGTGAAATCCAGAGCCACCGTCAAGGCGGGAAAATAATAGAATTCAGACGAGCTTGCCGCGCCTATGTGGCTGCACACCGAGCGTATCAAAAAATGTTTCACGCTCCCACTTGACGGATCGGAATTTTATCATATACTCCACCTTGTTGATGGACATACTGGTGATTACATATGCGAAACGGTAACGGCAGCAAGCAGCAGGCGGCAACGGTTTCCAAAGCTGGGAAAACCGAGGTGGAAGCTTTTCCAAGGCTTGGAAGCGGGCTACGCATTACGACCAAGGGGCGCTACGGCCTACGCGTGATGGTGGAGTTGGCCCGGCACACCGGACCGGCGGCGGTGGCATTGCGGGACCTAGCGCAGCGGTTGACCATTTCGGAAAAGTATCTCTGGCACATCGCGCGCCTGTTGACCTCGGCGGGACTGATCCGCGCCGTACGCGGCGCGCACGGCGGCTACCGGCTGGCGCAGCCGGTGGAGACGATCACGCTGCAAGACATCATTGAGGCGCTGGAAGGGCCGTGCCAGTTGGTGCCGGCGGCGGAGCACGAAGATGGCGCCGCGGGGCTGATCTGGCGCGAGCTGGAACGGGCGCTCGTGGCGCATCTGCACGCGTTGACGCTACGCGGCGCGCTGGAGCAATATGATGCGCAGACGGCGGCGCCGAATTATTCGATTTGAACGACAGAAAATAAAAAATAAGGAGAGCAGATCATGGCAACGCAAAAACTGGAAACCCTGGCCCTGCACGCGGGACAAAAACCGGACCCGACCACCGGCTCGCGTGCGGTACCGCTCTATCAGACCACGTCCTACGTGTTCAAGAGCACCGAGCACGCGGCGAATTTGTTTGCGCTGAAGGAATTCGGCAACATCTACACACGACTGATGAACCCGACCACCGACGTCTTCGAGCAACGTATCGCCGCGATCGAAGGCGGCACCGGCGCGCTCGGCGTCGCGTCCGGCCAGTCGGCGATCACCTACGCGCTACTGGCGATCACGCGGCTGGGCGACGAAATCGTCGCCGGCAATAATCTCTATGGCGGCACCTATCAATTGCTCCATTACACCTTCGCCAAGCTGGGCCGGACGGTGAAGTTCGTGAACTCGCGCGATCCGCAGGCGTTCAAGAAGGCGATCACACCGAAGACGCGCGCGATTTATGCCGAGACCATCGGCAATCCGAAGCTCGATGTGCCGGATTTCGAGGCGCTGGCGAAGATCGCGCACGAGGCGGGGATTCCGCTGGTCGTGGATAACACGGTTGGCATCGGGCTGGTGCGCCCGTTCGATCACGGCGCGGACATCATCGCCAGTTCGGCGACCAAATACATCGGCGGCCACGGCACGAGCATCGGCGGCGTGATTGTGGATTCCGGCAAGTTCAAGTGGAATAACGGGAAGTTCCCGGAGTTCACCGAGCCGGATCCGAGCTATCACGGTATCCAATATTGGGACGCGCTCTCGAACGTACCGGGTATGGGCAACGTGGCGTTCATCATCAAGATTCGCGTCACGCTCCTGCGCGACATCGGCGCAGCCTTGAGTCCGTTCAACGCCCGCGAATTTTTGCTCGGCCTCGAAACGTTGCCGCTACGCGTGGCGCGTCACTCCGAGAACGCGCTGGCCATCGCCCGCTGGCTCAAGCAGCATCCACTGGTGAGCTGGGTCGTCTATCCGGGCCTGGAGGACAACCCCGACCATAAGAATGCGGCGAAGTACCTGAAGCACGGTTTCGGCGGCATCATCGGCTTCGGCATCAAGGGCGGCTTGGAAGCCGGCAAGAAGTTCATCAACTCGGTGCAGTTGCTGTCGCACCTCGCCAACATCGGCGACGCGAAGAGCTTGGTGATTCATCCGGCTTCGACGACGCACCAGCAGCTTACGCCGGCGGAACAGGAAGAGACCGGCGTGACCGCGGACTATGTCCGGCTCTCCGTCGGCCTCGAAAACATCGAGGACATCAAGGCGGATATTGATCAGGCGTTGAAAAAGACGGTGGGCTGAAGCGAATCTTCCAAGGCTTGGAAAAGTGGAACACCGCTTTCTCCAAGCCTTGGAAAAAATGAAACCATCAAATTCCAAACCTTGGAAAAACATGAGTGCAGGAAAAGATAAATTGCCGCCGCCCGCCGGGCCCTATTCGCATTTTCGCCGCGCGGGCAACTTGATCTTCGTCTCCGGCCAGTTGCCGGTGAAGTGGGATGGCGAACTGGCGACGGAGATTGGCGCAGCGACCGCGCAAGCGATTGAAAACCTGCGTACGGTGTTGCAGTCCGCGGGCGCTGATCTCGCCAACGTGGTCAAGACGACCGTTTTTCTGGCCGACATCCGCGATTTCGCGGCGATGAACGAAATGTATGCGCGCTATTTCGGCGCGCAGCCGCCGGCGCGGTCGAGTTTTCAAGTCGCGGCGCTGCCGAAAGGCGCGCGGGTGGAGATCGAGGCGATTGCCGCCGTTGAGTGAGCCATGAATTTCGACGAGTCAGCCCAACAACGCTATGCGCGCCAACTGGCGTTGCCGGAGATCGGCGCGGCGGGTCAGGCCAAATTGGCCGCGGCGCGCCTGTTGCTTGTCGGCGTCGGCGGACTCGGTTCGCCGGCGGGATTTTATCTCGCAGCGGCGGGCATCGGTACTCTGGGCCTCGCCGATGGCGACCGGCTGGATTTGAGCAACTTGCAACGGCAGATCGCACATACGACGGCAGACGTCGGGCGGCTGAAAGTGGAGAGTGCCGCGCGAACATTCCAAGCACTGAATCCGGCGGTACAAATTCGTCAGCACGCCGAGCGATTGACGGAAGTCAATGCTGGCGCACTGCTGCGCGACTATGACTTCGTGATTGATGCAACGGATAATTTCGAGAGCAAATATCTGATCGCCGCCGCCTGCCACGCTGCGGACAAGCCTTATTCGCACGCGGGTATTCTGCGGTTTTTTGGACAGACGCTGACGGTGCTGCCGGGCCAGACCGCGTGCTATCGCTGCGTGTTCGCCGATCCGCCGCCGCCCCCTACCCCGGCGGTCGGGCCGCTCGGTGTGGTGCCGGGCGTCATCGGCACGATTCAGGCGGCAGAGGCGATCAAGTTCGTGACGGGTGCCGGCAAACTGTTGACAAATCGCCTGTTGACGTTCGACGCGCTGACCATGCAATTCCGGGAGATTGCCGTGCGACGCAACGCGGCGTGCCCGTTGTGCGGGAAGATTTCGTAATCAACTAAAACGAAAAACTAGAAAGGAAAGAAAACATGAGCCGTATATTCAGTGATAACTCGCAGTCCATCGGTAATACGCCGCTGGTCAAACTCAACCGCGTCACGGATGGCGCGAAGGCGACGGTACTGGCCAAAACAGAGGGCCGCAACCCCGCCTACTCGGTCAAGGACCGCATCGGAGCCGCCATGATTTTGGACGCCGAGCAGCGTGGCGTACTCAAGCCCGGTGTGGAAATCGTGGAGCCGACCAGCGGTAACACCGGTATCGCGTTGGCCTATGTGGCGGCGGCGCGGGGCTATAAGCTGACGCTGACGATGCCGGAGACGATGAGCATCGAGCGGCGGCGGATTTTGGCGGCGCTGGGCGCGAATCTGATTCTGACGCCGGGCCCCGAAGGCATGAAGGGCGCGATCCGGCGGGCGGAAGAAATCGCCGCGTCCGATCCGAAGCGCTATTTCATTCCGCAGCAGTTCAAGAATCCGGCAAATCCAGCGATTCACGAGAAGACAACCGGCCCGGAAATATGGAACGACACCGACGGTAAAGTGGATGTGCTCGTCAGCGGCGTCGGCACCGGCGGCACGATCACCGGTGTCTCGCGCTACATCAAGAACACCAAGAAGGCCAAACTGATTTCGGTGGCGGTGGAACCGGCGGAAAGTCCGGTACTGACGCAAAAGCGCGCGGGGCAGGACCTCAAACCGGGCCCGCACAAGATTCAGGGTATCGGCGCGGGCTTTGTGCCCGATACGCTCGATCTTTCCGTCGTGGATCGCGTCGAGCAAGTGACCGGCGAGGAATCCATGATCATGGCGCGGCGCTTGATGAAGGAAGAAGGCGTGCTCGCCGGTATTTCCGGCGGCGCGGCGGTAGTCGCGGCGGTGCGGTTGGCGAAGTTGCCGGAGTTTGCCGGCAAGACCATTGTCGTCGTGCTGCCCGACGCCTCCGAGCGCTATCTCTCCACGCTGCTCTTCGAAGGCATCGGTGTTCAACCGGCAGCCTAAAACAAGCGCACCCGATGAAATCAGCGACCGACATCGCGGCCATCCGCGGCAGCCCGCAGGACGTGCTGGCTTGGGCGGTGGAGCAATTCCATCCCCGGCTGGCACTCGCCTGCAGCTTCAGCTTGGAGGACGTGATCCTCGTGCACATGCTGCAAGCGATCCGGCCCGATATGCGCATCTTTGCACTCGATACCGGCCGGCTGAACGAGGAAACGTTCGAGTGCGCCGAGGCGTTACGCCGGCGATACGGCGTGAAAATCGAGTGGCACTTTCCTGACCGCGAGGACGTGGAGCGGTTGGAGCGGGAACAGGGTTTGTTTTCGTTCCGCGAGTCGCTGGAGGCACGCCACGCCTGCTGCCATATTCGCAAAGTGGTGCCGCTGGCGCGCGCGCTTACCGGTTTGCAGGCGTGGATCACGGGTATGCGGCGCGAGCAGAGCGTCACGCGCACCGAACTGCGGCAGGTGGAAGTGGACGTGGTGCATGGCGGCATCACCAAGCTCAATCCGCTGGCCGATTGGACGACCGACGAAGTCTGGGCTTATACGCGGGAGCACAAGTTGCCCTATAATCGGCTCTATGACAGCGGCTACGCCTCCATCGGCTGCGCGCCGTGCACGCGCGCGATTCAAGCCGGCGAGCATCCGCGCGCCGGGCGCTGGTGGTGGGAAAACCCGGAACACAAAGAGTGCGGACTGCACGTCCGCCATACAAAACGTTGAAGGATCACGATGACACATTTGGACAAACTGGAAGCGCAGGGTGTGCATATTCTGCGCGAGGCCTACAAGGAATTCAAAAGTCTGGTGATGCTGTGGTCCATCGGCAAGGACAGCACCGTCCTGCTCTGGCTGGCGCGCAAGGCGTTCTTCGGCCATGTGCCGTTTCCGCTGATGCACATTGACACCAGCTTCAAAATCCCGGAGATGATCGCCTACCGTGACCGGTTGGCGCTGGAGTGGCGGCTGGATTTGATCGTCGGCCAAAACACCGCGGCGCTGGCCGCGAAGCAGACGTTCCCGGCAGGCACGCTCTCGCGGGTGGATTGCTGCAAGGCGCTCAAGAGCGAGGCGCTCCGGCATACACTTTCGGGCGAATGGCCGCGGCTCCGCATGGATCACGCCCTTGGCCGCTATATGCCGGAGGAAAAACGCGAGGCGTTCACCGGCGTAATCGTCGGCGTACGCGCCGACGAAGAAGGTAGCCGCTCCAAGGAGCGCTATTTCTCGGCGCGCGATCAGCAACACGAATGGGATGTGAGCGATCAGCCGCCGGAGTTGTGGAAGCAGTTCAAGACCGACTTCGCGCCTGGCACACACGTGCGTGTCCATCCGCTGCTGGACTGGACAGAGCTAAATATCTGGGAATATATCGAGCGCGAAAACATTCCGATCATTCCGCTCTACTTCAACCACGGCGATGGTTGCCGCTATCGCTCGCTCGGTTGCTATCCCTGCACCAAACCGGTGGAGTCCGAGGCGCGCAACGTGCGCGAGATCATCGCGGAATTACAGAGCGGAAAATTCGTGAACATCGCGGAACGTTCGGGCCGCGAGCAGGACAAGGAAGATGGCGGCTTGGAGACGCTGCGGCGCGGAGGTTACATGTGAGCACGGCGAAGAACGAAGAACCGTTGAGCGTCGTGATGGCCGGCCATGTGGACCACGGCAAAAGCACCATCATCGGCCGCCTACTGGCGGAGACCGGTGCGCTGCCGCAGGGCAAACTGGAGCAGGTGCGCGAGACCTGCCGCCGCAACGCCAAGCCATTCGAGTACGCGTTTTTGCTCGACGCGCTGAAAGATGAGCAGACGCAAGGCATCACCATTGATGCCGCGCGCTGCTTCTTCCGTACGGCCCAACGGCGCTATATTTTGATTGATGCGCCCGGCCATGTGGAGTTTCTGAAAAACATGATCACCGGCGCCTCGCGTGCCGAGGCGGCGTTGCTCGTCATTGATGCCAAGGAAGGCATCCGCGAGAACACCAAGCGGCACGGCTACATGATGTCCATGCTCGGTCTGCGCCAGCTTTCCGTGCTGGTGAACAAGATGGATTTGGTCGGCTACAGCCAGGAAGTCTTCGAGAAAATCCGCGCGGACTACACCGCCTTCCTCGAACGCCTGCAACTGCAACCGGTCAGCTTCATTCCGGTCAGCGGCATGCAAGGCGTCAACATCGCGGCGCGCTCCGCCGAAACACCGTGGTACACCGGCCCGACCGTGTTGGAGCAGATTGACCGTTTCCGCAATAAAGAATTCCCCGACAAACTGCCGTTCCGTTTACCGGTGCAGGATATTTATAAATTCACCGAGCAAGGCGACGAGCGTCGCATCCTCGCCGGCACCATCGAGACCGGCAGCATCGCCGTGGGCGACGAAGTCGTGTTCCAGCCCTCCGGTAAGCGCTCGCGTATCCAGTCCATCGAGTATTTCAACGGACCGACCAAAACCTCCGCCTCCGCCGGCGAAGCGCCCGGCTTCACGCTGGACACCCAGCTCTATGTCAAGCGCGGCGAGTGGATGACCAAAGCCGACCAGCCGCCGCTGAAAACCAGCACGCGTTTTCGTGTCAACTTGTTTTGGATGGGCCGCGCCCCGCTCATCAAGAGCAAAACCTACAAGCTCAAACTCGGCGCGATTCGCTCGCCGGTGAAGTTGGTGGACGTGCTCGCCGTCCTCGACGCCACCGAATTGAGCACGGTGGCCAATAAGCAGGCCGTTGAGCGCCATGATGTGGCGGAAGTAATTTTGGAAACGCCCAAACCGGTCGCTTTCGACATTGTCGGCGATATTGAGCAAACCGGTCGTTTGGTGATCGTGGACAACTACGAGATCGCCGGCGCCGGCATCATCCTCGCCGCCGAGGCCGCGCACAGTTCCACGCTGGAGGAGCACATCCGCTCGCGCGAAATTGCCTGGAAAAACAGCACCATCGCGCGTGAGGAGCGCACCGCCAGCTACGGCCACGGCGCAAAATTCGTCGTCTTCACCAGCGCCGACGCCGCGCTGGGCGAAACCTTTGCCCAAACCTTGGAAAAGCAACTGTTCGCCAAGCAATTCAAAACCTACTACCTCGGCATCGAAAATGTGAAACGCGGCCTCGACGCCGATCTGCGCGCGGAAGGCGAGATTCACGACGACCACATCCGGCGGCTCGGCGAACTGGCGCGTATCCTCACCGACGCCGGCCAGATTTTCATCACCTCGCTCGCAGGCGTGGACGATTACGATTTGCAAGCGCTGGCGTTGCTCAACAGCCCGCACGAGATCATGGTCATCAACATCGGCGAGAACAGCTTCAACCGCTTCGAACCGGCGCTGAATCTCGCCGCCGATACCCCCGTGACCACCGGCGTCGAGGCCGTCTGGAATTTACTACGGCAACGCCACGTGATCGTGGATTACCAAATTTGAATGGAGTTTTATGGAATCGCATAAACGCAGCCTGACCAAAGCGGTGAGCTGGCGCTTTTTTGCGCTGCTGCAAACCACACTCGCCGCCTGGCTGATTAGCGGCTCGGTCAAAACGGGTTTCCTCATCGGCGGTCTGGATTTTGCAATCAAGATCGGCACCTACTATTTTCACGAGCGCCTCTGGCTCAAGTTGCGCTGGGGCCTTGTGGATACCACGGTGGTCAAGGAAGGCGAAGGCATCTGATGCTTTTCCAAGGTTTGGAAAAACCGGTGATTCCCCTTTCCAAGCCCTGGAAGATGAGGGCTTGACCCGGCCCGCGCGGGGGCTAACCTAACCGCGCTCCGACCGCGGAGAAAAACATGAGTGTGAAAATCGAAACTTTGTTGGCGCAGGCCGGCTGCGGCCGCGACGCGAAAACCGGAGCGTTGGCGACGCCTATTTATCAGACCGCAACATTTGAACATCCCGAACTCGGACGCAGTACCGGCTTCGACTACTCGCGCACGTCGAACCCAACCCGCCTCGCGTTAGAAGAGACGCTCGCGGCTGCCGAGGGCGGTGCGCGCGGCCTCGCCTTCGCATCGGGGATGGCGGCCCTCGACGCATTGTTGCGACTGTTTCAGCCCGGCGACCGGGTGGTCGTCACCGAAGATCTGTATGGCGGCACCTACCGGTTGTTGGAAAAAATTTTCCGGCCCGCCGGTGTCGAGGCGATTTATGTGGATACGTCGCAGACGGAGTTGGTCAAGGCTGCGCTGGCGCAACCCAACGTACGCGCCGTGTTGCTGGAAACACCGAGCAATCCGCTGCTGAAGATCGCCGACATCCCGGCCATTGCCAAGCTGGCCAAGGCGCGCGGGTTGCTGACGATGGTGGACAACACCTTCCTGACGTTTTATCTCCAGCGTCCGCTGGAATTGGGCGCTGACGTAGTGGTCTATAGCGCGAGCAAGTATCTCGGCGGACACAACGATGTGGTCGCCGGCGCGCTGATCGCCCGCACGCCGGAGCTGGGTGAACGCCTCGCCTTTTTCCAAAACGCGGTCGGTGGCGTGCTCGGCCCGCAAGATTCCTGGTTATTGCTACGCGGCCTCAAGACGCTACCGTTGCGTCTGCGCCAGCAGCAACAAAATGCGCAACGTATCGCCGAACTCCTCGCCAACCATCCGCGCGTCCGGAAAGTTTTCTATCCCGGCCTGCCCAGCCATCCCGGCTACGCCGTACTCGCACGGGAAAGCAGCGGTTTTGGCGCCATGCTCGCTTTCGAGGTGGAGAGTGCCTCGCGTGTGGCGGAAATCCTCAAGCGTGTGCGGGTCTTCCGTTTTGCCGAGAGCCTCGGTGGCGTCGAATCGCTCATCACCTATCCGCTCGCGCAAACCCATGCCGACATCCCGGCAGAAATTCGCGACCGACTTGGTATCAACGATCGCTTGCTGCGCCTATCCGCGGGCATCGAGAATACCGCCGATTTGATCGGCGACTTGGAGGCTGTCCTGTGAAACTTGCCACCCGCCTCCTCCATGCCGGCCGCGACCGCGACCCCTACACCGGTGCGTCCAGCGTGCCGATCTATCAGTGCTCCACCTTCGCGCAAAAAGACCCGGAACAGCGCCAGCCCTATGACTACTCGCGCAGCGACAACCCGACGCGCGAGGCGCTGGAACTAGCCATCGCCGATCTCGAAGGCGGTGCGCGCGGCCTCGCCTTCGCCTCTGGCATGGCGGCGACCTCGACCGTGTTGCTGCTGTTCAAACCCGGCGATCACATCATCGCCGGTGAGGATATCTATGGCGGGACTTACCGCGTACTGACGACGGTCTTCAAGCAGTGGCAACTCGACGTGACTTTCGTAGATACCACTGATATTGAAAATATTCGGCGCGCCATCAAGCCGACGACCCGTGCCGTGTTCGTCGAGTCACCTTCGAATCCATTGCTTAAAATCACCGACCTCGCCACTGTGGCCAAGCTGGCGCACGAACACAAGCTGCTGGCGATCACCGACAACACCTTCATGACGCCCGCGGCCCAGCGTCCGCTCGAACTGGGGTTCGACATCGTCGTCCACAGCGCCACGAAATTTATCGGTGGCCATAGCGATTTGATTGCCGGCCTCGCCGTGACGCGCGACGAAACGCTTGGCAAACGGTTGAAAAGCCTGCAAAACAGTTTTGGCGCAATCCTCGGTCCGCAGGACGCGTGGTTGACCTTGCGTGGACTGAAAACGCTCGGCGTGCGCTTCGCCGCGCAGCAGCAGGCCGCCGAACGAGTCGCACAATGGCTCCAGACGCGATCGGAAGTGAAACAAGTTTTCTATCCCACCCTGCCCAACCATCCCGGCCATGAACTGCACCTGCGCCAAGCCGCTGGTGGCGGTGCCGTG
The DNA here is from genome assembly GCA_004321905.1 of Verrucomicrobiota bacterium. GTDB lineage: Bacteria > Verrucomicrobiota > Kiritimatiellia > CAIQIC01 > CAIQIC01 > DP16D-bin41. Next base: position 51,458 of record SCQF01000009.1, on the reverse strand, counting down.
GTTTCGTTTGAACTCGCCGGTGGCGGCGCGGCTGCCAAGGCACTGCTCAAACGCGTCGAGCTAATGCTCCCGGCGGTCAGTCTCGGCGGCGTGGAAAGCATCCTCTCCTATCCGCCGATGATGTCGCACGCCGCCATGCCGCGTAGCGAACGGCTGGCGCGCGGCATCACCGATGGCCTGCTCCGCCTTTCCGTCGGCTTGGAAGATGTTGATGATCTCACTACCGACCTTGCGCGCGCCTTGACGGCTGATTGATTTCAGCCCGCCATCGGCTATGCTCCCTGCGCTTTTATGTCTACACCTTTGACCATAGCCGTCGGCATGAGCGGCGGTGTTGATTCGACCGTGACCGCGTGGCGGCTCAAACGTGCCGGCCACAACGTCGTCGGCCTGACCATGCAAATCTGGGACGGCTCGGTGGCGCTGCCCGACGAAGGGCGCTCCGGCTGCTACGGCCCCGGCGAGGCGCGCGATTTGGCCGCCGCCCGCGCCGCCGCCGAGCAACTGGGCATCCGACACATCACCGTACCGCTCGCCGGCGAGTATAAGAATTGTGTTCTCGATTATTTTCGCGAGGAATATCGCTCCGGTCGCACACCCAATCCGTGCGTGGTTTGCAACCAACGCATGAAGTTCGGCCTGCTACTTGAAAAGGCGCGCGCACAAGGCATCGCCTTCGACAAATTCGCCACCGGCCACTACGCGCGGATCGTCCAAGACCCGCAGAGCGGCTTGTTCCGATTGTTACGTGGTGTGGATCCGCAAAAGGACCAGTCCTATTTCATCGCCCGACTGACGCAGGAGCAACTCCGGCAGACACTCTTTCCACTCGGTGCCTTGCGAAAACCCGAAGTGGTGCAGATGGCCCGCGAGGCTGGTTTCGGCGACATCGCCGAAAAAGAGGAGAGCCAGGATTTCATCGAGAGCGAGGACTATTCGCCGCTCTTCCAACCCGGCGAGAGCAAGCCCGGCCCGATTGTGGACACCACCGGCAAGGTGCTTGGCCAGCATCGCGGCATCATCCACTACACCATCGGCCAACGCGAAGGCTTGGGTGTGGCCGCCGCCGAACGCCTCTACGTCAAAGAACTGCGCGCCGCGACCAACACGATTGTGCTGGGTCGTCGTGACGAAGTTTTCAGCGACGGTTGCCGCATCGAGAAAGCAAGCTGGATCAGTGGTACGCCGCCCGCCACAGGAACTACTTGTTTGGCGCGCCTGCGCTATCGTCATACCGGTGTGCAAGCCACACTGCATTGTGAATCCGAGGACGTTTGGCGCACCGACTTTGCCGAACCGCAGTTCGCCGTCACGCCCGGCCAGGCCGCTGTTTTTTACCACGGCGACGAAGTTCTCGGCGGCGGTTGGATTGAAAAATGATAGCAGCCACAGAGAACACAGAGGTCACCGAGTGTAGGTTTCCCAAACCTTGGAAGTTTACTCTGTGAACTCTGTGTTCTCTGTGGCAAATAGAAAATGAAAAAGAAAAAAATCATCTGGCGTGGAGCGGTCGGGAAGAAAGTCGTGGCGCTGCTGAATTGGCTCCGCTCGCAAGGCAGCGTGGCGATTGGGTTCAGCGGTGGCGTGGATAGCACGTTCCTCGCGGCGGCGGCACAGTTGGCGCTTGGTAAAAAAGCACTGGCCGTGACGATTGATACGCCGCTGCTGGCGCGTTCGGAATTGCGTGAGGCGCGCACACTGGCGCGGCAGATCGGTATCCGCCTTTGCGTCGAACGCATCAACGTGCTCGAAGAGCAGAACATCGCCGGCAACCCGACCGACCGGTGCTATTGGTGCAAAAAAATTGATTTCACGCGGATCTTTGAGGTTGCCCGCGCGGCAGGTATCGCCTGCGTCTGCGATGGCACCAACGTGGACGATGTCGGCGATTACCGGCCCGGCAGCAAAGCGCTCACGGAGGTTGGCTCGCAAAGCCCGCTCAAAATGTTTGGCTTCACCAAGGCCGACATCCGCGCGGCGTCGCGTAAACTCGGATTACCGACGGCGGAGAAACCGGCGATGGCGTGCCTCGCTTCGCGCTTCCCCTATGGCTCGCAGATTACGCAGCGCGGCCTGACCACGGTCGAACGCGCGGAGCTGGCGTTGCGTTCGCTGGGCTTCAAACAACTCCGTGTCCGGCTGCACGGCGACGTCGGCCGCATCGAACTGGCGCCCACCGAACTTGGCCGCGCACTCAAGTTACGGGAAAAGATTCTGGCTTTGCTAAAAACTGCTGGTATTCGCTACGTCACACTCGATCTTACCGGCTACCGCCTTGGCAGTTTGAACGAAGCCTTGCAGAGAAAATGAACTTAATCCTGATCGAGCCGCACGAACTCGTGGATCAATATGCCTCGCTCCGTGGCGCGCGGGCCGTGCATATCCGTGAGGTGTTACGCGCCAAACCCGGCGACACCATTCGCGTCGGCTTGCTCGATGGTCCGCGCGGCACGGCACGGATTGAAACGATAACCCCTGAGCAAGTGGGTCTGCGTTGCACGTGGGAGCAGGAGTCGCCACAACGGCCTGCGGTGGATTTGCTGCTCGCGCTACCACGTCCCAAGGTGATGCGACGGCTCTGGGCACAACTCGCCGCGCTCGGCGTCGGCCATATCGCACTGACCAATGCAGAAAAAGTGGAACGGAACTATTTCGACACGCACGTCATCCAACCTGCCACCTATCGTCCGCTGCTGCTCGAAGGTTTGCAGCAAGCACAAGACACGCACCTGCCACATATCACCATCCACAAACAACTCAAGCCGCTGGTCGAAGACCAACTCGACGAACTTTTCCCGAACACACTCCGCCTGCTGGCTGATCCCGCTGCGACACAACCCATCGCAGCCGCGGTCCCCAAGGATTTTCTAGGGCGAGTTCTACTCGCGATCGGCCCGGAAGGTGGCTGGAATGATTTCGAGCGCGTCCTCTTTGTGCGCGCCGGTTTCGTGGCCATCGGCCTTGGCCCGCGGACACTCCGCACCGACACCGCCTGTATTGGATTGCTTACGCTCGCACACGCCACGCTAAAATTTTAGCCACAAAGAGGCACAAAAGACACAAGCTGTTTGGGTTTCTTGTGCTTCTTTGTGGCTATGATGGAAATGGTTTATTTCCGGCAAACGCTGATGTCGTAGCCGCGGCGATGGCGAGTTTCGACCTGAAAATGGTGAGCGGAAGCGAGGCGCTCAATCTCGTCGCCGTGCTTGGAGACCAACCAGAGCGTACCGCCGGGTCGTAGTGCGTGAGCGGCGACTTCGATGAAATAATCCGCTATGCGCCGCTGGGCGAAGTAAGGCGGATTACCAAGCACGACATCAAACGCGCCGGTTTCCGGCTGAAATACATCGGAGTTTTCGATTTTGATTTTGGCAAAACCGTTCAACTCCACACCACGCAGCGCACATTCCACGGCGCGCGCGTTGGAATCCACGAGTACAAATTCGGTGTCGCCCTTGAGTCGCGCGGCCAACAGCAGACCGACCAAACCGCAGCCGCAGCCGAGTTCCAAGATGCGGAGAGATCCCTTGTTTTCCGTAGGAGCGGCAAAACCTTGCCACGATTCAGGAAGGTCGCCGCAAAGTTTTGCGGCTCCTACCTCCAGTTGAAAAGATTCCGCCAACGCCAAACCACCGGAATCGGGACGCGCGTGCGCAAAAACGCCGGGCCGGGTTACGAGCTGGATCTTTTCCGTCGGCGTACTAGCGTCGAAAACATGTTCGCGCGGCGTCCACACCGCGGGAGCGCCACCGCTGACGCCCTGCATGACCACAATGCCCTTACCGGTCGGCAGCATGCGCCGCTTAAGCAAGTGCTCCTCCAGCTTACGCGAAAAATCTGGCGCGCGTTTCTTCGGCATCATGGCCAGCACAGGACTGCCGGCGGGCAGGATGTGGTCAAGCCGTTCGATAAAGTCGAAAGCCAGCAGCCGGTCCAAGCGTTCATCCACCAACAGTACGCCGGATTGTCGCGATGAATCCACCGGCCCGGCATCGGCAGCGCAAAGTACGCGGACATTACGCAACGTGGAAAGTTTCTCGCGGAGCAGCCGTGCGTCGTGCTGATCAAGCTCGACGATCTCGACAATGGCGGCAGGATTGAGCGCGGCGATGACCGCCGGCACGAGCGGTGAGCCGCCCGTGTGCGGAATGACGACCCGCCCGGCGAACGCCGGCAAGTGCGGCAGCAGCGCCATTTCCGCAGGCTGCGCCTCGCGTAGATTTTCCACGCAAAGCTCCACACCGCCGGGACCGGCCAATTGCCAAGTTCGGCCTTCGCCGGCGAGAGTGATGGTGATCAAAATATGACCTCACGCAAGGACGCCAAGTCGCAAAGTTGTTTTTTGCGCCTTGGCGTGAGAAAAATACTAAATTTTCAGGACCGCGCCATTCGAGGCATTGGTGGCGAACTTGGTATAGCGCGCGAGCCAACCGGTCTTGAAACGCGGTTCCGGCGCATGCCACTGGGTTTTGCGCGTCGCAAACTCCACATCACTGACTTGCGCCTGCAGCTTGCGCGCTGGGATATCAATTTCGATGATATCGCCATCGCGCAACAACCCGATGGCGCCGCCCTCGGCCGCTTCCGGCGAGACGTGGCCAATGCACGCGCCACGCGTACCACCGCTAAAACGACCGTCGGTGATCAACGCCACCTTGTCGCCCAAGCCGCGACCCATGATGTAGCTGGTCGGCGCCAACATCTCCTGCATGCCGGGGCCGCCCTTTGGGCCTTCGTAGCGGATGACGACGACATGCCCCGGCTGCACCTTGCCGGCGAGGATGCCCTCACATGCTTCTTCCTGCGACTCAAAGATGATCGCCGGACCGGTGTGCTTGAGCATCTTCGGATCCACGCCGGCGGCTTTGACGACCGCACCATCGGTGGCAATATTACCGCGCAGCACAAACAGACCGCCTTCAGGACTATAGGCGTTTTCGATCGGGCGGATGCAGACTTTGTCGTGCGTCTGGGCGCGGACAATATTCCGCCCAAGAGATTTGCCGGTGACCGTGGGGGTTTTGATATTCAGCAAACCCTTGACGCGGGTGATTTCCTTGAGGATTGCGCTGATGCCGCCGGCCTTATCCACATCCTCGATGTGATAGGAGGATGACGGCGACACTTTGCAGATGTTCGGCGTACGTTTGGAAAGGTCGTTGATGCGCTCAAGGTCATAGGCGACGCCTGCCTCGTGCGCGATGGCCAGCGTATGCAAGATCGTATTCGTGCTGCCGCCCATCGCCATATCGAGGACAAACGCGTTATCAATGGAGTCTTGCGTAACGATGTCCCGTGGCAGCAGGTTCTCCTTCACCATCTCAACGATACGGTGCGCCGCCTTACGCCAGAGTTTGCGCCGGCGATGATCCACGGCGGGAATCGTCCCGTTGCCGGGCAGCGCAAGACCAATCGCCTCGCACAGACAGTTCATGGAATTTGCCGTGAACATACCGGAGCATGAGCCGGGACCGGGACACGCCGCGCAGGCGATTTCTTCCAACTGCTGCTCGGTGATCTTGCCGGCCTTGAGTGCGCCGACGCCCTCGAAGACGCTGATCAAATCCACGGCCTTGCCATCCTTCATCTTCCCGGCAAGCATCGGTCCGCCGCTGGCAAAGATTGTCGGGATGTTCACGCGTAGCGCGCCCATGATCATGCCGGGGACGATTTTATCGCAGTTGGCGATGCAAATCATCGCGTCGAAAGCATGCGCGTTGGCCATGGTCTCGACGCAGTCCGCGATCAACTCACGACTGGGCAGCGAATACTTCATACCGGTGTGGCCCATGGCGATGCCGTCGCAGACGCCGATGCAGTTGAACTCGAACGGCGTGCCACCGGCTTTGATGATTTCCTTCTTGATAAGTTTGCTCACCTCGCGCAGGTGGACATGGCCGGGGATGACGTCGGTGTACGAATTACAAACCGCAATAAAGGGCTTGTCGATGGCGGCGGCGCTCAAGCCCGTCGCCCGCAGCAAGCTACGATGCGGGGCGCGTTCAAAACCTTTTTTAACGATATCACTTCTCATGTTGTATCCCTTTCCAAGGCTTAGTCGCCTAAGGCGACCGAGGAAACCGGACCTGGCGTATTTTCCAAGGTTTGGAAAAACAGCCCACCGGAATTGCCAAGGGTTGGAAATTACCACACGTTGGCCGCCGCCGCGAATGTTTTTCCGTGCGCCACCGCCACACCCGCGCTAGACTTCGCGCCGCGAAAGGATTTTTCGATTGAACAAACACAACAATACCTCCGCTCTGGTCGCACAAGAGGCCGCCGCACTACAGGAATATAGCCGCGAGTGCGCCGTGCATGGCGCGGAGTGGGATCGCGTCCATGGCGGCTATTTTTCCAATCCAACCCTTGTGACGCCCCTAGCCAAGCTGATCTGTGCCACGGCAGAACGCGCCAAACCGCAAGTGATCGCCGACCTCGGTGGTGGCACGGGATTTCTGCTCCACGAGCTGGCGCGGCGTGGACTCGCCACGCAGGCCCGGTTGGTCAATTTCGACTACTCCGCCGAGCAACTGAGCCAGCGGCACGATCCCCGCGTCAGCCGCATACAGGGCACCCTGACGAGCTTGCGGCGGCGGCAACTCGCCGAAAAAGAGGAAGCCGTGCTGTTTGTGATGCGGTCGGTGTTGCACTTCTTTGGCCGTGAAAGCTTGACGCCTATCCTGCAAAAACTACGTCGCTTGATGCAGCCCGGCGAATACTTCATTCACCAGACGGCCTGCTTCGAGGATGCGCGCGAGGCGGCTTGTCTCAACCGGCTGCATGCGTTGATGAATACGGACAAATGGTTTCCGTTACGCGCGGGTTTGTGCATGGCGCTCGTGGAGGCCGGCTGGCAGGTCGAAGCGATGACCGCCGCCCCGGCGTTACCGCTGGACTCGCTCGGCCTCGCGCGTCGCTACGCCCTTTCCGCCGCACGACTGAAACAAATTCACGCCACGCTGACCAAGGAATGCGGCGAATGCCCAAAGGTTTTCGAAACAACACCCCGCGGGTTCACGGCCTTCCTACCCTATACGATCTTCACCTGCGTCGCGGTGTGATGCCCGTGGCTCACAACAAGCCGCGATCAAAATTGCCGATGTGGGCGCCGGACACCGTGCGCCCGGCACGTACTTCGCGCCAGATACGGCAGACCTCGGCGGTTGTGTAGGGGCGATAGATGAAATCCGCGCGCAGCCGCCGCGCACCAGCCTGACGAAGAGCCGCCAACCGCATGGAAAGACAAAATGGATGGCGATTCAGGGTGTAGGTGCGACAACGCCGGTTTACGCTGATCACGTGTTCGCCTGCATCGGAAACCAACTCCATCTGGGAAAACCGGCATTGGCTGGGTCCCACGCAACCGCCCGTGCGCGTCGCTTCGGGGCACGACTCGGAAATAAACAACGGTGCATCCTGATAGACGATCACCGTCGCGCGATCACCCAGTCGCGGCAACAGTTGGCAGATATTGTCGAGTCCATCCTCCGGCGAAAGCGTCACGCGCGTCGCACCCATTTCAAAAAGTTGCGCCGCTGCCGAGGTGTTGAGCGTATAGAGCGGCCAATCGGTGACGAGATCAAAATCTGTATTGTGGGCGGAAGCTACAGCTCCCGCGCGCGGGACTTGGAAGTCCCGCCCACAAATCGCTTGGGGAATTTTCAGAAACGACCACGCGGAAATATTGGCAGCCTCCCACTTTTGCCAACCGGCTTCACGCAACGCGTAAATGCGCTGGAGCAAATCTTTTTCTTCCCAGCAACGCGTGATGATCGGCAAGGCGAGGCGAATCCGCTCACGCCCTATCACGCCCGCCAAGCGCTCCAGCGCCACGAGCAACTGGGGCAGCGGTTCGACTTCCACCGCGATGCTCACTTCCTCGACCACACGCCAATCATCCGCCGTAAAGGCCTCCAGATACACGGGACGATCAACCTTGATCAGCCAGCGCTCCTCCGCAATCCCCTTAGACGAAGCTGACGGCTCACTGGCCATTTCCACACCGATGCGCTGCAAGCGTTCGGTCGTTTGTTTGGCAAAAGTTTGACCAAGTTCGTCGCATAGCTTGCGCCGCAGTTCATTGAGCAAAGAAACCGGCGCAAACAACCCCTGCGGATTTTCCAGTGTGAAATCTGCCAGTTCAAAAGCGGTGTCGCCGAGTTTCTCGAACGCGCCGCGCGCCGCCACTTCCATCCGTGCCGCATCCTTGGCTGGCGATAGCGCGGCAGGGATTTCCGAATAGATTTGGTAGGGTGAACCCTCCGGGTGAGCCGCCACGTGCGGCTCCGCCGGAGGCGGCGCCCTACTTGCCCGCGCTAAAATTTTGTCCAACGCGAGCGTGCAAACAATTGAGATCGGATGACGGATTTTGCACGCACCGGGTTTGGGCCGCGGAAAGGGATAGCTGCGCTTCACGGCTTGCGAAGAGGAACAATATAGCGCTGCGCCCAGTGGAATTTGCGGACGCTCACGCGGCAACTCTACCTCAATTGCGGAACCGGTTGGCGCGGTAATTACATTTTTCCCGCCGATACGCAGGACATCAATCGGAAAGCCGAACGGCTTGCCCCCACCGGGGATGTCAATCTGCAAGCCATCATGCCGCTCCAGCGACCGCTGTGTATGAAAGCGCAGCCGCGCTTGTCCGCCGCCGTACGCCACCACCGCTTCGACCCTGCCAATCGGCGTGCCGCGATGGCCCACCAGTTCCCGATCCACCACCGCGCGCCGGCCGTGTCCATCGGCATAGAGGCTGGTCCAAGGCCGGGCAAAAATCGTCTGCAAGTCCGCCTGCCGCGCCGCGTGTTCGCCCGCCGGTAATTGGCCATCCAATACGCGCCGATAGAAATCCACGGTCGCGCCAACGTAAAGCGCGCTCTTTTTGCGGCCCTCGATTTTGAGGCTCCCCACTCCCGCCGCCCGTAATGCTTCCACATGCTTGGGCAGGGCAAGGTCCTTCATGGAAAAGACAAACCCGACGTCCTGCCGCTGGCTGATCGCTGACGGCTGATCGCTGATAGCTTGAAAGGCCTCGCGGCACGGATAGGCACAGCGACCCCGGTTGCCGCTCCGCCCGCGTAGCAAACTGGAATAGAGACACAGGCCGCTATAGCAATAGCACAGTGCGCCATGGAGAAAGACTTCGGTTTCGATTCCGGCCTGCGCACTGATGTCGCGAATTTCGTCCAACATCAACTCGCGCGCCAGCGTCACGCGCCGAAAGCCCAGTTCCTTCAGCGCTTCCGCCCCTGCCAAATTATGCACCGCCAGTTGCGTGCTCGCGTGTAGCGTCAACCGCGGAAACCATTTGCGCACAATCCGCGCCACGCCCAAATCTTGGACGATGACTGCATCCGCGCCCGCTTGCTCCAGCGCATCCAACGTAGTTAAAAGTTCGGCGCGTTCGCGTTCGAGCACCACCGTGTTGACTGTGGCAAATACACGCCGCCGTGGCGTGAGTGCGTGAGCATAGACTACGATCTCGCCCAGTTGCTCCGCCGAAAAATTAGTCGCCTCGGCGCGCGCGGAAAACTTTTCCAGTCCGAGGTAAATCGCGTCCGCGCCGTAGTGCAACGCGGCCAACGCGGCGGCGCGGTCACCGGCGGGCGCGAGCAATTCCGGCGCTTTTCCAAGGTTTGGAGAAACAACAGATTCCTTTTTCCGAGGCTTGGAAATCGGCGGCATGGCAACGTCACTTTTCACAGCAGGCTGGAGCCGCGCCAGTGGAGTTTCTGGCGCAGCACGGCGAAGTAGCTATAGTTCGGCAGATGGGCAAAGCGCACATGGTGCGGACTGCGCCGCACCTCGATCCGGTCACCCTGCCCGAGCGGATGTTCGCTGCCATCCACGGAAAACAGCAGTTGCTTGGAGGAAGCCGACACCCGTACGCTGATGGTGCTGCGGTCGGCCACGACCAACGGGCGCGTGCTCAACGAGTGCGGGCAAATGACGTTGATCACAAACGCCGCCACCTGCGGGTGCAGCAGCGGGCCGCCGGCGGAAAGCGAGTGGCCCGTGCTGCCGGTGGGCGTGGCGATAATCAGCCCGTCGCAGGCGTAGGCGGTCACTGGTTCATCATCCACGGCGAGTTCGAGCGTAATCATTTTGGAAGAAGCGCCCCAGCCAACCGTGACTTCGTTGAGCGCGTGAAGCGTTTTTGCCGCGCCATGAGCCGGCTGAAAACGGCACTCCATCAGACTGCGCGTTTCCAAGGCACAGTGCCCAGCGGCGAGCGCGACCAAGGCATTTTCCATTTCCTCTTCCGGCACGCTGGTCATAAAACCAAGGCTGCCGATGTTGACACCCAAGAGCGGAATATCGCGTCCGGCCAGCAGTCGTACGGCGTTGAGCATCGTGCCATCGCCGCCGAGCACGATCAGCGCTTCGGCTTGCTTCAGCAGCTCGGCTTCATTCACCGGCTTGAGGCTCGGCAGCAACGCGGCGGCATCGGCGGTGATGAGCAACTTGAGACCGAGCGCTTTGGTCTTGGTCACCAGCCGCTTGAGCGTATCCGCTGCTTCCGGTTTATGAACGTTGATGACCGCACCGATGGTTTTCATGGCTTTTTCCAATACGCAAGAAACTCCACATTACCCGCCGGGCCGTGCAGTGGCGATTCGCACAGGCCACACCACTGCAACCCCAGCGTACGCTCGCCAAACAGGTGCACGCGTTCGATCACCTGCTGGCGGATACGCTCGTCGCGCACCACACCGCCTTTGCCGACCTCCGCGCGACCGGCCTCGAACTGCGGCTTGATGAGCGTGACGATCTCGCCGCCCGACGCCAGCAGTTCTTTAACAGCGGGCAGCAACAGGGTCAAGGAGATGAACGCCGCGTCTATCGTGACCACGGTGGGCTGCGCCGGCAGATCGCCGGGCCGGAGGTAGCGCGCGTTGACGCCATCCATGACCACGATCCGCGGGTCATCGTGCAAGCGCCGATGCAACTGGCCACGCCCCACATCCACGGCATAGACGCGCGCCGCACCATGCTGAAGCAGGCAATCGGTGAAGCCGCCGGTGGAAGCGCCGATGTCCAAACAGATTTTGCCGGTCACATCGAGCGGGAACGCCTTAAAGGCCGCTTCCAATTTTTCGCCGCCGCGACTGACGAACCGTTCCGGCTGCGCCACCGTGATCGCGGCATCATCCGCCACCTCGTGGCCCGGCTTGGTCGCCACCTGATCGTTGACGCGCACCTCGCCCGCGAGAATCAGGCGTTGCGCTTTCTCACGGCTTTCGGCCAGTCCACGCTGTACGAGTTGTTGATCGAGTCGGATTTTCATCGGCGATGTGACGGCGGCAAACTACCACGGAAAATGCGGCGCGGCCAGCCGTCCGTTTTCCAAGGTCTGGATTAATCCGGCAGCGCACGCCATTGCGCCAGCGAGATCCACGGATCCAGTCGGGCCAGCACGAACCGGGCGAAACGCTGTTTCAAGCGCGTCCAGAGCGACCGCCCGTGCCGCCACTCGGCCCGCGTCACCTCGCGGCAATGCGTCTGGCACGTGGCAAAAATTTCCCGCGCCGCCGCGGCCACCGCCGGGTCTTCCAGCCGTACCATCACTTCGTAGTTCAGCTTCAGGCTGCGCGGGTCGAGATTCGAGGAGCCGACATAAACCGCAGCCCCGATAATGAACAGCTTGGCATGCAAAATCTGTGGCTGATATTCCATGATGTGGATGCCCGCGCCCAACAAGCGGCGATAGAAGCTCTCCGCTGCCAGCTTGGACAACGCAATGTCGGTTTCGCCCGGCAGCATCAGTTTCACCGCGCCGCCGCGCCGCGCCATCCGCGTCAAGGCATAGCGCAACCGTCGGGATGGGAGAAAATAGGCGACCATGAGCTGCGCCGTGGCCGCGCGCTGCAGATCCTGTCGCAACGCCCGCTCCAGCGGACTGCCGCCGCGCCCCGGCCCGCTCAATAGCAACTGACAACCGTCGGTGCTAACCGCCAGTTTCTCGCCCGACCGTCGAAAACGTAACCAGCGCTTATGCTCAAACGACGCACGAACGAACAGCCGATCAAACGTTTCGCCCAACGCTGCGGCCAGTGCGCCGATCATTTGTACGGCCACGTCGCGCCAACCGTGCGTGACGCCATTGCCCTCATAATTCGGCGCGATGTTGAAACCACCGAGCAGCGCCACAGCATCGTCGCACACCAGCAGCTTGCGATGATTGCGGATGGCGAACCAGTTGAGCCGGACGGGATTGAACACACGCGCCTCGCCACCGGCAGCGCGCAAGCTGTCCCAAAATGAACCCGGCAACGCACTGCTGCCAAAAGCGTCCACCAACACCTGCACCCGCACGCCGCGCCGGGCCGCCGCCTCGAGTTCCGCGGCAACACGTGCGCCCACACCACCAGCTTCGTAGATGTAGGTCTCCAGCCGTACGCTCACGCGAGCCGCGGCAATGGCGGCGAGCATGGCGGCAAAAAATGTCTGGCCTTCGGCATACCAGGTGAAGGCCGCGTCGGCATTCGGTTGTGTGAGCGGCAAAGACATGGTGCATCCTAGCATTGCGCCAATTTTCTGCCAATCACGGGACCGTGGCTTCCAACGTTTGGAAAACCCGAAGCGCCGTTTTTCCAAGCTTTGGAAAAGTTGCAGCGCGCCATCCAATGACGTAGGGTTCCGCCGCGCATGAGCACGACAACCAGCAAAATCGCGGGTCGGCCTTTTCACATCATGACCAAGCCGATTGGGCCGGTCTGCAATCTGGACTGCACCTATTGTTTTTATCTGGAAAAGTCCAAGTTGTTCGGCGACGACCGTAGCCCACGGATCAGCGACGACGTGCTGGAAAGCTACGTCAAACAGTACATCGCGGCGCACCGCGGCGCGCCGGAATTGAATTTTGCGTGGCAAGGCGGCGAGCCGACGTTGATGGGTGTGGATTTCTTCCGCAAGGTGGTGGCGCTGCAAAAAAAATACGCGGACGGCCTCCGCATCACCAATGCTTTCCAGACCAATGCCACGCTGCTCAACGACGAATGGTGCGCGTTTCTGGCCGCCAACGAATTCTTGGTCGGCGTCAGCATTGATGGGCCGCGCGAATTGCACGACGCCTACCGGCTCGACAAGCGCGGTCAATCCACCTTCGATGCCGTCTGCGCCGCCGTCGCACGGCTACGGAAACACGGCGCGCAGTTCAACACGTTGACGGTGGTCAACCGCGTCAATTCGCAGCATCCGCTGAAGGTCTATAAATTCCTCAAGGAACTCGGCAGCACGTTCCATCAGTTCATCCCCATCGTCGAACGCGTCGCCAACCCGCAGGCCGCGCAACTCGGCCTGCCGCTGGCCACCCCGCCGGAATTGCAAGCGCAAGGTGAACAAGCCGTGGTGACGGATTGGAGCGTGCGTTCGAAAGATTATGGCGATTTCCTGGTCGCCATCTTCGACGAATGGGTGCGGCACGACGTGGGCCAGATCTACGTACAACTCTTTGATGCCACGCTCGCCGCGTGGGTGGGCCACGGCAGCACGCTCTGCATCTATGCGGAGGAATGCGGCAACGCCATGATTCTGGAGCACAACGGCGACGTCTATTCCTGCGACCACTTCGTCTATCCGCAGTACAAGCTGGGCAACCTGCGCGACCAGCCGCTGACGACCATGGCGTGGAGCGAGCAGCAGCAGAAATTCGGGCGCGACAAAAAAACGTTGTTGCCGCGCTATTGCCGCGAGTGCGAATTCCTCTTCGCCTGCAACGGCGAATGCCCGAAGCACCGCTTTATGCACACGCCGAGCGGTGAACCGGGTTTGAGCTATCTCTGCGTCGGCCTCAAACGCTACTTCGCGCACGTCGCCCCGCACATGGACGCCATGGCCAAGTTGGTGCAAGCCGGTCGCCCCGCCGCAGAGATCATGAAGAAGAAGTGAGCCTTAGACAGGATGAACAGGATCGGCAGGATAGCCGACAAAGTTAGCCGCTTGTCATCCGATTGACCTTGTTCATCCTGTCAAAATTTTCAGTGCAGCGCGCCGGGCTTGCGCATGGCAGGAGTGCGCGGTAGAGTCCGCACAGGTGCGTATGAAAAAAGTATACAAAGTCATTATCGAGAAGGATTCCGAGAACTACTTTGTGGCCACGGTGCCGGAACTGCCCGGCTGCCACACCCAAGCCAAGTCGCTCGACACACTGATGAAGCGGGTGCGTGAAGCCATTGCACTCTGCTTGGAGGTCGAAGCGGAAAAAACACCGTCCGCAGAATTTGTCGGCATGCAGATGGTCGAGGTGTGATGTGCCGCGCTTGCCCCGCCTACGTGGACGTGAATTAGTGGCCGCATTGAAGCACGCCGGTTTCGAAGTCATCCGCATCAAGGGTAGTCATCATTTTCTACGCCATCCCGATGGCCGTTGCACCGTGGTGCCCATTCACGCCGGCGAAGTCATCGGCCCCGGCTTGCTCAACAAAATTCTCCGCGATGCCGAACTCACCGCCGAAGAGTTGTTGACACATTTGTGAACCGCAGAACCGCGCCGCGTGAGGGCACGCGGCCTGCAACTTTGATCTGTAGACCCGGCCCCTGACCGGGCAACCCATGCCGGGCTTGAGCTATCTCTGCGCCGTCGGCTTCATCTGCTCAAAACACTACCGGTTGGGCCTGCTGGAGTTAATCAGCCACCCAAACCTCTTTTCAGGTAAAGCTCGGGCACAAGGTCAAGTCCTTTTGTTTAATTCAGATTGCGGAAGGATGAAAAAATGATTGAGCTACAGTAGAGAGGATCTACCGTGCAAACTGGAAGAACGATGGCTTTTCCAGGGGTGCGGCAATACTTCCCGAAAAACCGCGCCTTCCGGACGATCACCGGGGCCGAACTACGCTGGGTTGAAGGGCCACTCAACGCGCGGCCCCACAAACGCCATCACTACCAAGTCCCTAACGACCACAGGTCTCATCGCCCGGTTGCCCTTTAGCCTTGAATCCCCAGCCTTGGAAAATGCACCCAAACCTAACCTTGACACCATCGGGAGGCATCCGTAACATGCGCGCCGTTTTTGTTCGGCAGCTAGCATAAACCGTTACATCCAAAAGGAAGCGAAACATGGCTAAAACAGTAAAGAAAACGAAGAAGCAATACGTCTTTTTCTACGGCTTCGGCAAGAAACACACCGAAGGCGACCAGACGATGAAGGCCGTCCTCGGCGGCAAAGGCGCGAACCTGGCCGAGATGGCCCACGCGAACCTGCCGGTGCCCCCGGGCTTCACGATCTCCACCGAGGCGTGTGCCTACTACAGCAAGCACCACGGCGAATATGCGCCGGGCATGATGGATCAGGTCAAAGCCAAGCTCGGCCAGCTCGAGAAGATGATGGGCAAGAAGCTCGGCGCGCCGGTGAATCCGCTGCTCGTCAGCGTCCGCTCCGGCGCCGCGGTTTCGATGCCGGGCATGATGGACACCGTCCTCAACCTCGGTCTCAACGACAAGTCGGTGCTCGGTTTCATCAAGGAAACCGGCAACGAACGTACAGGCTGGGATTGCTACCGCCGGTTCATTGACATGTTCGGCGACGTGGTGATGGGTCCTTCCAGCGGCCTCGAGCACGAGCATTTCGAGCACCAGATGAGCGCGCTGAAACAAAAATACGGCGCGAAACAGGACAACGACCTGACGGCGACGCAACTCAAGGAACTCGTCGAAATTTATAAGCGCGTCTATCAAGAACACGTCAAGAAGCCGTTCCCGCAAGATCCGATGGAACAGCTCCGCCTCTCAATCAACGCCGTGTTCGGTTCGTGGAACAGCGAACGCGCCGAGAAATACCGCCAGATCAACAAGATCACCGGCATGATCGGCACCGCGGTCAACATCTGTTCGATGGTGTTCGGTAACATGGGCGAAGATTCCGGCACGGGCGTGGCGTTCACGCGCGACGGCTCGACCGGCGACAGCAAGGCAATGGGCGAGTATCTGATTGACGCGCAGGGCGAAGACGTCGTCGCCGGCATCCGCACGCCGAAGCACCTCGACGAGATGGTCAACGAGACCAACCCGCTGTGGAAAGCCGCGAGCAAGCAGCTTCACGAGATCATGAAAAAGCTCGAGAAGCACTACAAGTATCCGCAAGATGTCGAGTTCACCGTGGAACGCGGCAAACTCTGGATGCTCCAGACCCGTAACGCCAAGCGCACCGGTCTCGCCGGCGTCCGCTGGGCAGTGGAAATGGCGACGGGCAAAGATGTTTATACCGGCAAGGCGCAGGAAAAAGTCCTGACCCCGGAACAGGCGCTCATGACCGTCAGCGGCGGCGACCTCGAACAGTTGCTCTTCCCGATCTTCGACATCAAGGAAGAGAAGAAGGCCAAACAGTTGACCTCCGGTTTGCCCGCGGGCCCGGGTGCCGGCGTCGGCAAGATTGTGTTCGACGCGCACGAAGCCGAAGCGATCATCAAGACCAGCCCGAACGAGAAGCTGATCCTCGTCCGTCACGAGACCAGCCCGGAAGACGTCGGCGGCATGTGGGCCGCGCAGGGCATCCTGACGACCACCGGCGGCATGACGAGCCATGCGGCCGTCGTCGCGCGCGGCTGGGGCAAGTGCTGCATCACCGGCGCGAGCACGATGCAGATTGATTACAAGAACAAGACCGTCACCTGCGGCAGCACGATGCTCAAGGCGGGCGACTGGATCAGCCTCAACGGCTCGACCGGCATCGTCTATCTCGGCCAGATTCCGACCGAGGCGAGCCCGGTGGTCAACGGCGTGGTCAATGGCAGCAAAGAAGCCCAGAAGCACCCGATCTACAAACTCTATAAGCAGGTTTCCGACTGGTCGGACAAATATCGCAAGATGAAAGTTCGCACCAACGCCGACCTGCCGAAGGACGCGCAAGCCGCGCGCAACTTCGGCGCGGAAGGCATCGGCCTCTGCCGTACGGAGCATATGTTCTTCGAGGGCGACCGCATCTGGTCCGTCCGCGAGTTCATCTTGGCCGCCGATCTCGCCGGCCGCGAGAAAGCGCTTGCGAAGCTCCTGCCGCTGCAACGCAGCGACTTCGAAGGCATCTTCACGGCGATGAACAATCTGCCCGTCACCATCCGGCTGATTGACCCGCCGTTGCACGAGTTCGTGCCGCATAACGGCCCCGCGCAGGAAGAAATGGCCCAGCGCCTCGGCGTCAGCGTCGAAGTGGTGGCCCAGCGCGTCAAGCAGCTCCACGAGATGAACCCGATGCTCGGTCACCGTGGCTGCCGCCTCTCGATCACCTACCCGGAACTCTGCGTCATGCAGACCCAGGCGATCATCGAGGCCGCGTGCAACGTCGAGAAGCAGAAGATCAAGGTCTTCCCGGAGATCATGGTCCCGCTCGTCGGCACGAAGGCCGAGGTGGACTTCTGCGCGAAGATCATCCGCGAAACCGCCGACAAGATCATCAAGGATCGCAAGTCCAAGGTGAAGTATATGGTCGGCACGATGATCGAGATTCCGCGCGCGGCGCTCGTCGCCGGCCAGATCGCGGAAAGCGCGGAGTTCTTCAGCTTCGGCACTAACGACCTCACGCAGATGACGTTCGGTTTCAGCCGCGACGACATCGGCACGTTCCTCCCGGCGTACCTCGCCGAGAAGATCCTCCCGACCGACCCGTTCCAGACCTTGGATCAGGGTGGCGTCGGCCAATTGGTGCAGATGGCGGTGAAGGCCGGTCGCGAGACCCGGCCTGAGCTGAAGTGCGGCATCTGCGGCGAACACGGTGGCGATCCGAACAGCGTCAAGTTCTGCTACAAAGTGGGCTTGAACTACGTCAGCTGTTCGCCCTATCGCGTACCGATCGCGCGCCTCGCGGCGGCCCAGGCGGCCATCGCCGGCAAGTAAGCGTAAGGTTCAAAGCAATCGGCCGGATTTCCTTACGGGAATCCGGCCGATTCGTTTTTACGTAGGGGCGCAGACTTGCTGCGCCCGTTTATTTCGCACGCAATACACATTGGGCGCAGCAAGTCTGCGCCCCTACAAACTACTTTTCCAAGGCTTGGAAACTGTGCTTATTTCTTCTGCTGTGCGTATGCGCCGAACTTGCGGTCGGTTTCTTGGATGTGGTTGATGAGCCAGTGGCGAAGATAGGAACCGACGATCTCCGCCAATTTCTGCGTCGCGCCTTCCTCTTCAAAGTCGCGCAGCAAGTCCTGTAGCGTTTGGGTCAACTCGTGATGTTGCGCGAGATGTGCGGGCAAATCTGGGTAACCGGCGGCAGTCATGATTTTTTCTTCGGTGGCAAAATGTTGCCGGGTGTAGTCCACCAGGAAGGTGAGTGTCTTGCCGATTTGCACAGGCCCTTCCTGGGTGGCAATCGCGGCGGCTACGTCGTTGAACCGCTGAATCCATTGCTGGTGCTGCCCATCAATCACTTCTACGCCCACAGCCAGTTTCTGGCTCCATTCAATTTTCTTCATCATCGCGTCTCCGTGCCGCATGTTATAGCAAACCCGCCCGCTGCCTCCAAAACTACCGCGCCGAAACGAGCAATAGTGGACGCGTACAGGTGCGAATGATTTTCGCGGCGACGCTGCCGCTCCAAAAGGCCTCCGCTCCGGCCTTGCCGTGGGTCGCCAAGACGACAAGATCGGCATTCAGCTTTTCCGCGGTGGCACAAACTTCGCGCGCGGGGTCGCCGCGTAGCACGTGCGCCTGTGCCTGGACACCAACCAAAGTGATGAGATGTTGCTGGAGATGTTGGCGCGCACCGAGTTCAGCCAGATTGAGCATCACCCGCGTTGCGCCGGGCAATAACTGACTCGCCGCGGCCTCGCTACCGGAGAGCGTGGCAGTGGTCGGTACGACGAAAAGCAGTTCCAATTGCGCAGCGGTCGCGCGCGCGAGATCGGCGGCCACTTGCAAGCCGATTTCATGTTCCGCTTGACCATCTTCCGGCACGAGAATTCTGCGGCAGTCGAAGGCTGCCGCGCCGCTGGCCGGCGGATGGATTAGCAACACCGGTACGCGGCCCATGCCAACGACCTGTTGCGCAATGCGCCCGAAAATTCGCTCGCGCAGGCCGCGGCTGCCGTGCGCGCACAGCACAATCAAATCGGGCGCGAGTTCATCTTCGTGCTCCACGATGCCGCGCGCGACATCCGCGAAAGCAGCCTCGTGGACGTGGCAGGTCACGGCAGCTTCCGGCGCAAACGCACGCTGGCGGATTTCGTCGAGATAGGCGCAGGCTTCGTCGCACTGCCGCAGATGCCGCGCGCCGTGGATAGTGGCGGGCGCGTCGCGTTCGATGATGTGCAGCAGCGTGACGCGTGCGTTGCCTTGCGCTGCCAAAAACGCGGCGGCAGGCAATGCGGCTTCCGCTGGTGCGGAACCGTCGAGCGGAACAAGGATATGCTTAAACATGGCCGGAACCTCCTGCAAAAAGCTGCCAGAGCAGATAGAAATTCAACGCGACAATCAGCGTGGCCACAACCATGGCGATGGCGGTGGTCAGGCGGCGATTGACGAGCACACCCATCACATCGGCCCGACGCGTGAAGAGAATCAACGGCACCACCGCAAACGGCAGGCCGAAGCTCAACACCACCTGGCTGATGACCAGCGTACGCGTGGGATCAAGCCCCATCCAGATAACAATCAGCGAGGGCAGCATTGTCGCCAGTCGCCGCAGCCAAACGGGGATGTGCCAGCGCAAAAAGCCCTGCATGATGACCTGTCCCGCCATGGTGCCCACCGACGAGGACGAAAGCCCCGAGGCCAGCAGAGAGATCGCAAACACCACGCCCGCCGCCTTGCCCAGCAACGGCTCCAGTGTTTTATAGGCTTCCTCGAGCGTACCGACGCTCGTCATGCCGGCCTTGTGAAAAGTGGCCGCGGCCATCATCAGCATCGCCATGTTGATCAACCCCGCCAAGCCCATCGCGATGGTGACATCGGCGATCTGGAAACGGAAAAGTTTTTTTAGCAGCACCGGTTCGCGTGTGACGATCCGGCCTTGCGTCAACGACGAGTGCAGGAAGATGACGTGCGGCATGACTGTGGCACCGAGAATGCCGGTGGCCAGCAATACACTTTCCACACCGCGGAATTGCGGCACCACCGCATGGAACGCCACTTGGCCCCAATCGGGGCGGCCCAGAAAAGTTTCAATGAGGTAGCAAACCGCGATGACGCCGACGAATGCCGTGATCGCCGCTTCCAAAGGCCGGAAGCCGCGGCGCTCCAAGCCCAACAGCATGAAGGTGAACGCCGCCGTAAGCAGTCCAGCCAGCCATAACGGAATGCCGAAGAGCAGGTTGAAGCCGATGGCAGCACCAAGAAATTCGGCCAAGTCGGTGGCCATCGCCACCACTTCCATGATGACCCACATCACCCAAACCACCGGCGCGGGAAAATATTCGCGGCACAATTCGGCGAGGTTGCGACCGCTGGCAATGCCGAGTTTGGCGGAAAGCGTCTGTACCAGCATCGCCATGAGATTGCTGGCGACGACCACCCACAGCAGCGTATAGCCAAATTGCGCGCCGCCTTGAATGTTTGTGGCAAAATTCCCGGGGTCCATATAGGCGATGCTGGCAATGAACGCCGGGCCGAGGAACGGCAAGAGCCGCGCTGGCCCGCGCTGGCCGCTCGCGCCGCCGAGCACCTGCTCTGCGGCGGTGATCGTACCGGCATCGGCCGACTTTATGACGCGCTCTTCGGGCATATGCTTTCCAACGCTCGGAAAAAGCAACGGCTGGCTTTTCCAACCCTTGGAAAACACCGCCGCGCACGCCTAGTGTGCCCCGGATTTGGCATTTGGCAAGATTTTCGCCGCCTTGACTCGGTTCAGTAAAATCCTATAACTCGCCCGGTGAACCCGGAGAAAATTATGCCGCGACTCATTACTGCGCCAACGAAGATCGAGGCCGCCGGGAAACCGCCGAAGATCATCGAGGAATTTTTTGGCTGGGTGAACTCCGGCACGGAAACCATCAGCATCGCCCGTATGAAAAGCCCTACCGGGTGGAGCGAGCCGGGCCAGACGCCGGAATTCGATGAACACACCGTCGTGCTCGCCGGCACGCTTCGCGTCACCACGCGCCACCAGGTTTTGGACGTCCACGCCGGTCAGGCGGTGCTAATCGCCAAAAACGAATGGGTACAATATTCCACGCCGCACGCCGGTGACGCGGAATATATCGCCGTCTGCCTCCCCGCCTTCAGCCCGCAGACCGTCCACCGCGACGCATAACGTAGATTTCCAAGGCTTGGAAAATTGTGATTGACTTCGATCACGATCAATCATATATCGCTCACGTTCGCTCATGCAAAAGGATGCATCAGAAAAAGCGCTCGCGCCGGAACGGCTGGCCCAATTACGCGAATTGGTGCGCGCCCGGCGGGTAGTGCGGTTGCAGGAAATCTGCCGGGAATTGGCGATTTCCACCGCGACGGCGCGGCGCGATCTGGAAGAACTGGAAAAGCGTGGTGAATTGCGGCGCGTACATGGCGGCGCGGTCAGCGTGGAAAGCCGGCTGGAAGAGCCGCTGTTCGATGACAAAACCGCCGTGGCGGCGCGCGAGAAGCAGCATATCGCCGAAGCCGCACTGGAACTGATCAAGCCGGGCGAGACGGTCTATCTCGACGGCGGCTCGACGGTACTGGCGCTGGCGCGGCTGCTGCGCGACCGAACGAATCTGACGGTGGTGACGAATTCGCTGCGCGCGGCGAGCGAGCTGGGCGGCGCGGGACCGCGGCTGATTTTGGTTGGCGGCGAGTTGCGGCGCTTGAGTCAGACGGTGGTGGGGCCCTTGACGCGGGCCGTATTGGAAGAATTGCATGTGGACCGCGCGTTTATGGGCACAATGGGCTTCGGGACGGAGGGTCTGACGACGACCGATACCGGCGAAGCGTTCACGAAAGAACTCGTGATGCGTCGCGCGCGCGAGGTGGTGTTGCTGGCCGATAGTTCCAAGGCTGGGAAAATTTTGTTTGCACGCTCGGGGCGGTTGGAGCAAGTGAACCGATTGATCACCGACAAGCGGCTCGCCGCGGAATGGGCCAAGGAATTGGCCAGGCGTGGCGTGAAAGTTCAGAAGGTTTAGACGCAGATTTACGCAGATAAAAAAACCTGTGGAATCGGCGTTTATCAGTGTCAAAAAATGAACAACGAAAAAACAGGAAAGGAAGAGGAAATGCCGAATTATCTGAGCAACAAACGGCCCGATTTCAAGCCGTTCACCATGGACTGCGGAAAGATTTCCGCATACCAGTTCAAGGGCGATCTCGCCAGCGAACTGCAGGCCAAGCACCTGACCAAGGCGCAGGCGCTGGACATCTACGAGGATATGCTGATGGTGCGCGAGGTCGAGGACATGATCGTCCGCCTACGCTCCGGCGCCTATGAGCCGATCCCCACCTTCAACTATCGTGGCCCGACGCACGTTTCCATCGGCCAGGAAGGCACCGCCGTCGGCGCGTGCGCCGCCTTGCGTTTGATGGATAAAATCACCAGTACGCACCGCGGCCACGGCGACAGCATGGCCAAAGGCTCTGTGGCGATTCGCCAGATGGACGAGGCGACCTTGCGTTCACGCGTACCCGGCTCCACCAAGAAGGGCGCCGAATTGCTCGAAGAAGTTTTGGAAGATCACGTCTATCGCACCATCGCCGAATTGTTCGGCAAGGAAGATGGTTATTGCAAAGGCCGTGGCGGTGGCATGCACATCGCCGACTTCCGCATTGGCCACTTGGGCGCCAATGCAATCGTCGGCGGCGGCGTGCCGATTGCGACGGGCGCGGCGATGGCCATGCGCTATCAGCACAGCGACGGCGTAATCTGCTGCTTCGCGGGCGATGGCGCCTACGCGAATGGCGTTGTACTCGAGGCGCTCAACTGGGCCGCGCAGGTGCAATGGACCAATCACCTCGCGAAGAATCATAAATTCGGCCTGCCGATCATCTTCCTCGTCCAGAACAACCAATACGGCATGACCGGTCGCGCCGAAGATGAAGTCATGGGTGTCAAGAATCTGGTACGCCGCGCCGTTGGTTTCTCCGACAACAACATGCACGCGGAGGTCGTCAACGGCATGGATGTGCTCGCTGTGCGCGAGGCCGTCAGCCGCGCCGCCGATATTTGCCGCAAAGGCGAAGGTCCGGTGCTGCTCGAGGTGAACACCTACCGCTACTACGGTCACTCGCTCGGCGATCCGCGCATGGAATACCGCACGAAAGACGAAGAAGCGTCGTGGCGCGCGATTGACGCCATCGAAACCTTCAAGAAGCAATTGCTCGACGCCAAGGCCGCCACCGCCGAAGAAATTGACGCGCGTGAAAAACTGGTCCGCGACCGCAATGCCCGCGCCGCGGTGCGTGCCGCCAACGCGGCCGATCCGGCGGCGGAGGACGTGCTCAAGTTCATGTACACCGACACCAAGGTGGACGTGGTCCCGGCGGAATTCCAAAAAGTCAAAGTCATCAAAGCGGATGCCGCCAAGGTCAAACGCGACAAGGACGGCAAGATCAACTATCGCGATGCGATCAAGGAAGGCATGGTCGAGGAAATGATGCGTGACAACCGCGTCATCGTCTACGGCGAGGACGTGGCCGAATATGGCAACGCGTTCAAGCTGACCAAGGGCCTGCTGGAGCAGTTCGGTCGCGACCGCGTGTTCAACACACCGATTTCCGAAGCGTGCATCTGCGGTACGGCGGTCGGTGCCGCGATGGCCGGCCTGCGACCCATCGCGGAATTGATGTATATGGACTTCGCGCTGATGGCGTCGGACCAGATCAGCAACCAAGCCGCGAAGTGGCACTATATGAGCGGCGCGCAGACCAAGGTGCCGCTCGTCATTCGCGCCTCGGTTGGCGGCGGCAAGGGTTACGGCGGACAGCATTCCCAAACCTTGGAAAGTATGTTCGCCCACATCCCGGGCATGTACGTGGTTTATCCCGCAACCGCCTATGATGCGAAAGGTCTAATCAAGGCCTCGATCCGTGACGACAACCCGATCATGTTCGTCGAGTCGCAACTCCTCTACAGCGAGAAGGGCGTCGTGCCGGAAGAAGATTATGTGATTCCGATCGGTGTCGCTGACGTGAAACGCGAAGGCAAGGACATCACCCTCGTCGGTTGGGGCCCGGCGATTCTCGACGCACTCAAGGCCGCCGAGAAACTCGCCGCCGAAGGGATTAGCGCCGAAGTCGTAGATATCCGCACGCTCGTGCCGCTCGATATCGAGACGATCCTGCGCTCAGTCGCCAAGACCGGCAAGTGCGTGGTCGTCAGTCAAGCGGTGCACATCGGCAGCTTCACCGGCGAAATCGCCTCGACCATCATGGAAAAGGCGTTTGACGAACTCGATGCGCCGGTTATCCGCGTGGGTGCGAAGAACGGCATCGCGCCGCAGTCGCACATTCTGGAGGCCGCGTTCCTGCCGAACGCGAACGACATCATCGCCGCCGCGAAACAAATTCTGTGAAATCAGACGCCGATTTACGCCGATGAGCGCAGATTTCAAACTTAAGGAATTAACGGAAACCATAATCGGGGCCGCGTTCAAGGTTCATAACACCTTGGGCGCTGGCTTCCTTGAGAAGGTCTATGAAAACGCCTTGTGTTTGGACTTACGTAATGCAGGGCTTCACGTGGAACAGCAACGTGCAATTCCAGTGTGCTATGCCGGCGAAATCGTTGGCGATTATATTGCTGATGCCGTGGTGAATGATGTCCTGATTTTGGAAATTAAAGCAGTTTCCAATCTGGATAAGACGCACGAGGTTCAATTGGTCAACTATCTGAAAGCTACAGGAATTGAAGTGGGATTATTGATCAATTTTGGAGGTTCTGTCGAAGTGCGCCGACGAATTCTTTCACACAAGCATCTCGCGAAATCTGTGTAAATCAGCGTCAAAAGGAGAATTGAAATGCCATCACCAATAGCTATGCCGAAGCCGGGCCAGTTCACCGAGGAATGTACCATCGTGAAGTGGCTCAAGAAGGAAGGCGACAAGGTTGCCAAGGGCGACATCCTTTTCGAGATCGAGACCGACAAAGCCAATATGGAGGTCGAGAGCTTTTTCGAAGGGACGCTGCTGAAAATTCTGACGCCCGAAGGCGGCACCGTGCCGGTACAAGCCGTCGTCGCGTGGGTTGGTCAGCCCGGCGAGGCGATCCCGGCCACGCCGCCACCGCCCACTCCCGCCGCCAAGCCGGCGGCGCAGCCAGAGGTCAGCGTTCAGAAATCAGCGGTCAGTCAGACGCAGACGGCGGACGTCGCTGCACCTCAAGTGGTCATTCAAAAGCCGCAAGCGGTACAGCCGGCGGCTCCGCGCAAGCTGAAGATCAGCCCGCGCGCCAAGGTGCTCGCGGAGCGTAGCGTGATCAATCCTGCGCCAATCCGCGGCACCGGGCCGGGGGGCCGTATCGTCGAAAAAGACGTGGTCGCCTATCTCGAAGCCAAGAGCTATGCGCAACTCAAGATCACGCCGACCGCCAAAGAGATGGCCGCGAAGGAAAAACTCGACTTGCTTTCCATTCGTGGCACCGGCGATGCGGGCAAGATCACGGTTGAGGACATCAAACGTGCCGTGGCCGAGAAGCCCAAGGCGATGAGCAAGATGCGGCAGGTGATTGCTCAGCGGCTCACGCAGAGCTTCACCAGTACGCCACACTTCTTCGTCACCGTGTCGGTGGATATGACCGATCTCGTCGCCTACCGCGCGACGTTGAAGGCGAAAAACATGCCGTATTCCGTCACCGATTTCATTGCGATGGCCGTGACGTTGAGCCTGAAGGAATTTCCGGCGGTCAACAGTTCCACCGATGGTAAGAGTGTCTGGTGGCACAGCAAGGTTAACCTCGGGCTCGCGGTGTCGCTGGAAAGCGGTCTCGTTGTGCCCGTGATTCGCGATGCCGATGATCTGACGTTGCTGGAACTGCATGATCGTTCCGCGACGTTGGTTGAAAAGGCGCGCAACGGCAAGTTATTGCCCGACGAAATGAGCGGCAGCACGTTCACCATGTCCAATATGGGCATGATGAACGTCGAGAACTTCACCGCGATCATCAATCCGGGCGAGGCCGCGATCCTCGCGGTTTCCAGCACCACCAAGCAGCCGGTGGTCAAAGACGATAAAGTCGTTGTCCGGCAGATAATGAAGATTACGCTCTCCAGTGATCATCAGATTATTGATGGCGCGCATGCCGCGCAGTTTGCCAACGCCATCAAGGCGAAGCTGGAAAACGTGGAGCTCTGGAAGACGCTGGTGTGACGAATGTCATTCGTCCGGGAACAAGTATTTACGGATGAAGCGGTCCGTGTTCCAAACGTAACGCTCCAGCGCGATGCGGCGGGCTTCGGCGCCAAGGCGTCGGCGCAGCGCTGCATCGCCGGCGAGTTTTTCCAAACCTTGGACGAGTTGTTCCAAGGTTTGGAAAATCAGCCCGCCTCCGGTGTCGAGTTTTTCCATCAGTACCGGCCGGTCGCTGGCGATGATCGGCAGACCGGTCAACATGCCTTGGACGATCACCTGCGAAAACGTCTCGCGCATGACGTGCTCGTCGCGCGACGGCACGAGCATCACATCCATGCGCCGCAAGAAAGTGGGTATCGCCGCCGCCGGCAACCACGGATAGATTTGGATGCCCGGTGTCGTGATGGTTGGCGGATTTACGAACGAGGCCAGATGCAGGCGACAGCGTGCGCGAACGGCGTCGGGCAGTTTCTGGAACGCGGCGATGGCGGTGTCGGCACCCTTCCACGCGTTGTCGAGCTGGCCGACGACGCAGAAATCCACCGGCGCATCGGCAGGTTTGGCTTCGGCTGCCGGAAAGAATTCTTCCGCGTTGGGGATGCCGTAATCGGTATCCACCAACGGATAACCCGCGGTGCGGAACGGCGCGGCGATTTGATTGTTCACGGCCAGTATGCGGACGGCGTACCGGCGCAGCGCGGCCACGAAGCGGGGCGCGGCTTCGCGGTTGGCGATCAGTGCGGCGCGACCGACCCTGCGCGTGGCAAACAGAAGTTTGATGGCCGGCACCAAACCGTTGCCGACGTTGCCGATGATCAGGGCATCATGCCGGCCCGCGAACAACGCCGCCAGCAGGCCATTAAGCGCCGAACCGCCGAAACACGATATGATTTGCAAACGACAGCCCGTCGGCAACCGTTCGCGCAGCAGCGGTTCCCAACAGCATACCAACGGCAATGTGACGCGATGACCCGCGGCCATCAAATCACGAATGAGCAACGCATCGAACAATTCGACGCCGCGCAAAACGGGTTGCCGCTCGCGTTTGAGCAGCGACTTCTGCAGATAAAGAATGGTTTTCCCTGGCGACATGGCCGCGATGCAACGCGAACGCGCAACGGAAGTCAAGCGCGCAGCCGTTTTCCAAACCTTGGCAGCGCGCGTACGATCTTTTTCCAAGGCTTGGAAAAGCGTCAAATTCGTTCTACGTTGCTCGTGTTTGGAGAAACACGATGAAACTGAATCTTGCCACAGCAGATGTTTTCATCCCCGACGGCGCGGACGTAGCGGCGGCGCTCAAACGTACGACACACTTGGCGGTCGGCGCGCATCAGGATGACCTTGAATTCATGGCGCTGCATGGCGTATTGGAATGTTTTGGCCGTGACGACCGGTGGTTTTGTGGTGTGGTTTGCACCAATGGCGCGGGCAGTCCGCGTGCGGGTGTCTATGCGAATTGCACCGACGAACAGATGCGTGCGATTCGGCGTGTGGAGCAGCGGACGGCGGCAAGCATTGGACATTATGGCGCGATGCTGCAACTCGATCATCCGAGTTCCGTGGTGAAAACCGCGGCGAATCCGGCGTTGCGCCAGGACTTGACGGAGATTCTCCGCGCGACGCAGCCGGACGTGGTCTATACGCACAACCCGGCGGATAAACACGACACGCACATCGGTGTGATGGCGGCGGTCATCGCGGCGCTACGCGAACTGCCGGCACCACAGCGACCCAAACAGGTGCTGGGTTGTGAGGTCTGGCGCGATCTGGATTGGCTGCCCGACCGGCGCAAAGTGATGCTGGATGTCAGCCGCCACGAAAATTTGGCCGCCGCACTCAACGGCGTATTCGATTCGCAGATTACCGGTGGCAAGCGCTATGACTTGGCCGTACTGGGTCGGCGGCGCGCCCATGCGACGTTTTTCGAGAGCCACGGCGTAGATACCGCCGAGATGCTGACGTTCGCGATGGATTTGATGCCGCTGGTGCAGAACCCGTCGCTTTCCATTGCCGGTTATGTGGAAAGTCTGATCGAGGAGTTTAAGGCGGAAACCAAGGGGAAGTTGCAATCATGGAAGTGATTATTCGTCCAACAGCGGAGTCCGCCGCACGCTTGCAGGGGAAAGATTATTATCGCTGGCTCTTCGCCAACGAACCGGAGTGGACAAAATATCGGGAAAATAAAAAATTGTGAAATTTAGGTAGGGCGTGTTCGGAGAACGCGCCACGGACGGCAGCGGAGTGCCGTCCCTACCGCAGCAGAAATACAAAAGGAAAAACATATGGAAAACTTTGATGTCGTGGTTATTGGCGCCGGGCCGGGTGGCTACCCGGCAGCGATTCGTGCCGCGCAACTCGGCGCGAAGATTGCGATTGTGGAGCGCGAGCTACTTGGTGGGACCTGCCTGAACTTTGGATGTATCCCGACCAAATCGCTGATTGCCGGCGCGGACTTGTTGCTCCAAGTGCGCCACGCAGCCCAACTCGGCGTCAAAGTGAGCGGCGTCGAAGCCGACTTCGCCGGTATGATGACCCATAAGCAGGCTGTCGTCGCTCAACTCCGTAAAGGCGTGCAAGGTTTGCTCTCCGCGAATGGCGTCAAAGTTTTTCAGGGCCAGGCCTCGTTCGAGGCGCGCGATCAGATCGTCGTCAGCCAGAAGGAAGGCGAGCTGCGCATCAAGGCCGGCAAGTTCATCATCGCCACCGGTTCGACCTCCGCCGTGCCGGGCTTTTTGCCCAAGCATTCGCGCGTCGTCGAGAGCCGCAGCTTTCTGGAACTCACCGCGTTGCCCAAGCGCCTGATCGTCATGGGCGGTGGTTATATCGGCTGTGAACTCGCCAGCCTCGCCGCCGCGGCGGGTAGCCAAGTGACCATCGTCGAGTTGCTCGACGACGTGTTGATGCTGCTCGATGGCGATGTCCGCCGCGAAGTCCGCAAATCCATGGAAACCAAGCTCGGCATCAAGATCATGACCGGCAAGGCGCTGGAGAACGTCAAAGCCACCGACACCGGCGTCAGCGCCAGCGTGGGCGGCGAGAAACTTGAAGCCGATGTCTTGCTCGTTGCCGTGGGCCGTAAGCCGGTGACTGACGGTTTGGAACTGGAACGCGCGAGCCTCAAGACCAATGAACGTGGTTATATCCCCGTGGACGATTCCAACCGTACCGCCGTGGCCACCATCTACGCCATCGGCGACGTCAATGGCGGGATGCAACTCGCGCACGCCGCGACTGCGCAAGCGATAATCGCTGCTGAAGCTGCCTGCGGACACAAGCCACGCAAAAATGAAACGCTGATTCCCGGCGTCATCTTCACGATCCCCGAAGTCGCACTCGTTGGATTGACCGAAGCCGAGGCGCAGAAGCAAGGCCGCGCCGTCAAGGTGGGCCGCTTCCCGTTCGCCGCGCTGGGTCGTGCGCTTGCCGCCGGCCACCCGGAAGGTTTCGTCAAGCTGCTCGCCGACGCGCAGACGGATCAATTACTCGGTGCACAAGTTGTCGGCGCACATGCCACCGACTTGATCGCCGAAGCGACCGCCGCGATTCGTGCGGAACTAACTTCGGCCGAACTTGGTCGGACGGTTCACGCGCATCCGACGTTCGGCGAAATTTGGATGGAAGCGGCGCACGCCCTCCACGGCGAGTGCATTCACGCCGCGCCACGGAAGAAAACGTGAGCAATTTCCAAGGTTTGGAAAAAGCGCTGAAGCGGTTTTCCAAGCCTTGGAAACCAGACCCGTTTTCGACGGCGCGTGTACCGATTAGCGGCCCACCGCCAACAGGGCGTCCACCACCTTGACGGCGGAATTGGCGTCTTCACCGTAGCCGTGTGCGCCGATGTCGTTGGCGTACTGCTGCGTGACGGGCGCGCCGCCAATCACGACCTTGACGTTTTTACCCTTCAACGCTTCCGTGACGGTCTTCATGTAGGGCATCGTGGTGGTCAGCAGTGCGCTGCACAAGACCGCCTGCGCGCCACGATCCACGGCGGCTTGGAATTTGGCAGTATCGCAGTCCACGCCAAGGTCTTCCACTTCATAACCGGCACCCTTGAGCATCATGGCCACCAAGTTTTTGCCGATGTCGTGCAGGTCGCCCTTGACCGTGCCAACGCACACTTTACCGAGCGGCTTATGCCCAGCCTTGGCCAGAATGGGCTCGATGATCTTGAG
The DNA here is from genome assembly GCA_004321905.1 of Verrucomicrobiota bacterium. GTDB lineage: Bacteria > Verrucomicrobiota > Kiritimatiellia > CAIQIC01 > CAIQIC01 > DP16D-bin41. Next base: position 21,101 of record SCQF01000009.1, on the reverse strand, counting down.
GCCGGCGCCCATGGCGCGCGCGGCGATCAGCATTTCGGGCACATAGACTTCGTTACGCGAGAACCGCTCGCCGATGGTCCGCATCGCAGGAATCATGGTCCCGGTCAACAGTTCGACCACGTTGCCGCCCGCAGCGACGCACGCATTGACCTGTTCTTCGACGATCTTCCGATTGCCCTTGGTAATCGCCGTGAATAATGCTTCATTCTGACTCATCGCTGCTTCCTTTCTTCTAAATTCCACTGACCCCATGATTTTTAACTCTTCTTTGCCGATCCGACAAGCCTCTCTTTGCACACGAACTGTGCGTCATTATGTCGGCGGCGTCTCGTAAATTCTTGTGCGCTGGTGCTTTTTTCGTGGATTTTCGTACGGCGCGTAAAAAGTTCCAAGGCTTGGAAAAACGGTGTTTTCACTTGCCGTAACTGCGTTGACAGACCGAGTCGCCTGTGCTTCACTCCCGCCCCGCAGCCTAATGCGATCCGCCTTCCTACGGGTCGTTGCGGAGGACCCAATTCCCCGGCATGAGTCGGGGACGGGGCGTACGGCGGTGGGTAACCATCGCACGCGGTCACTTCCAAGACCGAGCCCGTCAGCTAACTCCGTCGGCATATGGAAGGGCGATCCCCTTGGCCTCGCGCGTGCGAGGCGACCAACGATCTCCCGTTTGAGCTATGGCCACAGCGGCGCTTTATCGCACCGTTGTGACCTAACGGAAAGCGTGTTGACCATGACGGCGTTTGAGCGACTGAAAGAGTTGATGTTCGGCAAGCCACGGGACATCCGCGACCCGCGGCTGTTCCATAAAATTTCGCTGCTCGCGTTCCTCGCCTGGGTTGGCTTGGGTTCCGATGGCTTGAGTTCCTCGGCCTACGGCCCCGACGAAGCGTTTCGCGCGCTGGGGCAACACACCTATCTGGCGATCTTTTTGGCGCTGGCCACGGCGCTGACCGTCTTCATCATCTCCTATACCTATAGCCGGATCATTGAACATTTCCCGTCGGGTGGTGGCGGCTACGTGGTCGCCTCCAAGTTGCTGGGCCCTGCGTTGGGCCTCGTCTCCGGTTGCGCGCTGCTGGTGGACTATGTACTGACCATCACGGTGTCCATCGCCTCGAGTGCGGACCAAATTTTCAGCTTTCTGCCGCTGGCGTGGCACGGTTGGAAGCTGCCGTTGGAAGCGTTGGCCATCGGTCTGCTGATCATCATGAATATCCGCGGCGTGAAGGAATCCATCAGTTTGCTCGTGCCCGTTTTTCTGCTATTCATCGTCACCCATGCCGTCGCCTTGCTGGGCACCTTCGTCTTCCATTTTCATCAGATCCCTGCCGTGACCGCGCACACGGTCGGTGGTTTGCGCGAGGGCCTTTCGACCATTGGCGTGGGCGGACTACTGCTGCTCTTCGCCCAAGCCTACTCGCGTGGTGCAGGCACCTACACCGGCATCGAGGCCGTCTCCAACGGTCTGCAGATCATGCGCGAGCCGCGCGTTGCCACCGCCAAACGCACCATGCTCTACATGGCGATCTCGCTGGCGGTCACCGCCGGCGGCATCCTGCTATGTTACCTGCTGCTGGATGTAAAACCAGTAGAGGGCAAGACGCTGAACGCCGTGATGTTCGAAGCCCTGCCGTTCGGCGGCTGGTTCGTCGTCCTCGCGCTCGTGGCCGAGGGTGCCTTGCTGCTGCTGGCGGCGCAGACCGGCTTCATTGATGGCCCGCGCGTGATGGCCAACATGGCGTTGGATTCCTGGTTACCGCGCCGCTTCAGTTCGCTCTCCGAACGGCTGACCATGCACTACGGCGTCGTTCTCATGGGCGTGGCCGCCGTACTGACGCTCTTCTACACCCGTGGCGGCATTGATCAACTCGTCACCATGTACTCCATCAACGTCTTCGTGACCTTTTCGCTGACCCAACTTGGCATGTGCAAGTTCTGGATCACGGAACGTCAGAAACATCCCCGCTGGCTGCGCGCGTTGTCCCTCCACGTCATCGGCGCAGTGTTGTGCATCGGCATTTTGGTGATGGTCGTGGTGGAGAAATTTTCCGAGGGCGCATGGATGACCATTCTCGTCACGTCGCTGCTGATCGCGTTCTGCTGGCTCATTCGGCGTCACTACCAAAAGGTGTCGCGGAAGTTGGCCGTACTGTCGCAAATGCTCGACAACTTGCCGACCGCCACTGCCGCCACGGCGGCGGAGTTGGACCCGTATCAGCCTATCGCCGCATTGCTCGTCGGCGGCTACGGTGGTCTCGGTATTCATTCGCTGCTCACAATCTTCCGGCAGTTTCCCGGTTTTTATAAACAGGTGGTCTTCGTCTCGGTGGCCGTCATAGATTCGGGCCATTTCAAAGGCTTGGAGGAACTGGAAAACCTGAAGGCCGAAACCCGGCAAGCTCTCGACAAATACGTGACGCTGGCGCGCGGCTTCGGTCTGGCCGCCACCTGCCGCATGTCGCTGGGCGCCGAACCGCTCGCCGAAATCGAGTCACTCTGCACAGAGATTGGGCGGCAGTTCCCCAAAGCCACGTTCTTCGCCGGCAAACTGATTTTCCGGCGCGACACGTGGTATCAGCGCGTTCTGCACAACGAAACCGCCACCGCCATCCAACGGCGCTTGCAGTGGGAAGGCCTGCCGACCGTCGTTCTGCCGGTGCGCGTACGGGCCTAGCGCCGCCGGTTCCAAAGCTTGGAAAAAGCGCTCGATCGGTTTTCCAAGCATTGGAACTTGCTGCCGGCCCGCCGCGTCACCTATCCTCGCGCATCATGAACTGCAAACAAACGACCAATCAAACCGGGTGCAACTGCACCTATGAGCCCTGTTCGCGCAAAGGGATGTGCTGCGACTGTCTGCGCTATCACTTGAGCAGCCGTGAATTGCCCGCCTGCTGTTTCTCGCCGGCGGCTGAAGCGACCTTTGACCGCAGTTTTGAGCACTTCGCCCGCCTCGTGGCCAGCCACAAAATCTAGTCGCACCCGCCGGCGGTGATGCGTTATTCTGCGCGGCGTTTCGCGGGTTCGGTGGGCGGGAGCTCACGCTCCCGCGCGCGGGACCGGAGGTCCCGCCCACAAGAGTAAAGGCGTAGCTATGGCCGTGTATCCTTTTCATACGATCGAGAAAAAGTGGCAGGCGTTCTGGGCGGAGCACAAAACGTTCCGCACGCCGGACGAGTCGGTGGCCGATCAGCCCAAGTACTACATCCTCGACATGTTCCCCTATCCGAGCGGCGCGGGCCTGCACGTGGGCCATCCCGAGGGCTACACCGCCACCGACATCCTCGCCCGCTACAAACGCATGAAGGGTTTCAGCGTGCTGCACCCGATGGGCTGGGACGCGTTTGGCCTGCCGGCGGAGCAGTACGCGCTGGAGACCGGCACGCATCCGCGCGTGACCACGGAGCGCAACATCAACCGCTTCCGCCAGCAGCTCCAGTCGCTCGGTTTCTCCTATGACTGGGAGCGCGAGGTCGCCACGACCGATCCGGATTATTACAAGTGGACGCAGTGGATTTTCCTCAAGCTCTACGAGCGCGGGCTCGCCTATCAGGCCGAGGTTGCGGTGAACTGGTGCCCCGCGCTGGGCACGGTGCTCGCGAACGAGGAAGTGATTGATGGCAAGAGCGAGCGCGGCGGCCACCCGGTGATCCGCCGTCCGATGCGCCAATGGATGCTGCGCATCACCGCCTACGCCGAGCGCCTGCTCGCCGACCTCGACGGCCTCGACTGGACCGAGAGCATCAAGGAGATGCAACGCAACTGGATTGGCAAGAGCGAAGGCGCGGAAGTCCAGTTCAAGGTGGCAGACTCCAAACAGCAGATCACCGTTTTCACCACGCGACCGGACACGCTGTTCGGCGCCACCTACATGGTACTCTCGCCCGAACACGCGCTGGTGGACCAGATCACGACGCTGGAACAGCGCGCCGCAATCAAGACCTATCAGGAGGCGGCCGCGCGCAAGAGTGATCTCGAGCGCACCGAGCTGCAGAAGACCAAGACCGGTTGCTTCACCGGCGCGTATGCCATCAATCCGGTCAACGGTCAAAAGATTCCGATCTGGATCGCCGACTACGTCCTTGCAACTTACGGTACCGGCGCGATCATGGCCGTGCCCGCGCATGACGAGCGCGACTACACGTTCGCCAAGACCTTCCATCTGCCGATGGTCGAGGTCATCAGCGGCGGTGACATCACGAAAGAGGCGTTCACCGGCGATGGCGTGAACGTCAATTCCGCCAACGCGGAAATCTCGATCAATGGCCTGCCGACGCCAGAAGCCAAAGCGAAAATCACCGCGTGGCTACAAGGCAAGGGCATCGGGCAGTCGAAGGTGAACTACAAGCTGCGCGACTGGCTCTTCAGCCGTCAGCGCTACTGGGGCGAGCCGTTTCCGGTGATCTTCGTGGACGGCGAATCGCAGCCGGTATCCGTGGATTCGCTCCCGCTGACGCTGCCGGAAGTGGCCACCTACACGCTCTCCGGCACCGGCGAAAGTCCGCTCGCGACGATTCCCTCGTGGATCCACACGACCGACCCAAAGACCGGCGCGCCGGCGACGCGCGAGACGAACACGATGCCGCAGTGGGCGGGCTCGTGCTGGTACTACCTGCGCTTCATTGACCCGAAGAACCAGCAGCGGCTGGTGGACCCGGCGAAGGAAAAATATTGGATGCCGGTGGACCTCTATGTGGGCGGCGCGGAGCACGCGGTGTTGCATCTGCTCTACGCGCGCTTCTGGCACAAGGTGCTCTACGATGCGGGCGTGGTCTCCACGAAGGAGCCGTTCCAGCGCCTCGTCAACCAGGGCATGATCCTCGGCGAGGTGGAATACACCGCGTTCTATAACGAGTCCGGCGAGCCGGTTTCCGCCGAGTTCGTTGGCGAGGAGCACCACGACGCGCGCACCCACGCCAAGCTGACCGCCGAGCGCATCGAGGACGAGTTCGTCGAGAAGAAGGGTGACTTCTTCGTGCTCAAGGAAAACCCCGCGATCCGCGTCAATGCGCGCGCCTTCAAGATGAGCAAGAGCCGCGGCAACGTCATCAATCCCGACGACGTCGTCCGCGACTATGGCGCCGATACGCTCCGCCTCTACGAGATGTTCATGGGCCCGCTGGAGCAGGTCAAACCGTGGAGCATGAAGGGCGTCGAGGGCACCCACCGCTTCCTCAACCGCGTCTGGCGGTTGTTCATGGATGACCGCGCCGATTCTCTCCTGCCGGAGATCGCCGACGTCGAGCCGACGAAGGATCAACTCCGCTGGTTGCACGAGACGATCAAGAAAGTCACCGGCGATATCGAAGGTCTGCGCTTCAACACCGCGATCTCCACAATGATGGAATTTTCCAACGAGTGCCAGCGCTGGACGCAGCGCCCGAAGTCCGTCATGGAAACCTTCGTGCTACTGCTCGCGCCGTTCGCGCCGCACTTCGCCGAGGAACTCTGGCAGCGGCTCGGCCATGCGAACACGCTCGCCTACGAACCGTGGCCGGTCTGGCGGCAGGAATATCTCGTGCAGGATTCCATCGAGATTCCCGTGCAAGTTAACGGCAAGCTGCGCGGTAAGGTCACCCTGCCCACCGGCGCGACGCAGGAACAGATCGTCGCCGCGGCGCAAGCCGATGCAACCGTTGCCCCGCATCTTGCAGGCAAGGCAATTCGTAAACAAATTTATATTCCGGGTCGGCTCCTCAATTTGGTGGTCGGTTGAAATAGTTTCCCAGCCTCCTGAAAACCGAAGCGGAGCGGCGCTGGGGCGCCGCGGACACCACCTGGTCCTGTTTCTACCGCAGAGTTGGGGCGGACTCACGCCGCGTAACCCCTTGCCGGACAGATTAAGAGCAACGCAGACCCCAACTACGCCGCAGTTGACCGCCGGCCTGCGCGGAACCCGCGCCTGACCCCCAAAACAACCCGCCAAAACACTTCAACTTCGGTTTTCAGGAGGCTGGGAACATATACGTGCACCCGTTTGCTTCCGCTGAATCCTATTGCCTGCGTCGCCGCCGCCCGCTATCTTTTGCCCATCTGAACTGAAAGGAAGCGCATGAAAAAGGTACTGCTCGTGTTTATTCTGTTGGTTGCGTTCACCGCGTCGCCCGCCCACGCGTGGCTTGAAGTGGAAGGTTCCTACTGGTTCATGCGGCCTTCCGGCAACATGGCCATTGGCATTGACGGCCTTGAGGGTACAACGGTGGACTTGGAAAATGATCTTGGCTACGGCAGCCGCATCGGCGTGCCCGATGCGCGTATCATCATCGGTAAATATGTGGAAATCGGCGCGGAATTTTTCAAGTTCAGCATGTCGGCCAATAACGCCATTCATCGTGATGTGCGGTTTCACGATTTGGTGTTTCCGGTGGACGCCGATGTTTCGACAGCTCTCGACGCCACGTTTGCGCGTGGTTTTGCGCGCATCAACCTCGGCACCGAGGCGCTTCATGGCGGCATTCTGGGCGGCGGGCAGTACATGGATTTCTCCGCCAAAGCGTCCAGCTCGCTCATCGGTTCGACGGAAAAAGATGTGAAGACCGGCATGCCGTACGTGGGTGCGTTTTTGGAACTCAGTCCGGTGGATTGGCTGGCGGTGCGGGGCAGCATCTGTGGTTTCAAGTGGGATTTTGGCGAGATCACCGCTAAATTTGTGGATGCCGAAGTCGGCGCGATGATCAAACTCGATTGGTTTTTTGCCGGTGGCGGTTACCGCTATGTGGCGATCAATGGCGAAGACAGCACCTATCCAGTCACCGCAGACCTGAAGCTTTCCGGTCCGACGGTTTTTGCGGGCGTGAACTGGTGATTTTGCCGTTGCGTTTCCAGCTTGCTGGAGTAAAGTGCCGTCGTTCTGTGCGGGAGTAATTCAGTGGTAGAATGTCAGCTTCCCAAGCTGAACGTCGGGGGTTCGACTCCCCTCTCCCGCTCCAATCCCTGGAAAAACCAACCGTTGCTTTTCCAAACCTTGGCAACAAGTGTGTCTTGTGGATGGATTTTGAGGCGGACGGCGGCTAAAATCACGGTATGAATTTCCCACGGGTCAAAGAGCAGACGGCGTTAGTCACCGGCTGCTCATCGGGCATCGGGCTGGCCACCGCGGAGTGTTTGCGCGCCCACGGCTGGCGGGTTCTGCCAACGGCGCGTAAGCCCGCGGACAGGGAAAAGCTGCGTGCGGCAGGTTTCACGCCTATCACGCTTGACATCGCGAATGCCGAATCGGTCAAGACGGCGACGACCGAAGTGCTTACGCTGACCGGCGGCGCGTTGGGTGCACTGGTCAATAACGCGGGGTTCGGCCAGCCGGGCGCGTTGGAGGATTTGAGTCGCGCCGCGTTGCGTGAGCAGTTCGAGGTCAACGTGATCGGTTTGCAGGATTTGACCAATCACTTCATCCCGTTCTTTCGGAAACAAGGTTGGGGGCGGATCGTCAACGTCAGCAGCGTGCTCGGGCGGATTCCACTGCCGCTGATGGGCGCCTATGTGGCGAGCAAGTACGCCGTGGAAGCGCTTTCCGATTGCCTGCGGATCGAATTACGCAATGCCGGAGTGGCCGTCTCGATCGTTGAGCCTGGGCCGATTACGACGGAGTTTCGGGCCAACGCAGAAGCGGCAGGCTGGCGGCATCTGACCGCCGCGACCGCCTCGCCTTTCGCGCACATCTATCGGCGCAACGCGGAGCAACCCGATCGGGGGAAAACGCGCGACCATTTTCAACTTCCGCCGGAAGCCGTCGCGCAAAAAATTCTGCACGCTTTAGCGTCGCCGCATCCGCACCGGCGCTATCCGGTGACGTTCGTGGCGTGGGCGGGCGCAGCGTTGCGACGCTTTGCGCCGGATACATTGGTGGATCGGCTGCTGACGCACCGCGTCGCTGATTAACCGGAATTTTCAGGCAGGGCGGCACAGTCTGCGCCGCCGCGGCCGGACCGGCAGTCCGGCCCTACCTTGCAGCGGGAAAATCCTTACTGTTGTTTTTGAAGCTGCTGCTGGAGCAATTTCAGAAATGGATTTTCACCATTCGATTTTTCGCCGCCACCCTGCTTGCCGGCGTCGCCGCCTAGGCCGGGCATTACCGGTGTTTCCTGCGCTTGATAGCCGGACGGCAGCTTGAATTCGCTGGCGGACGGGCTGATTTGTTTGAGGTTGGTCACTTCCATCGTGGTCGTGGTTTCCCGTGCCTGGCCGCGTGGATCGGTGGTGTGATGGGTGGTAATCATCTTGAGCGGGAAGCCCTTCATCCTGCTCTTCTGGTCGGCAATGAGTTTATCCAATTCAGCATTGCCTGTTTTCATGCTGTTGCGTAGCGGCACGAAGGCGGCGGCAGCATCCGTCAGCGCGGCGGTTGTCCAGATTTCTTCATCAAGGCTGGTGGGGGTGGAGTGTTGCATGCCCATGAAATTCATTTCCACCGTATAGCTGGTGTGGAATTTATAATGCGTGGTCGGCTGGCCGAGCATCCGCTCGCCCTTTTCTTCCACCAGTTTTTCAATCTGCTGGTCTTTGACCTTCATGTTCATCATGCTCATCATGTTGCCGGCCAGGCCCAGCATCGCTTCCATATTCCACGTGCTATAGGTTTTCTCCGTCGGGTTCACCATATAAACCGTTTTCCCGGCGTCTTCGGTGACGAGGTAATTACCCGCGACCATCATCGGGTTGCCACTTTCGACGAATTCCATCCGTGCTTTGGTTCCGTCAATCAACGCATGCATTTGGTTGTTGACCATCGCCGTGTGTTTACCGCCTTCGCCTTTGGTCACAGCCGTGTATTCCCAACCGGCACGGGCTGTTCCGACGATCAACGCTAATCCGAACACTCCAACGATCCATTGCTTTTGCATGCTGTCCTCCTGTTTGGGTTAACAAATCCGCGGCAAATCGTCGCCCAGCGGCATTTCCACCAAGCGTTCGCCGCCGATACGGGTGTGCAAGAGCACTTTGCCGGCAGGCGCGGCGAGTACCGCGCCGATGCGGCATGCATCGTGGCCCAGCGGATGCGCGCGCAGCGCCGCCAAGGCGCGCTCCTCATCGGCCGCGGCGCAGATCACCAGCGCCTTGCCTTCGTTGGCCACGCTGAGCGGCTCCAGTCCGAGCAAGCCGCAGGCTCCGCGTACATCCGGGCGCACGGGCAGCGCCTTCTCTTCGATGCGGATGCCGACGTGTGCCGCGGCGGCCACATCGTTCAGCGCGGCAGCCAGGCCGCCGCGTGTTGGATCGCGCAGCGCATGCACGCCGGGGACGGCGTCGAGCAACGCGGCGGTGAGTCCATTGAGCGGAGCAACATCACTGACCAGCTCCGTCTGAAACGCGAGCCCTTCGCGGCGGCTCAATACGGCGACGCCGTGATCGCCGAGCGTGCCGGTGATGAGAATGACGTCGCCGGGCCGCGCGTTGGCGATGTGCGTATCTACGCCGGACCGACGCAGGCCGAGGCCGGCGGTATTGATGAACAAGCCGCTGCCCGCGCCGCGCTCGACAACCTTGGTGTCGCCGGCGACAATCTGAACGCCGGCTTCGCGTGCGGCAGCGGCCGCCGATTGCATGATCGTGTCGAGGTCGTTCACCCGCAGACCTTCTTCGAGGATTAAACCCAGGGTGAGGTACAGTGGCTGTGCACCCTGCATGGCGAGATCATTGACCGTACCGCAAACGGCCAACCGGCCAATATCGCCGCCGGGGAAGAACAGCGGACGGATAACGTAGGAGTCTGTAGTGAACGCAAGCTGCACACCGGCCAGTTCGAGGCAGGCGGCGTCGTCCATCTGCCGCAAAATTGGATTATCGAGCGGTGGCAGCACGTGGTCGCGCAAGAGTTGCTGGGTGCGACGGCCACCGCCACCGTGACTCATCAGGATGATTTCGTCGCTGGGCATCGGTGGCTCAGGAATAACGATAGTAAGCCGCGCAGGTGCCTTCGCCGGAAACCATGCACGCGCCGTGCGGCGTGGAAGGCGTGCAGACATTGCGGAACAGCGGGCATTGGGGCGGTGTGATCGCACCGCGTAGCACCTCGCCACACCGGCAGCCGCGACTGGTTTCAGGAACATCCTTCGTCGGCGCGGGAAAGACGTGGGCCGCATTGTGTGCGGCATACGCCGCCCGAATCGCCAGCCCGCTGCCGGGAATCTTGCCCAACCCGCGCCACTCGGTGTCGCACGGTTCAAAAACTTCGTTGATCAATTCTTGCGCCTTCTGATTACCCTCCGCAGACACCGCGCGTTGATATTGATTATCCACCACGGCGCGGCCCGCTGCGATCAGGCGCAAGGCCTGCGCGATACCCGCGACCAAATCGTTCGGTTCAAAACCGGTGATGACGCACGGGCGCTTGAATTCCTCGGCCACAAACTCATAGATGTGCATACCGGTGATGACGCTGACATGGCCAGGCATCAGAAACGCGTCAATTTTCATTTCGCCGCTGACCAGCAGCGCGCGCAAGGCCGCCGGCATGGTTTTGTGCGCGCTCAAAACAAAGAAATTCGGCACGCCAGCTTTGGCGGCGACCAGCGCGCCGGCGGTGGTGGGCGCGGTGGTTTCAAAACCAATGCCAAGGAAAATGACGCGCAGTTCCGGGTGCTGCTTGGCGGTCTGCAACGCGTCGAGCGGCGAATAGACCACCTGAATCTGCGCGCCGCGCGCACGCGCCGATTCGAGCGAACCGCTGCAACCGGGCACGCGCAGCATGTCGCCGAATGTCGCCACGACCGTATCCGGCTGGGCCGCGATGGCCAGCGCGTGCTCGAGAAAGCGGTCGTGGGTGACGCAGACCGGGCAGCCCGGCCCGGAAAGTAATTTGACGCTTTCCGGCAGCAGACTGCGCAAGCCGACGCGAAACGCGGCGGTGGTGTGCGTGCCGCAGACTTCCATGAGCTGTACCGGATGGCCGACCTGCTGGGCCAGTTCGCGGATTTCTTGCAGTTTAGCGTCCATTTTTTATTCACCGCCACGATTATTCCAAGGCTTGGAAAATCATTCACGGTTTTTTTCCAACCCTTGGAAAAGTCATTTGTTGGGGGTCAGCCGATTCCTGTGAGTGTGACTTCTTGTAGTAGTTCTTCGACTTCTTTGGCTTCCTGCTCCGTCCATTTGCGCAGGGCAAAACCGGCATGCAGCAAGACATATTCGCCCGGTTGCGCGCCGTCTTCGAGCAGCATCAGGTTGGCGGTGCGGCGTACACCTTGGACGGAAATAACGGCTTCGTTGCCGTTGACTTCGAGAACCTTCGCTGGAATGGCCAGACACATAATTTTGCTCACTCAAAAAATCGCGCCAAAGCTACCGCCGCCTGTCCCAGCGCGAGGCCGCCGTCGTTGGGCGGAACAAGCTGCTGGGAATGTACCCGGAATCCTTTACTGTGCAAGCTTTCGTGGAGCAGGCCCAACAGAAAATCGTTTTGCATCACGCCACCGCTCAACACGACCTCGCGTAGTGAATGTCGGACGCGCAACCCCGCGCAGGTTTCGGTGATGGCCGCCGCCACGGCGCGATGGAAGCGTCCGGCGATGTGCGACCGCGCTTGACCGGCGCGCAAATCGCCGACGATGGCGCGCAAGGTCGGGCCGAAAGAAATGATCCACGGGTCGCGCGCTTTTTCGAGGGCGAAGGCGTAAGGCGCTAGCGGCGCGGTCTCCGCGAGCGCCTGCAACCGGATGGCCGCCTGGCCTTCGTAGGAAATCGGTCGCTGGAAGCCGAGTAGCGCGGCGACGGCGTCGAATAAGCGGCCCGCGCTGGTGGTCCACGGCGAGTTGACACCCTGGCTGATGACCTGGCGCAGCGTGGTGCGCTCCTCCGCCGCGAGCGCGGGTAAAAATTCGGCGGCCATAGCATCGGCCTCTGCGCCAAATTCGGTGACGAGTTGACTCCAAGCCATGCGGAGCGGATGGCGCGTGGCTTCGTCGCCACCGGGCAGGCGGCAGGGTTTGAAGTGGGCGACACGCTGGAAGGTGCGGTAGTCGGCCAGCAATACCTCGCCGCCCCAGATCGTGCCATCCGGACCATAACCCAAGCCATCGAGCGCGACGCCGATCACCGGTCCGCGCAAGTTGTGCTCGACCATGCATGCGGCGACATGTGCGTGGTGGTGCTGCACGGCGATATGCGTCGGCGCAACAAACTCGCGTGCGAAGCGCGTCGCGGCGTAGTCGGGATGGAGATCGTGCGCGACGATTTCCGGGCGAATGCCCAGCAAGCGTGCGAGATCGTCCACCGCTGTTTCGAGGAAACGATAGCCGGCAAACTCATCGAGATTGCCGATGTGCTGCGAGAGAATCGCCTGTTGCCGACGCGTCAGCGCGAAAACGTTTTTCAAGTCACCGCCAACCGCGAGCACCGGCGGCCCGCGGTGCGGCAACCGAATCGCCGCCGGCACAAAGCCGCGTGCGCGGCGGATGAACAGGCGTTGCCTGCCGGTCATTTTCAACACGGAATCATCGCAACGCCGGACAATCGGGCGATTGTGCACAAGCGCATAATCGGCGAACGTGCCGAGCAGATGTTCCAACTCGGCCTCGTCGGCGGCGAGCGGTTCTTCGGAGCGATTACCGCTGGTCATGACAAGCGGACTCAAACGGTCGAGCAGCAGGTGATGCAGCGGCGTGTAGGGCAAAAATACGCCCAAATCTCGCGTGTCCGGTGCAATGTCCGGAGGCAAAGTGCGCTCTTCTCGTCGGCGTAAAATGACGATGGGCGCGGCGATGGACGTCAGTTCGGCGGCTTCGTGGTCCTCCACGACGCAATGCCGCCGGACTTCTTCCAAGGATTGGAACATCACGGCGAAGGGCTTGTCTGGTCGCTGCTTGCGATCGCGCAAGCGGCGGATCGGTTCGGGTTTGGTGGCGTCGCAGCAGAGGTGATAACCGCCGAGGCCTTTGAGCGCCAGTACATGACCTTGCCGCAGCAAATCGGCGGCGGTGGCGATGGGATCAGCGGTGGACACCGGCTCGCTGTGGGTGTTGATCAGCCGCAGCGCCGGCCCACATACGGCACACGCGTTCGGCTGCGCATCAAACCGGCGGTTGGCCGGATCGGCATATTCCGCCTGACACGCCGGGCACATTGGAAAAGTGGACATCGCGGTCTTGACGCGATCATAGGGCAGCTCGCGGACGATGGTGAAACGCGGCCCGCAGCAGGTGCAGTTCGTGAACGGATAGCCGTGGCGGCGGTTGGTCGGGTCGCGGATTTCTTGTCCGCAATCGGCGCACGTGGCCAGGTCGGGCGGAATACCGATGAGCAAGTCACCCGACGGCTGACTGCCCGCGATCTGGAAATCTTTTTCCCCGCCGAGCGGCAGGGCAGCGGTTTTGAATTCATCCACCCGTGCCTGTACCGGCGGCTGCTGCCGCAGGCGCTCGACGAATTCCGCAACGGCGGCGGCCCCGCCTTCGGCTTCGACCACCACGCCGGCCGGCGTGTTTTTGACGAAACCGGTCAGCCCGGCGGCTTGGGCATAGCGGTAGACCGTCGGCCGAAAACCCACGCCTTGGACCCGTCCGGTAATGGTTATGCTGATCCGTCGCTTCACGTGGGGCGAAAATGTAGCGGGAAAACGATGCCGGGACAATCCGCGTTTCGGGCCTGCGTTCCAAAGGTTGGAAAAAGGCTGATTATCTTTTCCAACCCTTGGGAAAAAGGTCGGTTACTTTTCCAAGGATGGGAAACCGCACTGCCGAAAAATATTTTTTGTTGTTGCGTTCCCAAAAAATTCAGGTATTTTCTATTTCTCTTTTTTGTCCGGGCGTTGTCCTGGTTGTTCCCGTTGTTCGTCGCGTAAATTCCCGCCGGTATTAACCGGTGATTGCGAGGCTGAAACATGAAGCTGTTGAGTCATGCTTGCCGTGCGCCTTTTGCGTTACTGGCTGCGCTCTGCCTGTGGGGCACGTGCTGGGCCCAAAATGTGACTCCCGCCGCACCCAGCGCCCGCGAGATTGGTGAGCGGCTGGTGGATGCGATCATCCAAGTGGAATCGCAAGGCAACCCGCAATGCGTCGGCAGCATGGGCGAACGCGGCCTGATGCAAATCCGGCTGCCGACGTGGCGCGAAACCACGCGGGAAATCTTTGGACATCCGCAACCTTTCCAGAAGGCTTTTGATCCGGCGCTCAACCGCCGCGTGGGCCGCGCCTATCTCGCGCGCCTGCAAGCACAGATCGCGCAACACCGCGAAAAATGGCAAGCCGACGAGCGCGCACTCTTGATCGCGGCCTATAACGCCGGCCCGACGTTGCTCGCCCAGAAGAATTTTGATCTAAAGAAAATGCCGGCCTCGACCCGCGACTACGTCGAACGCGTCACCAACCTCCACGACGCGATGCTCACAGAGATTGCTCGTGTTACGCAGCAACAGTATGCGACGCAATTGCTGGCGCAGAATGCGGTCACCATCGCGCGCATTGCCACTCTCTGATCTGAACGAACCACGGATTACGCAGATTTCGCAGATATAAAACGTGTCTGTTCTTCCAATCCGTGCAGTCCGTGTGATCCGTGGTTAACTTCTGCCTGGTCTGCTATTTGCTATCCGCTATTCCCATCTTCGCCTCAAAGTCTCGGCGACGACGACCTTCCAGCGGATTGGGTTCGCCACATAGCATCTTCTTGAGCGCTTCCATCTCGTCGCCGGAGAAATGCTTGCCCTTGAGCATGTGACGCTCGAACGCGGCATAGGCCAGCGGCGCGACGGCCTTGGCGATCTCGGCAATGGCTTCGCCATACTTGCGGATTTCCCACTGGGCGTGCGCATCGAGCCGCAGCCGCAGGAAGTGGAAAAGATTGTGCAGATCCATCTGCCAGTACCACTCCGTATAGAGCGAGAGCGGCAGGTTGATGCGCGCCAGTTCGCGCGCAATGTTGTCCTTCAGCAAGTCCTCATAGCTGGCATAAACATCGCCCTGATCTTTTTTCAGCAGCTCGATGACCTTCTGCCGCAACTCCGCCGGGACTTCTTCGGTGGACCGGCCCTGCTTGTTATCGGTACTCTGGAGTTGCACCTGTTCGGGATCGGGCACATAAAATTCGTCGCTCATCACGCTATAGCGTCCGGAGATTTCGTTGATCCGCGCCATGCGGTGCCGGACCCACTGCCGCGCGACGAAGATCGGCATCTTGCAGTGCAACTCCACCACGACGTGCTCGAAGGGTGAAGTGTGCGCGTGCGCCAGCAGATAGTCAATCAGCCCCGCGTCCTCGCGCACGGTCTTCGTGCCCGCGCCATAGGAGACGCGCGCCGCCTGCACAATGCGGTCATCGCTGCCCATGTAATCCACCAGCCTGACAAAGCCCTTGTCCAACACCTTGATTTCTTTATCCAGCAACGCTTCTGCCGCCGCGCTAATTGAATGTGCCATCGTCGTTCTCCTAAACTTTCACCACCGAGACACAGAGGTCACCGAGTTGGAACCATTCCCAAGCCTTGGAAGTTTGGACTACCGGTTTTTCCAAGGCTTGGAACGCCTCTCTGTGCTCTTCGTATCTTCGTGGTGTAACTCTTCATTTCTTCGCGCAAAACGCAGAGCAAGATACCGTAACGGCAGTGATAATCCATCCCAATCATGAAATCTACGCGACACTTGGTGGCAATTTTCCCCGTAGGTCGCGAATGGAACCCAAATTCCGATGATCTGGATTCCTGACGCCACGAAGACCCCCGCGTACTTGTCAGCTTGGTTGGCGGGGCGATTTTCTGATCCCCGATGTTCAGGCTATTGCCTTATGACGAAAGCAAGAAACTCTCTGACCTTGTCCTTCGCTTCCATGCACGCGTCAACTTTGTCTCCATTGGAGAATTCAATTCTTATGTCATACTTCCGAAATTCCCCAGAACCTTCAGTGACCACGTGGCGATCAAGAAATTGAACAGCGTCCTCAAGCGTCTCAAATTCGTTAACACGTCCATACATTGGAATAATGACAACTCGAGTAACTCGCCTTCCGAGTCTCTTGTTCAGCGCGGCAAAGAATCCGGTTATTGCAGCTTGGTTCGTTCTGACAAGATGTGCGCGAATCTTCGCCATGACGGCGACTGACGTATGCTCAATTTGTTTGGTAGTCTTACTGAAAATTTGACGAGGAGTCTTTTCGTCAAATGCAATGTTAACTCCTTCAGACTCGAACGCCGCGACAAGTGATTCATAGGGGAAATACAGAACATTGAAACCCATTGAACGAAGTTGATCAAGCGAGCCATCGGTAAATACACCTGCTAAAATTGTGCCAAGAAACGGATTGTTCCATTCGTATTTTTCGGCTAGTGGCAAGATAGCGCCTTGGATTTCTTGTGCTTTGTTCCTCGAATGCTTTGTATATCGACGCCACGCCGTCTCGATAAAGGCAAGTGGAGTTCCTGTTTTTTGATCTGTGCCATCGCGTTCAATCACAAAATCGAGATCATGGGTGTTTCCATATTGATCCATCCATGAAACTTTCTTCCCCGGACGGGCTGGTCGGATTTTTTTCTGGTGATCCAAATAAAGTCGCTGCTGCCGACAAAAGGTCTCGAGTTGTGGACGAACAACCGACTCAAGTAGCTCGCCGATAACCTGTCCAAATCTATGCGCTGGTGATTTAGCCATATTTAACCTCTGATCCAAAGACGTCCCTCTTTTAATGGAACCCTGTGCTTCCTGTTCATCCACTTTATATTTCTGTCTCTAAGCTTTTCGAACGAATAAGATTTAAATCCGGCTGCAAGAGCCAACTTTCCGAGCCAGAGTTCAACCGGTGCATAAACCCCATAGGGGGCCGAATCACCAATCACGAAACAAAGAGTACAACCGGCTTTGCACACGGTGCGCAACGCTTGGAATACTTTGGAAAGATCACAAAAATAGGCCGCGATCATTGTGTGATAAGCCTTCTTACCACCCTTCGTCTGTCGTATCGTTGCCAATTCATTACAGACCGCGCTCAATTCGTCGCGAATGGAGTCAACGACAGGGGTTCGCAGAAGAATTTGCAGATTTAATTTTTCGGCCGTCGCGTGCTGTGAGCAAGACCGTATTATGAATTGTCGAACGACCTCCTGAAGATCACCCCACCCTTGAATTTCGCCCCAAAAGGTCATTTCTAGCCTTGTAGCGTCTGCATAGTCATAGTTGTTTGGATACGGTGGTGATGTGACTACAAGATCAATGGATTCGCGCGGAATAGCGTCGGGCGCAGCGCGCGCATCATGCAATAAGACCTTTGAATCGCTGCGACAGCCTGAGTCTCGAAGGACAATCATGTCAGCAGCGAAATCTGCAATCTTCTGCCCAAAGGCCTGGAATGGGTCTGCTGTCTTTATCTTGCGTTTATTGGGAAGAACGTATTGCCACTGTGCCGTTCCAACAAAACTGCATGAACGCAGAATTGATGTAATTGCCAGCCACAGTAGCTCGGAAATTGCATGGTCAAACAGGTCGGTACAACAAGTATACGCGTCGCGAAGACTATAAAGTTTTTGAAGCACATCAGGCGTGTAGCATTTACCAAGAAGATTAGGGACATTGTCCAATTTTGGGAGTGTGTGTTGACGCGCAATCCTCAACAACTCTTCCGCTGCACCGAGCAGCCTGCCATCGGCTTGGTTCCAATGTGTTTTTGCCGCTGCTATCCGAGCCACGAACGGATGGCTCTCATAACCGTAAGCCAATGAACCCACGGACTCGGCAGCAAGGAGCGTTGTTCCAGAGCCTGCAAACGGGTCTAATACGGTGGAGGGATTGCGCTCACGAATAAGTTGCTCTGCCCATTCAGCAGAAAATCCAGCGGAGTATCGGAACCACCGATGAACCGGCAACTTCATGTTATCAGTAAATGTTCCAGACCGAGCTGACCGCACCGCAGTTCTTCTCTGAATCAGGGTAGAGATCGGCAGTTCAAACAGATCCTGCTGTTCAGGGCCAAATCCACGACAAATTTCGTGGGCGCCTAAGATATGGGCAGATCGAATCATCGCAAACCACTGTACACCACATCATTCTAGAGTCGCGCAATTTTCTTATCAGAAACATCGGCGTCTTGCGAGCCAAGCATTTATGAATTCCCAACGATGAAAGTTTAGTGTTTGGCTGTTTTCAACAAATGGATAGTTGGCCGAAGTAAAATTCCAATGATTGGAAGTCATCCTATTTCATCGCCGCGCGGACGACGTAGGGCAGGATACCGCCGTTGCGGTAGTAGTCAATTTCCACCATGGAATCCACACGGGCTTTGACCTTGAAGGTTTTGGTTGTAGTCGGGGTCGGTGACCCCGGTTGGCCGGCGGAAGAGCCGGGATCAGCGATCCCGGCTACAACTTCGAGCAGCTTGCCGGGGGTCAGCGATTCAATGCCTTTGATGGTGAACTGTTCCTTGCCGGTGAGGCCGAGGCTGGCGGCGGTTTGGCCGTCCACGAACTCGCAGGGGACGACGCCCATCTGGACGAGGTTACTGCGATGGATGCGCTCGAAGCTCTCCGCGATGACGGCTTTGACGCCGAGCAGATAGGTGCCCTTCGCGGCCCAATCGCGCGATGAACCCGCGCCATACATCTTGCCGGCGAGGATGACGAGCGGCTGCTGTGCAGCCTGATATTGCATCGCCGCATCGTAGATGAATTCCTCTTTGCCGCTGGGGATGTGGATCGTGTAGCCGCCCTCTTTTTCGACGAGCAGGTTGCGGATGCGGATGTTCGCGAACGTACCGCGCATCATCACTTCGTGGCTACCGCGGCGCGCGCCGTAGGAGTTGAACTCCTCTTTCTTGACGCCGTTGGCGATCAGGTACTGGCCGGCGGGGCTCTTCACCGGGATCGAGCCGGCGGGCGAGATGTGGTCGGTGGTGATGAAGTCGCCGAAGTAGCCGAGGCAATACGCCCCTTCAATGTCCCGCAGTTTGGGAGAACACGCGCCTCGCGTGTTGCTGATCGCGCCCTCGCGATCAGCGTCGGTTTCCTGCGACGCGAGGCGCGTCGCAACGCACGCGGGGGCGCGTGCGCTCCCCAGCAGAACCACGTCTTTGAGGAACGGCGGTTCGAGGATGTAGGTGGAGTTCGTGCTCCACGCATAGACCGGCTCCTTCTTCAGCGCGAGTTTGTTCCACGCGGGATTGCTCTCGGCGATGCCGGTATAGAGCGCGGTGTAGGTCTTCGGATCGGCGGCGAGCGCGAGGTTCTGCGCAACCTCTTCCGGCGTCGGCCAGATGTTCTTAAGGAATACCGGCTTCCCATCCTTGCCCATGCCGAGCGGTTCGGTGGTCAGATCAATATCCACCCGCCCCGCGAGCGCGTAGGCGACGACGAGCGGCGGCGACATGAGGTAGTTGGCCTTCGTCAGCGGATGCACACGGCCTTCAAAGTTGCGATTGCCGCTCAATACCGCCGCGGCGACGATATCGCTCTTGCGAATGGCGTCCTCGATTTCGGGTTTCAGCGGGCCGGAGTTACCGATGCAGGTCGCGCAGCCATAGGCGACAACGCGGAAGCCGAGTTGTTCGAGATGCGGCAGCAGACCCGATTTTTTCAGATAGGCGGTGACGACGCGCGAGCCCGGCGCGAGGCTGGTCTTCACGGTCTTCGAGACGGTCAGCCCGCGTTCGATGGCCTTCTTCGCAAGGAGGCCCGCGCCGAGCAGTACGCTCGGGTTCGAGGTGTTCGTGCAACTGGTGATCGAGGCGATGACCACGGAGCCGTGGTGCAGCTTTGCACCCATACCGGCGACCTCGGCGGTCGCGTCGAGTTTTTCGGGCGTGAGGCCAAAGCCACGTTCTTTCGGACTGACGGTGAGCGCCTTGGTGAATTGCGATTTCACGTCGCCAATTTTCAGCCGGTCGTGCGGGCGCTTCGGCCCCGCAACGCTCGCTTCGAGTTTCGAGAGGTCGAGTTCCACCACTTGGGTGAACATCGGCTCGGGGGCATCGGCGGCGCGCCAGAGGCCCTGCGCCTTGCAATATTTCTCGACGAGTTCGACCTGCTTGGCGGAGCGACCGGTTTCGCGGAGATAGCGGATCGTTTCTTCGTCCACGGGGAAGAAGCCCATCGTCGCGCCGTATTCCGGTGCCATGTTCGCAACCGTCGCGCGGTCGGCGAGCGCGAGGCCGTTGAGGCCGGGGCCAAAGAATTCCACGAACTGTTCGACGACGCCCACCTTGCGCAACAGTTGCGTCACGGCGAGTGCGATGTCGGTGGCGGTCGCACCCGCGGGCAGCTTGCCGATGAGCCGGCAGCCGGTGACCTTCGGCGTCGTGATCGGAATCGGCTGGCCAAGCATCGCGGCTTCGGCTTCGATACCGCCGACGCCCCACCCCAGCACGCCGAGACCGTTGATCATCGTCGTGTGCGAATCCGTGCCGACGAGCGAATCCGGGAAGGCAATCGTACGGCCCTGTCCATCGGTTTTCGTCATCACACCCTGCGCGAGATATTCGAGATTCACCTGATGACAGATGCCGAGGCCCGGCGGAACGATGCGTAGCTTTTTGAACGCGCCCTGCCCCCAGCGGAGAAAAACATAGCGCTCGACGTTGCGCGTGAATTCCAGCGCCACATTCTTTTCGAGCGCGTCAGCGCCCTCGTACTCATCAATTTGCACTGAGTGGTCAATGACGAGGTCCACCGGAATCTGCGGCTCAATTTTACCGGGGTCTTGGCCCGCGCGCTGCATCGCGCTCCGCATCGCGGCGAGATCGGCGACGCACGGCACGCCCGTGAAGTCCTGCAATAGCACGCGCGCCGGCAGAAACGGAAATTCAAACCCCGCCGCATCGGGCGTCCACTTGGCCAGCGCCAACGCGTGCGCGTCTTCGAACGCGGGATGATCGCTGTTGTGCAACACCGATTCGAGCAGGATGCGGATCGAAAACGGCAGTCGCGCGAGCGAAATGCCAATCGCTTTTTCCAAAGCGGACAAACTGAAATAATCTACCGTGCTGCCATCGGCCAACGTCAACGTTTGTCGGGTTTGGTGTGTCAATTTCATGCGCGGCATCTTACGGATTGGCGGCGCGGAGGGAAGTTTTTTCTCGCGTTTCCAAGGCGTGAAATACCCCGCGGCAAGCCGCGGGGCATCTTCAGCGCAGCTTCAAAGCAAGCTGCGCAGGCCCTTGCCCTAACACACGATGGTGCTGAATGTATTTTTGAATCACCA
>SCQF01000048.1 GCA_004321905.1 Verrucomicrobiota bacterium | reverse complement strand
TATGCCATACGCTATTCTTGCTGGCACTTTTTGAAAACAGGGTATAAACTTGGCTTAAATTTGATAGCCGAGTGACTCGGACATGCCACCAAAAGCGAAAAAAGAAATATTGGTTTTGGGCGCGGGACCAGCGGGCCTGATGGCCGCGATTGCAGCGGCGCGTCACGGCGCGAAAGTGACCGTTTTGGAACGAATGCCGGAGCCGGCGCTCAAGCTGCGCGCGAGCGGCGGCGAACGGTGCAATGTGACCAATACCTTGGCGTCGGAAGCGTTCATGGAAAAGTTGGGTCGCCAGGGTCGCTTCGCCGAGCCGGCCTTGCGCGTGATGGGCGCTCCGTACCTTCGCGAGTTTTTGGGAAAGCTTGGCGTGCCGACGCATGCACCCAACGGTTTTCAGGTCTATCCCGTCAGCGAGAAGTCCAGCGATGTGCTCAATGCACTTTTGGCCGAGGTGCAGCGGCTCAAAGTGAAGCTGCTCACCGGCATGCAAGTGGTGGAGCTGATCCGCGACGGCGAGCGCGTGTGCGGCGTCAAGTTGAGCAAGGGGCATATAGAAGCTAATGCCGTGATCATCGCCACCGGCAGTTGTGGCTATCCCGCGCTCGGCGGCAATGATTCCGGTTATGCCTTGGCACGCTCGGTGGGACACACGCTGGTGCCCGTTGCGCCTTCGCTGGTGCCGGTGGTCACGCGCGAGCGTTGGCCGGCGGAACTCGCGGGTGTTTCGGTGGCGGATGTGCGCGTGTGGATGGATGTGCCGGGCCAGTCCAAGGAAGGAATGCGTGGTGGCCTGCTGTTCACACATCACGGTATCTCCGGGCCGGCGGTGCTCAATCTTTCCGGCGCGGTGGCGCGGCTGTTGACCAAGCAGTTTGCCGTGCAACTGCGGCTGGATTTGCTGCCGGAGGAAACGGTTCTCCAAACCTTGGAAAAACTCAACGGCTGGCGTTCCAAGGCTGGGAAAAAGAGCGTCGCCAAGCTGCTCGTCGCCGAAGGCTTGCCGCAGGCATTGGGCCGTCAACTGCTGACGTTGGCTGGCGCGGAGCCGGAAGTGATCGCGGCGGAACTTTCCGCCGAGGCGCGCGATCATCTCGCCAATCTGATTCACCATTTGCCGTTGACCGCGCGCGATACGGAAGGCTTCAAGCGCGCGATGGTGGTGCGCGGCGGCATCGCGTTGCGCGACATCATCTCGGAGACGCTGGAAAGCGAAAAACTCTGGGGTCTCTATTTCGCCGGCGAGGTGGTGGATATTGATGGTCCGTGCGGCGGTTTTAATCTGCAATGGGCCTTCGCCAGCGGTTGGCTGGCCGGCTTGGCCGCTGCTGGCGCACTGCCGAAGTAGGCGTATGCTGTGGCGGTGAATCATGGCCGCGGTTGTCCAATGCGAGTTGTGTCCACGTCGTTGCGAAATTGCGCCCGACGGACGGGGCGACTGCCGGGTGCGGGTCAATCTTGATGGCAAACTAACCGCGCTGACCTACGGCTATCCGTGCAGCCTCCATATTGACCCGATGGAAAAAAAGCCGGTGTTTCATTTTTTGCCCGGCACGCCGACCCTTTCGCTGGCGACGGTCGGCTGTAATCTGCACTGCAAAAATTGCCAAAACTGGGAGATTTCGCAGCGTAACCCGGAAGACGTCGAGGCGATGGAACTGCCGCCGGCGAAAATCGTGGAGTTGGCGCGGCAAAACGGCTGCCCTTCGATTTCCTATACCTACACCGACCCGATCATTTTCTATGAGTATGTGCTCGATACCGCGATGGCGGCGCGCGTCGCAGGCTTGAAGAACATCCTCATCACCGCCGGCTACATCAATCCCGATCCGGCACGGGAGCTGTTTCGCGTGACGGACGTGGCGCGCATTGACCTCAAAGCGATGAGCGAGGATTTCTATCGTGACGTTTGTGAAGCCACGCTCCAGCCGGTATTGGATACCATTCTGCTCGCCAAGGAAATGGCGCTGGAGGTGGAGATCGTTCATCTGATCGTCACCACACTCAACGACGGCGATGCCGATCTGAAAAAACTATGCGATTGGGTGGTGAAGAACGTTGGGCGCGATGTGCCCTTGCACTTCTCACGATTCTCTCCACAGCACAAATTGGCGCATCTGCCGCCGACGCCAATCGAGACGCTGCATCGTGCGCGGGACATCGCGCAGGCGGCGGGTTCGTACTACGTTTATCTCGGCAACATCTTGGAAGAGGACGCGGCGCATACGCAGTGCCCGAAGTGCAAAAAGGTGCTCGTGCGGCGCACAGGCTTCAGCGTATTGGAGAATCGTGTGCGTGCCGGAAAATGTCCTGATTGTGGAACGAGGATTTACGGTGTATGGAACTGAAACGGCGCAACTTCATCGCGGTGGGTTTGGCCGCGCTCGCCGCCGCAGGAACGGGTGCGTGGGTGTGGCTGCGTCAGCGTCCGCCGGTGCGCTGGCTCGTGGCTGTGCGCGTTGGGCATTATTCCGGTCCGATTCGACCGCTAGACGAGTGCGAAATGAAACAACCGGGCAAATGGATCGGATAGGAAGCCACAGATTGACACGGATGAAACACGGATAGATTCTTTCAAATCCGTGAAAATCTGTGTTAATCCGTGGCTAATAAAAATATGCGAGTGAAAACGATCAGGTTGTTGGTGGCTATCACCGGCGCGGGGCTGATGGTCTCGTGCGATGGAGGAGGGGATATGAAAACGAAAACGACTTCAAAGACCGAACCAGCGCGCAAAGTGTTGCCGTCGGAGATCGCCGGCAGTTGGTACACGGCCAATGTGGGGGCGTTGCAGCGCGAACTGACGGGCTATTTCGATGCCGCCAAGCCGGAACCGCTGACGAATATCTGCGCGTTGATTCAGCCGCACGCCGGCTATCAATATTCCGGCACGGTCGCGGCGCACGGCGCGAAGTTGGTGCAAGGGCGGAAATTCAGCCGCGTCATCGTACTGGGGCCTGCCCATCGTGTAAATCTGCCCAACGCCATCGCCGTGCCGGATGGCACCCATCTGGCCACGCCGTTGGGCGAGCTTCCGCTGGATACCGAGGCGCTCGCGACCTTGCGGTTGCAACCGTTCGTCAACACCGCCGCGTTTGGCCACGGCGAGCACAGCGTGGACATCGAGTTGCCGCTACTGCAAATGGCCTTGGGCGATTTCAAGCTGGTGCCCATCGTCGTCGGCCAACTGACCGAACCCGCCACGCGCTTGATCGCCGGGGTGCTCAAGGGCTTGGTGGACGCCAATACGCTCGTGGTCATCAGTTCCGACTTCACGCACTATGGCCCGAACTATGGCTATCAGCCGTTCCGCACCAACGTGGCGGCCAATCTGAAAAAGTTGGACATGGGCGCCTACGAGACAATCGCCGCCAAGGATTTGCCGGCGTTCCGCGGCTATTGTGAGAAAACCGGCGCGACGATTTGCGGCCATGATCCCATCGGCATCCTGCTGGCGATGCTGCCGCTGCAGGCCGAGACGCATCTGGTGCAATACGACACCTCCGGCCACATCACCGGAGACTTCGCGAATTCCGTCAGCTACCTCTGCATCGCCTTCACCGGCGCGTGGGAGCGCGGCCAGCCCGCCGCCGCGCTAGCAGAAGAGGTGCTTTCCGCCGCTGATAAAAAAGCGCTACTGAAACTCGCGCGCGGCATGATTGAGCATCAGCTTCAGACCGGCAAGCGCGCCACGCCGGAGGACTTGGGCGTCACCATCACGCCCGCGATGCGAAAAGTGATGGGTACGTTCGTCACGCTCCACGAAAACGGCGACCTGCGCGGCTGCATCGGCGAAATCTTCCCGCGCCGTCCGCTCGTCGAGGCGGTGATGGAACAGGCGCTCAACGCCGCGTTCGAGGACCCGCGCTTTACGCCCGTGGCCGCCGCGGAACTGCCGCGCATCCACGTCGAGATTTCCGCGTTGACGCCGCCGGTGCCGGTGAATTCGTGGCGCGACATCATCATCGGCAAACACGGCATGGTGCTCTCCAAAAACGGTCGCTCGGCGGTCTTCCTGCCGCAGGTCGCGCCGGAGCAAGGCTGGGATATTGCGACCACGCTGACGCATCTTTCGATGAAGGCCGGTCTGCCTTCCGATGCTTGGAAAGAAGGCGCCGAGTACCTCGTCTTCGAGGCCATCGTTTTTCATGAATAGCTAAGATCAACAAGGAGGATAGTAATGGACCCAATGTTAAGTTTGCTTATTTCGTTGCTGTCAGCACTAGGCGGTTCATATGGTACGTACTACTTCGCCATCCGCTCCAAGAAGCTTGAGGCACAGCTTGCCGCTAAAGAGGAGAAATATCGTAAACTACTTATTCATCTCCAAGGCTTTGTTGGTAAAACAGCTAATGCGGAAAGTAAACGAATGTTTTTTACCGAGTACTATCAATCATGGCTCTACAGCTCGGATGAAGTTGTTCTGGCTATAAAACGATTAATTGATTCCATAAAACAGGCGAGCACCGGGCAAAAGGTAAAGAATGGCATGGAGCTTATTGGTAATGTGGTTTTGGCTATGCGGCGTGACCTTTACGGGACGACTCGGTTAAAAAATACAGCATTTGAATACACTGATGTAATAGAAGATGCACCACAGAAATAGAGATGAAATAAATTTTTGAAAGAGTCAAATGAACACCACAATCAAATTTACGACGGCGACGGTGATTTTGGCGTTGGGGATGGTGGTTTCGGCAGGCGTACTGTCGAAATTCTTCGTCAGGGTGAAGCACGAAAAGCCGATCACCGTGAAGGGCTATGCGGAGCGCGACATTGCCTCCGACATCGGCAGCTTTGCTTGTACCTGCCGTGTGCGTGGCGCAAGCCTGCAAGAAGCCTACGCCAAGTTACAGGACAGCCGGAACCGCGTGCTGGACTATCTCAAGCGGCAGGGCTTCGGCGCGGCAGAAATCCGACCGGAAATCATGGATACGCTCCGCATCAACAAGCGGAACGAAAAAGGCGTTGAATTGAACGAGACAGAATTTTTCGATGCCCACCAAACCATCGGCGTCACCTCCACCAACGTCGCGTTGATTCGCGATGCCGCCTTGGGCACCACCGACCTCATCAAAGATGGCCTCGACCTCGTGGTCTCGCCGCCGGAATTTTTGGTGAGCGATCTCAAGGACGTCAAAGTGCAGCTTTTAGCCAAGGCCACCGAAGATGGCTACCGCCGCGCGCAGGCGCTGGCCGCGAATAGCCGCGCCAAGGTCGGCGCGCTGGTGGCGGCGGAGCAGGGCGTCTTGCAGATCACCCGCCCGCATTCCACCGATACCTCCGGCGGCGGCATGTATGACACCTCGACCATCGAAAAAACCGCCAAAGCCGTGGTAACGCTGGAATACACCATCATGCCGAACGACTGATGTAGCCACAAAGAGGCACAAAATTCATAAGAAACTTTGTGGTTCTTGTGCTTTTTTGTGGCAAAATTCCTGTTTTTCCAAGGTTGGGGAAAAGTGTGGATGGCATTTTCCAAGCCTTGGAAACCGGGTATACTTCTCCCCATGTCTTCCGTGCGATTGCAATGTTGGTCGCAACAGGGCGCGCTTTTCGCGCTCGGTTTTTTTGCGCTCGCATCGCAGACGCTACTGCTGCGAACTTTCCTGACGGTTTTCGAGGGCCACGAATTTGCGCTGGGCCTATTTTTCTGTGCGTGGCTGAGCTGGATCGCGCTCGGCGCGCTGTGCGGTCGTGGACGTGGCATGTGGCTGGACAAATTCGCGGCGCGCTTCGATTTGTTGCTCTTGCTCTATGTGCCGGCGTTTCTGCTGCAGCAAACTTTGCTGCTGCAGGCGCGCGGGCTGACCGGCGTTGCCGCCTATGAAATCTTTCCGTGGCTGCCGATGCTCGGTATTGCGGGACTGGCCAATGCGCCGGTGAGTTTCGTCACCGGCTTTTTGTTCACGCTCGCCTGCCGTGAGCCGACGTTGCCGGTGGCGCGCGTCTATGTCTGGGAAGCGCTGGGCAGCGCGGTGGGCGGCGTGGCCATCACGCTTTGGCTCGCCGCCGGCTGGGCCGAGGAATCGGCATTCCTGATCTGCGCGGCGGTGTTGTTGCTCGCCATCGCGCCGCGTCGCGCCATGCTTGGACGCGGTTTATTGTTGTTCGCCGCCGTGTTACTCGTTGCCGCGGTATGGTTGGGTTACGGACGCGCTTGGTTGCATGCGCATGATCTGATGCGTTGGCAGCGGTTGTTGCCGACGGCATCTTTTCAGGGCGCGTTTACTACGCCGCAGGCGCGCTATCTTTGCGGTAGTGCGCGCGGCCAATTTCACGTTGTTGCCGGCGAGAGCGTGGTCGAAACCTTGCCCAATGACGAACCAGCTTCTGAACGCATCGCGCTTTTGCTCGCGCAGCAGCCGCAGGCGCGGCGCGTCCTGTTGATTGGGCCGGATGCGTTGGCGATGGTGCGACGGCTGTTGCTCTTGCCGCAGATCGAGCGCGTCGTCTGGCTGCATCCCGACCCGGCCTATCCGCAACACGTGCTGGCGGCGTTGCCTTCAGAGTTGCGGATGAACGATACGCGGTTTTATGCGCCGGTGGATGACGTACGGGTTCACTTGCAGCGCGATCCTGAAGAATTCGATGCCGCGCTGCTCAATGTGCCCGACGCGACCACGCTCGTCGCTAATCGCTATCTGACGGAAGAATTTTTCCGGCTGTTAAAAACGCGGTTGCCGACGAATGGGGTGGTCGGTGTGCGCGTGGCGGGTGGCGAAAATTTTCTCGGTGGCGAGTTGGTGCATTTGGGCGCGTCCTGTTTTGCAACGCTCAATCGCGTGTTTCCGCGGCTGGCGATGAAACCCGGCGACGAAAGCTGGTTCTTTGCTTCCGCCGCCGCACCGGTGAGTCAGGATGCGTGGGAGCTGGGCCAGCGCTGGATGGCCATCCCCGGCGCAGAGAAAATTTATCCGTTGGAAGGTCTGTTGGCGGCGATGCCGGGCGATCGGATTCGCTTTCAGTGGCGCGCCTATCGTGCCGCTGTCGCGCGGCTCGGCGCGCCGGCGCTCATCAACACCGACGATCGTCCGTTGGCGCTGGTGTTTAACCTTCTGCTGTTGGGTAAACAAGCGGGTTGGAATTTGCCGGCACAGTTTTTGATGGAGTTTGGACGCGCGTGGCTCGGTCCGGTATCGTTATGGGCCTTGTTGTTGGTCGCCGCACTGCGCCTAATTTTTGTCCGGCGTCCACCGGGGCCGCGCACCGTATTGGCGACCAGCGCGTTCGAGCCGTGTCTGTTGCTTTTTAATACGGGTTTGGTTGGCATGGCGACGAGTCTGTTGCTGATGGCGCTCTATCAATTCCGCTTCGGTGCGCTTTTTTTGCACGTCGGCCTGATCGCCGCGCTGTTCATGCTGGGGCTGACGCTGGGCGGTTGCGGCGGCGCGGCCTTGAGTGGACGTTGGCCCGAGCGAGTGCGCGGGCTGCTGCTGCTGACGTTACTGGCGCACCTCGGTCTGCTGCTGGCCGTTGCTCAGTGGTGCGGAGTGTTCACAACACATAGTTTTTGGGGACTGTTTTTTTTAGCCGGTTGTTTCCAAGGCCTCTATGTCCCGCTGGCGGTGGCGCGTCTGCAGTCGGGCGGCGCCACGGCGACGGCATCCGGGGCGGCGGTGGAGTCGCTGGATAATCTCGGTGGCGCAATGGGCGGTTTACTCGCCGGTATCGTCTTGCTGCCATTGCTCGGCATTAGTGGCACGCTCTACCTGCTATTGGGCTTTGTCGCGCTCAATTTTCTCGCCGTTGTGCCGCGGGCGCAGACGCGTCCCATCCCCGCCCAGAGCGACGCTGCTGATCGAATGATGCGGCGGATCGGCTATGTAGTCGTGGGGCTGTTGCTCTGGTGGCTCGTCGCGGCATGGTATGCACGGCACCTCCAAGAGGTTCGCACGCGCAGTCAGGCGACGGATGCTTCCGAACTCACCGCGCTGGCGCATGAGCTGGCGCCCGATGCCAAAATCGAACCACAACTGCTGGCCGCACCCGATGGCGTTGAGCGCCCGTTTTTGATTTTGCATCGCAGCGAACAAGTTTCCTATCTCGTCAATTCCGATCTCTTGGCCAAACCGGTCAACGGCTACGGCGGTGCGATACGGTTCGCGTTGTTGTTGCGCGCCGATGGCACGCTGACCGATTTTCGTCTTATCCATAGTCACGAAACCCCGTCCTATGTGCAGCGCATCGCGCCGTGGCTGGAAAAGTTCAAGACGCGCTCGCTGACGAGTTCCAATGCGCTCGCCCATGTGGATGCCGTAAGCGGCGCGACCTATACCACACGGGCGATTTTACAAACGCTGCGGCAGGCTGGGCCGGCTTTCGCGGAGAAAATTTTATACCAACCGCCTGCCGGTCGCGCGTCCGCCTCGTCGGCGTTATTTTGGTGCGATGGTTTGCTCGGCGTGGTTTTACTGGTGCCGCTGATTTTGCGTTGGTGGCCGCGTCGCACGCTCGCGGCGGTGCGCTGGCTCTGGCTGGCGATCGTACTGGGTTTTGTCGGCTTCCATCTCAACGCGCAATATTCACTGCATCATTTGGCGCTGCTACTGCGCGGTGAGTTGCCGCCGCCAGCTTTGAGTACGCCGTTTCTGTTGGCGGTCGCCGTGCCGCTGCTGGTCGCATTGTTCGGCAACTATTACTGCGGTTGGCTCTGCCCCTTTGGCGCGGCGCAGGAATTTGCCAGGCTGCTTTGGCCGCGCCGTTGGCAGCTTGATCCGCGCAAGCATGTCTGGCGTTGGACGCGCTGGCTGAAGTTCGCACTGCTGGCCGCCGCCGCGCTGGCGATTGGCTTGGGGCTTGCCGAACCGGTGCAGCGCGCCGATCCACTGGCGACGATTTTTAGCGGCTTCGCCGAAAAACCGATTTTGTTTTTAGCCGTGGCCGTGCTGATCGCTTCAATTTTCTTCGGTCGCTTCTGGTGCCGCAATTTGTGTCCGACCGGTGCGTTTTTGGGGTGGCTCGGTGCGTGGCGTCCGTTCCATCGTCTCGCACCGCAAACCGCACCCGGCTTGTGCGACTACGGCGTGCGGCACCACCGCGATCTCGATTGTTTGCAGTGCGACCGCTGCCGCCGGGCGGTTGCTGTGCCGAACAGGGAATCCAGCGCCAAGCGTTTGTTGTCGCGTGAATGGGTTTTTCTCCTGTTGGTGGCAATGGTGCTTGGCGTGGTCGTGCGCGAGTTTCCAAGCCTTGGAAAAACAGGTGCTTTCGGTTTCCAAGCTTTGGAAAAATCGGCCAGCGGCGGTAAGCTGAAACCCACCGACCCGGCGGCGATGAAAAAAATCACCGAGCAGATTCGGCAAAAGAAACTTTCCGATCACGCGGCGAAATATTACAAGAGGATCACGGAACCATGAACTGGAACAAACTGGCGGATGATGTGTTGGCGGGGCGCGCGGTGACGCGCGAAGACGCGTTGGTGGTGCTGAACGCGCCGGATGACGAACTTTTGGCGGTGCTCGATGCGGCGTTTCGCGTCCGGCGTAAATATTTTGGACGCAAAGTCAACTTGCATCTGATTCGGAATGCGAAGAGCGGTAATTGCAGCGAGGATTGCGCCTATTGCAGTCAGTCGTCGGTTTCCACGGCGCCGATCGAGCGCTATGTGATGCAGTCGGCTGATGAGTTGTTTGCGGGCGCGCAGGAGGCGGCGCGCGCGGGCGCGGTGAAGTATTGCATGGTGACGGCGGGCCGCGGCCCTTCGCCGCGCGTGATGGATACCGTTTGCCTCGCGGCGGAGCGGATCACGAAGGAACTCAAGGTGCGGCTCTGTGTTTCGCTCGGTACGCTGACCGACGAACAGGCGCAGCGGCTCAAAGCGGCGGGCGTCAAGCGCTATAATCACAACCTCGAAAGCTCGCGGCGTTTTTTCCCAGAGATTTGCACGACGCACACGTGGGACGAACGCGTGGCCACTGTCCGCCGGGCGCGTGCGGCGGGGCTGGAAGCGTGTTGCGGTGGTCTGCTGGGTATGGGCGAGACGCTGGAAGATCGCGTGGATTTGGCGCTGACCTTGCGCGAACTGGAAGTCGAGGCGATGCCGGTCAATTTGTTCAATCCGCGCGCCGGCACGCCGCTCGCGGGACGCAAGGTCATGACGCCTGCCGAGGGCTTGAAAGCGCTGGCGATGTTTCGCTTGGTGAATCCGCGCGCCGAAGTGCGCGCCGCCGGTGGCCGCGAGGCGGTGCTGGGTGCGATGCAGCCGCTGGCGCTCTATCCGGCGAATTCAATTTTCACGCAGGGCTATCTGACCACGCTGGGGCAGGGAAGCAATCGCGATGTGGAAATGTTGACACAAGCCGGCTTCGAGGTTGGGCAGGTTGAAGGTTAGAAGAAGAGTTTCGCGCGGAGGACGCTAAGATCGCAAAGGGGAACCTTGGCGGGCTTTGCGTTCTTTGCGCAAAATTAATGTGGTTAAGAGCAATACGAGATGGATACGCTTCAAAAATTTGAATCATTGTTGTTTACAGGAGTGGCGTTGCTTTTCTATGGCGCGACGGTGTCGCATCATCTGCTGCTGCCGGATTCCGCGATCCTGATTGATGCGATGCGCAACGCCGAGATCAGCAGCAACGTCTGTAGTCACAATCTGACGCAACTACTCGGTTGGCTTTTCCAGCAAGTGCCACTCGATAATCTGGCGCTAAAGGGCAACCTTGTTTCCGTTTTTTGCGGCGCGGTGGTGATTGGTTTGTTTCACGCGCTGCTTCGGGCGCTTGCGGTTCCGCGCGCCGTCGCCGTGCTCGGCGCGCTGGTGCTCATGGTCTCGCACTCGCTCTGGTGGCACAGCACGATTGTGGAAAATTATGCGTTGAGCAATGCGATGCTGGTCGGTTGCCTCCTGCTGGCCGTGCGCGCGGAAGAGTCGCCGCGCCGTTGGTATGGGATGTGTTTTCTCGCCGGCTTGGCAATGTTCAATCACCTGCAAAACGGCGCGCTGGCCATCGGCTTGGCTGTGTTCTATCTCGCCAGTGCGCCGCGGTGGGCGGGCCGCCGCTGGTCGTTGCTCTGGCGTGGTTTGGCGCTCTACCTGCTTGGCTCCGCACCGTTCTTAGCCATACTCGTGAGAGATTTGTTGCGCAGTGAAAATTGGCAAGACACGCTGCATTGGGCCGTGGGTGGCGGATTCACCACGATCATGTTCAAGTATGACTGGGTACGCGCTTTGACGCGGCTGGTTGATTGGATGTTCCAGCAGTTTCCGTCGCCGTTCCTGATTTTCATTCTCTTAGGTTGGATTCCAATCATTAGGTGGTGGGGCGAGGCGTCCCACCGAGCCGTGGGCCTTGCGGCTCCGCCAGAGGCGTCGCCCTACCTACGCGGTTTCGCCATGTTTTTAGTCGCGGTGATGGCGACCAACCTCGCATTTTTTATCGGCTATGAAACGTGGGATCAATTTGCGTTCTATCTGGAGTTGTTCGTCTGCCTCGCCGTGCTCGGTGCGCTCGGCGCGGCGTGGGGTTGGCAAAAATTCAATCAAGTTGGCCGCTTCGCCGTTGGCACCCTGCTGGGGATAAGCGTGCTGTTGCCCCCGCTGATCTATCCGCAAATTTCCTGCTGGGTTGCGGCTGATTCCGGCTACTGGAGCCGCCGCTATCACGCGGCGCAGGTTGCCTATGCCGGTCGCTATGATCTCGTAGGCCTCTACACCGACACGGTGGGCCACGACCACGGCACGGTCGAGGAATGTATTCACCGTCTGTTTGAAAAACTGCCACCGCGCGCGTTGGTGTTGGATGATGTCGCCATTTTCTATCAGGCGCAATTTGTGCAGCAGCACTACGACCAGCGGCCCGATGTGCGGTTTGAATTGCTGCAACCGCTCGGCATGACGGGGTGGGGCACGCCCGCGAACGACCTCATCTCCAAGTGCAATACGGAGACCAACCGCGTTTTCATCACCACGACCAACGCGCCGGCGGATGGACTGGTCGCCGCGTTGCGACATGACGGCTGGCGCGCCGAAAAATTCCCGCTCAGCGGTGACTTCTGGATTTTTGAGTTGAAGCGGTGGTGACTTTTCCAGCGTTTGGAAAACCAGCGAGTATTATTTTCCAAACCTTGAAAAGTTCGGGCATTGCCATCGGCCCAATTTGCGATAGGTTTTGCGTACGCGCTGAAGGAAACGAACTATGAATTCATTGGTCTTGCTGACGGTAGCTTTGTGCGTTTTTGCACTGGCCTATCGTTATTACGCCGCCTTCATCGCGGCGCGCGTGCTGATGTTGAGCGATGCGCATGTGACACCCGCCTATCGCCTCAAAAACGGGAGCGACTATGAGCCGACCAACAAGTGGGTCGTCTTCGGCCATCACTTTGCCGCCATCGCCGGTGCGGGGCCGCTGATCGGGCCGACACTCGCCGCGCAATATGGCTGGGGGCCGGGTTTCCTCTGGATACTGCTGGGCTCGGTTTTCGCCGGCTGCGTCCACGACATGATCATCCTGTTCGGTTCCGTGCGCCACGACGGTCATTCGCTCTCGGTCATCGCCAAACGTGATGTGGGGCGCGTCACCGGGTTCATGACCGCGTTGAGCATTTTGTTCATCATCATCGTTGCGTTGGCGGGCTTGGCGGTCGCGGTGGTCAATGCGCTCTATCAAAATCCGTGGGGCGTATTTTCCATCGGCATGACGATCCCGATTGCGATGGGCGTGGGCGTCTATATGTTCCGGCTGCGGCCCGGCGCGATTCTCTCCGGCTCGCTGATTGGCGTGGCGATGGTCTGCGCCGCGGTGTTCCTCGGCCCGCTGGTGGCCGGGTCGAGCTGCGGGCACTGGTTCTCGTTGGAGCGGAAGACGCTTGCGATCTTGCTCCCGATTTACGGTTTCCTCGCGGCCATCCTGCCGGTCTGGATGCTGCTCGCGCCGCGCGACTACTTGAGCACCTACATGAAGATCGGCGTCGTGCTCGCCTTGGCGTTGGGCCTCGTGTTCATCCATCCCGACATCAAGATGCCGTTTTTGACGGGGTTCATCAACGGCGGCGGCCCGATCATCAAAGGCCCGTGGTGGCCCTACGTCTTCATCACCATCGCCTGCGGCGCGATCTCCGGCTTCCACGCGCTGATCGGCTCCGGCACCACGCCCAAGCTGATCGAACGCGAAAGTCAGCTTCCGCTCATCAGCTATGGCGCAATGCTGACCGAGGCGTTCGTCTCGCTGATGGCGCTGCTGGCGGCCGTCACGCTCGTGCCGGCGGATTACTACGCGATCAACTCCAGCGCCGAAGTTTTCGCCACACTCGGCTTCAAGCCTGTGGACTTGGCGCAATTGAGTGCGTGGGTCGGTCTCGACGTGTCGCACCGGCCCGGCGGCGCGGTCTCGCTCGCGGTCGGCATGGCCCACATCTTCGGCGGCCTCGGCGAAGGGCTGCGGCATTCGATGAAGTACTGGTTCCAGTTCATCATCATGTTCGAGGCGCTCTTCATCCTGACCACGATTGATGCCGGTACGCGCGTGGGCCGCTACATTCTACAGGATGTGCTCGGCTACGCGTGGCCGAAGTTCCGCGACGTCAATTGGAAGCCCGGCATGTTGCTGGCCGGCGCGTTTGTCTCCGGCGCGTGGGGCCATCTGCTCTACCACGGTAATATCTCCACCATCTGGCCGATGTTCGGCGCCGCCAACCAGACGCTCTCCGCGCTCGCGTTGGCGATTGGCACGACGCTGCTCCTGCGCGTCGCGCGCAAGAAGAGCTATGCGCTCATCGCCTTCATCCCCTGCGTCTTTCTCGTGGCCGTCACACTCTCCGCCGACGTGTTGAATATCCGTGACTTCGCGGCGCAGGGTAACTGGCTCAATGTCAGCTTGAGTGTCGCCATCTTGGTGTTGGTAGCGGTGGTCGTGGTGGATAACGTCCGCGTCTGGCTCAAGCTGCTCAAAACCCGCGAACCCGTCGGCCTCAACAACGGCCCCGAACCCGCCGAGCCAGTCGAAGAAGTTCCGAGTTGATCAACTGGCGGTCAGCTACGCTGGGATGCTGGTCGGCGGAGCGGATTAGAAGCCAGCACCAGGCTGCGCTCACGCAATTTTTCCAACAGTTTGAGTTTTTCGGAAAAAGGTAGCGCAGCAAGTTCGGCGCGCAGTGTTTGTTTGCTTTGCGAGGCTTGGCGCATCCGGTTAATGAGTTCTCGCGTAGCCTTCATAAACATCCTTAATGAACATGAGACAGCGTAATCCGATAGCTGCTCCTCGGCAAGCTTGCCAAGTTGTTCCGTAGGGGCGTCGCTTGCGACGCCCGCGGGCACCTGAATTTCAATATTGGTTTTGTCTGGGGAGCGCACGCGCCCCCGCGTGCGGCGTGAGGCGACTCGCCTCATGCTCCGGTGGGCAATTCTGTTCTAGATCGCCGACCGCGAGGGCGCGGTTGGCCACACGCGAGGCGCGTGTGCTCCCCAGAATAACGCGGTTCAAGTTGACCGTAGCGTTAGTGGTGTGTAGTCTCGCCGCGCTTTTTTAGGAGAAACTATCGTGCCACTTATGCTTTATCTGATCGGCGCGCCGCGCGCAGGGAAAACGGCGGTATTTGATGCGCTGACGAATACGCCGCAGGGGCCACACTGCTTCGTCAAGGGCGCGCACCGGCTCGGTACCGTCAAGGTGCCGGATGTGCGGTTGGAAGGTTTGCGCGACCTGTTTCAGCCGAAGAAGTTTACGCCCGCCGAGGTGACGTTCGTGGATGTCGCTTTGCCGCCGCCGACGGCGGGGCAGGGCAATTCCTTTAGCCAACTCAACGCGTTTCTGGGTGACGCCGATGCCTTCGCCATCGTGGTGCAAGCGTTCGGCGAGATGGATTATCAAGGCCAGACGCCGGACCCGGCGAAGCAACTGGAGTCGCTGTTGCTGGAGTTGATCGTTGCTGACATGGAGAAGGTTGAGAAGCGCATCGAAAAAATTGACCAAGAACTCAAGCGCGGCATCAAAGGCAACGAGGCCGAGCGGGTGGTGCTGGCGCGCTGCAAAGAACAACTCGATGCCGGCAAGGCGTTACGCGATCTGGAATTTTCCGCCGAGGACGAAAAGCGCATCAGCAGCTTTCGTTTTCTCACACAGCGGCGCGCGCTGGTGATCGCCAACGTGGGCGAAGGCGGCCTCGACGGCAAGGGCCTTGATCCGTTGCGCGCCGCTGCTGCCGCGCATCAGCTCGAAGTCTTGGTTTTCTGTGCACCTCTGGAAGCGGAGATCGCCACACTCGATGCCGAGGCGCAGGCGAGTTTTCTCAAGGACTATGGCATTGCCGAGCCGGCGCGTGTGCGACTGGTGCAAGCAGCCTATCGCTTGCTGGAACTCATCAGCTTCTTTACCGTCGGCCCCGACGAAGTGCGCGCGTGGACGATCCGGCGCGGCACGCTCGCACCGCAGGCGGCGGGCAAAGTGCATTCGGATATCGAGCGCGGCTTCATCCGCGCCGAGACGGTGGCGTGGGAACCGCTGCTGCGGTTGAAGAGCCACGCCGCGTGCCGCGAGCAGGCGCTGCTGCGGCTGGAAGGCAAGCAATACATCGTGCAAGACGGCGACGTGATTGATTTCCGGTTCAATGCGTAGGTTTGCGGTAGGGCGCTCGCGCCGCGAGCGCCGCGGCGGGCACGGCGTGCCCGCCCTACCATAAAATTCCGAACTCGCCGAAAACTTGATTTCCCAGCGTATGCGTAGATATTCCTCCCATAACAAGGGAGAAATAGATATGCAAACAAAACGAATCATGTTGGGTGTGGCGAGTGCACTGGCACTGGTCACGATCGCGGTATCGGCGGCGAGCTATCAGGTGGATACGGTGCACAGCACGGTGGGGTTCGCCATCAAGCACCTCGGCATTAGCGAAGTCCATGGCGACTTCACGAAGTTCAGCGGAACGATTGAATACGATGCCGCCAAACCGGAGGAGTTCAAGGCCAGCGGCACGGTGGAGGTGGCCAGCATCAATACCGGTAATAAAATGCGCGATGACCATTTGCGCAGCCCGGATTTTTTTGATGCGGCCAAGTTCCCGGAGATCAAATTCGCGGTAAGCTCCGTGCAGAAAGAAGCGTCCGGCTGGGTGGTCAAAGGACAGTTCACGATGCATGGCGTGACCAAGGAGATTGAGTTGCATGGCGAATTGGCTGGGCCGATTCAAGACCCCATGGGCAAGACCCGGATTGGTATCACGGCGGCGACTACGCTCAATCGCCAAGATTATGGACTCACCTTCAACAAGACGCTGGATAAGGGCGGCTTGATGATTGGCAACGACGTCAAGATCAGCCTCAATATCGAAGCAGTCCAATAATTGAGTTCAAAACCTGTGCGGCGTTTTCCAAAGGTTGGAAAACGCCGCTGCTGTTTTTCCAGGCCTTGGAAAATCGATGCGGATTACAATTTGCAGGCGGAGCGCGGTTTGGTATAAACCCGGTTCGCGGCGGTTGGCCGCAAAATAAGTTCAAATAGGAGCAGCAAAACCGTGCATAAAATCAAATCGGAAGAAATCCCGCATATCCTCCCGCATCGTCACCCGATGTTGCTGGTGGACAAGGTACTCGAATGCGACTTGAAGGAACGGATCGTCGGTATCAAGAACGTCTCCTTTAATGAGATGTTCTTCATCGGCCATTTCCCGAGTGATCCGATCATGCCGGGCGTGCTGCAACTGGAGGCAATGGCGCAGCTTTCGGGCATCCTGCTGAACAAGATGCTGCACCGCGAAGGGCAGATTTCCTACTTCATTTCGATTGATAACGCGCGCTTCCGCCGGATTGTGCGGCCGGGCGATCAGCTTCGGATGGAAGTCACGATCCTCAAGGCGCGGCTGAACATGTACAAAGTCAAGGGTGTGGCCACGGTGGATGGCGAGCCGGCGAGCGAGGCCGAGATGATGTTCGGGGCGAAGACGGACTGATATGGCTAATCTGATTCATCCCACGGCGATTGTGGCACCGGGCGCGCAGCTCGGTGCCGATGTCGAAATTGGTCCCTACAGCATCGTGGGCGAACATGTGAAAATTGGCGCGGGCACGAAGATTCATCCGCATGTGGTGATCGCGGGCCATACGACGATTGGTGCCAAGTGTGAAATTTTTCCATTTGCCAGCATCGGTCAACAAACGCAGGATTTGAAGTTCAAAGGCGGCGCGCCGCGCGTGGTCATTGGCGACCGTACCACGTTGCGCGAGTACGTGACGGTCAATGCGGCAACGAACGATGGCGATGTGACGCGCGTCGGCAATGGCTGCCATATCATGGCCTATGCGCATATCGCGCACGACTGTATCGTTGGCGACGAAGTCATCATGGCCAACTGCGGAACGCTGGCCGGACACGTGATTTTGGAAGATCAGGTCATTATTGGCGGACTCTGTGGGGTGCATCAGTTTGTGCGGATCGGGCGGCTAACCATCACCGGTGGGTGCTCGAAGGTGACGCAGGATTTGCCGCCGTTCATGACGGCCGACGGCAATCCGATCAGCGTGCATGGACTGAATGCCGTGGGGCTGAAGCGGCGCGGCGTGAACGAGGCCGGGCAGGCGGCACTCAAAAAGGCCTATCGCATTCTGTATCGCGAGAATCTGACGGCCAAGCAGGCGCTGGCCAAGATTGAAGAAGAAGTAGAGCAAAGCGACGAGGTGAAACATTTGGTGAGTTTTGTGCGGGCATCGGAACGGGGCATTGCACGATGAAGCGATTCGTGATCGGCTTGACGTTGGGCGCTGTCGTTTTGTTGAGCGGTGGCGTGCTGCGGCAAGCCGTTGCCCAGACCAATGGTCTGCCGCCGCGCGGCACGGCCACGGTCAACTTCAACTTCGATCAGGTCGAAATTCGGATGCTGGCGCGGCTGGTCGGCGAGATGACCGGCAAGCGTTTTCTGGTGGATAACACCGTGACGGGACGCGTGACGGTGGTGACGCCGACGCAAATCCCGCAGAGCACGGTCTATCCGTTGTTTTTGAGCGTGTTGGAATCCACCGGCTATTCCGTCGTGGAGCACGACCAGTTGTTTCATATCGTCGCTTTGCCAGAGCGTGCGCTGCTGGCGGCGCCACTGGCGATGACTGGCTCAGCGCCGCAGGGCATCGTCACCAAGGTCATTCAGTTGCAAAACGTCAGCGCGCTGGAGCTTCGTAAAATTTTAGAGCCGATGGTGCGCGGCGGAAAGTCTGGAGCCTTGGCCGCGTTGGAGCAGAGTAACCATCTATTGATCACCGACACCCGTGAAAATATTACGCGTTTGGAACGCATCATGGCCGAGTTGGATCGGCCGGGTGCCACGCGCGCCATTGAAATCATGCATCTGGAACATGCTGCCGCCGATGAGGTGGCCGCACAGATCAATGCCGCGTTGCGGGGCGGCGACACTTCCGGCAACCGTATTGCCCGTCAAGTACAGCAACTTGCCGGAGCGGGTGGCGGTTTGCCGTCGGATATTGTGATCGTGGCGGCGGCGCAAGCCAATACGTTGTTGCTGGCGGGGCGGCAATCGCAGTTGGCCGATATCAAGGCGCTTATCAAGGCGATGGATGTGGAAACGAGCGCCAACGCCGGACGCTTGAACGCGATTTTCCTCAAATATTTGCCCGCCACGGATGCCGCCAAAAATCTAACCGCGTTGTTGGCGAAAACCGTGGATAAAGATCAGCGTCAGCGGATTTCCATCGAGGCCAGTGTGGCCAACAACGCGCTGATGGTAGAGGCTTCGCCCGCGGATTTTGAGTTGGTCAAGACCATGGTCGCCAAGTTGGACCTGAAGCCGCAACAGGTGATGGTGGAAGTGCTGATCGCCGAAGTTTCGTTGAATCGCGGACTTAATCTGGGGGTGGAATGGAATCAGTCGGCCGTGCCGGCGGATGGGCAGACCAAGGCGGTGGGGCGCTTCTACGGTAATAGCACGGATCCGCTGGCCGGTGCGCTATCCGGTAGCTTTCCGCAGGGGTTGGCCTTTGGCATTGCGCACGGTAATTTCACCAGCGGCAGCAATATCTTCCCCAACGTGCTCGCCATGATCACGGCGCTGGCTTCCAGTAACGACATCAAGATTCTCTCCAACGTTCCGTTGTGGGCGCAAAACAACACGGAAGCCACCGTCAAAGTCGTGGATAATATTCCCGTGCTGAAATCCACCATCGAAGGCGGCGCCGGTACGGCGCGCGATGTGATCCAGAATATTGACCGCATGGATGTCGGCATTGAGCTTAAACTCACGCCGCAGGTCAACCCGGATAAGCAAGTGATGATGAAGCTCAATCCGAGCATCAAATCCATTACGGATGCAGGGCCGTCCGGCCAGTTTGCGCCGACCATCTCCGCGCGTGACGTCACGACCACGGTCACGGTACCGGACAAGGCGACGATCGTCATCAGCGGTCTTATCCGGCAGGATCGCCTCAAAACCGAAAATAAAATTCCGTTGTTGGGCGATATTCCGCTGTTGGGTTTCCTGTTCCGCTCAACGAGCGAAAAAGTACAGCGGACCAATTTGCTGATTTTCGTCACGCCGCATATTGTTACCGACATGCACCGGGCCCTTGAATTGCAACAGGCGTTGGAAAGCAAGACCGGCATCAATGCGGCGACCAACTCCATCCTGTCGCCGGGTCGTTAGTCACGGAGGCCGCCATGCGCCTAGGCGAAATTCTTATACAGCGCGGACGACTGTCCGAAGCGCAATTGACTACCGCGTTGCAGGCGCAGCGCGAGGAACAGCCCCGGCGCTTGCTGGGCCAAATCCTGGAAACTCATGGTTGGGTGGTGGAATGCGACGTGCTGGAGGCTTTGGCCGAGCAATTCGGGCTGCCGATGCAGCGCATTGTGAACGAGACGTGGCTTGATCCCCTATTGGTCAAGGATTTGCCGGTGGAATGGGCGCGGACCAATCTGGCGCTGCCGATCCGCTGGCAAGGTGCCCTTGGTGTGTTAACCGCCGATCCTGCACAAGTGGCCGCGCGCGACGACTTGGCCCTGCTGCTGGGGCAGGAAATTCATCTCGTGCTGGCGCCCCGCGCAGAAATTTTGCGCGCCATCGAGCGGTGTTACTTTAGCAAGAGCGATACCACCAAGGACCTGCTCCGCGATTTGGCCCAGGAACGCCCGGAGGAAGCTGTTGAAATTCGACGCAGCGATGATCTGCTCCATGTGGCAGAGCAGGCGCCCGTCACACAACTGGTCAACCTGATTCTGATCGAGGCACTCAAGGCGCGTGCCTCGGATATCCATATCGAACCTTTCGAGCGGCAACTGGCCGTGCGCTACCGCGTGGATGGTCTGCTCTACGAACAGACCTCGCCGCCCAAACATATGGAAGCCGCGTTGGTCTCACGTCTGAAAGTCATGGCCAAACTCGACATCGCCGAAAAACGTCTGCCGCAGGATGGCTCGGCGCGGGTGCGGGTGGGTGAGCGCGAGATTGATATCCGTATCTCAACGATCCCCGTCGCCGAAGGCGAACGCGTGGTGCTCCGCTTGCTGAATCGTTCAGCGGCCTTGTTACCGCTGACGGATTTAGGCATGGGGCAGGGGACGTTGGATCGTTTTCGCCGCGTGTTGCGCGAACCGCACGGTGTGATTCTTGTCACCGGCCCCACCGGCAGCGGCAAAACGACCACGCTTTATGCCGCATTGCGCGAAGTGGACACGCAACGGCTCAACGTGATGACGATCGAAGACCCGATTGAATACCAACTTCCAAGCATTGGACAGATTCAGGTCAAGCCGAAGATCGGGCTGACCTTCGCTGCCGGCTTGCGCCACATCTTACGCCAGGACCCGGACGTAATCTTGGTCGGCGAGACGCGCGATCTCGAAACCGCAGAAATCCTCGTGCGTGCGTCGCTCACCGGTCACTTGGTTTTCAGTACACTCCACACCAACGATGCGGTCGGCGCGGTGATGCGGCTGGCGGATATGGGCGTCGAACCTTATTTATTGGCCTCGGCATTTCAGGCGGCGCTGGCCCAACGGTTGGTGCGCTGTCTGTGTCCCGACTGTCGCGAGTTGTCGCCGCTCACGACGGAGGAGCGCGCGCTGTTGGGGCCGTGGGCGGCGCATCTGCCAAAAGGCGTCTGGCAGGCGCGCGGCTGCGCTAATTGCCTCGAAGGCTACCGGGGACGCACCGGCATCTATGAATTCATGACGGCCGACACCGCCTTACTCAACGCCATTCGCACCGGGGCCGATCTCAACCAGCTTCAACAACTGGCGCGAACGGGCGGTATGCGCACGCTCTGGGAAGATGGACTGGAAAAAGTGCAACGAGGCGTCACCAGTTTGACGGAATTATTGCGCGCCGTGGGGCATCCCGATGCC
Organism: Verrucomicrobiota bacterium; assembly: GCA_004321905.1. Taxonomy (GTDB): domain Bacteria; phylum Verrucomicrobiota; class Kiritimatiellia; order CAIQIC01; family CAIQIC01; genus DP16D-bin41. The sequence continues at coordinate 70,068 of SCQF01000048.1, read as the reverse complement.
ACGCCATGAAAACCTTTGCCTACAAAGGCTATGACGCTGCGGGTCGCGCGAGCCAAGGCTTGATCGAGGCGCTCGACCTCAAGGAAGCACGCGAAAAACTTCAGGTGCGCGGTGTCTTGCCGGAGCGCGTCGCACCCGTCGAAGGCGCGCCCGGTGGCCACGCATCGCGTCGCTTGGCCTTCAATCTTGATCAGCGTGCGATGTGTTATCGCGAGCTGGCCTCGCTCCTCCAGTCCGGCCTGCCGCTGGTCCAAGCCTTGGACATCTTGATCCAGTCCCCGGAACTCGGCTCGAATTTGGCGCGTTTGGCGGGTGTCCGTGACCGCTTGCGTGAAGGCCAGGGCTTGGCGCGCGCGCTGGCCGGAAATAGCGTCGAGGTCACCGCGTTCGAACGCTCGGTGATCGAGGTCGGCGAGCGCGTTGGCACGTTGCCGGAGGTGCTGTTGCGGTTGGCGCAATTTTTGGATGAGCAGAAAAAACTGCGCGAACGCATTCTGACCGCGCTGCTTTATCCCGCCGTCGTATTGACGTTGGCGATTCTCGTCGCCATCGCCCTGCTCGGCTTTCTGCTGCCGTGGGTCACGCGCATGATGCAGGAAGCCGGCGTGCCACTTTCCGGCCTGACGCGCGGGATGTTGGGATTGCGCGCGTGGCTGGGGCCGGTCGTCTTACTAACCATCATATTGGGCACGCTGGGCTGGCTACGCTTCCGCCGCACACTACAAGCCAGCGATGAAGCCCGGCAACGTTTCGATCAACGCCTGCTCCGTTGGCCGCTGATCGGCCGTGGTTACGCGGCACTGATCAATATGCGTTTTGCGCGAACGCTGGCGATGCTGCTGCGCGGTGGCGTACCGCTGGTCGAAGCGTTGGCCATCGCCGGACGCGCCACGGGCAGCGCCTGGACGACTCACGGTACGACGTTGGGCGCGGAGCGCGTCAAGCACGGCACCAGTTTGGCCGCCACGCTGCGCACCATCGAACCGCTCAATACCTCCTTGCCGGCATGGGTGCAGGCGGGCGAGGCCGGCGGCGATTTGGCGGCGCTGCTCGAACATGCCGCCGAGCGTTATCAACAACAATGGGATCGCCTGATGACGCGCACGATGAGCTTGATCGAGCCGGCACTGATTTTGTTGGTGGGCGTGTTCGTGTTGCTGATCGCGCTGGCGATTTTATTGCCGATTCTCTCGATGAATCAGACGCTGACGTAAGTTTGGCGCGTCATTTCCAAGCCTCGGAAACGGCATCCCCTTCTTTTCCCAACCCTTGGGAAACAATATGCAAATGTGTGCATATAGACAATTCGGCTTGGTGGTTGGACGAACGCGCGCAGTTGCGCGGGCTGAGCGGGGGTGGTTTAATGCTCGTATGTATTGTTTCTCCCGGCTTGCCGTCGCGCTGGCGGTTTTATTGCCGCTCAACGTGTTGGCCGCGCAGGATTGGCCGATTTTTCGCGGCGATTCCGCGTTGTGCGGGGTCCGGACGGAGCCGTTGCCGATGGCGTTCGAGTTGCGGTGGACGTTCAAAACCGGCGGTGCGATCAAGTCCTCCGCGGCACTGGTCGGCGGCACCGTTTTCATTGGTTCCACGGATAGCAACGTCTATGCCTTGGCGGCCGACACCGGGGCCAAACGCTGGTCATTCAAGGCGGATGACGGAATGGAAGCGTCGCCGTTGGTGTTGGATGGCCGCGTGTATATTGGCGGAACCGATGGATGCCTCTATGCTCTTGATGCGGCCACCGGCGCATTGAAATGGAAGTACAAAACCGAGGACAAAATTTTGGGGTCGGCCAACGGGTTTTGTGTGGGCGATCCGCCGGCTTGGCGCGTGGTGGTGGGCAGCTATGACTGCAAGGTGCATTGCGTGGACGCGGGCAGCGGCAAGCCGGTTTGGACTTTCGAGACCGCCAACTATGTCAATGGTACGCCCGCGATGGCTGCGGGACAAATGGTCTTCGGCGGATGTGATGGCAAGCTACACGTGGTGGACGCAGTCAGTGGTCACGAGCGTGCTGCGGTCGAGGTGGGCGCGTATATCGCCGGTTCGGCGGCCGTGAGTGGTGCACGCGTCTTCGCCGGGGACTATGGCAACGAAGTGCTATGCATGGATTTGGCGACAAGCAAGATCATCTGGCGCTCCAGGGGGCGCAACGCCCCGTTCTTTTCCTCGCCGGCGGTCACGGACTCACGCGTGCTCATTGGTGGGCGCGACAAACGACTGCATTGCTTGGATCGTGCCACGGGTAAAACGATATGGCTGTTCGCGACGCAAGGCGACGTGGATGGTTCACCGGTGGTTTGCGGTGACAAAGTAATCTTCGGTTCCGCAGATGGCCGCCTTTACTTGCTGAGCCTTACCACGGGCAAGCAACTCTGGAGCTATGAAATTGGCAAGGAACTCTCCACCGCACCCGCAGTGGTTGGCGGATGGGTGGTGATTGGCGCCGAGGACGGCGTGGTGTACGCCTTCGGCCCCGAAAAAGAGCGCTGAGTTTATGCGTATCATCCAGTTAACGCCGGGCACCGGTAATTTTTATTGTGGGAGTTGTCTACGCGACAGCGCGCTGGTGCGCGCCCTGCGCGCCCGCGGCCACGATGTGCTGATGGTGCCGCTCTATTTGCCGCTCGTCACCGACGCAGACGCGAGCGACGCCAACGCGCCGATTTTTTTGAGCGGCATCAGCGTATTTTTGGAGCAGAAATATCCCAGCCTGCGTTTGCCGGAATGGTTGCAACGCATCCTGCGTTCGCCGCGGCTGCTGCAATTGGCGGCGCGGCGGGCCAGTATGACCAGTGCCAGGAGCCTCGGCGAAGCCACGGTGTCCATGTTGCAAAATGACAACGGCCGCCAGACCGGCGAATTGGCCCGGCTGGTAGCTTGGCTGCGGACACAACCGCCACCGGATTTGATTTGTCTCTCCAACTCGCTGCTTAGCGGCATGGCGCGTCGCCTGAAAGAAGAATTGCGGGTTCCGGTTGTTTGTACGCTGCAAGGCGAAGATTCTTTTCTTGATGGCCTGCCGGAGCCGTTCCGACGGAAAGCGTGGGATTTGCTGCGACAACGGTGCGCCGATGTGGATCACTTCATCGCCGTCAGCCAATACTTTGGCGCTGTGATGCATACCCGGCTCGACCTCGACGTGGCCCGGCTGACCGTGGTGCATCCCGGCATTGCTACGGAGGATTTTGCAGTAGGTGTAACACCTCCGACTCCGACCATCGGCTATCTGGCGCGTATGCATCCGAGCAAGGGTCTCGGCATTTTGGTGGATGCGTTCATCCATCTCAAGCAATGGAATAAAGTGGCCGGCCTACGCCTACGCATTGCCGGTGCGAAGACCAACGCCGACGAGCACTATGTCAAGACTCTGCAACGAAAATTCGCGGCGGAGCAATTGCTCAATGCGGTGGATTTCCTGCCCAATCTGGAGCATCGTGCCAAGGCCGATTTTCTGCGTCGCCTGACCGTTTTCTCCGTGCCGGCAACCTACGGCGAAGCTTTTGGCCTCTACCTGCTCGAAGCCTTGGCTTCCGGTGTGCCGGTCGTGCAGCCACGTCACGGCGCTTTTCCTGAAGTGGTCCAACTGACCGGCGGTGGCGTACTCTATGAGCCGAATGATGCTGCCGCCTTGGCCACGGCGCTACAATCTCTGTTGCTCGATCCGGCGACAGCGCGGCGACTGGGCGAAAATGGTCGTCGGGTGGTACAGGAGCAGTTTAGTGTCGCGGCTATGGCCCGCAAAACCGAAGAAGTTTTTGCCAGAGTTATCCAAAGGAGTCGCTAATGCTTCTGGAACTCAAACAGGTGCAGAAAACATATGTCGCGCCGGACGGGGCAGACCCCGTCTCGGTGTTGGCTGGCGTCAACCTGATGCTGTCCGCCGGTGAAGCCGTCGCGATCATTGGTCCCTCCGGCTCCGGCAAAAGCACATTGCTCAATATTATGGGCACGCTCGATCAGCCAACAGCGGGGCAGGTGCTGCTGGCGGGCCGCGACTTGGCGGCACTACCGGAAAATGAATTAGCCGCGATTCGTAACCGGCAGATTGGGTTTGTCTTTCAGCAGCATCACCTCCTGCCGCAATGTACGATTCTGGAGAACGTGTTGCTGCCTACGTTGACCGCGCCCGCCAAACTCCAAACGGAGGCCACGCGGCAACGTGCGACGCGTCTGTTGGTGCGTGTGGGGTTACAGGCGCGACTCACACATCGGCCCGGTCAACTCTCAGGTGGCGAGTGCCAGCGTGTGGCGGTGGTGCGTGCGTTGATCAATCACCCCAAGTTGCTGCTCGCCGATGAACCGACCGGATCGCTCGATCACGCTACCGCGGTGAATCTTGGCCAGTTACTGTTGGAACTCAACCGTGAGGAAGGCGTTGCGCTGGTCCTCGTCACGCACTCGCGCGAACTCGCCGCGCGCCTGCCGCGTATCCTTGAATTACGTAATGGAAAGCTGTTGGAAACCGCCGATGAACACAGATAAACACAGGTTGAATCAAATTACGGAACAAATCATTGGTTGTGCCTATACCGTTGGTAATCAACTTGGTTGTGGGTTTTTAGAGAAAGTTTACGAAAATGCACTGGCGCATGAATTACACAAAGTCAGTTTGAAGGTGATTCAGCAGCATCCCGTTAAGGTGAATTATGACGGGGTGGTGATCGGTGATTATATCGCCGATCTATTGGTGGAGGGATGCGTGATGGTGGAACTAAAGGCGGTTAAGGCGTTGGACGATATTCATCTGGCTCAGTGTTTGAATTATCTCAAAGCTACTGGACTTCAACTATGTCTATTGATCAATTTTGGTAATCCTAGAGTGGAGGTGCGCCGTGTGGTGCTCCACTTCTAAATCTGCGTTCATCTGTGTGCATCAGCGGTTTCAAATCCGATGACGACACGCGTCTCCAGTATGGGTTTGATTGTCCGCAGTCTACGGTTCTATTGGCGGACGCATCTTGGCGTCTTGCTGGGGACGGCGGTGGCATGCGCCATCCTAACCGGTGCGCTGGTCGTCGGGGACTCGATGCGCGCCACGTTGCGGCATATGGTGTTGGCGCGGCTCGGCAAAACAGAGTGGGCGCTGACCTCATCCGAGCATTACTTCCGCGCCAAGTTAGCCGATGATCTGGCTGGCGATCTCAAGGCGACGGTCGCGCCGGTTATGCTGCTGCGAGGTTCTGTGGCGCTTCCTGATGGACGGGCTCGGGCTAATAACGCACAGGTGGTAGGCGTTGAAGATCGTTTTTGGAAGTTGGGCGCGGATAAAAATCTACTGGCAGGCAGTCGCGCTGACGAAGCGGTTATCAATGGCTCTTTGGCCGCGCAACTGGGGATACGCGTTGGTGATAGTCTTGTGGTCCGGGTTGAGGAACCGTCCTTGATCTCGCGCGATGCCCCGTTATCCGGGCGTAGTGATGCCGCAGTTGCCGTGCGTGTGAAGGTGCGTGCCATTGCGGAGGAAAGCGATTTTGGTCGGTTTGGTTTGCAGGCGAATCAGGTTCCGCCGCTGTCGGTGTTTATTCCGCTATCCACGTTACAAACACAGCTCAAACGGGCTGGGCAGGCCAATGTGTTACTCACCGATGCCAAGCAAGGGGTTGCGGCTGCTTTGCGTCGCAACTGGACCCTGACAGATGTCGGCCTCGAATTGCACAGCTTGGCGGATGGGCGGACGGCTGAATTGCGTACCGCACGCGTTTTCCTCGACCCGGCGGTCGAAGCGGTGGCGCTATCGCTTTCCTCCAACGCGATGGGTGTGCTGACTTATTTTGCAAACGAAATCCGGCGAGGCACAAATGCCACGCCCTATTCCTTTGTTACGGCGGTGGGCCAGCCGTTGCAGAGTGACGTAGTCACGATCAACGGTTGGCTGGCGGACGACCTCGGCGCGCAGGTGGAGGATGTGGTGACGTTGCGCTATTTCGTGATGGGCGAGCGGCGGGAGTTGCGCGAAACTAACGCGCAATTCCGGGTGGGTGCGATTGTGTCGCTGACGAAAGACGACTCGTGGATGCCGGCGTATCCCGGCTTGGCGGACGCCCATAATTGCCGCGAGTGGACACCGGGCATTCCGATTGCCACGGAACGCATCCGTCCGAAAGATGAAGAATATTGGAGCGCCTATCGCGGTACGCCGAAGCTGTTTCTCGGTCTGGCCGCTGGTCAGCAACTCTGGAGTAATCGGTTTGGCCGGTTGACAGCTGTTCGTTTTCCGAATGCGGCAGATAAAGTGGCGGATGTTGAACGAGCGCTCAAAGCTAGGCTTGATTCGGCCACGTTGGGTTTATTCGTTGTGCCGGTGCGTGCGCAAGCGTTGGCGGCCAGTGTCCAAGCCTTGGATTTCGGCCAGCTATTCATCGGCTTCAGTTTCTTCCTGATCGTCGCGGCCTTGCTCCTGACCGCATTGCTATTTGCCTTTAATCTTGAACAGCGCAATACCGAGGCTGGATTGCTGCGCGCGCTTGGATTTACGCCCCGGCAGGTTCGTCGGCTGCTCTGGTGGGAGGGCTTTGCCGTCGCCGGATTGGGCGCGTTGCTGGGTGTGGTGTTGGGGGCGCTTTATACTCGCTTGACCTTGCTGGGACTGGCCGGCATCTGGCGCGATGCGGTGGGCAACATCGCGATTCATTATCATGCCAACCCCATCAGCTTGGTGCTCGGTGTGGCCTTGAGTCTCTTGGCGGCTGGTACGGCAATGGCGCTGGTACAGCGGGGACAGACCCGGCGTGCACCTGCCGATCTACTGGCCGGTGGCGCGGCAGTGGAACAGGGTCCTGCGTCGGCCCGCGGTCGCCTCGGTTGGTGGCTGGTTTTGTTGGGCTTGGGCGGGGCCATCGCCTCGTTGTTGGGTGCACATCACGGACGCGATCAAGAGGCTGCGGAAATTTTCTTCGGTTCTGGCGCGTGTCTGCTGCTTGCGGGACTGGGCTTCAGTCAGGTGTTGCTGGCAACGTTTTCTAGCGCGACTCAACTAACAGGCACGTTAGCCGAACTGGGCCGCCGCAACGCGTCGCGCCGTCGCCGCCGCAGTCTGGCCACCATCAGTGTATTGGCCAGCGGTGTGTTTCTGTTCGTTGCGGTGAGTGCGTTTCAGCGCGATCCCCGGCAAGCCGCGCAGGAGCGGCATTCCGGCACCGGCGGCTTTGCGCTTTTTGCACAGTCCACGTTGCCAATTTATGACGACCTGAACAGCCCAGCCGGGCGTGCAGTGTTCGGACTTTCCGCCGAAGAACTGCGCGATGTGAACATCGTGTCACTGCGCCTGCGCGAGGGTGATGATGCCAGTTGCTTGAACTTGAACCGGGCACAGCAGCCGCGCCTGCTCGGCGTGTTGCCGGATGAGTTGGAGTGGTGTCATGCATTTTCATTCACCGATAAAAGTGGGCATTGGGCCTTGCTTAACGAGCATACGCCCGATGAGACTGTGCCAGCGATGGGTGACGAGCAAACCGTTGTCTGGGGGTTGGGTAAGAAGCTGGGTGACACCTTGCCGTATACCGATGAGCGTGGCCGCACCTTCACGCTACGTATCGTCGGCGTGTTGGCCAATTCCGTACTCCAAGGCAGCTTGCTGATTTCGGCGGAAAATTTTGTTGCGCACTTTCCCGCCACCGGCGGCTATCGCATGTTCTTGATCGATGCGCCACCGGCACGTGCTGCCGAAGTTTCCACCGCGTTGTCGCGTGCGCTGCAAGATCGTGGGCTGGAAGTCGTGCCCGCGTGGCAACGACTGGCGCAGTTCATGGCTGTCGAAAACACGTATCTCGGCATTTTCCAGGTGCTCGGCGGTTTGGGTCTGCTACTGGGCAGTATCGGATTGGGGTTGGTCGTTCTGCGCAACGTTCTCGAACGGCGCAGCGAATTGGCGCTGTTGCTGGCCCTTGGCTTTCGCCGCCGCGACGTACAGCGGATGGTGCTCCATGAACACTGGCTGCTGATTGTGCTCGGTTTGGTCATTGGTTTGATTTCTGCCGTGCTTGCCATCTGGCCAACGTGGACGGCGGCAGGCAGCGCGGTGCCGGTGGCGCTACTGGGCAGCGCCTTGGGCGGCTTGCTGGTGAGCGGTCTGCTTTGGACGTGGCTCGCTATGCGCGCGGCTCTGCGTGGCCCGCTGCTTGCGGCGTTGAGGACCGAATAGCCCGCACGCGTTTCCAGTGTTTGGAAAAGTGTGCGATCAATTTTTCCAAGGATTGGAAAAGCGGGGCGAGTGCGGCATATTTAGCGGCCACCAAACGAGACGCGATGATTTTACAGATGACCAAACGAATGCTGGCGACGACCGACCTGCGGTTGCTCTGGAAGTTCAGTTATAACTTCGGCTTCAAAGGCGTGCTCGCGATCCAGCGGTTCAAGCGGCGGATCAAACGGGGCGTCTATTTTCCGCCGTTCCTGAATATCTCCATCACCAGCGGTTGTAATTTGCGCTGCCAAGGTTGCTGGGTGGACGTGGCCAGTCCGCCACAATATCTGCCGTTGGCCGACTTAAACCGGTTGATCGTCAACGCGAAAAAGCAGGGCAGTTATTTCTTTGGCATCCTCGGCGGCGAGCCGTTCATACACCCGCAGTTGCTCGATTTGCTCGCTGCACACCCGGATTGTTATTTCCAGATTTTCACGAACGGCCATTTCATCACCGACGAGGTGGCCGCACGCCTTCGCAAGTTGGGTAATGCGACGCTGCTCATCAGCATCGAGGGCAATGAGACCATCAGCGACGAGCGCCGTGGCCGGGAGAAAGTTTTATCGAATACGATGCGTGGCTTGGAAACCTGCCTACGCCACCGGCTGATTACGGGTGTGGCGACCAGCGTCTGCCGGAACAACATCGGCGACTTGCTCACCGCGGCGTGGCTGGACGAACTGATCCGGCGTGGTGTGCATTATGTCTGGTATTACACCTATCGCCCCATCGGGCCACAGCCAACACCGGAACTAGCGCTGACGCCAAAGCAAGTGTTGCAACTGCGGCGATTCTGCGTGGCCATGCGTAAGCGCAAACCGATCGGCATCATTGACGCCTACTGGGACGATCAAGGTCAGGCCCTGTGTCCGGCGGCCATCGGGCTGAGTCATCACATCAGCCCGGCGGGCGACATCGAACCCTGTCCGATCATCCAGTTTGCCGGCGCGAAGATCACCGATAACGACGGCGATATTTTCAAAACCCTCACCGAGGCGGAATATCTGCGCGACTTCCGTCGCGTAGCGGCGGGCGCCACGCGCGGCTGCATCGTGTTGGAGCGGCCCGATTTACTGCGCGAATTCGTATTGCGGAACAAGTTGCGCGACACAACGATACGGCAAACCGCGCTGGCGGAATTGACGTCGCTGCAACCGCGCGGCAGCCAGCACACGCCCGGACAGGAAGTCCCCGAGGAGTTTTGGCCCTATCGCTTCGCCAAGAAGAACTGGTTCTTCGGCTTCGGCGCCTACTCCTGAACGGCAACGATGGAACCGCATCTCGAATTCAAAGGCGTGGTGGCCGACTTGGGCGCGGCGGTGGCCTATCGCCGTTGCCGCTTCATGACCGAATTGCCAAAGACCTATCGCTATACCACGTCGCACTTCTGGTTGATGTCGATGGGTGAACCCGATCTTTGGCGCATCGGTTTCACCAAATTTGCGGTGCGGATGTTGGGGGATTTTGTGGAGTTACAGACGCATGTTTGCACCGGCGACCGTTTGCAGCTCGGGCAGGAGTTGGGTTCCTACGAGGGGCTGAAGGCGGTGACCGCTTTATACAGCGTCATGGAGGGCTTTTTTCTGCGGGCCAATCCCGCCTTGGAACGGGATGGCGAACTCGCGCAAGCCGATCCCTATGCCGCAGGCTGGCTCTATGAAGCACGCGGCACGCCTGATCCGGCGCAGTTGGATGTTTTTGGTTATATCGGCACCTTGGACTCCATCATTGACAAACTGGCGGCGAAAAATAACGAAGAATAAATATGGCACCAGCGCAATACATCCTGATCGGCGGCTTTCTCGGCGCGGGCAAAACGACGGCGATGCTCCGGCTGGCCGATCAACTCAAAGTGCAAGGGCGGCGCGTTGGTTTGATTACCAACGACCAAGCCGGCGGGTTGGTGGATACCGCGCGCGTGCGTGCGGCGCAGTGGCCGGTGGAGGAGATTGCGGGCGGTTGTTTTTGCTGCCGCTTCAACTCGCTGGTCGAGGCCTCACAGAAACTCGCGGCGACCGCGCGGCCGGATGTCTTTCTGGCCGAGCCGGTCGGCAGTTGCACCGACCTGGTGGCGACCGTTGGTTTTCCGTTGCGGAAAATGTACGACGCGGACTATCGCATCGCACCCTTCAGCGTGCTCGTTGATCCCATCCGCGCCGCGCGCGTACTGGGGCTCGAAGCCGGGCCGAAGTTTTCGGAGAAGGTGCGCTATATCTACGAGAAGCAGCTCGAAGAAGCGGATATCATCGTCATCAACAAATGCGATTTGCTGGATGACGTCCATCGCGTCGCATTGCGCCAAGCATTGCAAATGCGGTTTCCGCGTGCCGAGGTTTTCGAGTGCTCCGCCCGTTCCGGTACAGGCTTGGCTGACTGGTTCACGCGGATCACGACCACGGAATTGCAACCGCATCGGGCCATGGATGTGGATTATCAACTGTATGGACAGGGCGAGGCGCTGATGGGTTGGCTCAACGCCGCCTTGCGCGTCAGCGCATCCGCGCCATTCGATGGCAATGCCTTGCTTGTGCGCCTGGCCGAAGCCTTGCAGTCCGAATTGCAACACGCCGGCGCCGAGGTGGCCCACTTGAAGATGACTCTCACGCCGGATGAAATGGGCTTCGATATCGGTGCCGTACATCTGGTGCGGAACGACCAACGGCCCGAATTTTCGCATCAGCTTCAGGCCGCGCTGGCCGCAGGGACATTGATGCTGAATCTACGGGCCGAGGCCGCGCCGGATGTTTTGGAAAAGGTGACGCGGCAGGTGGTCGGCCGGTGGGCCGGTGAGCAGCTCGCGCTTACGCATCTGGAAAGTTTCCGTCCCGGCCAGCCGAATCCGACGCATCGAATCAGTCAGCCGGAGTGATTTATTGTTCTTCTTCCAAACCTTGGAAAACGTAAACAAACTTTTTTCCAAGGTTTGGAAATCACGGATTTCGTGGCATAGTTGATCTCGTCTCATGACCGCGACGCCTAAAGTTTTGTACTGTCATTGCGCGCAAGCGCAGGTATTGCCGTGGGCAACACGCAATGCGGCGCTGGAGCAACTCTGCCGTGGCGCGGATTTTGTCGCCGTGCCGGATTTATGCGTGCTGGCGGCGCGGAAGGATCCGTTGCTGCACGCCTTGGCTGGCAGCGGTGCCGTCACTATTCTGGCGTGTCATCCTCGCGCGGTACGTGCTCTCTTTGCGGCGGCGGATGCGCCCTTGTCGGACGCGGCGCAGATCGTGGATTTGCGCGCACCTGTGGATCACGCCGTGCTCACAAGTCTGGCCGGCGGCTCTGCCGCACCACGCGATCCGGTGCAACTGGCGGCGGACTTGGCCGGCCAAGCGGTGGAAAGTTCGGCGTGGTTTCCGGTGATTGATTTCGCGCGGTGCACGCACTGCCAGCAATGCCTGAGTTTCTGTCTGTTTGGCGTTTACGCCATGGGAACGGATGGCCAACTACAGGTTCGCCAACCGGATAACTGCAAACCAGGGTGTCCCGCGTGTGCCCGTGTCTGCCCCGAACTGGCGATCATCTTCCCCAAACATGGCGAGGCCCCGATCAACGGCGCAGAAATCCGTGACGCTGACCGGCAGCGTGGTCCGGCCAAGGTGGATATTTCTGCGTTGCTGGGTGGCGACGTATATCAGGCACTCCGCGAGCGTCGGACGCAGGTTCAGACTCGATTCGATGTGGGGCGTAATGCTGAATTGGCCGCGGCCGAGCGTCGGAAATGTCTGGCCGAGTTGCAGCAACAACTCGACATTCTGCCGGCAGTCCTGCAATCATTATCCACCTCCGCTGCCATTCTGGAGCGGATGAAAAAGAAAGCCGATCGCGTGGACGAAAACGCGTTATGAACGAACCGTCCTCAATTTTGCCGCCGCATTTTCGTCCGCCGGAGGAGCGTGTGCCGCAAACGCGCGCCGAGCGGGAGTTGTTCGCCCAATTCGTGCGCGGCTTCGTCCGGGAGTGGGCGCCGGTGCCGCCACTTTCGTCCGCCGATTTGCGTCAACTGGCCGAGCGGATGATTGCCCTGACCGGCGTCGCGGTGCAGTACCGCGACTACATCTCGATTCTGATCAACAACGAGCTGTGGCGCGAACCGCTGGCAGCGGTGCCCTATGAACGCCGCTTGCTCTTGCTGCCCAAATGTCTGCGGCATGCGGAAAACTGCCAAGCCACGTTCGATCAATTCGGCCTGCTCTGTGCACAGTGCGGCGGCTGTACGATCCCCGAACTCCAGAGCGAGGCCGAACGGTTGGGCTATGTCGTGCTGGTCGCCGAAGGTTCAGCGGTGGTGACGCAATTGATCCAAGCCGGGAAAATTGACGCAATTGTTGGCGTCTCCTGCATGAATGTGCTGGAACGCGCGTTTCCTTATATGGAGGCTGCCGCCATTCCGGGGCTGGCGATTCCGCTGTTGCAGTCGGATTGCGCCAACACCGCAGTGGATATGGACTGGGTCTGGGAGGCGATTCATCTGACCAGCGCCGACCGTACCCGCCGCCTTGACCTCACGGCGTTGCAACGCGAGGTGGAGGGTTGGTTCGCGCCCGTGATGCTCGATCAGATTATGGGTCCGACGGCGGACGATACGGAGCGGTTGGCCCGCGAATGGCTGGCGCGCGCCGGCAAACGGTGGCGGCCCTTTCTGGCGGTGGCGGCTTTTCAGGCCATGCGCAACGATCCCGCAGCAGAGCTGCCCAGCGCGCTGCGCAAGATCGCGGTCTCGGTGGAATGTTTTCACAAAGCCTCGCTGGTGCATGACGACATTGAGGATGGCGACGCGCTTCGTTACGGCGAGAAGACCCTCCATACCCAGCATGGCATTCCCGTGGCGCTTAACGTCGGTGATTTTCTGATCGGCGAAGGCTATCGGATGATTGAGGAATGTCCATTACCGGCGGATGTCCGCGTGGAGATGTTACGTGTGGCGGTGGCGGGGCATCGCAAGTTGTGTCGCGGCCAAGGCGCGGAGCTTGCGTGGGCGCAAAAGCCCGCGCCGTTGTCCCCGACCGAGGTGTTGAATATTTTCCGCCAGAAAACCGCACCCGCCTTCGAGGTGGCCTTGCATCTGGGCGCGCTATGCGCCGGCGGTGCGGCGGTTATCGGTACGGTACTCGCCGCCTACAGCGAGGCGCTCGGCATCGCCTACCAGATTCATGATGATCTCGATGATTTCGGCGCCGCCGCAGAGTCCGACGATTTGCAGGGCCTGCGACCGAGCTTGCTGCTGGCCATCGCCTATGAACGTGCGCGGGGCGGCCAGCAAACCTTGCTCGATGCGCTCTGGCGGCGGTGTCCGCCCGCCGATATCAACGCCGTCCAGTTGCACGCGCGTTTCGCCGAGGTACAGGCCCATGAACACGCGCATCAGTTGCTGGAGACCTATAAAAACACGGCGATTCGCGTGCTGCGCGATCTCGACAACCCCACGCTGAAAGGTCTGTTGCGCCGCGTGATCGGCAAAATCTTCAATGAGGTGGAATTCAAAGGCTGGTGTCATGAGTTTGAAGCGCGCAATGCAGACCGCCGCGCGACGAGCGCCGAAGCTGCTGGGTGACGCCACCGGACTCGTGCGCCAGTTTGTCCTGCGGCAACAACATGCCGACGGCGGGTTTAAGAATCGGGCCGGCGAGTGCGATCTTTATTACACCGTCTTCGGTCTTGATGCCTTGGAGGCGCTCGCCGCGCCTTGTGATACCGCCGCGCTAAAAAAATATCTGCTGACCTTTGGCGCTGACGCGCAACTTGATTTTGTCCATTTGACCTGCCTCGCGCGTTGTTGGTCGGCGCTACCGGGAAATATGTCGGACGTCTCGCGGGTCGCACTACTGCAGCGTCTGGAAAACTGGCGCACGGCCGATGACGGCTATAACCAGCAAGCTGGCGCGCCTCATGCCACCATCTATGCCTGCCTGCTGGCTGGCGAGGCTTTCCAGGCCGTGGATGTCAAAGCAGCGGAGTTAACGCAAAGGCGCAAAGGAAAGACGGAAGGCGCAAAGCTGACCGTTTTCTTCGCGTCTTTGCCTTTTCCTCTGCGCCTTGGCGTTAAGCTTTTTCCAAACCTTGGAAAGTCCCGGCAGCGGGTTTTCCAAACCTTGGAAAAGCTGCGTACCGCCGATGGCGCGTATGGCAACGCGCCGGGTCTGCCGCTTGGTTCGACCACCGCGACCGCCGCCGCCGTTGCCTTGCTTGACGAACTTGGCGCGCCGGTGCCGCCGGAGATTGTGCCGTGGTTGCTGGCGCGCTGCCACGCGCGCGGAGGATTCGTCGCCACACCGCAAACGCCGTTGCCCGATCTGCTCTCCACCGCGACGGCGCTCCATGCGTTGGCCACACTCGGTGCGCCGCTGGCTGAGCTACGTGAGCCGTGCTTGAACTTCATTGATTCGCTCTGGGATAACGCTGGCGGTTTTCATGGGCACTGGGCCGACGATGCGCTCGACGTTGAATACACCTTTTATGGATTGCTGGCGCTGGGACATCTGGCATGAATCCGGCCTTCCAAGAAACCTTGGTGCGTGTCCGCGAGCGACTGCTGGCCGAACGCGGGGCGCATGGACATTGGGAGGGCGAACTTTCTTCGAGTGCGCTTTCCACGGCGACGGCGGTGATCGCGCTGGCACTGGTGGACCGTGGCCAACATGCCGCGTTGATTCAACGCGGACTCGCATGGCTCACGGCGCATGCGAATGCCGATGGCGGGTGGGGCGACACGGTGCTGAGCCGCAGCAACATCAGCACCACGACGCTCTGTTGGGCCGCGTTCGGCCTGCTGAACAAACCCGCACCTGCGGCGGAAGCTTGGTTGGTTCGTGAAGCCGGCAGCGTAGAGCCGGAGCAGTTAGCGCAGACGATCATTGCGGGCTATGGCAAGGACCGAACCTTTTCCGTGCCGATCTTGACTGCATGTGCGTTGGCAGGCCGAGTTGCGTGGAAGGACGTTTTACCTTTGCCGTTTGAACTCACGGTGTTGCCGCATCAACTCTTCAGGTGGTTGCGGCTGCCGGTGGTCAGCTACGCCTTGCCTGCGCTGATCGCCATCGGACAGGTGCGGCATCATCATCTACCGGAGCGACGTTGGCTGCGTGATGGCGTGCGCGCGGCGACGTTGCGCGTGCTGGAAAAAATTCAGCCAGTGAATGGAGGATTTTTAGAGGCTGCACCATTGACGAGCTTTGTCGTGATGGCGCTCGCCGGCATGGGACAAGGTCGGCATCCGGTGGCGGTGCGCGGTGTGCGGTTTTTGGTGAAGTCCGTGCGTGCCGATGGGAGTTGGCCGATTGATACCAATCTGGCGACGTGGCTGGCCACACTCGCGGTCAATGCACTGGGGCCAGTGCTACCCGTGGCAGAACGCGCACCGATCGGCGATTGGCTGCTTGGTCAGCAGTATCGCAATGAACATCCCTTCACCCATGCCGCGCCCGGCGGGTGGGCGTGGACTGATCTGCCGGGCGGCGTACCCGACGCCGACGATACCGCCGGTGCTTTGCTCGCTTTAAAAACCTTGGACGCAGATGAACGCGGATTAAACACAGATGCGATTCAGAAAGGAATAGGATGGCTATTGGATTTGCAGAATCGCAATGGCGGGATGCCGACGTTTTGCAAAGGGTGGGGCGCGTTGCCATTCGACCGCAGTACGCCCGACATCACAGCTCACGCCTTGCGCGCTTGGGCCGTGTGGCGCGACGATATGCCGCCGCCGTTGCAGGGCCGGATCAAGCGCGCCACTCGGCGTGCGATTGCCTTCCTTACGCAAACACAGCGTGCTGATGGCGCGTGGTCACCGCTTTGGTTTGGCAATCAACATGCACCCAATGACGAGAATTTGACTTGTGGCACTGCACAGGTGTTGCTTGGTTTACAGGCGCTCAACGATCCACAAACGCAGGGGTTGCAGGATCGCGCGATGGACTGGCTGCTCGCCGCGCAAAATTCTGATGGCAGTTGGGGTGGGGCGACGCAAACGCCGCCATCCATCGAAGAAACTGCGCTGGCGGTGAATACGTTGGCGGTGGTTCCGCGCGCCCGCGACGCTGTCCTGCGCGGCGTGGACTGGTTGATCGCCGCGACCGCGCAAGGTCGCGAAACACCTGCCGCGCCGATCGGTCTCTATTTTGCCAAACTCTGGTATTTCGAGCGGCTCTATCCGCTGATTTTTCTTGTCGGTGCGCTCGAACGTGTTGCGACTTTTCCAGCCTTGGAAAAGTGACGAACTGATTTTTCCAAGGTTGGGAAAGAAATTACAGTGTCTTCGCGTCCCGGTTGGGATTATTTTTGCGCGGCTTCGATGCAGAAGAGGTGTTCTTTGCCGCGCAGATAGAGACGGTTGCCGTGTGGGACGGGGCTGGCGCCGCATTCTTCGCCGATGGAGCCTTGGCCGCGTTCCTCGAATTTATCGCCCAGCGCGAGCACATGCGCCGTGCCGGCGCGGTCGAGCACGATGAGCGCATTGCCGGCGATGCTCGGCGAGGCGTAGAATTGACCTTCGATTTCGTGCTGCCAGATCCGCTTCCCGGTTTGCAAATCGCAACAGTTGAGCAGGCCTTCGTTGCTGATGATGTAGGCGCGCTGGCCATCGCTGATCGGGCTGGTGGCTTCCGGCACGCCGTCCTCGATCTTCCACGCGAAGTTCGCCGCGCCGGGGCGCACGCCGTAGATGGCGGTGTTGGGCGCGATGGTCACGACCATGCCGGCGGCGAAAATCGGCGTGGGCGCAACATCGCTTTCCAGGCATTTCAGTTGCCAAAGCTCGGTGCCATCGAGCGGGTTATAGGCGATGAGCAATGGCGCGGCGGCGGTCAACAGTTGCGGCTGGCCGTTGACTTCGATCATCGTTGGCGAACTCCATGAACCGTTCACCGCGCGTGGTTTTTCCCAGCGTTCCTGTCCGGTCTGGGTGTCGAGCGCGAGCATCTTGGATTGGCCGTCTTCTGGCGCACCGCGGTCAATCTGGATGAACAGGTAATCCTGATAGATGGCGAGCGATGCGGCGTAGCCATAAGAATTTTCCAGTGGCCCGATGTTACGTGCCCAAATTTGTTTCCCGGCAAAGTCGAAGGCGGCAATCTCGCCGTTGGGGAAGATGGCGTAGATGCGGCGTCCGTCAGTGACGGGCGTGGGCGCGGCGAGGCTGGTGTCGTCGCCGAGTCTGGGCGCTGGAGCGCGCACGCCGCCGGGGATGGTGATGTTGGATGTCCAGAGCAACTGGCCGGTATCGGCGGCGAAACTGAAGACGCAGTTGGATTGAGCGTTCGCACCGGTCAGAAACACGCGGTTGCCCCAGATGATCGGGGAACTCATGCCGTGCAAAGGAATAGCGGTTTTCCAGCGGATGTTTTGGCCGGTCTTGGCGTCCCAAGTCAGCGGGATGTTGGCCGTTTTGGCGATGCCCGCGCCGTTGGGGCCGCGGAAGCTGGGCCAGTTTTGGCGGATTTCCTCCGGCGTGGGAAAATCCGGTACGGCGACTGCGGTGGGCGTTGCCGCGCCACGCGGCGGAAGTTGGACGGGGTTTCGGGAAAGCAGCAACGCTGCTATTGCCACGCCAGCAAATACACCGAGCAGCACCAGACTGGCGATGCGGTGCTTGCGAGTTTCCGATTCGTGGGTATGGCGTGGGCGGCGGCGTGGAGCGGGGCGCTGGAGGCGGGTGACGCGAGAAAAATGTGCGCCAACCAGAAAAATAAAAACGCCGACGGCCAGCGCGCGGGTGGCGTTGCGCGAAAGTTGTAGGCGGGCGAAAAGTGCCTGTCGCAATTGGAAATCGAGCCGACGAATTTGCAGTTTCAGCGCCTCGTCCTTCGGATGATGACGGAGTTCCTCATGCAGATTTTTCAGTTCCACGGAATTCACCAGCATGGGTACCTTGCCCCGTGCTTGGTTCCAGAGCAGCAGCCCGCCCAGTGCGAGAATGAATAGTGCGGCGATACTCGTGACGGCCACCACGATGGGGTGGAAAAGTTGTTTTTGCTCTTCCTTCATTTCGTGGCGTCCGCTGCGTGCACCGGATGCGGCGCTTGGGCCAAAATCTGTTTCCACTTCTGGTCTTGCGGGCAGAATTCAAAGCAGCGTGCGCAAGCCAGACAATGCTCGGCATCGGTTTCGTAGCGCTCGCGTTTGCGCCGGAAACCCAGTGTCAGCAATTTGATGCCGACCACCAGTCCCACCCAGATGCCGCCCAGCCGACCGGCCCGCACATAGCGCTCGCGCAACGTATGGGCCTCGCCAAAAAGTTTTTCCTGCGGCGTGCCTGCGGCGTGAAAAGCCTCCGAAGCCTCGGTGGTGCCCTGAACCGTGCCGCTTGTCTCCAGATGAACGCGTTCGGCCAGATTGACGACGCGGTGTTTGCGCGCCAACGCCGCGCCCGCCGCGTCGCCAAGCCACAGCCCAAGGCCCACGAAGATGGGGATGAGCAGCAGTAACACGGTCAGCCGAATTTTCTGGGCCATGGGTGAGGGCGGCTGCAACGGGGCTGGCTTGGGTGTGGAAATGTTGATCGCATTGAATGGACAGAAATCTTCGCAGCGGCTGCATTGCGTACAAGCGCTGGGCGTGATGCTGGGCCGCCAGCGGGCGACGGCCGCGGCCAGCCCAAGCAAGACGCCGTAGGGACAAAGAAAGCGACAATAGGGGCGTCCGATGAACAGGCTGGCGGCGAGAAAGCCAACGCCGAGCAGGATCATCGTCAGGCTACCGCTCAACCGAAAAAGGGCGATGAAGGGGTCATATTGGCAGATGATGTAGCCGCCGCCCGTCGCCGCGAAGATGGCGGCCAAGCCAAGGTAGACGTAGGCCAGCAGGCGCAGGCCGTGCTCCAGCCAGGTGGGTGTGTGTAACGGACGCAGCAGCATCAAGTCTTGAAAAGCGCCGTGCGGACAGACGGCGGCGCAGAATACGCGGCCAAAGAACAGAGCAAAGACGAGCGGCAAGACGCCGAAAGCCAGCACGGTCAGCGGGACGGCGTAGGCGGAATCGAAGAGCGCTTGTGTGATGTTCTGCATGCTGCCGATGGAGCAGACGCAGCCTTTGCGCCAGAATCCAAAGTAGAGCAGCGAGAAGATACTCAGCGCAATCACGCCGCGCCGCGAACGTCGTCGGAGCACCAGCCATGCGGCCAAGGCGAGGGCCACGAAGAGCACGACGACATCCACGTAATCCCAAGCGAGTGCACGTGAGGGGAAACCGGTGAGCGTGGGCATTTGGTGCCCGGTCTCGGTGAACTCCGGCGGTGGGAAGCGTTGGGCGAGGGCGGTGGCCATTACGACGGCTTCCCTTCGCGCGTTTTGAACAGATAAGGCTTGTTGGATGGAATCCGGTGGATCGCGTTGGCGGGGCACGCTTTGGCAATCGAACATTCGTTGCAGTTCACACAACGGTCATGCTTGATTTGGAGGTGAAAGGAGCCATTGCCAAACAACGTGCAGCCTTTGACGCACTTGGCGCAACCGATGCAGAGCGGTTCGTTGATCGTGTATTCGTAGTAGGGGTCTTCGATGAATTTGCGCACGATGGCGCCGGTGGGGCAGAGCTGGTTTTCCGCGCCCGTACTCAACTTGTTGGGTTGTGGTTCGAAGTAGCCGGTGCAAAAATCGCAATAACCGCAGATGTCATAGAACTGTACGCATTTGACGGCGGATAGTTCCAGCACACACTCGGTCGCGCATTTGCCACAGTAGGTGCATTTCCAAGGATCAATCTGCCAGACGGTGTGCGCGACTTGCGCGTGTTGCAACAAGCGAGCGGCCAAGCCGCCCAAGCCGAGCAAGGCGGCGACGCGTGCTACGCCGTTGATGAAGTTGCGCCGGTTCATCGCGAGGGCTCCTTTTGGGGCAGGGCACAACGGGCATATGCCGTGCAGCCCCCACAGCCGGAGCGCAGGCACAGACGCGGTCGCCGCAGGAGCGTCACGCAGATCCATCCCAACGCGCCGAGTAGCAGGGCGCGGAAGAACGAGCGACGATTTTCGGTTGGTGCGTTCATGTGGCTTGGGGGCTGAAGATGCGGATGGTGCGCGAGGCGGGATCGAGAGCCAGCACGCGACCTTGGGAATCACATGCCACATCGAAACCAAAGCCGATGTTGCAATTGGCGCAGGCCTTGGCCGCCTGTTCGCGATCCTTCACCAGTTGTTCGGGACCGGCGACGACGCCCACAAACTGGCCTTTTTGATCGTAAATCTTGATCCGATTCAGGCCTTTTTCACTGGTCACGAAACGTCCATCCAGCAATCGGGTGAAATACACCGGATTGCAACAGCCGCAGAAGTTTTCGATGCTCATGCCGGGCTGGCCCCAACTGAATTCGTATTTGCCGTCGAGCGTGTAGGCCTCCACCGCGTGGCGTCCGGAATTATTCACCCAGAGCAACCCGTCGCCACCAATCAGCAAGTGGAAATAGGGGCTGGGGATTAAAAATCCCGGCGTACCATCTTTGCCGCCCAGACGACCGAAGCGACCGATGACCTTGCCGGTCATGTCGCAGCGGATGACTTCGCGGTTACCCGCGTCAGCCAGAAAAATCACGTCGCCCGCGACCGCAATACCCGTGAGATAGGTCTTCGGGCCGAGCGACTCGCTTTTTTGCAGCAACTTTCCGGCGGTATCATAGATTTCGAAGTGATCTTTGAGCGCCACAAAAAGCCGGTCTTGCTCGGCCACGGTCAACGCTTGGGGCGTTGCCGCGAGTGTCAGTGTGGAGTGGCGCTTGCCATCCGCCCCCAATCGTTTCACGGCTTGATCGCCGCCAATCCAGAACGTGCCGTTCGATCCGGCGGTGATGCGTTTGGGCTCCTGAAAATCGGTGGGGATTTGCGCCGTTTCTGTGTAAAGCAGGAGCTTGGGATCGGTGTGCTCAAAGGCCTTGATATCGTAGGTGAAGCGCGCATCCAGTGGTTGGCGCTTTCCGGCCTTGCGTAGATTTTTCTGCCCGCCGCAACCGGTCAACCAACTGGCCACGCTGCTGCCCGCGAGCAGTCCGGCACCCAGGAATCCGCGGCGGTTCACTTGCGTATTCTTCTTCACGGTTTTGCTCCCGCAACATCCAGACAAACCATTTGTGTCATGTCGCGCGCCAAAAGGCGCCCCTCAACCAAGGCCAGCGGCGCCCACGCGTCCTGACCGGGCAGCACCCGCGCCTTGGCGAGTTGGCGGTAACCCACGGAGTTGACTTCCGCCAGCGTCAGCCAGCCATCGTCGTTCAACAGGAACATGAGACCCTGTGCCATGATAAACGATCCCATGCCGAATTTGGCTCCGCCACCGCTGGCCCACCGCACTTTGCCGTTCAAGTCCAGACAGGTCAGTTGCCCATCCGGTCGTACGCCGTAGATATGCCCGTCATGCAGAATCGGCGTGTGCTGGGTCGCGCCAAACTCCGTCGGCTTCAGGCGAAACAACGGTTCGGCCACGATTTTATTTTCGACGTGTTTGAGTTGCAGCATCAGGCTGCCGGCATTGTAGCCGCCCGACAGAAAAATCTTCCCATCGCCCACCGGCAGCGGCTGGGGGATGGTCGCGATGGAAATCGTCCAGGCATCGGTGTCCCATAACAACTTGCCGTCGCTGGCTGCCACGCCCGCCACGCCACCGCTGCCGCAATAGGCATACATGCGCTGCCCGGCAAGCTCCATCGGCGCGATGGAAGAATGCGTCATTTTCCAATCGCGCGGATTGGGTGCTTTCCAGATCACCTTGCCGGTCGCCAACTCCACCGCGACCATCAACGCGTCGCCGCCGGTGGCGAGAATGAGGCGGTCGCCGTCAACCAACGGACACTGTCCCGCGTACCACTGCGGCACCTCGGCGTCAAATTCCTTCACCAAATCCAAGCCCCAGATGAACTTTCCAGTGCTGGTATCCACGCAAACCACATGACACTTCGGGCCGATGGAGACCGTGTATTTATCGGTCACCGCCGGGATCGTGCGACTCATGCCGTGGAAGCGCTTGATCTTGACCGGATAGGTGAAACGCCAGATTTCCTGGCCGTCCGCCAGCGAAAGGCAGCGCAACGCGTCGGCTTGATGAGCTTGATCATAATCAATGATGTACACCCGCCCGTTCAGCACCGCCGCACCGGCAAAACCTTCACCGAGATCAAGTGACCAAAGTTTTGCTGGCCCCTGGGTGCCCCAGTGACGCGCCAGTGGGGTCGGATCGGTGACGATATTGTCGTGATTCGGCCCGCGAAAATTCGGCCAGGCGCCGCTGCTGTTCGCCGCCACGCCCGTACCCGGCACCCATTTGCCACGTGTGAACGCCATGGCCTCGTCGGCCTGTCCTCCGCTTTGGGCCGGCCGATCCATGCCGGGTTGGCGCTCTTGGATGGCGCGGGTTGGCGTGCGCGCGCTCCACAAAATATCCACCAGCACGCCGGTGGCGAGCAACAGCAGCACTGCGCTGGTCACGATTACGAGTTTGCGCGCTGTGGTCATGCGTCGTGGCCGGGGACGGTAGCACAGTTTTCCAAGGGTTGGAAAAAAGAATTACCGGTTTTTCCAAGCCTTGGAAACGGCGTCAACATTGACAGGCGGGGCAGGGTGGGCGATTATCCACCCGCTTGGCGCTAGCCAGGCAGGAGTTTTTGTGACCAAAACAACGGAAAAACCTATTTTGTGCGTGGGCATTACGCCGTGCCTCCAACGCACCTTGCAGTTTGCGCAACTGGAATTGGGCGATGTAAACCGGGCGCGGGCGGTAACCGTTTCGGCGGGCGGCAAGGCTTGTACGATGGCGAGCGTATTGCAGACGCTCGGCGAGGCTCCGCTCGTCACAGGTTTTCTCGGTGGCGACACCGGCCAACTCGTCGAAGCCTATCTGCAAGCGCGTAACATTGGCTGTAATTTTGTGGCCACCCGGCAACCGACGCGCGTGTGCAGCACGATCTTGGATGAAACCACGGGGCAGGTGACCGAACTGGTGGAAGAAGCGGCGCTACCCTCGCCGGACGATTGGTGTCAGTTCGATGGTAAACTGGTGGCCTTGCTGGTCGAGTGCGGCATGGTCGTCATTTCCGGTGCGTTGCCGCCGAAGGCACCCGACTATATCTACGCCAACATTGCGCAAAAGGCCGTCACGCTGGGCGTACCCTTGTTGATTGACTCACAGAAGACGCCGCTGATGAACACGCTGCCCTATCAGCCGTTGATGATCAAACTCAACCGGCGCGAATTGGCCGACACCTGTCAGGTCGCGATCGAGTCCGACGACGATATGATTCGCGCGGCGCGCGGGCTGGTGGCGCGCGGCGCGCAATGGGCGCTGGTGACGCAAGGCCCGCGTACGGGCTGGCTGGTGAGCGCGCAGGAACTGTGGCGCTGCCAACCGCCGACGATTCAAGCCGTGAATCCGATCGGCGCCGGCGACTCGACCACCGCCGGGGTCGCTTACGCGTTGCGGCAGGGCCAATCCATGCCGGACGCCACGCGGTTCGGTCTCGCTTGCGGCACCGCTGATGCGCTGACGGTGGTGCCGGGTCAGGTGAATCGCGCCGAAGTACAGCGTCTGTTGCCTTGGGTGAAGCTGGAAAAAGTCGGTTGATGAAACAACCTTCCATGAAATTAAAACTTGATAGACCTTTAGCCATATTTGACATCGAATCCACCGGCATCAATCGGCGTACTGACCGGATTGTTGAACTGGCCATCGTCAAATTATTCCCCGACGGCAAGCGCGAAACGCACGAGTTTCTGGTAAACCCCGAACGTCCGATTCCCGCCGAGGCCACTGCCATCCACGGCATTTCCGATGCTGATGTGAAGGATTGTCCCACGTTCGCGCAGAAGGCGCGCGAGATCGCCGCGGTGCTGGCCGACTGCGACCTTGCCGGCTATAACATCCTCGGCTTCGATATCCCGCTGTTGATCGAAGAATTCAATCGCGCCGACGTGCCCTTTAACGTCGAGACTCGTCGCGTGTTCGATGCGCAACGCGTCTATCACAAAAAAGTGCCACGCGATCTGACCGCCGCGCTGTCCTATTATTGCAACGAACTGCACGTGGATGCGCACGGTGCGCGCGGCGATGTCGAAGCCACCTTGCGCGTGATGGAAGGGCAGTTGGAGCGCTATCCCGATCTGCCGCGCGATCTCGACGGCCTCGACGAATTTTGCAATCCGCGCGACCCGACATGGGTGGATCGCACCGGCAAACTCAAGTGGGTGGAGGGCGAAGTGACGCTCAACTTCGGCCGCTACGCCGGACGCAAACTACGCGAGTTGATCCGCGAAGAGCCCAATTTCGTGCGCTGGCTGCTCAAAGCTGATTTTCCGCAGGATACGCGCGATATCGTCGAACGGGCCTCAAAGGGTATCTTCCCGGAAAAACACGCCGTTGTTGCGATAGAGTAGGGGCGCAGTCTTGCTGCGCCCGCTGGCGTCGCAAGCCGACGCCCGCGGAAAAAACGAACCGCTTTCCAAGGATTGGAAACGCGGAGTGTTAGTTTTTCCAGACCTTGGAAAACCGTCAAAGTGCTTCGACGTTCAGGGCTTTTTCGTCGAGCTTTTCGGTCGCTTTTTGGATGGCGTTGAGGAAGCGTCCGCCCATCGCGCCATCAATCACGCGATGGTCAAACGTGAAGCTCAAATAGAGGCGATCGCGGATGACGATCTGGTTATCCACCACCGTCGGGGACTTCACGATGGCGCCCATGCCGAGGATCGCGACCTGCGGCTGGTTGATGATGGGCGTGCCGATGATGCTGCCGAACGCGCCGAAGTTGGAGATGGTGAAGGTGCCGCCCTCGACATCCGCGCGGGTCAGTTCCTTCTTGCGCGCCCGTTCGATCAGGCGGTCGAGTTCTTGTACGATTTCCGGGAAACTCTTTTTATCAGCCTGATGAACCACCGGTACGACCAAGCTTTCGTCGGAGAGTGCCACCGCGCAACCGATGTTGACCTCCGACCGCAGTACCAAATTCGCCCCAGCCACCGAGGCATTGATGCTCGGAAAATCGCGCAGCACACGCGCCGTGACGAACAGTACCAAGGCTGTATAGGAGAGGCGGGCATGATAGCGCTGCTCGAATTCGTCCTTGATGCGTTCGCGGAGCTGTACCAAATGCGTCATGTCCACCAAATGCACCATCGTGACGTGCGCGCTGGTGTGGATGCTCTGCACCATATGGTCGGCGATGGTGCGGCGGATGCTCGTCATCGGCACCACTTTGCCCAGCGCAGCGAGATCGGCGGCGGAAGGTTCCGCCACGCCTTGCGCTGCACGCACGCCGTTGGTGACGATGGGCCGGCGGGCGAGGTAGTGCAGTAAATCGCTCTTGGTGACGCGCGCGCCCCGGCCGGTGCCGCGGATACCTTCCAACTCCTCCATGGTGACGCCGTTCAGCATTGCCAGCCGCAGGACGTAGGGTGAAAACTGATCGCGGTTGATGGCTGGTAGATCGTTGGTGATCTGAAACGTCGTTTGGCTGGAGACCGTTTCAGCCTCGGCTTTGGGTGCCGCACCGTGTGGTTTGGCAGCTTCTTCGGCGGTGATTTCGACTTCGATGAAGCCGATGGTCTCGCCGGCGGCGGCGCGCTCGCCATCGTGCTTGAGGCAGGCGACCAGTGTGCCGGTCGCGGGACTCTCCACCTCGACGTTCGTTTTGTCGGTCTCAATTTCCAGCAGAGCTTCGTCGGCCTTGACGTTTTCACCGGTTTTGTGTTTCCAAGCCACCACGGTGCCTTCGGCCACACTCTGGCCCATTTGCGGCATCAAAATCGGCACGCGTTTTTTCATGCGAATCCCTCAATACTCCAGCAGTTCCACCAGCGCCTTGTGAATTTTTTCAGCGTCAGGCCGGTAAGCCTTTTCCAACTCCGGCGCAAATGGGATGGGGCAGTCCGGTGCGGTCAGTCGCCCGACCGGCGCATCCAGCAGGTGGAAGGCGCGTTCCGCGACCACCGCGGCAAGTTCTGCGCCAAACCCACTCGTATGCCAGCCTTCGTGCACGATCAAAACGCGGTTGGTCGCGGCGACGGCGGCGACGATGGCATCGGTGTCGAGCGGTTTGAGCGTGCGCAAGTCGAGCACCATGACCTCGCCGACATCCTCGGCAGCAAGTTGCTCGGCGGCGCGCAACGCCTCGTGCACCATCGCGCCATAGGTCAGCACGACCGCGTCGGTACCGGGGCGGCAGACGCGCGCCACGCCCAGCGGCGTGGGCATCCAGTCGTTCGGCAGCCACTCCTTCACATGACGATAAAGATATTTGTTTTCGAGATAGACGACGGGATTTGGATCCATCACCGCGCTATACAGCAACGCACGGGCGTCGGCGGGGAAGGCGGGGTAGACCACTTTGATGCCGGGCATATGGCAAAAAAAGGTTTCGAGTTCTTCGGAGTGGAACGGCCCGCCGCCAAACCCGCCACCGCACGGCGCGCGCACCGTCATGGGCGCGGCGATGCCGGTGCGATAGTGCAGTGTGCTGGCATTGTTCAAGAGTTGATGCACCGCTGTCATCATGAAATCGGCGAACTGCATCTCAACCACCGGACGCAAACCTTGGGTGGCCATGCCTATGGCGGAACCCAAAATGGCCGACTCGCTGATCGGTGTATCGAAGACGCGCGCCGCGCCGAATTCCTTTTGCAGGCCGGCGGTGACCTTGAAGGCGCCGCCAAATGAGCCGATGTCCTGTCCGTAGAGCACAACCTCGCTTCGCTCGCGCAACAGCCGCTGCAACGCTTGGCGGATCGCTTCAAGGAAAGTGATTTCAGCCGTCGGCATAAACCCCCTCGGTGAGTGTCGCCGCATCCGGCAGCGGGTCGTTCAAAGCCTGCTGATAGGATTCATCCACCTCGGTCTGTACCGCTTGTTCGAGCGCGGCCAGCTCCGTGGCGGTGGCGAACTGCGCCTGCGTGATGCGTTCACGTAGTAGCGCGATGGGATCACGTTTGGCCCACGCCGCTAATAGCTCGCGCGGGATATACGAGGCATCGTCGTGCTCGCCATGTCCGCGCATCCGCAAGGTTTCGCACACCAGCAATACCGGGCGTGGTTGCTGTCGCATTTTCGCCGCCAGCTTGCTGACCAACTCGCGCAAGGCCCATGCGTCGTTGCCGTCCGCGGTGAAGCCCTCAATGCCGTAACCCGCCGCGCGCTCCACCAGATTTTTGCAACGGAATTGGTAACTCGTCGGTGTGGAATAGGCGAATTGATTGTTTTCGACCACGAAGATCACCGGCACATCCAGCACCGCCGCAAAGTTGATCGCTTCGTGGAAATCGCCCGTGCTCGTGCCGCCATCGCCGATATACGCGAAGCCGATCGTGTCGCGGCCCAACCGCCGCCGCGCCATCACGCCGCCGGTGACCACCGGCAGCATCGCGCCGAGGTGCGAGATCATCGAAAAGACGCCACGCTCTATTTCCCCATAATGCACGTTGCCATCGCGTCCGCGCGTCGGGCCGGTGACGCGTCCGAGAAACTGGCGGAAAATGGTGAGGGCGGTGGTGCCGCGGCCCACGTGCACCGTCATGTCGCGGATGCACGGCGCGAAGAGATCATCTGGCCCGGCCGCGCTCGTTGTCGCCGTGCCAATCGCCTCCTGCCCGATGCCGGTATAGACGCCGCCAAAAATCTGACCCTGATGATAGAGCCGGACCATGCGTTCCTCGATCCGGCGCGCCAGCAGCATACAGCGCAACATGGCCAGCGCCGCGTCCTTGGAGATGTCAGCTTTGCGATTCATGCCGTCGCCGCGAGTTTATTCCAGCGCGCCGCGCTTGGCAATCTTCGTCGTTGCGAAAACCTTCTTGTGCTGTCTGTTGATCGCGTAGGGGCGCAGTCTTGCTGCGACCGATGTTTTGCATAGGCACAACCGGGCGCAGCAAGACTGCGCCCCTACTGATTCCACGGCTTGGAAATTTACGCGCCGGTTTTTCCAAGCTTTGGGAAAAACAGACACAAGGTGGCCTGTGACCTCCGGGCGCGGGCAAGATTTCCGCCGTCCAGCGGCCGACGGCCACCAAAACAAGACGGACGTTCCTCCCGCTTTTGACCTTGCTTCGCACCTGCCGGTTTGCACAATGCGGCCACCACTTATGCAACCCATACAAACTCCGATCACCGGACAGGAAAAGCCGGACGACCCGCAGTCGGCGCTGGCGGCGCTGGTGCAGTTCTATCACGCCTTCAATACGCGCGATTTGGCGGAGATGGAACTGAACTGGGAAAACACGCCCGACGTGGCGATGGATAATCCCTTGGGCGGCATCAAACGCGGCTGGGAAGAAATCAGCGCGGTCTATTGCCGCATCTTCGGTGGGCCGGCGCAGGTCTATGTGGAGTTTTTCGACTACACACTCCACGAACACGGCGAGGTGTTCTATGTCGTCGGTCGTGAACGCGGGCGCTTCGCCAAAGGGGGCGAGGTGATCCCGCTGGCGATCCGTACCAGCCGGATATTCCGCAAGACGCCGACGGGCTGGAAGCAAATCCATCACCACGGCTCCATCGAAGACCCGGCGTTGCTGGAGCGCTACCAAAAAGCCGTGACTGCCGCGAGGTAGGGACGGCGCGCCATCGCCGTCCGCGAAATCATCCCACACGTTGGATTCGTTCTTGCGGCGCGCACGGCGTACGCGCCCTACCTTCCGGCGGGCTGCGTCATTTTTTCGGCGAGCAACTTATTGATCGCGGCGGCGGCGGTGCGGCCTTGGCCCATAGCCAAAATCACCGTGGCAGCGCCGAGGACGATATCGCCGCCGGCATAGACGGCGTCGAGCGAGGTCTTCTGCGCGTCGTCGGTGATGATGTTGCCCCATTTGTTGTGTTCGAGACCGGGCGTGGTCTGGCGGATCAGAGGGTTGGAGTCGTTGCCGATGGCGACGATGACGGTATCCACGTCCATGATGAATTCGCTGCCTTTGACTTCCACGGGGCGGCGGCGACCGGAGGCGTCGGGCTCGCCGAGTTCGTAACGCAGGCATTCCATACCGGTCACGCGACCTTTGTCGTCGCCGATGATGCGCTTGGCGTTTTGGAGCAGGTGGAAAATCGCGCCTTCTTCCTTGGCGTGGGCGACCTCTTCGATACGCGCCGGCATCTCGACTTCGGTGCGGCGATAGACGAGGTGGACTTCCTGCGCGCCGAGCCGGATGGCCATGCGGGTGGCGTCCATCGCCACGTTGCCGCCGCCGAGTACGGCGACTTTATTGGAACGGAAGATCGGGGTATCGGCGCGCTCGAAATCATAGGCGCGCATCAAGTTGGCGCGCGTCAGATATTCGTTGGCAGAGAACACGCCGACGAGGTTTTCGCCGGGGATGTTCATGAATTTCGGCAGGCCTGCACCGACACCGACGAAGATGGCGTCGTAGCCGTCCTTTTTGATCAGGTCGAGCAGCTTGCGGGTGCGGCCCACGGCAAAGTTGGTTTGAATTTTGACGCCCATCTTTTCCAGCGTCGCCACTTCCTGCTGTACGATGACCTTCGGCAGGCGGAATTCAGGGATGCCATAGAGCATTACGCCGCCCGGACGATGGAAAGCCTCGAAGATCGTCACGGCGTGGCCTTCGCGGCGGACGTCGGCGGCGACGGTGATGCCCGCCGGGCCGCAGCCGATGATGGCCACCTTCTTGCCGGTCTCCAGTTTGACGGTCGGAATCTTGATCTTGCCCTGTTCGCGTTCCCAGTCGGACACGAAACGCTCCAGCCGCCCGATGGAGACCGATTGGTTACAATCTTTCAACGCCTTGCCGACAGTACAAGGTTTCTGGCACTGCTCTTCCTGCGGGCAGACGCGACCGCAGACGGCGGGGAGCAAGCTGGCTTCTTTGATGATGTCCACGCTCTTTTGGTAGTCGCCATCCACGATGGCTTGGATGAAGGCCGGGATGTTGATGCGTACGGGGCAGCCGGCGATGCACGGCGCGTTTTTACATTGGAGGCAGCGGAGCGCTTCGGCGCGCGCCTGTTCGGCGGTATAACCGACGGCCACTTCCTGAATATTGTGCCGCCGCACGTGCGGGTCTTGCGCCGGCATCTCCTGTACCGGAATCGCGAGCCGATCCTTGGGCTTGAGCTGCGTGATGCGCGGTTCAAGTTGGGCGAGCGCGGCGTGCGCCTTGGCGTTCAGTTCTTCCGGGGTGGGGTGACTCATGGTGTGGTGGCCTTCAATTTTTTGATTTCCATTTCCATCCGGCATTTGTGATGGGCATCTTTTTCCAAATCCTTATAGGCGCTCAAGCGCTGCATCATATTGTCGAAATCCACAAGATGGCCGTCGAACTCCGGGCCATCCACGCAGACGAACCTCGTCTTATCGCCCACCGTAACACGGCAGCCGCCGCACATCCCGGTGCCATCTACCATGATTGTGTTGAGCGAGACGACCGTGGGCACCGCGAACGGGCGCGTGGTCGCGGCGCAGAACTTCATCATGATCGGCGGGCCGATGGCGACGGCGAGGTTCGGCTTCGGTTCGCGCTGGCAAAGTTCCTTGAGCGGTTCGGTGACGAGGCATTTGCGGCCAGCCGAGCCATCATCGGTGCAAAGGATCAGTTCATCAGCGATGACACGCATCTCCTTTTCAAGAATGATGAGGTCTTTGGTGCGGGCACCCATAATGATGATGACGCGATTACCGGCCTGCTTCATGCCTTGCGCAATCGGATGCAGCGGCGCGACGCCGATACCGCCGCCGACACAAACCACGGTGCCGACTTTTTCGATATGCGTCGGTTGCCCCAGCGGGCCGAGGATGCTCACGATGTTTTCGCCTTCCTTGAGCGCGGCAAGGCGCCGCGTCGTTTTGCCGACGACTTGGAAAATCAACGTGATGGAACCTGCTTTTTGATCGGCGTCAGCGATGGTCAGCGGGATGCGTTCGCCGAATTCGTTGTCGAGCTGCAAGATGACGAACTGTCCCGGCTTCCGCTCTTCGGCAATCAGCGGGGCGGCCACGCGCAGTTGAAAAACGTCGCTTGAAAGTTGCGTCTTCTTGATGATTTTATTCATGGTTTTCCTGCGTAGGCTCATCCTTTAGTTTAGGCGGGCAAATTATACCGGAAACCCCCGCGCGGTCTATTCCAAGTTGCTCGGCGGGGTGGGGCGGTCTATAGTCGCCCGCCATGACGATGCGTGCTGAAACGACCGAATCTCTACCGGCTTGGTTGGAGCTGCTGCGCGTGCCCAATCTATTGACGGTTCCGGGCGATGTGCTCGCCGGCTGGTTGTTGGTGGCCGGTGCGCAGTGGCATCCCGCCTTGCTCGCGGCGTTAGCGGCGAGCCTCTGCTGCTATGCTTTTGGTTTGGTGACCAATGATATTTTGGATTTTAAAACCGATTTCAGGGAACGCCCGACTCGCCCGTTGCCCGCCAAACGCATCACGCCCATCGCCGCCGTGAACGCGGCTGTGCTGTTGCTTGCGGCTGCTTTGGTTTTGGCTTGGCTGGCAGGCCGCCCGGCGATGGGCGTGGGTATCCTACTGTTCCTCATCAGCGCGCTCTATAACAGCATGCTCAAGCCCGCGCCGGTGATCGGCCCACTCACGATGGGCTTGTGTCGCGGACTGAACCTTTTGCTCGGCGTGGCCGCTTCTGCCAGTGTGTTTGCGGGACAACAGTTGCCGCCGGGCGGTCTGCGGTGGGCGTTGGCGGCCGCGTTGGTGCTGATGCTTTATGTCGCGGGTGTCACCACACTCGCACGGCGCGAAGTGGAAACCGGTCGCGCCGGTTTGATCGGCGCGCTGTTACGCGGCTTGCTGCCTCTGCAAGCGTTGTTTTGTCTGATCGCCAATGCCGGTTGGGCCGGTTGGCTCGCCGCCGCCGGCTTGCTGGCGCTCTGGCCCGTCAGCGGTAGGTTGGCCAGGCGGTTTTACATGAGTTAGAAATTTTCGCGAAATGACGCAAAAACTTTTAATCGTGAATGCCGCCGCACTCGGCTGGCGGTTGGTGCAACGTCAGCCGCCACCCGCGCCGCTGGTTTTCCAACCCTTGGAATCCGTTTTCCCGGCGGTGACCTGTCCGGCGCAAGCCGCATTCCGTACCGGCCTGTCGCCTGCCGCTTGCGGTGCGGAATCTAACGGCTTGTTTCTGCGCGACCTTCGCAAGGTTTCCTTTTGGGAACAATCCGCAGCGTTGGTGCGAGGTCCGCGCATCTGGGAGCAATTTCGCGCACGCGGCAAAAAAGTCGGCCTGATGTTTTGGCAGCAAAGTCTCGGCGAGCAGGCCGATTTGCTGCTCTCGCCCAAACCAATCCATAAACATCACGGCGGCATGATTCAAGACTGCTACTCACAACCGCACGACCTCTATTCGCGCCTCGTTGCCGCAGTCGGTCGGCCATTCAATTTGATGCACTACTGGGGGCCGCTCGCCTCGCACAAAGCGTCGGACTGGATCACAGACGCGACCTGCGCGGTGATGGCCGCGCCCGACCTTGCGCCGGACTTGCTGCTGACCTATTTGCCGCATCTCGACTACGATTTGCAGCGCTACGGCCCGGAAAGTTCGCAGGCTTTCCAAGCCTTGGAAAAAAGCTATGTTCACTTTTCCAAGCTTTGGAAAACTGCCGCTGCCACCGGCTATGACGTCGTGATTTTCGGTGATTACGCGATCGAAGCAGTTACCGGGGCACCGATCTTCCCCAATCGTGTGCTGCGTGCTGCGAATTTACTTCAAGTCCGGCAGGTTGGCGGACGGACTTATCACGACTTGTTTACGAGCGTGGCGTTCGCGGTGTGTGACCATCAGGGTGCACACGTCATCGTGCTCGATGGCGCTCGTCGCGCGGCGGTGCGTACGGTGCTCGAAAAACTTGATGGGGTTGATGAAATCATTGAACGTGGTGCTGATTGTCTGGTCACGGCCAAGCCGGGGCGCTGGTTCGCCTATCCGTGGTGGGAGAGCAAACGCGAAGCGCCGGACTATGCCGGGCACGTGGATATTCACAACAAACCGGGCTATGATCCGTGCGAGCTTTTCTGGGGCTGGTCCCGCCTTGGCGGGATCAGTCAGGATGCCGCGCGTATTCGCGGCACGCATGGCCTCGTCGGCGCGGGCCGTGAAGTGGCGTGGGCCTCGTCGCTGCCGTTTTCAAAACCGGCAGCGTTGCTCGACTTGGCGCAGCAGTTGAAGATAAGGCTGAACACAGTATAAAGAGTCGGCGACCACGGGCCGCCGAAACATATAATGAAAATTATTAACCAGAAAATCGCGGTGGGTTTTGAGTTTCCGGTGATTTTCACGCGCGATGCGTTGAACCCCAAAAATTTGTCGTTGGGGTGGGCCTTGGATCGGCTCAAAGAACCGGAAAGTCGCCGCGCCATGGTTTTTGTGGATGCAGGTCTGGCGCAAGCGCGCCCCGGTTTGTCGGATCGGATCACGAAGTATTTTATCCATTATCGGCATCGCTTGGCGCTCGTCGCGCCACCACAGCTCGTGCCGGGTGGCGAAGCCGCCAAGAATTCCTTCACCCACGCGTTACGAATTGTGCGCGGCTTATTGGAACGGCGTCTTGATCGTCATGCGGCGGTAGTCGTCATCGGTGGTGGGGCCGTGCAGGATTTGGTCGGTTTCGCGGCGTCGCTGGTGCATCGCGGGTTGCGCGTGGTGCGTGTGCCGACCACCGTGCTCGCGCAATGCGATTCCGGCGTGGGCGTGAAGACGGCGGTCAATTTCGGTACGGCCAAGAATCTGGTTGGAACCTTTGCGCCGCCGTTTGCCGTCGTGAATGATTTTGATCTGCTTGGGGCCCTGCGCGATGACGACTGGCGTGGCGGGGTGGCCGAGGCGTTCAAGGTGGCCTTGATTAAGGATGCCAAATTTTTTCGTTGGTTGTGCCGACAGGCCAGCACACTGCGGCGACGAGACCCGCAGGCCATGGCCCGGATGATTCAACGCTGTGCCCAGTTGCATCTGGATCATATTCGCCGCAGCGGTGATCCGTTTGAGATGGGGCGGGCGCGCCCGCTGGATTTTGGGCATTGGTCAGCCCACCGGCTGGAGGTTTTGTCGAAATATCGCATCGGTCATGGGCAGGCCGTTGCGGCGGGCATCGCGCTCGATGCCGCCTATGCCGTCCGCCTCGGCTGGATAGCCGCCGAGGATTTTTCTGCACTGGTGAAGGGGTTGCAGCAAGCTGGATTAGCGGTCTGGTATCCCCCATTGGCGCGGCGTACACGTGTAGGGCAGCGGGCCATTTTCCAAGGGTTGGAAGAATTCCGTGAACACCTCGGTGGTGAGCTTACGTTGACGATGCCGCGGGGGGTGGGGTGCTGTGCCGAGTTGCATGCCGTTGATTTCAAGCTGATGGAAGAATGCTTGCTGGAACTGAAAGAGTTGCACACGCACATGGTGACGGATTGACCCATGAAGCTGCGCGAAAATCCGCCGTTGCACCTGACCTACTGTCTCAATATCCATCCGGGCGAGACGTGGGCGGAGAATCTTGCGGCCATCCGGCAATATGCCGTGGCTGTGAAGCAACGGATTGCGCCGGCTAAACCGTTCGGGTTGGGCTTGCGGCTCAGTGCGGCGGCGGCGGAAACATTGCGTGTGCCGACCGTGCGACGAGCCTTGCGGACGGAACTGGACGCCTTGGGGCTTTATGTTTTTACCATCAACGGTTTCCCGTTTGGCCAGTTTCACGGCACGCGCGTCAAGGAGCAGGTCTATGCGCCGGATTGGCGGACGCGTGAGCGGCTCGAATATACCTGCTTGCTGGCGGATATCCTCGCCGATCTATTACCGGACGGCGTCAGCGGCAGCATCAGTACGCTCCCCGGCTCGTTCAAACCGTGGATTCATGGGGCGGACGACGAACAAACGATGACGAAAAATTTGGTCGCCTGTGCGCGGCATCTGATCGAAATTGAAGCGCGTACTGGACGAGAAATTCAGCTTGGGCTGGAACCGGAACCTTGGTGCTGGATCGAGACGACCGACGAAGCCCTGCGTTTTTTTGGCGAACCACTACGGGCCGCTTGTGTTGGCGGCCGTGAATGTGAAGGCGTGCGCCGTCATTTGGGTGTCTGCTTGGATACGTGCCACGCCGCGGTGCAGTTTGAGTCGCCTTTGATGGCCCTGCGCCGTTATCGCGCAGCCGGCATCCACGTCTCCAAAATTCAGCTTAGCGCGGCGCTCGATGTGAAAGGGTGGAGTTGTTCCGCCTTGCGACCGTTTGATGAACCGGTCTATTTGCACCAAACCAAGGCGCGCCTGCGTGACCGCAGCTTGCTCGCCTGGCCGGATTTGTCCTTTGCGCTCGACGCCACCGATGCGCGCACGGACATCGAGCGACTACACGTTCATTTTCACGTACCCCTGTTCTGGCCGGGCAGTGCGAGTTTGCACTCCACGGCGGCAGAATTGGACGAGCCTTTTTTCCGCGCGGCGTGTGCCGCCACGGAGCATCTGGAGGTGGAAACCTATACCTTCTCGGTGCTACCGGAAGCCATGCGCGCCGGCGGGGTGGTCGAGTGCATCCGTCGGGAATTGGAATGGGCACAAGAGCGCATCGAGACGCCGATGGGCGCAGCGTAAATTGCTTCAGACGGCAGCAGGCGCAATCTGTGTATCATCGGCGCCGCTCTGCGGCTCCTGAACTTCCGGTACCGTTGCTGGCGCCGGTTCAGCAATGGTGACGGTTTGCGGAATATCTTCAGTTTTACGCCGTTTCAAAAATTCGCGAGCGAGTTGGCGATAGGCGGCGGCGCCGGTGCAGTGCTTGTCATAGACGATGATCGGCAGTCCATAACTCGGTGCCTCGCTCAAACGCACGCTACGCGGAATCAGCGTCTCATAAACCTTGTCGCCAAAATGCTGGATCACTTCTGAGACCACCTGCTGCGCCAGGTTGGTGCGCGCATCATACATCGTCATTACGATGCCTTCGATTTCCAGCTTCGGGTTCGCGCCACTCTCGTGCAACTGGCGGATCACCCGCTGGATCACACTCAAGCCCTCCAGCGCGTAATATTCGCTCTGAATCGGAATCAGAATCGCATCAGCGGCGCAGAGCGCGTTCATGGTCAGGATGCCGAGCGATGGCGGGCAATCCACCAAAATAAAATCGTACCTTGCCGCCGCGCGCAACGGTGCAATGGCTTCCGAAAAACGGTGCAAATAACGGTCGGCGCGCGCCACGTCAATTTCCGCGCCGGCAAGATCAACCTCCGAAGGAATCAAGGCAAGATGTTCCACCGTGGTGGGAACAACCAAATCAGGTGTGTGCGCCTCGCCCAGCAGCGCGCGATAGATGCTGCCGCCTTCGCGTTTTTCCACACCCAGTCCGCTGGTCGCGTTCGCCTGCGGATCCAGATCAATCAGCAAGACCTGCTGATGACGCTCTGCAAGGCAGGCGGCGAGGTTGACCGACGTCGTGGTTTTACCCACGCCGCCTTTCTGGTTGGCGATTGCGATGACGCGATTGTGTGCCATGGTGCCTAAAAGTTGCGCCAGCATACGCCGCGGTGGGCGACGGTTTCAAGTTTTTCCAAGGTTTGGAAAGGTGATCGGAAGATTTTTCCAAGCCTGGGAACTTTCGCCACAAATTTTGCGCCTCCTGCGAACATAGGCAGAGGGCGCAAAAAATTGCGACGAAGTTAGGTCGGCGGCGGCAGCGCGGCGGGTGTTTCGGCGGCGATTTGGTCGAGTTTGTTGGTGATTTTTCCGAAGCGCTTGTCGGCGTCGTCGAAGTTGTTTTGCGCGGCGCGTAGTTGTTTGCCGATGAGTTGGAAGCTTTCGCCGAACGTCGCGAACTCTTTCTGTAGCCGGCTCAAATTACCCATGATTTGTCGCGCGCTGTCCTCGACGCGCAGGCCTTTGAGGCCGAGGAGAATCGTTTGCAGATAGGCGTAGAAGCTGTTGGGCGAGACAGGGATCACGCGGCGGGCGAGGGCATAGTTGAAGAGCTTGCTTTCACCGCCGAACTCGTCGTCCTTGACGATGACTTCGTAATAGACGTTTTCCGCGGGGATGTACATCAGCGCGAAATCAAAAGTGCCTTCGTCGGGGCGGATATATTTTTTAGCGATGGCGTCAATGTGAGTCTGCACGTCTTTAACGAACACGCGCCGGGCAGCAGCTCTTTCATCGTCGCCAGTGGCACGCACCAGACGTTGGAAGTTTTCGAGCGGAAACTTGGCATCCACCGGCGCGAGGCCGGCTTTGAGGCGGATGACGGCGTCCACTTTTTCGTTGCTGCGGAAGGTGTGTTGCAGGGTGAAGTGGTCCGGCGGCAGAATCTGCGCCAGCAAGTCGCCGAGGAACAACTCACCCAAGCCACCGCGCAATTTGGGCGCGCGCAGAATTTCCTGCAAGCCTGCGATGTCTTTGCC
Source organism: Verrucomicrobiota bacterium (assembly GCA_004321905.1). Taxonomy (GTDB): domain Bacteria; phylum Verrucomicrobiota; class Kiritimatiellia; order CAIQIC01; family CAIQIC01; genus DP16D-bin41. The sequence continues at coordinate 32,599 of SCQF01000048.1, read as the reverse complement.
AACATCAAAAATACGCCTGGCGGATTCATCGAGTTGACCGAGATGCTTGGAAACCTCGCCGACGACGCGCGTGGCGTTGTCGAGTCGCGTATCCATTGCCTGGCGCGTTTCGGCAAGCGATGAGTTCATCTGTCCGGCGATTTGCTGGACGCCGTCGCGCAATTTTTCCACCTGCGCGACGGTGGCCTGCACTTGGTTCTGGAGCAGCGTTAAGGCTTGGTCTTCGCGTCGTACAGAGAGTTTGCCGTTCAACCACCAGCCGAATCCGGCCAGGCCGAGCAAAAGCGCGCTGATAATCAGTGCGGCTTCCATGTCACCGCACCAACATGACCGGCAGGTCGGTTTGATGAATCAAATGTGCCGTGGTGCTGCCGATGATCCATTCGCGGATGAGGCTGTGACCGTAGGCCCCGAGGACGATGAGGTTGCAGCCGTGATGATGCGCGACTTCGAGGATTTGTTCCGAGGGCCGCCCTTCGACCACCAACCGTGCCGCGGCGCAGTTATGCGCGCGGGCGAGCTTGATGCCGGTTTCAGCGATGTCTTCGGCGGATTGATTGGAAGATGGCGCGCGCACCGTGAGGATCAGCAGCGGCACGTTCAACGCCTGAGCCAGTTCGATGCCTTCGTGCAGGGCTTTACCCGCCACCGAGCTGCCGTCGAAGGCGGCCAGGATTTTGGTGATGGGTTGGAATTCCACCGGTGTGACGAGACATGGCTTGGAAGAGCGCCGTACGATGCGTTCGACATTGGAGCCGAGTAAGTCACCGATCAGTTCCGCATGTTCGCCCTTTTGGCCGAGGATCAGGAGTTCCTCGCCAACCTCTTCTTCCAAGATGATGCGCGCGGGATGCCCCATCCGCGCGCGGGTCTCGATATCCAAGCCGTCACGCTCGCCGCGCTCGGCCAACGCCTGGAGCACACTTTCGCCTTTTTCCTCCATCAATTCCCGAAACTGCTGCAACTGGGTGCTAAAGGGCTGTGCACCGAGCATCCCGGAAATATCGGAAAGCATCGGTCCTTCCAGCATCCGGGAATCCAGCACATGCAGTCCGGCCAACTGCGCCTTCAGGCGCTGCGTGATATGGATGGCGTATTCGCAGGCGGTATCACCGTATGCGGAGCCATCGGTGCAAACCAAAATACTTTTGATCATGGCATCACCTCCATCGCTAATCCGTCACCATCATGCACCCGCCGCGGACGGCTGTCCAGTCCGCAGCGCGTGCTGTGCTTATGTCACGGCAGTAGGGTCTGCAGAAACGCCAGCACTTCGGCGGGGTGCTCCTCGGCGTTTTTGATCGTGGGCCAATGTTTGAGCACCTGGCCGGTGGGACCGATGATGACCGTCGAGCGAATGACGCCTTCGCTTTCCTTGCCGTAGGATATTTTCTTGCCCCACGCGCCATACGCCCGATGCACCGCGGCATCGGCATCGGTCAGCAGCACGAACGGCAATTTGTATTTGTCCTGGAAGGTGCGATGTGCATCACCGCCGTCGCGGCTGACGCCCAGCACCACGGCGCCGGTATCAGCAATCGCTGCATTTCGATCGCGAAATCCGCAGGCTTCCTTGGTGCAGCCCGGCGTGTCGTCTTTGGGGTAAAAATATAAAACCACCACCTTGCCGTTGAGCTTCCGCAGCGAATACGTCTGCCCGTCCGATCCTGCCAGGGTGAAGTCCGGCGCCTGTTTGCCTTCCAATGTGCTCATGCTTTTCTCCTTTTCTTTTTTACTATACCGCACGTCGTTCCAATCGCCAGTTCGTTGCATTGCGGGGGTGGGGTGTGCGTGTTAGAGTCACCTCGCGCTGTAGGATGGCGCAGGAGCTTGCATGAGTCTGCAAATTTGCGTTTTGGCCAGCGGTAGTTCCGGCAACTGTACGCTGGTGCGTTCAGCCGAGACGGCCATTCTGGTGGATGCCGGGTTGAGCGCGCGCGAAACCACGCGCCGGCTGGAAAGCGTCGGCTGTCCGCTGGCGCACATCCGCGCCATCTGCTTGAGTCACGAGCACAGCGATCACACCGCCGGTGTCAGCGTCTTGCACCGCCGCCACAAAATTCCGCTATTTGCCAATAGCGGCACCATCGCAGGGTTGCGCCTCGACGCGAATGAGCAACTGGCGTGGAACGTTTTTCAAACGGGCAGCCCGTTTGCCATCGGCGGCTTGCGCGTCGAGCCGTTCAGTGTGCCGCACGATGCGAGCGATCCCGTCGGCTTCGTTGTCGGCGATGGTGCCACGCGTGTCGGCGTGGTCACCGATATGGGCAGCGCCACGCACCTCATCCGCGAGCGCCTGCGCTCCTGTCGCGCCATCGTGCTGGAGGCCAATCACGATGTGGCGATGTTGCAGGACTCGGAGCGCCCGTGGTCGCTCAAGCAACGGATACTCGGACGGCAGGGCCATCTCTCCAACGAACACGCCGCCGACCTGATTGCGGACATTGCCGGCCCCGGTCTGGAACATATCTTCCTCGCGCATTTGAGCTCGGAATGTAACTGCGCCGAACTTGCGCTGAAAACCGCCGTACAGCGGCTGGAAAAGCTGGGTCATCGCCACGTCCGCGTCAGTTTGAGTTACCCCAATCAGATCAGCGATGTCTGGCACGCGGCCTGACGATCATTTTCCAAACCTTGGAAACCGGGTGGCGTGTGGTAGAGTCCCGCGCATGGCGCAGACGAGGCCTATTCATGTTTTGAGCGACCACGTGATCAATAAGATCGCGGCGGGCGAGGTCGTCGAGCGCCCGGCGTCGGTCATCAAGGAACTGGTCGAGAATGCGCTGGATGCCGGGGCGACGCAGATCGAAGTCGAGGCGGTCGGCGGTGGCCGGCAACTCGTGGCCGTGGCGGATAACGGTTGTGGCATGGGGCGCGACGACGCGTTGCTTTCCATCGAACGCCATGCGACCAGCAAGATCGAGGACGTGGACGACATCGAACATATCGCGACGCTGGGCTTTCGCGGCGAGGCGTTGGCGGCGATTGCCGCGGTGAGTCACTTCACGCTGACAACCCGGGCGATGGTGGACGAAGCCGGTACGGAACTGACGATGGTCGGCGGCAAGTTGGTGGACGTGAAAGATGTCGGCTCGCCGATCGGCACGCGCATCGAGTCGCGCCGATTGTTCTTCAACGTGCCGGCGCGCCGTAAATTTTTGCGTTCCGATCAAACGGAACTTTCCCATATCCGGCAGATTTTTGTGGTCTATGCGCTCGCGCATCCCGAAGTCGGTTGGCGGCTGGTGGTGGATGGGCGCGAAGTTTATCGGCTGGCGGCGGGCGCGGAACTGGCCGACCGTCTGCGCGATGTGGCCGGTGCGGAACTCGCACGGCAGTTGCGTCCGCTGGATTATCACGCGGCGGATGTCGCCGTGCGCGGTTATGCAGGTTTGCCGGCGGTGGCGCGACAGGACCGGACGGAACAATATATTTTCATCAACGGACGTCCGGCGAGCGCGCCGGCGCTCTATCACGCAATCAACCAGGGCTATCACACGCTGCTGCCGCCGGGTCGCCATGCGCCGCTTTTCCTGTTCATCGAGCTTGATCCCGAGCAGGTAGACGTCAATGTCCATCCAACGAAGAAGGAAGTGCGTTTCCGGCAGCCCGGCCCGGTGCGCGATGCCGTGATCGAGGCAATCCGGCGCGCGTTGCAACCGGCGGCGGCGATGACAGACGGAAGCGGCGGCTTCGGAGAAACCGCCTCCCCTACAAATGCAGATGGTAGGGCGCGTTCTCCGGACGCGCCGGCGCAGGAAACACCACGGCTTTTGATCCCCGATTTGCCTGCGCCACGGACTTTCTCCTTTCCGGGTTTGCCGATGATTCCACCCGCGCCGACGGAAGCCGATACGACGCAGTCGAAGACGCGGCCAGCCGTACCATCGCCGGAATCAAGCAAGGCACCGTGGCTGTGGTGTCGCGTGTTGGGGCAGGTGGGCGGACTCTACGTGGTGCTGGAAACTGAGGACGGACTGGTGCTGATGGACCCGCACGCTGCGCACGAGCGTGTGCTTTTCGAGCAATTTCTGCGGCAATATACGAGCCATGCCGTCAAGAGTCAGGGGTTGCTCGCGCCGGAGACGGTGGATTTGCTGCCTGCCGCGGCGGAAGCGGTGCGCGAGAATCTGCCGCTGCTGCGCGAGATGGGTTTTGGCGTGGCCGACTTTGGCGGCGCTGCGTTCATTGTGGATGCGCTGCCGGCCTGTTTGGGCGGCGCGGCTCCAGCGACTGTGCTTTCGGCGGTGGCCGAGACTTTGGCGCGCGGCGGCTCGCGGGGCGGTGCAGAGCGCTGGGCGGAAGAGGCCGTGGCACAAGCAGCGTGCAAGGCGGCGGTCAAAGCCAATGATGTGTTGCGATTGGATGAAATTGAACAACTGGTGGTGGCGTTGGCGCGCGCCGAAATGCCCTACACCTGCCCGCACGGTCGGCCCACGATCATTTTTACCAGCTATCCCGAGCTCAACCGGAAGTTTGGACGGACTTGACCTGCTCCAGATCGGAGCGGGTGAGATCTTCGCGGAAACAGGCGTAGGCTTGACTATAGCGGACGCGCTCGGATTCGTTCAGACTTTGCAAATTCGCCTCATACAGCTCGTGATGAGGTGGATAAGCAAGTTGCAGCAGGTGACATAAGCCGTCTTGAATATCCTCCGCGCGACGCTGGTAATGCCCCGGCAGCAGTTGCAACTGTTCCGGCTGCGCCTGTAGGAAGCGGCCTAGAAAACATTCTTCCAATACGAAATGCGTCTGCTGCTGATTCATCGCCAGCAGCGATTCCACTTGGTCAATGATGAGTTGCAGGAAGCGGAGAAAATCCCGCTCGTTCGGCCCGGCCTGCGGCGAGCGGCTCGCAAAACGCGCATGTTGGGACGCCGTTTTGAATAGCGCCGCTGCCCGTTCGGCATGGCGGATGCGCTCCCGCAAGTCCATGCCGTGCATTGGGCGGTTAAGCAACTCGACGGCGTATTCATAATACGCGTCGCGGCGCGCCAAGTGCACGGGCCGGTTCACATTCAGATGGGAATGGTCTTTCATGACTTTACCATGCCGCAGAAAATCTAGCAGATGCGGCGGTGCGGCGCAACGTCGGGCGCAATTTTTCCAAGCCTTGGAAAAGCTGCGCTTGAGCACGGCGGCGGTTTGGAGTATCAATGGGCCTAGTCAAGTGGAGCCGTCGTATGACCACAAATTTGCTGGCGCAATGGAGTGCGTTACACCGGAAGCAATGTGGACTTTCCGGGGCGATGCTCGCGCCGCACGAGGTCGGCTGCTGGACGCCGCCGACCGATGTCGTCGAGAGCGCCAGGGGGTTGTTGGTGCGGATGGAAGTGGCGGGTGTCGCGCGTGCTGAGCTGTGCGTGCGATTGGAAGGTCGCGTCCTGATTGTGGAAGGCACGCGACCCAGTCCGTGCCGGGCGGGTTTGCGGTTCCGGCAGATGGAATTGGAATATGGGCCGTTCCGCCGGGTGGTGCCGCTGCCGTTCGCGGTGGCGTCGCGCCGGGCCGTGGCGGAGTTGGCGGATGGGGTGCTGGAAATTTTTTTGCCGCGTGCGACGCGGCCGAGTGCAGCGTTGACCGTAACCGTGGTGGTTTGCCGATGAACGATTTTATCTTCAAAGGAATGACGCCGATGTTGCTCCCCGCGGAGCCGGTCGGCATGGAAGTGCCGGAAGCCACGGGAAGCGCGTCGGCTATCGGAGCCAAACGGAGTGTCGGGGTCTCGCCGGTCTTGCCGCTCAGCGACGTCGTGCTCTTTCCGGGCATGGTCATGCCGCTGGTGATTCAGACTCAGCGTTCCACCCGGCTGGTGGATGACGTCGTCGCGGGCGATCGGATGTTGTTGGCTGTTCTCCAGCGCAACAGTCAGTTGAAGGATGATGTGGTGACGCACGACGACCTCCATGGCGTTGGTTGTCTGGCGCGGGTGCTCAAGATGCTCAAGTTCCCGGATGAGACCATCCGTATTTTGGCGCAGGGCGTTGGTCGGGTGCGGATCGGGCCCTATGAAACCCATCCGAAATATCTGACAGCCAAGTATGCAGCCATGACGGACGAGGTGGAGGCGGGCGTCGAGACCGAGGCGCTGATGCGGAACTGCTCGCAGCGTTTTCAGGAAATCATCTCGCTTTCGCCGACGTTGCCGGAGGAGTTGAAGATTGCCATTTTCAACCTCGACGAGCCGGGCAAATTGGCCGACGCCATCGCCGCGCATTTGAATATGCCGATCGAAGAGCGGCAGGCGTTGCTGGAGGAGACCAAGCCGCGCGAACGGCTGTTGCGGCTGAATCCGCTGCTGACCCGCGAGTTGGCGATCCTGCGGCTCGGTACGGAGATCCAGCAGAAGGTCACCGAGACGTTCACCAAGAATCAGCGCGAGTATTTCCTGCGCGAGCAGATGAAGACCATCAAGAAGGAGCTCGGCGAGCAGGATCAGCAGCAAGCTGAACTCAAGGATTTGGACGAGAAGATCGCGCGCGCCAAGATGCCTGCCGAGATCGAGGCGGCGGCGAAAAAGGAAAAGGAGCGCCTGCAATCCATCCCCTCGGCTTCGCCGGAGTACACGGTGGCGCGCACCTATCTTGACTGGCTCACCGAATTGCCGTGGGCGGTGACGACCGAGGACAAGCTCGACATCACCGCCGCGCGCCGCATCCTCGATGAAGACCACTATGACCTCAAGCCCATCAAGGAGCGTATCCTCGAATATCTTAGCGTCCTCAAGCTCAAGCGCGATTTGAAGGGGCCGATTTTGTGTTTCGTTGGGCCGCCGGGCGTCGGCAAAACCTCGCTCGGTCAGAGCATTGCACGCGCGTTGGGTCGCAAGTTTGTCCGCATGTCGCTCGGCGGGATGCACGACGAAGCCGAAATTCGCGGTCATCGCCGCACCTATATCGGCGCGATGCCGGGCCGCATCATTCAAGGCTTGCGCAAGGTGGGCAGCCGCAATCCCGTCTTCATGCTCGACGAAATTGACAAGGTCGGCCAGGACTTTCGTGGCGACCCTTCCTCGGCGCTGCTTGAAGTGCTTGATCCCGAACAGAACAGCACCTTCACCGATCTTTATCTGAATCAGCCGTTTGATTTATCGCGCGTATTGTTCATCACCACCGGCAACCTGCTCGACACGATCCAGCCGGCCCTGCGCGATCGCATGGAAATCCTGGAGCTTTCCGGTTATACGCAACTGGAGAAGCGGCACATCGCGGAAAAATATCTCGTGCCGCGCCAGGTGGCGGCGCATGGCCTGAAGAAAACCCAGGTTAGTCTGGCCACCGGCGCGCTCGAACGGGTCATCAGCGATTACACGCGTGAAGCGGGGGTGCGCGCGCTGGATTTGGAAATCGCGTCGTTGTGCCGCAAGGCCGCACGGAAAATCGCCGAAGGCCGGAGTACGCGGGTGCGGATTACCGCCGACGAAGTGCCGAATTTGCTGGGCCCCAAAAGATTCGATTTGGAAATTGCCGAACGGACCACCGCCCCCGGCGTGGCCACCGGTCTCGCGTGGACGCCGGCCGGCGGCGACATTCTGTTCATCGAAGCCTCGCAGATGCCCGGCAAGGGCAATCTCATTCTGACCGGTTCACTGGGCGACGTGATGAAAGAATCCGCGCAGGCGGCGCTCAGCTATGTGCGCGCCAACGCCGTAAAATTCGGTCTGCCGGCGGATGCGACGAAGAACGCCGATTTTCATATCCACGTCCCCGCCGGCGCGACGCCGAAGGATGGTCCCTCGGCAGGGCTGGCGCTGATCACGGCGCTGGTGTCGCTGTTGACGAAACGTTCGGTGGCGTCGGATGTGGCGATGACCGGCGAAATCACGCTCCGTGGCAAAGTTTTGCCGGTCGGCGGCATCAAAGAAAAAGTGTTGGCCGCCAGTCGCGCCGGTATCAAGCGCGTGCTGCTGCCGGTGAACAATCGCCGGAATCTTCGGGACATTCCGCCGGAGGTGCGCCGGGCGATGAAGTTCACGTTTGTCCAAAAAATGGATGCCGCGGTGCTCGCCGCGCTTGCGCCGGTGCCCACAAGGAAAGCGTCCCGGAAATGATTTCCAAGGCTTGGAAAAACCCAGCCGCGCTTTTTCCAAGGCTTGGAAAACTTTTTGCCGTGTTCGCGGTTTTTTCTGTGACGGCGGCGGAGCCGCCGCCGGCCGCCGTCGCGACGCTGCCGGATGCCGCGCAGTTGTTGCGGCAAGTGGTCGCTGGTTTGCCGAACGAACCGCTGACCATTCAAGCGCGGGTCGAAGCCTACGACGATCTGGATTATCTCGACAAACTCCGCCTGGCCGAGATGCATCTCGCGTGGAAGGACGGTGCGATTCAAGCCGATTATACGATTCGCGACGGTTTTGGCGCGAACCTCGCGCGCTTGGAGCTCGCCCGCCCGGCGGAGGGCGCGATGACCTATAAACTTTTCCGCGGCGCCCAGCTCGCACCGGAGCCGTTGACGATGCTTGATCTGCCGCTGGAAGGCACCGACATCAACTGGCTCGATCTCAGTCTGAGCTATTTGTGGTGGCCCGGCGGGCGGACGGTCGGTATGGAGCACGTCAAAGGGCGCGCGTGCTACGTCGTGGATTTGCCCGTACCGCGCGAGGTCTCGACCGTTTGCGTGATGGTGCGGCTGTGGATCGAGGCCAAAGTGCATGTGCTGCTGCAAGCCGAGGCCTATGACGCCAAGCAGCAGCGGTTGCGTGTGCTGCGTATCAAAAGTTTCAAGAAGGTCAACGACCTTTGGATGTTGGAAGACCTTGAGGTGCAAACCTATCCCCGTCGTCATCACACCTTGCTGCGTGTGCAAGAATTGCGCCGCGCCGGCGAAGTCCTCCAGGGTGATGCCGAGCCGCCGCCCGCCGCCGTCGAACAACTGCCGCCTACTGCGCCGGTGACGCGCTGAGGCGGGGAGTTCAAGATGGCTGACATTACGCTAACCTGTTCTGCCTGTGGCGCGACCCTCACGGCGTCCGAATTTGTAGACGGGTCGTTGCCGTGCCCGCAGTGTGGGATGTTGCTGGAAAAGCCCCTCAAACCTGAAGCCCTCCGTCCGCACCTGGCTGCGCCGGTGGAACGTCCGGCGCTAAAGCTCATCAGGCCGGCGGCTGCATTATTGGTGGCGCAACAGCGCACCCAATCCGTGCGTACTTGGGCACGGGTGGGGGCTAGCCTTGAGCTGCGGTTGGCGGCCGCGTGGACCCTTTTTGTCGCCCTGCTGGTTGTGTTGCTTGCGTGGCAATGGTGGGGTTTACGCGACGCGCGTTTCTTGCATCTTTATTTGAACGCACGGTGGGGTGTGGCGGCCTTGACGTGGCTGGCGGTGCTCATCCCCGCGTTCCAGGACACGTGGCTGCAAGGCTTGTTGTGCCTGTTCGTGCCGCCCTACACCGTGTATTTCGCGCTCAACCGTTTGGATTATTTTGGATTGCGCTCTCTCTATTTTGCCGTGCTCGTAGCATTGGCGGCGGAGTTCTATTTTCTGCCGCAGCAAACACTCGTTGGGATGGTTCAGCGACGGTGCACGGAATGGGCGGAAGCGGTGCGTGCGCGAATTTCGGAGTCATCGGCACCCCCTCTGCATATTGAACGACGTAATTTCCAAGCTTTGGAAAAAACAACGTAACGATTTTCCAAGCCTTGGAAAACCGTCGGGAAAATAATTATGGAAAAAAAGATCAAGGTATGGGTTGTTGCTGTTCTGGCTTTATTGGGGGGGGGGCTGTTCCTCCGCCCCGTTGTGGATGTCTGCGCCGGTTTTTCACGTGGCCGATTTTGGCGCGAAAGGTGATGGCGTCACCGATGACACCGCGGCGATCAACAGAACGATTCTCGCCGCCTGTCAGGCCGGGCCGGGCGCTACGGTGCGATTGGCGGCCAAGCGCTATCGCGTCTCGGCACCGACCAAGGCTGGGGCGGGACAATATTGTTTTACGGTGAGCGGGGCCAAGGGCCTGACGATTCAAGGTGTGGCCGGCGCAACAGAACTGATTTCATCTTCTTTCAAGGCGGGCGTGTTTGGCTTCCATGGTTGCACCAACGTGTATATGCGCGGCCTGACGGTTGATTATGACCCGCTGCCTTTCATTCAGGGCGGCATTACCGCCGTGGATGTGTCGCAAGGGACGTTTGATGTGCAAGTAGATGCTGGTTATCTCGCGTTCGATGTGCTCGTCCCACCCACGGCAACTTGGGAAAAATCCACAGGTCAATGGGGCGTGGTCATTGAGCGTGCAACGCGACGATTCAAGCCGGGCACGCCCTCGGCTATGTTGATAGACTCGTTCACGCTGCTCAACAGCCGGACGTGGCGGCTCAAGCTGAAACACCCGGTCGAAGCGCGGACTTTCGCGGTGGGTGACGCCTTTGCGATGCGGGCGGTGCATGGCGGGAGCGCCTTGCTGTTTGCCGGTTGTAACGGCGCGGTCGTGGAGCGGGTCATGATTTATGCGGCGGCAGGTCTGTGTATGGCGTTTGTTCAGTGTGAGGGCGATTTGGTGGTGCGGCGGGTGACGGTGCGACCGCGGCCCGGCACGACGCGCCTGCTTTCCGGGAATGCCGATGGCATCCACTGTCAGGCCGTGCGGAAGGGGCCCTTGGTGGAAGCGTGTCATTTTGAAGGCATGACCGATGACGGCATGAACACCTATGCGCGGACGCTGATGGTGACTAAAGTCGTTTCGCCGGGCGAACTCTGGGTGCAGCACTCCTCCGATATGCGCGTGGGCGACCGGATTCAAGTGCTGGAACCACGCTCGGGTTTGGTGCGTGGCGAAGCCAACGTGGTTTCGGTTGCCGATCATCAGCGCATTATGTTCGATCCACCGATCGTGGGCGTCAGCACTTCGACGAACATTCTGACGGGGCTTGTTTCTCTGGCCAATCCCTTGGATGCCGATGTGGTTTATAATCTTTCCACCTGCGGCGCCGGCTATGTTATTCGGAAAAACTATTTTGGCAATTTTCGTGGTCGCGGTCTTGTGCTGCGTGGCATCAAGGGTTTGATTGAAGACAACGTTTTCGAGCGCACCTCCGGGCCGGGTATTGCCATTGCCAATGAACCACACTGGCCGGAAGGGCCGGTGCCACGCGATATCGTCATTCGCGGCAACCAATTGCGCGAGGTCGGCCTGGATGGAGGCTCGTGCCATGGTGGCGCGCTTGATGTCATGGCCTTGGGCCTCAACGGAGTATCACCCTTTGCAGGTGTGAAAAATATTCGAATTGAAAAGAACACGATTTTCAATCCGCCGGCACAGGGCCTTTGTCTGCGCGGATGCGATGGTGTGCAGCTCATCGCTAATCAAATCATTGCCGATAACTCGCGGTCATTCCCGTCCAGTCTGGGACTTAGTCTCACAACGTGCACCCATGTGACCGTGACCGGCTTGGTGATTCATGATCAACGTCCCAAAACAAGATGCGGCATCGAAATTCAACCATCGGTGGCGGCGGGCGAAACCGGTGTAAAAATTTCCGGGCTAAAGGCTGACCTTGTGTCCACGGCGTTGCCTGTCTTGGATCGGCGTTCTAATGAGGCTATAAAGAAAACCCCCAAATAGGAGTTGCGGCTATGAAGCATCACCTCACTACCATCATCACGCTTGTCGGGTTGGCTTTAGTCGCTAATCCCGCCCCAGCAACTGAAAACGCGGCCGCGGATCGGCCGATCCAGGTTGCCTCCTATTATTTCCCCAACTATCACCCCGGCGATCCGCGTAATGACGCGATGAAAGGCAAAGGCTGGTGCGAATGGGAGTTGGTCAAGGCTGCTAAACCACGTTTTGCAGGCCACCATCAGCCGAATGTGCCGCTGTGGGGTTATGTGGATGAATCCGATCCGGCGGTCATGGCCAAGAAAATTGATGCCGCCGCCGATCACGGTATCAGCGCGTTTATTTTCGATTGGTACTACTATAACGACGGGCCGTTCATCAATCGCTGTCTTGATCTGGGCTATCTCAAGGCTCCGAACAACCGCCGGGTAAAATTTTCGCTGATGTGGGCCAACCACGACTGGATTGAGCTGCATCCCTACAAAAAAGGAACGCCACGCCAGACGCTGTTTCCCGGCGCCGTGACTCCGGAAAACTTTGATAAAATTTGCGAGCATGTGATCAAGGATTATTTCCTGCACCCATCATATTGGCGCATTGAAGGGCGGCCTTATTTTTCCTTCTACGATCTGTCCAAGTTGGTCGAGAACTTCGGCACCCCGGAGGCGACGCGTGCCGCGCTGGATAAATTCCGCGCCAAGGCCAAAGCCGCCGGTCTGCCCGGATTGCATCTGAATGCCGTGGCGTGGGGCCAGCCGATTCTGCCCGGCGAAAAAGTACCGACAGATTTGGCCGGCCTGATCAAAAAGCTGGGTTTCGATTCGACCACGTCCTACGTCTGGATTCACCATGTGCTGATGCCCAGGCAGGTGACCGACTACAATGTAGCGCGCGATGAATATTTCAAATATTGGGATCGCACGGCGGCGAAGTACGGCCTGCCGTATTTCCCGAATGTCACGATGGGCTGGGATCCCAGTCCGCGCTGCGACCAGCGCGACACGTTTGATAGCTCTGGCTATCCCTTCACCAACACCCTCGGTGGCAACACGCCGGAGCGTTTCCGCGCAGCGCTGGAATTGACCAAACAGCGCCTGTTGGCGCTGCCCAACGGCCCGCGCATCCTGAACATCAACTGCTGGAACGAGTGGACGGAAGGCAGCTATTTGGAACCCGATACCGTCCATGGCCTGAAATATCTCGAAGCGCTTCGGGCTGTGTTTGGCGCGGTTGTCCAATAGTGTGGAGCCATCATTCCTGTATTTCTGGCGGTATCAAGCGCGCGGGCAACTACGCCCGGTTTGGTTGCGGCGTGGTTTGGTGGCACCAAGGAAGGTCGCGCAGCGACGGCTTGTGAGCAATAATTGGTAGCCGTCAGCACGCTAAAGCGAGCCCGTTTCCAAACCTTGGAAAATCGTCGCGCTTTGCCCTTGACCTCGCGCCCACTCGGCCTAAAATCCGCGCCGCAAGTAAATTGCAACATGGTGTGCCGTGGAAAGGAGCCTGCTATGACGTTGACCAAGCGTGATCTGGTGATGCGGATTTCCGAGGAAACCGGATTGATCCAACAGGATGTCTTCGCCGTCCTGCAAAAGACGCTCGACTATATTGTGGATGCCTTGGCGAAAGGCGAACACGTGGAGTTCCGTAACTTCGGCGTCTTCACCATCCGCGAGCGCAAGGCTCGTATTGGCCGGAATCCGAAGAAACCGCAAAACACCGTTACCATCCCTGCCCGGAAAGTGGTGAAGTTCAAGCCCGGCAGAATCATGAAGAAGCGGATCACGGGCTAACCGCGCCGCCTCCATGGATACCTCAGCTTTTCAGCCCATGCAGGGCATGACCGATCTGGCCGCGCCCGAAATTGCCCTCTGGCAACGCCTCGAAGCCGAAGCGCGCCGCACACTGGCGCTCTATGGCTTCACCGAAGTCCGCACGCCGGTCGTCGAACAAACCGCCGTCTTCACCCGCTCGCTCGGCGAGACGACCGATGTCGTCCAGAAAGAGATGTACACCTTCACCGACCGCGGCGGGCGCAGCCTGACGCTTCGGCCCGAAGGTACGGCTGGCGTCATCCGCTATGCGCTTGGTCTTGGTGTAGAGTCTGATGGTGCGCGGCTCTATTATATCGGCCCGATGTTTCGCTGCGAACGTCCGCAGGCCGGCCGTAAACGCCAATTTCACCAGCTCGGCGTCGAAGCGTTTGGCGCGCCGAATCCTGCCGCCGATGCCGAAATCATCGCCATGCAGTTGCACTTGCTGGAGGCGTGGGGCTTGAAGGGCTTCACGCTCGACCTCAACACGCGTGGCGTGCCGGAAGATCGGCCGGCGGTGACGCAAGGCTTGGCCGATGCTGCCCGTCCGCACCTCGGTGCGTTGTGCGCAGATTGTCAGCGCCGCTTTGAGACAAACATTCTGCGTCTACTTGATTGCAAAAAAGAAAGCTGCCGGCAGATCGTCGCCGGTTTGCCGCCCACGACACAGTTCATGAGCGCCGAATCGCGGCAATATCTCGACGAAGTGCTCCGGCTGCTCCAAAAAATCGGTGTGCCGGCGCGCGTCAATCCGCAACTGGTGCGCGGCTTGGATTACTACGTCCACACCGTCTGGGAAATTCGTCACGGCGCGCTCGGCGCGCAGGATGCGCTCTCCGGCGGTGGGCGCTACCGCGTGACGATGGGCGATAAAACGTTTGATGGCGTCGGCTTTGCCATTGGCTTGGAACGCGCAATCATGGCGGTGCAGAAAGATAATCCGACGCTGACGCAGGAGCAGCCACGCCTCATGGTTTGGCTCGTTTCGATGGGCGCGGCGGCCTTGACCGCAAATCTTGACCTCGCACAAAATCTGCGGCGGCAAGGCGTCGCTTGTGGTCTCGACCTTGCCGCGCGCAGCATGAAAGCGCAGATGCGCGCCGCGAATAAATCCGGTGCCACGACGGTTTTGATTCGCGGTGATCAGGAATTGGAGCAGGGAACGGTCACGCTCAAGAACATGGCCGACGGCACCCAGCAAGCTGTGCCGCTCGCCGAACTCACTGCCCGCCTGATGTGATGTTCGGCGTTGATTTGGCGGGGGTGGGCCACTACAATCCGCCGCCTCATTTTCCAACGCTTGGAAAAGGGGGCAAGCAGTCTCCCGCCAGAGGCGGGCAAGTTCCAAAGATTGGAAATCATCCTATGATGCGGACACATACTTGTGGCGAATTGAAAAAATCTGAGGTCGGCGCGCGGGTGAAACTGTGCGGCTGGGCCAACACGGTGCGCGACCACGGCGGCGTCATCTTCATTGATCTGCGCGACCGCTACGGGCTAACGCAGGTGCTGTTCGATCCGTCCGACAACAAGGCGGCGTGGGATATCGCGCAGGGCATCCGCGGCGAGACGTGCATTCAGATCGAAGGTGCGGTGACGGCGCGACCGGCGGATATGGTCAATCTGAAGCTCGCCACCGGCGAAATCGAAATTCGCGCCGACCAGATTGTGCTCTTCAATCGCGCGCAGACGCCGCCGTTTCCGCTCGATGACGAAGACGCCGAGAAGGTGGACGAGGAACTGAAGCTGACCTATCGCTACCTCGATCTGCGGCGCGTGAAGATGCAGCGCAACCTGATCCAGCGGCACAAGATCATCAACGATGTCCGCAACTACCTCGACGACGAAAACTTTTTGGAGATCGAGACACCGATCCTGACCAAGAGTACGCCGGAAGGCGCGCGCGACTACCTCGTGCCGAGCCGCGTCAACCCGGGCATGTTTTACGCGTTGCCGCAGGCGCCACAGCAGTACAAGCAGCTTTTGATGATGTCGGGGATGGATCGCTATTTCCAGATCGCGCGTTGTTTCCGCGATGAGGATTTGCGCGCCGATCGTCAGCCGGAGTTTACGCAGATTGATGTCGAGATGAGCTTCCTGTCGCAGGAAGACATCTTCAAGCTGATTGATGGCATGCTCGCGCGGATTATGAAAGTCGCGGGCCACGGCGAGATTAGTTTGCCGATTCCGCGGATGCCGTACGACGAGGCGATGAATCGCTTCGGCAGCGACAAACCTGATCTGCGCTTCGGCATGGAGATGGTGGATCTCTCCGATGTGTTCAAGGCGACGACCTTCAAGGTGTTCGCCAACGTGCTCGCGAGTGGCGGCGTGGTCAAGGCGATCAACGCCAAGGGGCTCGCCGGCATCTCGCTTGGCCAAGCCGATGAATGGACGAAGATCGCGAAAGAAGCGGGGCTGGGCGGACTCGCGCATATCCGGATTCAGGCCGACGGTACGTGGAAGTCGCCGATCACCAAGTTCTTTTCCGACGCCGAGAAGGCTGCGCTCGCCGAAAAACTGAAGATCGAGAGCGGCGATCTGATTTTGTTCGCTGCCGACAAGGCCGGCGTGGCGAATCCCGCGCTCGGCCGCCTGCGTCTGATCGCCGGCGCGGCGGCGGGCGTAATTGATAAATCCAAGTTTGCGTTCACGTGGGTTACCGACTTTCCACTGTTCGAGAAGAACGATGAGGGTCGTTTGCAGTCCATGCATCATCCGTTCACCTCGCCGCATGTCGAGGACATGGAGTTGTTGGAAAGCGACCCGCTCAAGATTCGGGCGCAAGCCTACGACATTGTGCTCAACGGCACGGAACTCGGTGGCGGCAGCATTCGTATTCACAGTCCCGAATATCAGGCGCGCATTTTTAAGGCGCTTGGCATTGCGGAGCGCGAGATCGAGGATCGCTTCGGCCATCTGATCCGCGCGCTCGGTTTCGGAACGCCGCCGCACGGCGGCATCGCGCTCGGCGTGGACCGGCTCGTCATGCTGATGGTCGGCGAAGACAGTATCCGCGACGTGATCGCGTTCCCGAAGACGCAAAAGGCGATGGATTTGATGATGAACGCGCCGGCGCACGTGGATGCCAGGCAACTGCGTGACGTCTATCTCCAAGTTTCCATCCCAGAAGCGAAACCGCCTGAGACCAAGCCGCCGCCGGCGAGTTGATTTTCCAAGCCTTGGAAAATCAAGCGATCGGCTTTCCAGGGTTTGGAAACCGGGTGCGTGGCGTTTCCTTTCTTTCACGGTTTTCATGAAAACATGTTGACGTCTCAGGCTTACCTTTGGTATACAGGATTCACCAACCGGTATACCGGTTGGTGGAGCGAAAAAATCGCAGATGACCACCACGTTGAGCACCGTCGCCTATCAGCACATTCAGCGCAAGCTGCTGCGGGCGCGCCTGCGTTCTGGCGCGAAGATTTCGGAGCACAGTCTGGCGCGGGAACTGGGCATCAGCCGGACGCCGGTGCGTGAGGCGATTCGCCGGTTGGAGTCGGAGGGCATGTTGTGTCAGGTGGCCTCCAGCGGAACGTTTGTGGCCGAGCCGGATCGCGCGCAATTGATCGAGGCCTACGAAGTGAGAATGGCGCTGGAGGCTTTCGCCGTCAAACGGGCTGTGGCGCGAATGCGTCCGCAACAAATCCATGCGTTGCAACGGCTGTGCGACGAGCTGCGCGCGGCTATTACGGCGTTTCGTGATTCAGGTGCGGAGATCATGGATGGCGATCCGCTGCGGCGCTATCTGCTCGCCGATCTGGCCTTCCACCTCTTGTTGCTGCGGGCGGCCGGCAATCGTTATGCACTCAAAATCCTGTGTGATGTCCATATTCGCAGTTCCATCTTCGGCTATCGGAGTCATCAACGCGACCTGCATCACCTTGCGCGTGTATGGTTGCACCATGCCCGTGTGGCCCGGGCCGTACGTCGGCGGGATGCGGCGGCGGCACAGCGATTTTTGGAAAACCATATGCAGGCCAGTTTGGACGCGGCGCTGGCGGCATTCGATGCCCGGCAGCCGGACGAACATCCGGCGGCACCGCCGGCTGATCTCGCCAAGGCCATGGAGGCTTTGATTGTGGAATTGGGGCAGGGTGGAACGAGGCGCAAACGCGCACGCTGAGTTTTTTCGAAAGGATACAAAACCATGAAAATGTCGAAAACCTGGCCGGTGGCGGTAGTGGGTTGTCTTTTGTGGAGCACGGCGCTGGCGCCGGCTACCGAGATTTTTTCCCAAGGCGTGACCCATGATATGGCCTTGCAAGTGCCGCGGTTGAATTCCACGCCGGGGCCGGAATATGCCGACAGCGTCCGCATGTTTCAAGGCATTCCCGCCATTGAGCGCGCGCCAAACGGTCGGCTTTGGGCGGCGTGGTATGGCGGCGGGGTCACCGAGGACAAAAACAATTACATCATCCTCGACACCAGCGGCGACGACGGCCAGACGTGGCAGCGCGCGCTGATTCTCGATCCCGACCGTGATGGGCCGGTGCGCGCATTCGATCCCTGTCTCTGGTTTGATCCCGACGGCAAACTCTGGCTCTTTTGGGCACAGGAAATTGCAGGGAATCCGGGTCTGGTTTCAGAGTGCTTGGCCATCTCGACGTCGAATCCCTCACAGGCCGACGCCATATGGTCGGTTCCGCGCACGATTTCCAGAGGCGTCATGCTGAACAAACCCATCGTGGCGGCGGATGGCCGGTGGCTGCTACCCATCGCCACTTGGTCTGCCGAGGCCAGTGCGCGGGTGGTTGTCTCCCTTGACCGTGGCGTGACCTTCCGCGAGCTGGGCGCGGCCAGCATCCCGGATCGAAAATCACGCAACGCGGATGAGCACATGCTCGTCGAACGCAAAGATGGTTCGCTGTGGATGCTGGTACGCGGCAAGTTTCCTCCCGATACAAAAAATTATACCGGCATTGGCGAAAGCGTCTCTACCGATGGCGGGAAAACGTGGACCGACGTGAAGCCCAGTTCGATTCCACATCCGATCGCGCGTTTTTTTGTGCAGAAGCTGATCAGCGGAAACTTGCTGCTGGTGCGGCATGATCCGCCGGGCGGAAAGAAAGACCGCTCGCACCTGACCGCGTTTTTGTCCGAGGACGATGGCCGCACGTGGAAAGGCGGCTTGCTGTTGGATGAACGCGTCGGGATTTCCTATCCCGACGGGGTGCAAGCTGCAGATGGAAGAATCTATATCATCTATGATTTTGACCGGGGCGGCGCCAAGCAGATACTGATGGCGACGTTTACCGAAGAGGATGTTCTGGGGCAGCATATCGTGTCGCCGGCGGGGCGGTTGCGGATGTTGATCAATCAAGCCACGGGTGTGAATACCTCACTCAAAGCGGCCGCTACGAAGGCTAAGACCAGTCGGATCAGTTCTGTGGAACTCGCCGCCAATACCACGCTTCCGGCACTCTGGGATCCGCAAGTTCCCTTTCCCGGGTACGACGCCATGCTCGATCTCCCCGTGGTGACGCACGTCCAAGTCGAGCGCGCACAGCGCGGCGGTTTCCACTATCTCCATGAAGCAACCATCGCGTGGCACAACGGCAGCCTCTACGCCGGCTGGGCCAACCATCCGCGGTTTGAGGCCAATGTGAAGGATGAACTGCTGCGGGGTCGCAGTTCCACCGACGGCGGTTTGACGTGGGGGCCGGTTGCGACGTGGGTCGCACCGCCGGAACTCGGCGGCGAAAGCTACAACCATCCCGCGCTGCTGGAGCATCAGGGCAAACTCTGGGGCTTCTTCACGCGCTGGGAAAAAGAACAGCCGCGCACGGAAATCTTCACCTTGGATGCGGCCAAACAAAGCTGGCAACCGCAGCAGGCGCACATCCCCGGCTTCATTCCCTTCACCCCGCCGCGTAAAATGCGCGACGGCAACTGGATCATCAGCGGTGAATTGAGCTGGTTCGAAGCCGCCGTGGGGATCAGTCACGGCGACGACTTCACCCAGTGGGACGTGGTGCAGATACCCCGCCCGGACGACATCCCGCTGATGTTTCCGGAAACCACGCTGCTCGAGCGCGGTGACGAACTTATCGCCATCTGCCGCCCGAAAAATTCCAAAACCGCGCCCTGCGCCAGCAGCAAGGACTGTGGCCGTACATGGACGAAGCTTGCCTTGAGCAATTTCCCGCTTGCGGCCGGTAAGCCGCTCTGCGGTCGCTTGAGCACGGGCCAGCAATATCTGGTTACCGATAACCTTGAACAGGGCCGTGGGTTGCTCTCCATTGCCGTGACGGCGCCTGGCGGTGACAAATTCTGTCGCATCTGGAAAATTCGTCACCAGCAGACGCCCGTGCGTCGCCTGCTCGGTACGTCAGATCCCAAAAAGACGAACGCGGGTCACTCCACCGAGTGGTCCTACCCCGCCGCCGTTGAGCACGATGGCAAGCTCTACGTGATCTACACACAGGGCAAGGAAGACTGCGCACTCTCCATCATTCCGCTCACGGCCTTGGCGGTGCCATGAGCTCAGATGGGTGGTGCTGACGAATTTCACAACAGGATATTTTTATGAATACTGAAAAAATCATGACGCGAATGCAGCACACGGGCGTAATCGCTGTGTTGGTGGTGGATCGTGCAGAAGATGCAGTGCCGCTGGCGCGCGCGCTTTTGGCGGGCGGCGTGGACCTTATGGAGCTGACGTTGCGTACCCCGGTGGCCATCGAAGCCTTACGGCGCATTGTTGGCGAGGTGCCGGAGATGCTGGCAGGCATGGGCACGGTCATTACGCCCGCGCAAGTGCGGGACGTGGCGGCGGCGGGCGCGGTCTTTGGCGTGGCACCGGGCACAAATCCACGAGTTATTCGGGCGGCCACGGAAGCCGGTTTGCCGTTTGCGCCGGGTGTGGTGACGCCCTCGGATGTTGAACAAGCCTTGGAGTGCGCGTGTCGGTTGTTGAAGTTTTTCCCCGCCGAATCTTCCGGTGGGCTGAACTATTTGAAGTATATGGCCGCGCCTTTCTTGCACCTGAACGTGCGCTTCATCCCACTAGGCGGGTTGGATATGACCAATATTGAAAAATATCTGCGCGAGCCGATCATTCAGGCGGTCGGTGGGTCGTGGATCGCGCCGCGCGAGCTGATCAAACAGCAGGCGTGGTCGCGGATCACCGAGAATGCGCGGCAAGCAACGCAACTGGTACAACGTATTCATTCGGGGAGCGCGCAATGAATAAAGTGGTTACGTTTGGTGAGATCATGGGGCGCGTGGCACCGCGTGGGTTTCTGCGTTTTCGGCAGGCGTTGCCCGGCGCGCTCGACTTCACCTTTGCCGGGGCCGAGGCCACGGTTGCCGCGTCGGTTGCCTATCTTGGCGGCGAGGCGACTTTCGTTACAGCGCTGCCCAAGCATGCGCTCGGCGACGCCTGTGTGGCGAACCTAAAGGCGATGGGCGTGGATACGCAGTATGTTCAACGCACAAAGCGCGGGCGGCTCGGCCTCTATTTTCTGGAGACCGGCGCGAACCAGCGCCCGAGCAACGTGATCTATGACCGTGAAAGCTCCGCGATTTCGTTGACCCCGCCGGAGAGCTATCCGTGGGCCAAAATTTTTGCCGGAGCGGGTTGGTTTCACATCTCCGGTATCACGCCGGCGATCTCCGCCTTGGCGAGCGCGGCCGCGCTGGCGGCCGTGCAGGCGGCGCACGCGCAAGGCGTGACCGTCTCGTGCGATCTGAACTTTCGGCGCAAGTTGTGGAGTTGGGAACCGGCGACCGATCCGCAGGCACTGGCACAACGGACGATGCGAAAAATTCTACCGTTTGTAGACGTAGTGATCGGCAACGAGGAAGATGCCGGCGAAGTACTCGGTATCCACGCATCCGATACCGACGTGCAGGCGGGCAAACTGGCGACGGACAAATATCCCGATGTCGCGCGGCAGATCGTCGCGCAGTTCCCGCAGGTCAAACTCGTGGCGATCACGTTGCGCGAAAGTATTTCGGCTTCGCATAACAATTGGGGTGCGATGCTGTTCGATGCCGCCAGCGACCGCGCTTATTTTGCTCCGCTCCGCTCCGGGCAATATCAGCCCTACCAGATCACGCACATCGTGGATCGCGTCGGCGGCGGTGATGCGTTTGCCGCCGGACTAATCTTCGCACGGCTGACGCCGGGACTCTGCGAGCCACAGACGGCGTTGTCGTTTGCGGTGGCGTCGTCGTGCCTGGCGCACTCCATTGTTGGCGACTACAACTTCTCCAGTCGCGCCGAGGTCGAGGCGCTCATGGGCGGCAGCGCGTCGGGCCGGGTCGTGCGGTGAAGAAGCTTATGCGTGTTGCACCATCATTGGCGGGATTGTTGGCTGGCCGGTTGCGTTGGGCGCTGGTCTTTTGGATGTTTCTGATCGGCGCCGTCGCCTATCTGGATCGGGTGAACATCTCGATTGCGGGTCAGGCGATCCAAAAAGATTTTGCGCTGACGAATGTGCAACTTGGTTGGGTGTTCAGCGCGTTTGTTATCGGCTATGCCTTGTTTCAAATTCCGGGCGGACGGTTGGCCGATCGTTTCGGTGCGCGGATGGTGATCGCACTCGGCGTGGTGTGGTGGGGAATTTTCACAACGCTCACGGCCTTGGTGCCCATGGGCATGGCGGGGTCGGTG
Source organism: Verrucomicrobiota bacterium (assembly GCA_004321905.1). Taxonomy (GTDB): domain Bacteria; phylum Verrucomicrobiota; class Kiritimatiellia; order CAIQIC01; family CAIQIC01; genus DP16D-bin41. The sequence continues at coordinate 10,617 of SCQF01000048.1, read as the reverse complement.
GCGATGCTGATCGGAACGCGCTTTCTGCTGGGGCTGGGGGAAGCGGTGGTATATCCATCCTCCAATCGGTTGGTCTCAAGCTGGATTCCCTCGTCCGAACGCGGGTTGGCGAATGGGCTGATCTTTGCGGGGGTGGGTGCTGGCGCGGGCGTGACGCCGCCGATCATCATTTTCATTCTCACGCATTGGGGCTGGCATTGGTCCTTCTACGCGAGCGCGCTGATTGGACTGGCGGCGGGCGCGGTCTGGTTCCTTATGGCGCGTGATTCGCCCCGCGAACATCCGCTCGTCAGCCAGCCAGAGATTGCGTTCATCGAGGCGGGGCTGCCGGCGACGGCCAACGAAGCCGGAGAGGTGCTTCCCTGGCGTGCGATCGTTGGCAGCCGTAATGTGTGGGCGATCACCTTCAGCTATTTCACATATGGTTATGTTGCGTACATTTTTTTCACGTGGTTTTTCATCTATTTGAGCCGCGTGCGCGGGCTCGATTTGAAATCGAGCGCGTTCTATTCGATGTTGCCGTTCATCGCGATGGCGTGCGCTGCGCCGCTGGGGGGGTGGCTGGCGGACCGGATCACGCGGCACTATGGCAAGCGTGCGGGCCGCTGTGGTGTGGCGATGTTCGGGATCGCGCTGGCTGGGGTATTTCTGGCGCTCGCGACGCAAGTGGCCAGTGCGCGCGTGGCGAGCATCGTGTTGGCGGGCGGCGCCGGGGCGCTCTATCTGGCCCAAAGCGCGTTTTGGGCCGTGAGCGCGGACATCGCGGGTAAGTCGGCGGGGACCGTGTCCGGCCTGATGAACATGGGCGCGCAAATTGGCGGCGCCGTCACGGCGGCGCTCACGCCGTGGATTGCGGATCATTTTGGTTGGACGGCCTCCTTCATCGTTGCGGCGGGGTGGTGTGTTGCGGGTTCGCTGGCGTGGCTCTTCGTGCGGCCAGAGACGCCCATTAGAAAATAATTCCGAGGTAAAAATATGAAACTTCCCAGGTTCGGAAAATTGGGCAGCGCGGGTTTCCAACTTTTGGAAATTCTGCTGGTGGTTTTATTCTGCGGGACACTTCTTGCCGCCGGTGCGGCCGAAAACAGTTCCTTCCCTGCCGCCGATGTCATCATCAATCCGGGGCGCGCTTATGATGACAGCGTTCGCGTCTGGCAGGGTATTCCGGGAATTGAACGCGCCCCGCACGGACGCCTTTGGGCCACGTGGTATAGCGGCGGCCTTGGAGAAGGCCTGACGGGTAATTATGTTCTGCTCGCCACCAGCGGCGACGACGGACAGACGTGGTCGAAGCCCGTGGTTGTCATCCAAGGTCCCGGCGATTCAAAAATTGTTGATCCGTTGCCGTGGGTTGATCCGCAAGGACGATTATGGGTTTTTTATCACCAGATTACTGCGGCATCGAAAAAGGAGAGTAGGCCAAGATGGGATGGCACCTGTGCGATTCGCACCGATACGCCTGATGAGGCTGCTCCCATGTGGTCCAAGCCCATGCTCGTTTATCCCGGCGGCTGTCTTTTTGGAAAACCGATTTTGCCGGCAAGTGGTGGTTGGGTCGCACCATTTTTCCTGGGCGGCAACAGCCGCACCATGAACGAGACCTGCACCTTGATCACAACTAACGAAGGCGCTTCGTGGCAATACCTCGGCGGTACGACCATTCCATTTGAAATGCGCAATTTCAGCGAGTCCACGCTGGCGCAACGCCAAGATGGGAGCTTGTGGATGGTCATACGACGAGTAGGCGGGTTGCATCAAAGCACCTCGGTGGACAACGGCCGCACCTGGTCGGCGGCGGTGCCGTTGCGCGAGGGGACCCAGACGCGTGCGCATATGCGGCGGCTGGCGTCGGGCGCTTTTTTGCTGATTTATCATGATGTAGAGCAAGAGAAGTCGAACGGACAATATCCCCGTAATCGGTTGGCGGCATGGTTGTCGGATGACGAAGGCAAAACGTGGCCCCACAAGCTGCTGCTGGATGAGCGGGCAGGTGTTTCGTATCCCGATGCCACCCAAGCTCCCGACGGTCGCATTTACATTGCCTATGACCGCTTTCGTTACAGGTCGGATGCGAAGGAAATTTTACTCGGTATCATTCACGAAGCGGATATTCGGGCGGGAAAAATTGTTTCGCCGGATGCACGGCTCCAACTCCTGATCAATCGTGCGCAGGGATATGGGAATACGCAGGATTTGGAGAATGACGCAAAGCGCAAAAAGAAATCCAGCAAGAGTAAACAACCATGAAAACAAAAAAAATAATCCTAGCGGCTGCACTGTTCTGCGGCGCACTGAATTCTACCGCGTTTGCCGAAAGTAGTACAGCGTCTGTTCAGAAATTGCTTCCTCCCGAGTGGAACGCCAAAGCGGCCGCGGACCGGGTGCTGGCAGGCTTGGTGAAAGTCACGGCGCCACAGGTGCGCGGCGCACATGATGCGGAGTTCGCCTGTGCGGGTGAGCGGGCCTTTGTTGTCGCGGAGGTGAATGACGACCGGCCCAGTGAGAATTCGGGTTGGCCGTTCATCTATGCGGCGCTATCGGTGGTGAACCTGAAAACGCTCGCCGTGGAGCGGATCATTCCGTTCGCGCAGAGCGGGCAGGCGTACGCCAATGAAACACTACCACGGGGTTCCTGTTTTGTGCCGCGTATCATTCGGAAAGATGCCCAGACACTACGCTGCTACTTCGCCAATGAAGCGCCGGGGGAGCGGCAGTCACAGACGTGGTTTTTGGATTTCAAGTTGGAAAGTTTGACTTTTGAAACACATATTCACAAAGCGAAACTCAAGACCGCGGCCGGCCTCTTCGACATGCAACCACGGTTTTTTCATGCCGATGCCGCCGCTGAGGGGTTCACCCGCAAACCGCTCGATCATGGCCTCTACCTTTTCAGTGCATTCCAGTCGTTCGGCGGCAAGACCTACGTCGCCTTGAATAACTTTCCCGGCGGTCAGAACGCGCTCGCGGTGATGAGCGACGACCTCGAAACTTTTGAAATCGTCGGCCACTACAATTTGCCACACGAACTGAATCTTACCGAGTCGGCTGTGAATCGTCTGCCGGACGGAACATGGCTGGCCATCTGCCGCCAGGATGGTGGCAACCGCAATTATATTTTTTCCACCAGCAAGGATGGAAAGGCATGGACGGCTGGCCGGCCCCGTGATTTTGTGCGTAAAGGGACCAACTCCAAGCCCACGTTCGACCGGTTCAACGGCCTTTATTACCTCGGCTGGCAGGAGGCCTCGTATATCAACGGTGTAGGTCGTAGCGTCTTCAACCTCGACATCTCCCGCGACGGCAAAATTTGGGAACGTAAATATCGCTTCGAGACCGAAAAATCTTTCCAGTATCCGGCGTTCCACGAGCACAACGGCACCATCTGGCTCACCGTGACACAGGGCGACACGGACAAAAGTCGTAAGGAACGCATCATGTTTGGAAAACTGGAATAATGAGGCCGCTGAACTGGAACGATCATCCTGCTCGCCTCGCGCGCTCTACGGCTGGTTCCATTACATGTCGTCGCTCTGTTTTTTCGTGCCATTCCGGCTTTTTCGTGGTTCTATGAACCGCGCTTCAACATGTTTATGCCGGAAAAAGTTTTGGCCATTGTGCTGCTCTGGATGGCGGGTATGGGCGGTTTCTTTTTTATTCTCAATCGCTGGATACTCTTTACGCGTGACTTCGGGGCCAAGCCCCTGATGATGGCTGTCACCTTTTCCGCGCTGATCCTCGGCAGTGTCTGGTACGGGTGGCAGGCGGGCTTCTCGCCATGGGTTTGGGGTGCACTCGTGCTCCTCGTCGTAGAACTGCTCGCCGAAATGCGCCTGCATTGGTTACGCTGGAGAATGGCCGGCGCGCCGCCGGTCTGGCAGGAAAATGTGACGGAACAACTGACGCAGCCGTTCACCACGCAGACGCTCGCGATCCGTCGCTATGAAATCCGGTTGCCACAGTGGCACGGCCCACGACTGCGCATCGCGCACGTCACGGATTTCCACCTCAACGGCATGTTGCCGGATTCCCACTATCGGCTGGTTATGGAGCGGGTGCGGCAGGCGGAACCGGATTTGGTTTTCCTGACCGGCGATTATGTGAGCGAAGAAAATTCCTATGCCGCGCAACTGCCGCAATTCCTTGGCAAGGTGCATGGGCGCTTGGGTTCCTTTGCCATTCTCGGCAACCACGACTACTGGGCCGATGCGACGCCGGTGCGGGACGGCTTGCGTACCGCGGGTTTCCAGACCTTGGAAAACGGTTTCCAAACCTTGGAAATCGGCGGTCAGTCTGTGATGATTTGTGGCTGCGAAGATCCGTGGGGTGACACAAAGTGGCACCCGCCACCGCACGCTGAAAATACGCTCCTGCTGGCCTTGAGTCACACCGCCGACAACATCTACCGCCTGGCCAAAGCTGGCGCGCAAATGGTGTTCAGCGGCCACTATCATGCGGGGCAGTGGCGTCTGCCGTGGGTCGGTCCGCTGATGGTGCCCTCGCGTTTCGGGCGGCGTTTTGCCCACGGCCATTTTGAGGTGCGCGGCGCGCACCTGTTCGTCAGCGCCGGCATCGGCATCACACGGATTCCCTTTCGCATCTACTGCCGGCCCGACATTTTTATCGTGGATATTCTGCCGGAAAATTGAACAGAAGAAAACGAAGCAACGCAGGTGCTTGGTTTCTTTCTTGCCTTCTGTGCAACCCTTCAGGAAACAATTCGTCCGTCTTCCAATCGCAGATGCCGCGAGCAGTGGCGCAGGAGCGCTTCGTTGTGCGTAACCAGCAGGATCGTCACACCGCGCCGATTGAGTACGTGTAAGCACTCCATGACGCCTTCGGCGGCGGTGCGGTCGAGATTGCCGGTCGGTTCATCGGCGGCGAGCAGGCGTGGGGGTAGGGCGATGGCGCGGGCGATGGCCACGCGTTGCATTTCGCCGCCGGAGAGCAACCGCGCGGTGTGTTCCATCCGATCGCGTAGACCAACCGTCTCCAGCGCGGCGCGTGCTAGTTGTTCTGGCGCGAAGCCGTCTGCGGTAGGGCGAACCCGCTGGATGAACCGCAAGCGTCCGGCCCGGCTGGGACGCCTCGTCCCACCGAGATAGCGGAAGCGAAACAGTACGTTGTCCAAGACACTGCGGTGTGGCAACAGGCAGAATTTCTGAAAGATCATGCCGATTTTCTCGCCGCGTCGCCGGGCAAGTTCGCGTTCGGAAAGATGCGCGACGTTTTCGCCGTCGAGCCAGGCTTCGCCAGACGTGGGCGGCTCCAGCAGCGCGGCGACGTGGAGCAGCGTGGATTTGCCGGAGCCGGATGGCCCGGTAATGGCGACGAACTCGCCCGCCGCCAGCTCGAGTGAAATGCCGCGCAAAGCTTCCACCGCGCCGCCCGGCGCCGGGAAGCGCTTGGTTACCTCACGCAGAGTTAAGACAATTTCGCGCATGTTAATGCTTCACCACAGAGGCACAGCGAGCGCAGAGTGAAAAAATCCAAGGATTGGAAAAGATAACCAAGGCATGTTCCAACCCTTGGAAAAACTCCGCGTGTTCTGTGCCTCTATGAATTGATTATTCTTCCTGCAAAATTTGATCGCCGGCCTTGAGTCCATCGAGCACCTCGAATTGCCGGTCGTCGGCCCAGCCAAGTTTGATTGCACGCAACTCCTGTTGGAGTTTTACGGATGCGGCGGTGCCCTGCCAGCGGACGGCGGCGCGCGGTAGTAGCAAGGCCGATTTACGCTCGTAGGCGAGGATGTGCGCGGTGACCGACATGCCGGAGCGCAGGCGCTCATTGGTGGTCTGCAAGGCGATGACCACATGGAAATATTTCTGCCACGCGGGCTTTTCTGCCACGACCTGTGCGGTCGCGCCGACCGATTCGACGGTGCCGGTCAGGATCATGTCCGGGAAGGCGACGGGCACGATTTGCGCCGCCGCACCGGTGGTGATGCGACCGAGTTCCGCTTCCGGCACATAGCAATGGACCACCAGACTATGCATATCGGGGATGATCATGAAGGGCAGATTCATGAAAATGGTGTCACCGACGCGCGCCACGCGGAACTCGTTGCCAAAATAGGTGGGTAGATAGCCGACGACACCCGCCGCCGGCGCGGTGATCGTGCAGGCTTGTAATTCCTGCCGCGCCAGACTCAACTCCCGCTCCGCCGCCGCCAGCTTGGCATGCGCTTGTTCCAAGCCGAGCGGTTGGAGGTATTCGCGAGAGAGCTTGATCTGTTGCACAATCTGGTGCGTCTTGGCCTCCGCCTGCGCCACTTTGCCTTCCTGCTGCCGGATTTCCTGCGCGGTGACGAGGTCGTCTTTAAGCAACGTCCGGCTATCGGTCAAAAACTGCCGCTCCTCGGCCTCGCGTGCCTGTGCCTCGGCCTGTTGTCGCTCCAGCTCGCCAAGTTTGAGCGGCCACTCGGCGTTCTTCTGGCTCTCATATTCCGATTTGGCGGCGGCGAACGCGCCTTCCAACTTGACGATTTCGCGCTCAATACGTGTCGGATCGAGCCGTGCGAGCACTACGCCCGGCTCAACACGCAAGCCTTCCGGCATAAGCTCGACCAGCGTGGCCTGCCCGCCGAGTTGCGACATGATCGTGTGGACGCGCCGCGATTCCAGCTTGCCGCCGTAGCTGGCCCAGACGTGCAACGGACCGTTCGTCACGGCGATCAGGGTTGGCGCTGCGACTTCGCGCTGTCCGCAACCGGAAAAGCAGAGAACCACCAAGACGCCAAGAACGCCAAGGTAAGCTACCGATGTTCTTTTTTTGGTCTTGGCGACCTTGGTGTCTTGGCGGTTCATTTTATTTCCGGTTTCAATTCTTCCGGGCATTCGATCAGCGTGCCCATGATGCGCCGCAGCCGATAACCGGCGACGGCGGCCTCGGTCTGTGCCGCCAGCCATGCCGTTTCCACCGACTGGAACTGTTGCTCGGCGTCCGTCACGGAGAAGTTATCGCCCCGGCCCATTTCAAACAAGCGCCGGGCGAGTCGCAACCGACTTTCCGCTACGGTACGATTGCGCAGCGCCAGTCCGATCTCCGCCTGTGCCCGCGTCAACTCCAGCCATTGTTGCCGCACTTGGCGCTCAATCAACCGTCGCGTAGTCTCGATATCATCGCCTGCCGTCCGTTCATCCAGCTGGGCTTGCCGATAGGCGATATGTTCCTTGCCGGTGCCCAACTCGCTACCACTCTGTAAGCCGATGGACCAGTTCCCCTGATCAAAACCACTTGCGCCCGCCACCGTTGGGCCCTCACCGTAGCGTTCATAGGTTGTCACCAGTTTTAGGTCCGGTAGCAGCATGTGTCGTGCAATGCGCAGTCCGCGTTCGACGTCGCGGTAGTCTTGTTGAACTTGGGCCAAGTCCAGCCGATTTGACCATGCCGTGGTCACCGCGGCTTCGACTGCCTGTGTTTCTCCGGCGAGCATGGGTCGCGGTGCGAGTTGTATCGCGGCACAAGGTGCGAGGCCAAGCAGTTCCACGAGGTCAAGCCGGAGGGCCGCTGCGCGCTGGCTAACGCTGCGTGCGCGCAACTCGGCGTCGCCACGTTGCGACTCGACGCGTAAAACGTCCACCTTGGTTGCACGGCCCTGTTGCGCACGTACTTGCGTGAGTCGTTGCAACTTATCCAGCCGGGCGAGCGTGGCCTGTTCCACCGCCGTCTGGGCTTCAAGTTGTTCAATCTCAGCATAGGCCTGAATCACTTGCAACGTAACATCGGCCTTTTTCAACTCGAGACTGCGCAAGGCCGTACGAATGCGGCTGGAGGCCCGTTCGAGACCCTCGCGGTTCATCAGTTTGCCGGCGTAACGGAGTAGCGGCTGTGAGAGCGTAATGTGGACGCTATCGCGTGCCGCAAAATCACTGTCCGGGATATCCGACCGTGAGACCGTACCGCCGATTTCTACTTCACTGCCCCATTCGCTTTTCTTTACCAAGTCGAGGCCAAGTTGCCGCGTTTGAATACCACCCGTCGAGCTGACACCGCCGTTGGGGCGGGTGCGGATGGAAAAATCCGTCTCGGCGCCAGCGCGATCAAGCAAGGCGGTTTCGTGCATAGCGGCCAGCTTGGCCAGATCACGGTTTTGTAGTAGCGCCAGTTGTACCGCGCCTTGCAGCGAAAGGGCCAGCGGCGCATTTGTCTGCGCCGTCGCAAAGTTTCCAAGCATTGGAACTATCAGCAACGAGATTTCCAAACCTTGGAAAACCGCACGAAAGCTTTGGAATGGGCGTGCCAGCGTCATGAAATCTGGCGCGACTATAGCCCGTCGTGGAAGCACCGGACAAGGGTAAACCCGATCTATCAAGGAGCTGGAGGTTTGGTGACGTCCACCGAAACAAACACCGGGAAGCGGCGGATGACGTCGGGAGCCACCGCCACGAGCAGTTCCACCCGGTCAAAGGCGCGTTGGGTACAAGCCGTTGGCGATACACGCACCGCGTAACTTCGACCCGGCGTATTGGTGATCAGTTGCGCGCGGAAAATGGGATTGCTGACGATGATACCCGTCATTGTGCAATCGGGTTGCAATAAACTGACACGATGCACACTGGCGGTGGGTGTGGCACCAATCTGCCAGTAGGCGAAGGACGGCTCGATGCGTACAAGCTCCGGGATTTGCACGTCCACCTGCAAACGCACTTCCGGTTCGGAGGGATCATCGGTTCGCACCAAAATATATTTGGATTGCAGACCGATGCGCGGGCCGAAGTCGAAAGCCAGGCGCACGACGCCACCTTGACGCGGCGGATAGTTGGTGGCGTCGGCCGCGCCAGTGACGCAGGCGCAGGTGGAGGTGACGCCGAGAATATTTACGCTTCGGTTCCCCATGTTCATGAAGGGGAATTCTGCGAGCAAATGGTCATCGGCCACGGTGGCGTTGAATTCCAATAGGCGCGTTTTCCAACGTAGTGCGGCATTGGCCGCATTGGTCACGGAAAGCACACGTTCCAGTTCAGCGTGCAGGGGACGTAGAACATCAACAGTGTACGCCGGTAATTTGCCTTGGATGGAGCGTGCTTCCGGTTTGGCGTTGAACTCGGCCAGTGCATTGATTTCCGCGACGGTGAAGTGTCGGGCCAGTGCTGCGATGGTGGCCTCGGCCACGACGTGCTGCCTTACCTCACGACGAAGTAACTCACGTAGGGCTGAGCGCTGTGCTGGTTCGCGTTGGGCCGCGATTTGCTCCGCCGTGGCTTCCAAGGTATCGGCGAGCGGTACGTGGGCCATATATTGGCGTGCCGCCTGCTGACGTTTCGCGGGGGTGTCGCCGCCTGCTGTGGGCGGTGCTTGACGACCGCAGCCTACGGCGAGCATCAGCAGCAAAACAAAAAAAACAGGCCTGTTCACCTTGAAGTGTCGCCGCTTCATTTGTGGGGGGTGTGAGCCTGCAAGGTCTGCCGGAGTCTTGCGCGGGCGTCATACTCCCGCCCGTATTGACGCTCATCCGCGCAGGCCACAATGCCAACCCCGTGCATGGCAGCTTGGGCCGCGCTCTCCGCCGAGGAATAACAGCCACCATTGCTCCCATGATAGGCCCCCCAAGCGCCATGAATATTGTAGGTTCGGCAACACACGCCATCTGTACACAGCGAGTAGCCTTCGCTGCATTTATAGTTGTTGTAAGCACTACTCGCCGCTCCAGCCACTGCCACTGCCGCCACGACAGCCCCCGCGACACCCACGCCGATCAAGGCCGCGTCACCACCCGACAGGCCGCCATGGGCTGGTGGCTGGGTAGGTTTGAGATGCGCTGGCTGGAGTCCCGGTTTGGGTAGCATGGCTGGCGATGCGAACTGATGCACCGCGTTGTTGAAGGAGTTGATGGCGTTGATGATCTGACGCTGGCGCGTGACGAGATCCTTCAAATCGGCATCGGTCCGATCCTCCGGTCGTTTGTTATTGAACGCCTGCGCCTCTTGGTTGAATTGATCTATCTCTGCTTGGAGTTGTTGCGCCTGTTGATGCAAGTCCGCGGTGGTTCCTACTGGCAGCCCGCCAGGTACCGGTTCGAGGGCCGGCATTTGCATGGTCGTCGGCGTCTGCATATTCGGTGTTTGTATATTTGGTGTTTGGATGTTGGGGGGCTGGATATTCGGCGTCTGCATATTCGGCGTCTCTAAATTGGGTGTTTGCATATCCGGCGTCTGTATATTCGGTGTTTGCATATCTGGGGTTTGAATATTGGGCGTCTGTATATTCGGCGTTTGAATCGCCGGGGTTTGTATCGAGTTGATGGGTGTCGGATTGATCGGCGTGGGCGTGATGGGTGTCGGCGTAATGGTGGTGGGTGTGATCGGCGTCGGCGTGATCGTGGTAGGTGTGATCGTGGTGGGAGTGATGGGCGTCGGTGTGATGGTTGTGGGCGTGATCGGGGTTGGTGTAATCGGTGTCGGCGTAATGGGTGTTGCGGTCTGCGCCCAACCGGACATCCCTAAGCAGAAGAATACGGTCACGAAAACCATAACAGCACGGCCGCTGCTTTTTTGCGAATAGACCCTCATGCTTTTCATATTCCATTCCTTTCTATGGTTTTTCGCATTACCTAGAGCGTTTCCATAAATGATGAGGCCGGCTGAAGCCCCGGCGTAGATGCGGACTCCGTCCGCA
>SCQF01000047.1 GCA_004321905.1 Verrucomicrobiota bacterium | reverse complement strand
ACAGGGCGGTAATCTCACGACCACGAATCAGTTCATCATCAACTATGATGACCTGGCCAACGGCGGGCACGTGATCACGCTAACGGCCGTGCCGGAACCGGGTACGGCGTCGCTCCTGGGTATGGTGGGCGTGGCGTTCTTTATGCGCTGGCGCATCCACCGCAAAAAAGGCCGCTGGAACGGCTGATAGCGGATGGAAAATCGCAGATAGCTGAAAGCTGATCGCTAAAAATTTCACACACACACAACAAGACACCCCCTACTCCCGGCCGGCCCCGGGTCCTACTCCTCGCGGGCCGGCCGTTTCTTGATACCATCGTCTTGATAAATACCGGAGCCTAAAATGCTAAAAAGCGCATCGGAAACAGCACAACACATTTCAATTTTTTCCATATTTAGCCGATATCATTCAGTGTAAAAATTATACATGAAATTTATTTTTTTCATTCTCCTGGCAGGAGTTTGCGGTAAATTATTATCCCCAAAGGATCTCTTATGGCTTATGCTTCCACGCGAGAATTAGTCGAACGCGCACGTCGCGCCGGTATCGTGATTCCGGCGTTCAATATCCCCTATCTACCGATGATTGAGCCGGTGGTGCGGGCGCTGCAGGACGAGCGTAGTTTTGGATTAGTCATGGTCGCGCGTTTGGAGTGGGAGAAATTTGAATCCCGCAGCTTGGAAGCCATCCGCGACGAATACGAAAAATTCAAATTGTCCGGCCATACCCGCCTGCACCTCGACCATGTGCCGGTCATTGACGAGGACAATCTTCAGGTGGACTATGTCGAGATCATCGGTCGAGCCATCCGTGCCGGATACGAGTCGGTTATGGTGGATGGCTCGCGCTTACCGTTGGCAGAAAATATCGCGTGTACTGCTAAAATCGTTCAGCTTGCCCACGCTGCCGGCGTCCCCGTCGAAGCCGAACTGGGTGCCGTCATGGGGCACGAAGCCGGCCCACTGCCGCCCTACGAAGAACTGTTTGCTTCCGGTAAGGGGTTCACCGACCCGGACGAAGCGCGGCGCTTTGTCGAAGGCACCGGAACCGACTGGTTGTCCGTAGCTATCGGTAATATTCACGGTGCTATTTCCGCGGCGACTAAAGGCCAAAAAAAGGTCGCGGCGCGCCTGAATATCGAACATCTGGCGAAAATCAATCGGGTCGCCGGTGTGCCGCTCGTGTTGCATGGCGGCACCGGCATCCGCAAAGAATGTATTCTGGATTCCATCAAACACGGCATTGCCAAGATCAACGTGGCCACCGCCATCCGGCAACCCTATGAGCAGGCGCTCGGGCAGGGCGTCGCTGCCGCACAGGACGCTGTTTATCGGGCCATGCTTACTGTCATTCGTGAAGATCTCGAAATTGAAAATTCGGTGAATGTTCTCAACCCAGAGGAATAACCATGCAAAAGCAGACCCAGACCTTCGCCCTGTACTTCGGTAACCGCGGCTTCTTTCCAGAAGCGCTCATCGCGGCCGCCCGCAAGGAAATGATCACGGTGCTCCACCGGCTCGGCTACCAGTCGTTGCTGATGGATGAAACCGCCACCCGCTACGGCGCCATCGAGGGCACCGCCGACGGCGTCAAATACGACCAATTTCTCAAAGCCAACCGTGGTAAATATGACGGCGTCATTCTCTGTCTCCCCAATTTCGGTGACGAAACCGGGGCCATCGCCGCGCTTCAAGATTGCGGCGTGCCGATTCTCATCCAAGCCTACCCGGACGAACTCGACAAAATGGGTTTCGCCGTGCGGCGGGACGCCTTCTGTGGAAAGTTCTCCGTCATGGATGTGTTCTGCCAGTACGGCTTGCCTTTCACGACGTTCCAGCCGCACACGGTTGCGCCGTCGAGCAAGACGTTCGAGACCCACCTGCACCAATTCGCCGCCGTTTGTCGCATCGCGAACAAGATGAAACGCATGATCGTTGGCGCCATCGGCGCGCGCACCACCGCCTTCAAAACCGTGCGCTTCGACGAGCTCACGCTGCAACGCTACGGCATCACCACCGAAGCGCTCGACCTCTCCGAGGTTTTCCTGCGCATCCGCGATGTCAAAACCAACAGCGACGCCTTCGCCGCCAAAGCCGAGAAGCTCAAAAACTATACCCGCTGGACGGGTGTGCCGCCGGAGAAATTCGAAACGCTCACCAAGTTGGGCGTGGTCCTCGACGCCATCATTGCCGACTATCAGATGGATTGTATGGCGCTGCGTTGCTGGATCGAACTGGAAAAGGAACTCGGCATATCGCCCTGCGTCATCGTCAGCGAAATCAACGACCGTGGCATCGCCGCCGCCTGCGAACTGGATGTCTGCAACGCGGTGCCCATGCACGCGCTCTCCCTCGCCGCTCAGCGACCCGCCACCTGCCTCGACTGGAACAACAACTACGGCGAGGATCCCGACAAGTGCATTCTGTTCCACTGTGGTCCCGTTCCGCAAAGTCTGATGACGGCCAAAGGCCAGATCGTTGACCACCCGATGTTTGCCAAGGCGATGGGCGCCGGTTGTGGCTGGGGCTGCAACGTCGGCCGGATTGCGCCGACGCCCATGACCTTTGCCAGCTCGAAGACGACCGATGGCAAACTCTGGTGCTATCTTGGCGAAGGCCGCATCACCGAAGACAAAATTGCCGACGACTTTTTCGGCTGTGCCGGTGTCGCCCAGATTCCGAACCTGCAGAATGTCTTGGAATACGTTGGCCACGAAGGCTACCGCCACCATGTCGGCCTCACCGCCGGCCATGTTGCGCCGGCGGTGCGTGAAGCCTTCACCAAGTACCTTGGCTACGAACTTAAAACGCTATGAGTTTGCTCGGCATAGATCTGGGCACCACCGGCTGCAAGGCCGGTGTGTTCGGACTCGATGGCGCTTGTCTGGCCACGGCTTACCGCGAATACGACATGCTGCATCCACAGCCCGGCTGGTCCGAGCTCGATAGCGAAGTTGTCTGGCGGCAAACCAAGGCCGTCATTGCCGAAGTCGCCGCGCAAAGCGCCCGCGACCCGATCACCGCGCTTTCCATCAGCGCATTCGGCGAGGCGTTTGTGCCCGTTTCCAAGGATCGGAAAATTCTCGATCACAGTATCCTCTGTGTGGATGACCGCGGCCGCGAGCACATCACCCGCTTGACCGCGACCTTCGGCGTGGAGCGGTTTTATGCCATCAACCCCAATCTGCCCGGGCCGCACTACTCGCTGCCGAAACTGCTTTGGCTGCGTGCACACCGTCCGGACGTTTTCCGCCGGGCCGATTATTTTCTGCTCTGGTCTGACCTGATCGCCTTTCTGCTCGGTTGCGAACCGGTCACCAACAATTCGCATGCCAACCGGACATTGCTATTCGACCTCAACAAGAACGACTGGTCGGATGAATTGCTGGCATGGAGCGAAATCCCCCGCGCAAAACTTGGGCGGGTGGTGCCCGGCGGTACCGTCATCGGCCAAGTGTCCGATGCAATGGCCGACGAATTGCAGCTGCCCCGCGGTGTGCGCGTGGTCGCCGGTGGACACGACCAGTGCTGCAACGCACTGGGGTGTGGCAGCATCACTGCCGGAAAAACGATCTGCGGCATCGGTTCTTTCGAGTGTCTCACGCCGGTATTTCGTAAACCGGCCCAGCCGCTGGCGCTACTCAAAGAGGGGCTCAACATTGAGCACCATGTGCTGCCGGAGTTGTATGTCGCCTTTATCTTCAACCAAAGCGGCTTGCTGGTGAAATGGTTCCGCGACACCTTCGCCGCCGGGTGCATTCCACCCGCCAACACCGATATCTACACGTTCCTAGATCGCGAAATGCCGGATGATCCGACTCGGCTGCTGGTGTTGCCGCACTTTGAGTCGCCGATTTCGCCGCACTATATCCCGGATACCTCCGGTGTTATTGCCGGCCTGAAGACCAGCACCAAGCGGGGCGAAATTCTTAAGGCCATCGTGGAAGGCGCCGCGCTTTATTTTGTGGATAGTCTTGCCGCGCTCGCCCGCATCGGCATCAGCACCCAGGAACTGATCGCTTCCGGCGGCGGCGCACAGTCCGACCGCGGATTGCAAATCCGCGCTGACATATTCGGTATTCCGGTGATCCGTCCGCGCATCACCGAGGCCGGACTGCTGGGCACGGCCATGCTGGCCGGACTCGCGACGGGTGTCTTGCAGACGGCCCGTGAAGCCGCCCAACTCTTCGTGCATTACGACCGCATGTTTGAACCGGACGCTGCGCGTCACGCCGTCTATGGCGAAAAACACGCGCTTTATCAGCAACTTTTCCCCACACTCCAGCCGGTGCTCAACAAGCTCTAAGGAATCATAAGGAGAAACGTCCATGCACAGGCACGAACAGATGACCGCCCAACAACTCAAGCCCTATCTGGGCAGTATGAAGCAATTGGCTGGGGTGCGTACCGGCGTGCTGGATGATGGGCGTGGTCGCGGCGTTCGCGTAGCCGATTTCGACAACGGCAGTGGGCTTTCTTTCCAAGTCCTGCTTGATCGCGGTATGGACATCGGTCGCGCCACCTACCAAGGGATTCCGCTGAGCTATTTGTCGCCCGTTGGCTGCGTCCATCCGGCTTATTATGAGCCCGACGGGTTTCGCTGGCTGCGCAGTTTTGGCGGCGGACTCCTGACCGGCTGTGGGCTGAGCCATGTCGGTACGCCGGAGACCGAGACCGGAATGCGTGTGGATGGTCCACGAGGATTGCACGGACGGCTGTCCAATACACCGGCTGAAAACATCTCAGTGTCGGAAGGCTGGGAAGAGGGCAAATATCGCTTGAAGCTTTCAGGCCTGCTCCGCGAAACCAGTTTTTTTGCGGAAAATCTGGAGTGCCGGCGAACCATCTCTACCGTGATGGGTGAGAACAGCATCACCCTCTGTGATCGCATTACCAACCGCGGCGTGCGGCCCGCACCGCTGATGGTACTCTATCACATCAACATCGGCTTTCCGTTGCTCAGCGAAAACGCAACGCTGAACGCGCCGGCGCGTAGCACGACGCCCAGAACAGAAACGGCTGCCGAAGGGCTCAAGACTTGGCAGCGCTGCCAGCCACCGACAGCCAACTATGCGGAACAGTGCTTCTATCACGACATCGCGCCGGAGGCCGATGGCTTGGCGCGTATGACGTTGACCAATCCTGATTGTGCGTTGATGCTGGAAGTGGCTTACCGGAAAGCCGAACTGCCCTTCTTCACGCAATGGAAAATGATGGGACAACAGGAATATGTCATGGGCCTAGAACCCGCCAATTGCCATCCCGACGGCCAGACGATGGAAAAGGAAAAGGGTACGCTCAAAATCCTCCAGCCCGACGAGACCGTTGAGCATTTTCTGAAAATAGCGGTGCGGGAGCGATGAAAAAGATGCTGCGCCCGGTGCTTTGCTGTGATTGATGGGTTGGCGCATGGTGGGTGCGGCGTTCTTTCCAAGCCTTGGGAAAATCGGCCTCATATCATCTTGTTTTGGCCGACGACATGAGCCTCACACCGGCTTTATCGCTGGTTGTGTCCAGAATATTTCGCACATTGGGTGAGCCGTAGTCATCGGTGTTGATGGTTCGTTTGTTTACTTGGCCCACGGGTACCCGTGGGCCAAAAGGTTCAGGCGGCTTGATCCTCC
>SCQF01000046.1 GCA_004321905.1 Verrucomicrobiota bacterium | reverse complement strand
GGCCGTCCGTCCCGCCGTTCCGGCGCAACTCCCGACTGATCGTCGCCGCACTCCGCCCCGCCAAGCGTGCCCCGATGACCCGCAGGCGTTCGCTTGTGTTTCTAGTTCAAACACCAAGCTACCGGAGTTCAACGGCCTTATGCCTTTAATTTTTTCACATCTATTGCACTTCAGATTAAAACCACAAGTTTGGAAATCGTGTCATGAGTTGACGCGCTGTGTCGTGGCCAGTACTTTCCCGCGTGATGAAAACCGAACGGCGGCAGGCGCTGCTCGCTGACCGTGACCTCAAATACCTGGTGGAAGAATTCCGCGCGGGGCGACTGGTCTTTGTCTCGTCACTTCCTTTGGGCGCGCAGGCGGTGCTCGCGCTCGCGTTGGCCGAGGCGTTGGGCCGTCCGTTACTCTGGCTCGGTGATTCCCCCAAGACGCTCGACCTTTTTCATCGCGATCTGTTCGCACTGACGCACGCCGAAGATGCCAAACGTGTTGCCTTTTTCCCGGCCTTGGAAGAAAGCGGCGGCGGTGCGGCGGCGGATATCGCTGGTGACCGGTTGCTGGCGTTGCAGGCGTGCTTACACAAGCCCGGCCCATTGCTCGTTGCGACCTGTGCGCAGGCGCTACTCCAGACGACGCTCTCGCCGGATGAGATTCAATCGGCGCACCGGATTCTCCGCGCTGGCGATGCGCTTGATCCGGCGCAACTGGTCGCCGATCTCGAAAAGCTCGGCTATCGCTTCGAGGTCGAGGTACAGGAAAAAGGCCAGGCCGCGCGACGTGGCGGCTTGCTCGATCTCTGGCCGCCGACGGAGCCGTGGCCGCTGCGTTTGGAATTTTCCGGCGCGCAACTCGAATCCATTCGCGCGTTCGATCCGGCGTTGCAACGCTCGGTGGAGCAGCGCACGGCCGCGACGCTGGTGCCCGCCAGCGAGCGACCACTTTCGGCGCAGGATGGTTCGTTGCTCGACTATCTTGCGCCGGATACGCTCTGGTTTTGGTCGGAGCCGGAAAGCATTCGGCATCACGCCGCGCTATCGCTTGCTGCACAAGATAAAGACGGACACGAAAAATTGGAGCCCGCGGCGCGTTTTGATGCGTTGCGGTTGAGGTGGGAACAGCGTTTCCTGCACGGACGTTTGATGTGCGGTTTGGATGTCGCGCAGGAATCGCCAGCCTTTGCGCTCGACCTCAAGCCGTGCGAGGCGCTGCCCGCGCTGGATTCCGGTCGCCGGGCGCAGCCGGACTTGATTCAGACCGAGCGCGAAAAATTCGTGGCCAACCTCCATCGTCGCGCCGCCGAAGGCTGGCGCGTTGAAATCTTCTTCAACACCGCAGGCACGCGCGAGCGCTTCGCGGAACTCGAAGCCGAAGCGGCCAAGTCAAAAGTGCAAAGTGCAAAGTGGAAAGTCGAAAGTGGGCAAGTTGCCTCAGCTCTTCACCTTCACGTCGCACCGCTCTCCGGCGGCTTCATCGTGGAGTCGCAACGTTGGTTGGTGGTGGCCGAATCCGATCTCTATGGCTTCCGCAAAACGTTGCCGGGTCGTTACGAGTTGCATGGCAAGAAAACCGGTCCGGCGCGCGCGGCCTCCATGCTGCGTGTGGCCGATTGGGCGGACCTCGACCCCGGCGATTTGATTGTGCATGCCGACCATGGCATCGGCAAATACCTTGGCCTCTATGAGGTGGAATTTCAGGGCCGCCAGCAGGAAGTGCTGGCGATTGAGTACGCGGACAAGGCGCGGCTCTATGTGCCGGTGAGTCAGGCGCATCTCTTGAGCCGCTATGTTGGCGTCGGGCGGCATCGCCCGGAATTGCACGCACTCGGCGGGGCGCGTTGGACGCGCGAGAAGCATGCGGCGGAGCGTGCCGTGGCCGACCTCGCGGGGCAACTCCTCGAAACGCAGGCCGCGCGCGATGCTTTGCCCGGTCACGCTTTTGCGACGGACTCGACGTGGCAACACGAATTTGAGGCCGCATTTCCGTTTGCCGAGACGCCCGACCAGATGGGCGCGATCCAAGCCGTCAAGCGCGACATGGAATCCACGCGCCCGATGGACCGCTTGATCTGCGGCGACGTGGGCTATGGCAAGACCGAGGTCGCCATGCGTGCTGCGTTCAAGGCGGTGCTGGACGGTAAGCAGGTCGCCATGCTCGTGCCGACGACCATCCTCGCGCAGCAGCACTACGAAACCTTCGCCGAACGTTTCGCCGCCTATCCGTTCACCATCGAAATGCTCTCCCGCTTCCGCAGCCGCGAGCAGCAAGCGGAGGTCGTCCGGCGTCTGCGCGCGGGTGGGGTGGATATCGTCATCGGCACGCACCGGCTGGTGCAGAAAGACGTGGCCTTCAAAGACCTCGGCTTGGTCATTATTGACGAAGAACAACGCTTTGGCGTGCAGCACAAGGAGCGGCTCAAGCATTTCCGGCAGTTGGTGGATGTGCTGACGCTGACCGCGACGCCGATCCCGCGTACGCTCTACTTGAGCCTGACCGGCGCGCGCGATCTTTCCACGATCCAAACGCCGCCACGGGAGCGACTGCCGGTGGAAACCCTCGTCGCGCCGCTGACCGACGAAGTGGTGCGCTCCGCGATTCTCCGCGAACTGAACCGTGGCGGGCAGGTTTTCTATCTGCATAACCGCGTCCAGACCATCCGGCACCGGCTCGACCAGCTACAAACGTTGCTTCCAGAGGCGCATATCGAAGTGGCGCATGGCCAGATGGCCGAGGGCCAGCTCGCGAAAATCATGCATCGCTTTACGCACGGCGAATTCGATGTACTGCTCTGCACCACAATTATCGAAAGCGGGTTGGATATTCCGACCGTCAATACGATTCTGATCGAGCGTGCCGACCGCTTCGGCTTGGCGGAACTCTATCAACTGCGGGGTCGGGTGGGGCGTTATAAACATCAAGCCTATGCCTATCTCTTGCTCCCGAAACATGGTCATCTGTTCGACACTGCGCGCCGCCGCATCGGCGCGATCAAGCAATACTCCAGCCTCGGCGCGGGCTTCAAATTGGCACTCCGCGATTTGGAAATCCGCGGTGCGGGCAATTTGCTCGGCGCGGCGCAGAGCGGACACATCGCCGCGGTCGGCTTCGACCTCTACTGCCAGTTGCTCAAGCGCTCCGTCGCGCTGCTCAAGGGCGAGAAGCCACCGCTGATTGTCGAGGTGGAAACACGGTTGGACTTCCTCGACTTTGCCACGGGTGCCTCCGCCGCGGAGAATGCTGCCGTGCTGCCACATGACTACATCGAGGACGAAAGCCTGCGCGTCCGCGCCTACCGCAAGCTCGCCGAAGCCTCGGCGGAGAAGGAATTGGAAGAGCTCCGCGCCGACCTGCGCGATAGGTTCGGCCCGCTCCCGCCTGCCGCTGTGTGTTTGCTCAAAGTTGCCAAGCTACGCATCGTCGCCGCCGAACGCGGCGTACGTTCGATTGAAGTCACTGAAGACAAAGTTGTCATGCGGCGCGGCACGGATGACTGGCTCATGCCCGGCGGCCGCTACCCACGCCTACGCAGCACCAAACCCGCCGCCAAACTCGACGAACTCATCCGCCTCGTCCGAGCGTGGAGATGAAAAAAATGAACAGATGAAAACGAAGCAACGAAGGTTATTATGAACGTTGGTCTTGTGGCGCTTCGTGTCTTTGTTTGTTTTTTTCAATGCCGCAACAGTTTTTCCAAGGTCTGGAAAAAGCGGATCGTCACCTTTCCAATCCTTGGAAACGTGGTAATTTCCGCCGCCCAAGCATGAATTTGATCCAAAAACTTTTATGGCGGCGCTGGCGCTGGCCGGAATCGCTGAACGCTTGCAGACAAGGAAATCGGCCGTATCCCGCATTGAAAATCACGTGGAGGACATCAAACTCTCGACGCTGGAGAAATTCGCCGAGGCGATCGGCAAACGATTGAGTTTGAAGATCGCCTAGCGAGCGCTCTAGCAAAAACGAAAAGGCGGATGGGTTTTTCATCCGCTTCTTCGTGTACAGAGGTTCCGGCTGATTACTGAAAGCTGACTGCTGGCAGCCGGTTATGCTTACTTCTTATCCGTCAGCGCGACGACGCCGGGGAGTTGCTTGCCTTCGAGAAATTCGAGGCTCGCACCGCCGCCGGTGCTGATGTGGGTCATCTTATCGGCGAGGCCGCTTTTGTTCACTGCCGCGACGCTATCGCCGCCGCCGATGATGCTCAAGCACTTGGTCTCGGCGATCGCCTTGGCCATGGCCATTGTACCCGCGGCGAACGGGGCCATCTCGAAGCAGCCCATCGGGCCGTTCCAGACAACCGTCTTGGACTTTTTGATTTCGTCGCAGAAGAGCACGGTGCTCTGGGGGCCGATATCGAGCGCCATCCAGCCATCCTTGATACCGGCTTCGCCGACAATTTCCGTTTGGGCCGCGGCGTCGAACTTGTCGGCGATCACGTGGTCAATCGGGAGGAGGAGCTTGACGCCCTTGGCGGCGGCCTTGGTGAGGATATCCTTGGCGAGGTCGGCCTTGTCTTCTTCGACGAGGCTCTTGCCGGTGGGTAGGCCCTTGGCGCGGTAAAAGGTGTAGGCCATCGCGCCGCCGATGATCAGGGAGTTGACCTTGTCGAGCAGGTTGGTGATGACGTTGACCTTGTCGCTGACCTTCGCGCCGCCGAGGATGGCGACGAACGGGCGGTCGGGGTTGGCGAGCGCGCGGCCGAGGTAATCAATTTCCTTTTCCATCAGGAAGCCGGCGACATTCTGCTTGTAGAACTTGCAGACGAGCGCGGTAGAGGAGTGGGCGCGGTGCGCGGAGCCGAAGGCGTCGTTGATGAAAATCGCGCCATCGCCGAGCGGAGCGAGCTTTTCGGCCAGCTCGGCCTGCTTCTTCTTCATCTCGGCCTTGGCGGCTTTCTTCTCGTCCTCGGTGGCGGTGTCGGGGAGCTTCGCCTTGCCTTCGTCGGCATAGAAGCGGGTGTTCTCCACCACCATGACTTCGCCGGGCTTGAGGGCTTGGGCCATCGCCAGGGTCTCGGCGCTAATGCAGTCGGTGCCGAACTTGACCGGCTTGCCGAGCAGTTGCTGGAGGCGGTCGGCGGCGGGCTTGAGGCTGAAGGCGGCTTCGTAGCCTTTGCCCTTCGGGCGACCGAGATGGCTCATCAGCACGAGCGAGCCGCCGTGCTCGAGCACGTACTTGATGGTCGGGAGGGCGGCGGTGATGCGCGTATCGTCGGCGACCTTGCCGTCTTTGATCGGCACGTTGAAGTCCACGCGGCTCAATACCCGGTGGCCCTGCACATTCACGTCACGAATCGTCAGTTTGTTCATTTTTTTCTCCTAATAAAAAATTTGCCACAGAGACCACAGAGTTCACAGAGCGTGATTTTTTTGTCTCTGTGTCCTCTGTGGTCTCTGTGGCGTTCACTCCCGCCAAGATGGAGTTACTTCACCGTGTCCATGTGGCAGATGAGGTCAATGAGCTTGTTGGAGTAGCCCCACTCGTTGTCGTACCACGAAACGATCTTGGCGAAGCTCGGGTTGAGCATGATGCCCGCGCCGGCGTCGAAGATCGAGGTGCGCTTGTCGTGGTTGAAGTCGGTCGAGACCACTTCTTCCTCGGTGTAGCCGAGGATGCCCTTCAGTTCGCCTTCGGAAGCGGCCTTCATGGCAGCCTTGATCGCGGCATAGGCGGCCGCAGTGTCGGCACCCGCCGGCTTGGCGAGGCGGACGGTCAAGTCCACCACCGAGACGTTGAGCGTCGGGACGCGGAAGGACATGCCCGTTAGTTTCCCTTTGAGGGTGGGGATGACCACGCCGACGGCCTTCGCGGCGCCGGTCGAGGAGGGGATGATGTTACCCGCGGCAGCGCGGCCACCACGGAAATCCTTTTTGCCACCCGGACCATCCACCGTCTTCTGCGTGGCGGTGGTCGCGTGCACGGTGGTCATCAGGCCTTCGACGATGCCCCAGTTGTCGTTGAGCACCTTGGCGACGGGCGCCAGGCAGTTGGTGGTGCAGGAGGCGTTCGAGACGAACTGCTCGCCCTTGTAGGTCTTGTGGTTGACGCCCATGACGAACATCGGGGTGTCGTCCTTCGACGGGGCGGAGAAGACGACGCGCTTGGCGCCGGCTTTGATGTGCCCTTCGGCTTTGGCCTTTTCGAGGAAAAAGCCGGTGGATTCGCAGACGTACTCGGCGCCAACTTCGTTCCACTTGAGATTCGCCGGATCCTTCTCGGCGGTCAGGCGGATTTTCTTGCCGTTGACGATGAGGCAGTTCTCGCCCGCTTCCACCGTGCCGGGGAACTGACCGTGGATGCTGTCATATTTCAGCATATAGGCCAATTGTTTGGAGTCGAAGAGGTCGTTGATGCCGACCACTTCAATTTTCGGGTTAGCGGCCGCGGCGCGGAACACCAAGCGTCCGATACGCCCAAATCCATTGATGCCGATCTTGATTGTCATATTACTTGCCTTTCTATTGTGAATATTGTGAAACGCCGGACCTCATTCGGGTTCGCGGCGCGCGAAAGGTAGCGAAAAGGTCGCGACACGTCAAAGCAAAACAATATCCATTTCCAAGCCTTGGAAAACGGCTGCGACCGGCGCTTGACGCCGCCGGAGTCGCTCGCTAAAGTGCGCGACCACTAAAGCATAGGAGACGCAACATGGCCATAAATTATGGGTTGAGCGAGCAGCAAATCGAAATCCGCAACATCATGCGGGAGTTCGCGTTGGAGCGCGTCGCGCCGGCGCGGCAGGAACTGGACGAGAAGGAAGAGTTTCCGCACGCGTTGCTGCAAGAACTCGGCGGCATGGACATGATGGGCCTCTATATCCCGGCGGAATACGAAGGCTTTGGCGGTGGGTCGCTGGATTTCTGCATCGGCATTGAAGAGCTTAGCCGCATCTGCATCGGTGTCAGCGTCTCCTACGCCGCGAATGCGCTCGGCAGCTATCCGATTCTTCTGTTCGGTAGCGACGAACAGAAAAAGAAATACATGCCGGCGATTGCCAAGGGCAAGAAATATGCCGCGTTCGGTTTGACCGAGGCCAACGCCGGTTCCGATGCGGGCGGTATCCAGACGACCGCCGTGCTCAAGGGCGACAAATATATTCTAAACGGCACCAAGCAGTGGATCACCAATGGCGGCGAGGCTGATACTTATACAATCATCGCCATGACCGATAAGAATAAGGGCGCGCGGGGCGCCTCGGCGTTCATCGTCGAAAAGGGTATGCCGGGCTTCAGCTTTGGCAAAAAGGAAAAGAAACTTGGCATTCGCGCCAGCGCGACGCGTGAGCTGGTTTTCCAAGATTGCGAAGTGCCGAAGGAAAATCTGCTCTCCCGCGAAGGCATGGGTTTCATCGTGGCGATGAAGACGCTGGATACCTCGCGTCCCGGCATCGGCGCGCAGGGCGTCGGTCTGGCGCAGGGCGCGCTCGACGAAGCGGTGAACTACGCCCGTACGCGCGAGCAATTCGGCAAGCCGATCATCGCCAACCAAGGTTTGCAGTGGCTGTTGGCCGATATGGCCACGAAGACCGAGGCTGCGCGCGCGTTGCTCTATGCCGCCGCCCGCACGATTGATTCCGGTGAAAAAGACGTCTCCAAGGTTTCCGCGATGTGCAAATTGTTCTCCACCGATGTCGCGATGGAAGTGACCACCGACGCCGTGCAGGTGCTCGGTGGCTACGGCTATATGCGCGAATATCCCGTCGAGAAGATGATGCGTGACGCGAAAATTCTCCAAATCTATGAAGGTACCAATCAGATTCAGCGGGGCGTGATCGGCGCGGCGCTGATCAAGGAGTATGCTTCGCAGAAGAAGTGAGCCGGTCGCAACTTTCAACCCGTCGAGGTCGCCATGCATATTGTTGTTTGTCTGAAACAGGTCTTCAGCACCCCGCAGGTACGGATCAACCCGGAAACCAACGCTGTCATCCGCGAGGGCGGCGAGTGGATCATCAATCCGTTCGATGAGCACGCGCTGGAAACCGCGCTCGCACTCAAGGACACCGTCGGCGCGAAGGTGACGGTGATCACCGCGGGGTCACAGCAGGCCGAAGCCGTCCTGCGCGAGGCGCTCGCGCGCGGCGCCGATGCCGCGGTGCTCTTGAGCGACGCCGCGTTCGAAGGCTCCGACGCGTGGGCCACCGCCAAAATTCTCGCTGCCGGCATTCAGAAAGTCGGTGCGGTGGACCTGATCGTCTGCGGCAAGCAGACGATGGATGGCGATACCGCGCAGGTCGGTCCGGCGGTTGCTGAATTTCTCGGTTGGCCGTGCGTGACCTACGTCCGCAAACTCGCGGTCGAAGGTACGACGCTGAAGTTGGAGCGTCTGTTCGAGGATGGTTTTGAAAAGGTCGAAGTCGTACTGCCCGCCGTGCTGACCGTCGGCAAGGAAATCAATACGCCGCGTATGGCCTCGCTCAAAGGTCGCATGGCCGCGAAGAAGGCGCAGATCGCGCCGGTCAACGCCGCCGCACTCGGCCTCGCGCCGGAAAGCGTTGGTCGCGCCGGTTCGCCCACGCGCATCGTCAAAATGGCCACACCGCCCAAGAAAACCGGTGGTATCAAGATTGATGGCAGCGATGCTGCCGCCGCCGCTAAAACCGTGGTCGAAAAACTTCGTGAGTTGAAACTGGTTTGAGGAAACGAGGCGCACGATGACAGACAAAACTCAATTTTCCGGGGTGTGGGTGTTCGCCGAGCAGCGCGAGGGCGTGATCGCCAGCGTGACCTTCGAGGCGCTGGCCAAGGGCCGCGAGCTGGCTACCAAGCGCGGCACGCATCTGGCCGCCGTGCTATTGGGGCAGGGGATCAAGGAGAAAGCTGCTGACCTTTTTGCGCACGGTGCCGACAAGGTTTATTACGTGGATAGCTCGGCGCTCGCCGGCGCGAACAGCGATGCGCTTACCGCGCAGCTCGCCGCGTTGATCGCGCAGTACAAGCCGGAGATCGTCCTCGGCGGCAGCACGATTTGCGGTCGCTCGGTTTTCCCGCGCGTCGCCGTCCGCGCGCAGACCGGCCTCGCGCCGGATTGCACGGGTCTCGATCTCGATGCCAGCGGCGTCCTCCAAGCGACGCGTCCGGCTTATGTCGGCAATGTCTTGGCGACGGTCGTTTGTCCTGAACACCGTCCACAGATGGCGACATTGAGGCCCAAGGCTTTCAAAAAAGGCACGCCCACGGCGGGCCGTATTGGTGAACTGATCGAAGCGCCTGCTGCGGTCGGCGATGTGAAGACCAAGGTTGTCGAGGTCGTGCGCGATGCCGGCAATCAGGTGAGCCTGACGGCGGCTGATATCATCGTTTCCGGCGGTCGCGGGTTGGGCGGTACGGTGCATTTTTCGCTGCTCACCGAGTTGGCCAAGGAATTTGGCGGTGCGGTTGGTGCCTCGCGCGCGGCGGTGGATTCCGACTGGATCAACGTCTCGCACCAAGTCGGTCAAACCGGCAAAACCGTCAGCCCGAAGCTCTACATCGCCTGCGGCATCAGCGGCGCGATTCAGCACGCGGCGGGAATGGGTTCCTCAGAATTCATCGTGGCGATCAATAAAGACCCCGGCGCGCCCATTTTTGAAATCGCGGATATCGGCGTCGTTGGCGATCTCTTTACCGTCGTCCCCGCCCTCATCGCCGCGCTCAAGAACCGTTGAGTCTTCCAAGGCTTGGAAAACAGCGGCATTCCTTGACGCACCGCAGTGCGTGACGTATAGCTTTTCCGTTGTGGATGCTGCCAAAAAGCAATTATTGGGTTTGTTACAACGCGGTTTACCGCTCGTGGCACGGCCCTTTGCCGAATTGGGGCGCACCGTGGGTTGGACCGAGGAGCAGGTGTTGCAGTTCGTACGCGATCTGTTTTCCTCCGATGCGGCGCGGCCGTTGAGCGCGGTTTTTGATGCGCGGCGCTTGGGCTATCGCAGCGTTCTTTGCGCGATCAACGAACCGAATCCCGAACGCTTGGCGCAACTGGCCGGGCGGGTGGCGGCGCATTCCGGCGTTACGCATGTCTACGAGCGTAGCTGGCCGACGGAACTTGACCCGCACAGTTCCGGTGGGCCGGGTGCTGCGATGTTGCCAAATCTGTGGTTTGTGCTGGCTGCGTCGCAGACGAAATTTGAAGCGGCGGCACAAGAACTGCGCGATTTCGTGGCGCCGTATGCGGTGCTATTTTTTCCGGCGCGGAAGCGCTTCAAAATTGATGTGGTGTTCGAGCCGGAGCAGTTGGCCAACGGCGAAAATTTTCCGGATGACGATAGTCCCTGCGAAGAATTGTCAGTGATTCAGCAGGAGTTGGTGTGTTTGCTGCAAGGCGCGCTGCCGGTGG
Source organism: Verrucomicrobiota bacterium (assembly GCA_004321905.1). Classification (GTDB taxonomy): domain Bacteria; phylum Verrucomicrobiota; class Kiritimatiellia; order CAIQIC01; family CAIQIC01; genus DP16D-bin41. The sequence goes on along the minus strand of SCQF01000046.1, from coordinate 104,152 downwards.
TGCCGGACTTGTTCGCGCAACTGGCGCAACGTGTGAGGTTGTCGGAGCAGACGGTGCTCGCGCAACTTTGCCGCTGGCAGGCCGCCGGTGTGTTGCGGCGCATCGCGCTCGCGGTGCGCCATCGCAGCGGCGGGTTCAAGGCCACCGCGATGTGCGTTTGGTCGGTGGCCGCAGAGCGAATAATCGCGGCGGGACGGGCGCTGGCGGCATTCCCCGAAGTGGAACACTGTTATGAGCGTGCCACCCTGCCGGCTTTTCGTTACAATCTTTTTGCAATGATCCATACATCCAGTTGGCTTCAAACCCAGCGGCTCTTTGAGCGGTTGGCGGGGGCCGTTGGCGTGACGGACGGGCGAATGTTGTGTTCCGTGCGGGAGTTCAAAAAATCCGGCCTGACCTATTTTGCCGGGAAGTCCGTCGTGCAAGGAAAACGATGACGAGTTCGTGTATGACCATCAGGCTGGGGACGCGGAATAGCCGGTTGGCGCTGTTGCAACACCGGGACGCTTTGACGCGCATCGAAAAGCTGTTGCCGGTGGTGCGGTTTGAATTGGTCACGCTGCAAACGCCCGGCGACCGGGATCGAACGACGGATTTGCGGGTCAGTCCTCCGGATTTTTTCACGCGCGATCTGGATGCGGCGGTGCGCGCCGGTCGCCTCGATGGCGCCTTGCATAGCGCCAAGGATTTGCCCGCGCCAATGACCGCCGGTTTGGATTGGTGCTGGTTGCCGTGGCGCGAGGATCCACGCGACGCTTTGGTGTTGTCTGCGGGGAAGACGTGGGCCGATCTGCCCGCCGCGCCAGTGGTGGGGGTCAGTAGCGAGCGACGCGAGACCTATGCGCGGTGGCGATGTCCGGCGGCGGTGCTGCGAACGGTGCGCGGTAATATTGAGGAGCGGATCGCTCAATTGGATGCCGGCAACTTCGATGTGCTGATGATGGCGGGCGCCGCGCTGACGCGGCTGGGCTTGCAAGCGCGCATTACGGAGTGGGTGCCGCTCGATGATCTGCCGACGCCGGATGGTCAGGGCTATTTGGCGCTGACGTTTCGCGCGGGTGATCCTGCGCTGACGCGGCTGCGTAGTTTGTTCGTGAAAACCGTGACGTTCGTTGGCGCGGGCGCGGGTCAGGAAGCGTGTACGCTGGCGGGCTTGCGTGCGTTGCGGCAGGCCGAGGTCTGTCTGCACGATACTTTGCTTGATCCTAATCTGCTGAACGAATTGCCGCGTGGTGCCTGCGTGGTGAATGTGGGCAAGCGCTGTCGGCGTCATCACGCCGAGCAAGGTGAAATCAATGATTTGGTGGCGAGCTATGTGCGGCAAGGAAAACGAGTGGTGCGGCTGAAAGGCGGCGATCCCGGTCTGTTTGGGCGACTGGCGGAGGAGCTTGCCGCCTTGGATGCGTTGCATTTGCCGTATCGTGTTATACCCGGCGTCAGCAGCTTGCAGGCCGCGACGACGGGCACGGGATTGCTCCTCACGCGGCGCGGTGTGTCGCGCGGTTTCTGCGCTCTGACACCGCGCGCCAAAGATGGTGCCGCTGCACCGGTGACGCGCGCTGTGCGTTCCACCTTGCCCGTGGTCTTTTTTATGGGCGCGGATGTTGTCGGACGGATCATGCAGACACTTATCGAAAATGGCACGGCGTCGGAAACGCCTGCCGCGATGGTTTTTGCCGCCGGTGGGGAGCAGGAAAAAATTCTGCGTGCCACGCTGGGCGCTTTTGCCGGTCAGACGGCGGAGTCGCCGGCGCTTGTTGCCGCGATGCAGCAGATGGCGGAACAACCCGGTTTGTTAATTGTGGGTGCTGTTGCACGCTATGGCTACGACCGGACGCACGGTGCGCTGCAAGGTCGGCGCGTGCTGCTGACCTGTAGCGAAGTGCTGCTCGAAAAAGCTGCGGATGTGGTGCGTGGTTTTGGCGGCAGGCCGGTGGCGCGTCCTTTAATTCGCCTGGTGCCCAAGGCGGAAGCGCAGCGCGAGTTGGCCCGGCTCGACCGCTATGGTTGGCTGCTCATCACCTCGCCATCCGCCGTCCGCTGTCTACAAACATTACTCCGCACGGCTCGGTTGGATATACGGCACCTGCCCAAACTGGCGGTGTGCGGCCCCGGCACAGCGGCGGAACTCGAAAAGACGTTGGGTCTTTTCCCTGCTTTTCAGGCCTCCAGCGATTTTGGTGGCGCGGGTGTGCTGGCCGACATCGAGCCGTTGCGCCAGTCAGGTAAGCGAGTGCTTCGAGTGCGCTCCGACAAAGCGGGTGCAGGACTTGCCGACGCATTGCGGCGCGGCGGGCTGGATGTGACCGACTTGGTGATCTACAAAAACGAACGCATTCGTTATGCTGAACGCCCAGAATTCGATGCGGTGTTTTTTGCCAGTGCTTCGGCCGTGGAAGCCTACGTGGATTTGTGGGGCGCTGCATCGCTTGCTGGGCGCACCATTGTCGCGATTGGTGAACCGACGGTGACTAGTTTGCAGCATGCGGGTTTGGCGGCAGATGTTGTGGGCTTTGAGGCCACGGTGACTGGTGCGATTACGGCGTTGGCGGCCCAGCAGGTCAATGCCGCGTTGAGTTTGCAGTTACGGGAGAAAAGATCATGAAAGGGTTTCCTGACGTACGAATGCGGCGACTGCGCGCGACGGAGAGTTTACGAAAATTGACGGCTATGGCGATGCCCGGCCCGGAAAAGTTTGTCTGGCCGATTTTTGTCGTGCCCGGGAAAAAACGACGTGAGGCAATCAGCGCGATGCCGGGACAGTACCGTTTGAGCGTGGATATGCTGCTGCGCGAGTTGGAACCGGTGGCGGCCCAAAGCGTTGGTAGTGTGCTGCTGTTCGGCGTGCCGGATGCCGCGGGAAAAGACGCGCGCGGGTCGGGTGCCTTCGCACCTAACGGGGTGGTGCAACAGGCGATCCGCGCAATTCGGCGTGCCTTCCCTAATCTGCTCGTCATGAGCGATGTCTGTCTGTGCGCCTATACCAATCATGGGCACTGTGGTGTGCTGAACAAGCAGGGCGCGGTGGATAACGATCCTACGCTCAAGCTGCTGGCCAACGTCGCCGTCTCCCATGCTGCCGCCGGCGCGCAGATTGTTGCGCCCAGCGCGATGATGGATGGACAAGTCGCGGCAATCCGTTCTGCACTTGATGCCGCGAAGTTTTCCGATGTGGGCCTCATGAGCTATTCCTCGAAGTTCGCCTCCGCGATGTACGGTCCATTCCGCGAAGCCGAACAATCATCACCGCAATCCGGCGACCGACGTGGCTACCAAGGCGATGCCGCCGACCTTCGCGCGGCGTTGCGTGAATCGGCGCTCGATGAAGCCGAGGGCGCGGATATTCTGATGGTGAAGCCAGCGCTCTTTTACCTCGATGTCATCACCCGGCTGCGTGAACGCACCGATTTGCCGATCGCCGCCTACAACGTCAGCGGTGAATACTCGATGTTGCTGGCCACCGCCGAACGCGGGTGGGGCGATTTACGCGCAATGGTCCGCGAAAGCATGTTGGCGCTCACGCGGGCCGGCGCCGACATCATCATCACGTATTGGGCTCACCGTTATCAGGAGCTAATCGCATCATGACGTCCAAGGAACTTTTTCGTCGTGCCGAAAATGTAATCCCCGGCGGCGTCAACAGTCCCGTACGGGCATTCCGCTCGGTCGGTGGCGATCCGGTATTCATGAAAAGCGGACGCGGTTGTCGCCTCACCACTGTGGAGGGGCGGGCGTTGACCGATTATTGCGGTTCGTGGGGGCCGTTGATTCTCGGCCACGCGCATCCCGAAGTGGTCGCGGCTGTGCAGCGGGTTGCCGCCGATGGTATGACCTTCGGTGCTTGCACGGAGCGCGAGGTCGAGTTCGCCGAATTGCTCCGGCAGTGCGCGGTCTATCTCGAAAAAATCCGCCTGGTTAGTTCTGGCACGGAAGCGGTGATGTCGGCGTTGCGTTTGGCGCGCGGCTTCACCGGTCGCCAGAAAGTGCTCAAGTTCGAGGGCTGCTATCACGGCCACAGCGATGGCCTGCTCGTCGCGGCGGGCAGCGGACTGCTGACCGCCGGCGTGGCTTCCTCGGCGGGCGTTACGGCTGGCGCCGCGGCGGATACGTTTGTGTTGCCCTATAATGATCTTGATGCAATTCGCGCGTTGGTCAGCAAATCGGGCCACGAACTGGCGGCGATCATCGTGGAACCGGTCGTCGGCAATATGGGTTTGGTGCCGCCGCTACCGGGCTTCCTCGCCGGCTTGCGCGAACTCACGACGCAGTGCGGCGCGCTGCTGATCTTCGACGAAGTCATCACCGGTTTTCGGCTTGGCCCAACGACCTATGGCACGCTGTGCAAAGTCACGCCCGATCTGACCTGCCTTGGCAAGATCATCGGTGGCGGGTTACCGCTGGGCGCGTTTGGTGGGCGCGCGGAAATCATGGATCACCTCGCGCCGCTGGGCCGCGTCTATCAAGCGGGCACGCTCTCCGGCAATCCGGTCGCCGTCGCCGCGGGGCTGACGACGCTGCAAATCCTGCGTCGCGAAAATCCTTATCCGCGCATCGAAAAATTGGCCGCGCGGCTCGCCACCGTTTTCAACACTGCCGCGCGAAAATACGATGTCACCGCACACTGCGCGCAACTGGGGAGTTTGTTCACGCCGTTTTTCACTACCGCGCCGATCCGCAATCTGACCGACGCCAAACGCTGCGATACCGCTGCGTTCGCACGCTTCTTCCACGGAATGCTCGACCGCGGAATCTATCTACCGCCAGCACAATTCGAGGCCGCGTTTGTCTCCGCCGCGCACACCGATGCCGAGATTGACCAATTCTGCATCACCGCTGATTCTCTTTTCCAAGCCTTGGAAAAGTGAAACGCTGATTTTCCAACCCTTGGAAATCGCTGTTTGAACTTGTTCCGCGACCTGCCGGACGTGTAGAAATGACGCGTGATTGTTTGCATGGACATTCAGGCGGGCGTGGCGCAGCGCGCCGGGGTGGGTCGTTATGTTCAGAAGCTCGTCGAGCATCTTGGCCAATTTGTCACAGCGAACGATGCCCTGCGGTTGTTCTATTTTGATTTTCAACGCCAAGGGCAGTCGTTGTCCGCTGCCGGCGCAGAGTTGCGGCCATGTCGCTGGTTGCCGGGACGCTACATTCAGACGGCGTGGAAACGGTTGCATTTCCCACCGTTTGACTGGCTGGCCGGTGCGGCGGATGTTTATCACTTTCCGAATTTCATTATTCCGCCGCTGACGCGTGGCAAAGCGGTGGTGACGATTCATGACGTTTCGTTTCTGCGTTTTCCGGAGGCAGCGGAGCCGCGCAATTTGGCCTATCTGACAGCAAAAATCCGCAACACTGTGGCGCGGGCTGATGCCATTATCACCGATTCCGCTTTTTCGGGCCGCGAGATTCAAGAGTTACTCGGCGTGCCGGCGGAAAAGATTCATCCGATCCTGCTTGGGTTGCCGTCGGATTTACGCCGGCCCGATGCGCCGGCGATTACCGCAATGCGTCAACGGCTTGGACTGGCGCGCCCCTATCTCTTGAGCCTTGGCACACTGGAACCGCGTAAGAATTTTCCGTTTTTGATCGAAACTTTTGAGCGCTTGAAGGGGTTCGATGGCGATCTGGTCATCGCCGGCATGAAGGGTTGGAAATATGAGCCGATTCTGGCGCGGGTGAAAAATTCGCCGCAGGCGGCGCGCATTCGCTATTTGGAATATGTGCCGGAAGAACAGCTCGCGGCGCTCTATGCCGGCGCAGAGTTGTTTGTATTCCCGTCGCTCTACGAGGGTTTTGGTTTTACGCCGCTGGAGGCGATGGCCTGCGGTACGCCGGCATTGATTTCGGCAAACGGCTCGCTGCCGGAGGTTTGTGGTGGTGGCGCGGAACTGGTGCCGGAGTTAAATGCGGAGCGGTGGGCACAGTGTATCGCTGCGTTGCTGGGTGATTCTGCGGCGCGCGCGGCGTTGGTGCAACGTGGTTTGGCGCACGTCCAGCGCTTCAACTGGGCCGCCGCCGCCCGTCAAACGTGGGCTGTTTATCGGCAAGTGGTAGCGTGAGATTTTGAAATGAAGATTGTAATTGATGCGCGGTGGATTTTCCCGGAGCTTTCCGGCATTGGCCTTTATACGCAGGAATTGATTCGGGCGCTGGCCCAACTGGATCGGCAGCATGAATATGTGCTGCTCTTTCAGTATCCTGAAGTCATGCAACGCGTCGTGGCTTGCGCCGGGCTGGTCGCCGCGCCGAATTTCCGCACTGAACTCGTGCCCTTCGGTATCTTCTCGCTGGCCAGCCAAATCCGCTTGCCGGGGTTATTGCGGCGCTGGGGCGCGGACGTTTTTCACTCCCCGAATTACATGATTCCATTTCGGGCCTTTCCGCGGTGCGGGCGACGCACCCATTGCGTCGTCACCATCCATGATCTGATTCCGTTATTATTCCCAGAATGGACGCCCAAAGCAAAGAAGACGCGGTTGTTGCCAATGTTCCGGTGCATCATGCAAGCGGTCGGTGTGCGTGCCGATCTGATTCTGACGGTCAGCGAAGCTTCGCGGCGTGATATTTTGCGAGTGATGCGTATTCCTGCTGCGCGGCAGGAAAAAGTCCTGGCCATACCGAATGGCGTGGCCGCGGAGTATCAGCCGCCGGCCACGCCGCAAACCGGAGCAAGGAAGAAAACGATTCTTTATGTGGGGCGGTTTGATCCCTACAAAAACGTGATCGGTTTGCTCGTGGCGTTTGAACAGTTGCGGCGACAGATGCCGGGTGCGGTGCGTTTGGTCATTGCCGGTGCACCGGATCCGCGTTACCCGGAAGCGCTGGCGTTTGCCCGGCGGCACAACTTGGAAACGGATATCGAATGGCGCGGTTATCTCAACGGGCGGCAACTGGTCGAAGCCTATCAGCAGGCGGACGTCTTTGTGCTGCCATCGCGCTACGAAGGCTTTGGCTTGACGGTGCTGGAGGCGATGGCGTGTGGCACGCCCGTCGTGTGTAGCAATGTGAGTTCGCTGCCCGAAGTCGCGGGCGATGCCGCAATCTTGGTCGCGCCCGACGATGCCACGAAGATGACGGAAGCTATTCGACGTGTGCTTACGGAACCGGAACTGGCGGCAACGCTGCGTGAAAAAGGCGTGCGGCGTGCCGCAGAATTTTCGTGGCGGCGCACCGCCGAAATGACGTTGCGCGCCTATGCGTCCAGCTTGAAAGGCGCAATATGAGGCTTACACTTAGGCCTAGGAAAAGGGGCATGACAAAACGCGAGGTCATCGAACAGTTATTGCCCAAACGTCTCCCGGCACCCTGCGTTTCGGCCACGGCGTTCGCCCCGGCTAATATCGCGCTCTGCAAATACTGGGGCAAACGCGATCCGGAACTCAATCTGCCGACCGCCGGCAGCCTTTCGATCTCGCTGGGGAAATTGGGCAGCGAAGTGACTTTGGCGCCGCGCGCCGGGCGTGATCGTTTCGCGCTCAATGGAAAATTGGTGGCGCCGGAGTCGTCGTTTGCACGCCGCGCGGCCGCGTTTCTTGATTTTTTCCGGCCTACGTCGGATTTCCATTTTGAAGTGACTGCACACAATACCGTGCCCACCGCGGCGGGGTTGGCTTCCTCGGCATCCGGTTTTGCCGCGTTGACGTTGGCCTTAAACAAACTTTTCGGCTGGAAACTTGAACGCCGCCAGCTCTCAATTCTCGCACGGCTCGGCAGCGGCAGCGCGTGTCGTTCGCTATTCGATGGTTTTGTGGAGTGGCACGCCGGCAAAGCAGCCAGCGGCATGGATTCTTTTGCCGAACCGCTCAAATTCAACTGGCCCGATTTGCGCGTCGGCTTGGTCATGATTTCGGACAAGGAAAAATCCATCGGTTCGCGTGATGCGATGCAGCACACGCGCGACACCTCGCCGCTCTACGCCGCTTGGCCGGAAACGGTCACCCGCGATCTCGCAGAACTCAAAACCGCCATCCGTACGCGCAACTTCACCAAGCTTGGCGAAATCGCCGAGGGTAACGCTTTGGCAATGCATGCGACGATGATTGCCGCGCGTCCCTCCGTCCTCTATTGGCTGCCGGGGTCCGTCGAGGCGATCCACGCCGTACATGCCTTGCGTGCGGAAGGTTGCGAGGTTTACTTCACCATGGACGCCGGGCCGAATTTGAAACTACTGTTCCGCAAGGCCGACGTGCGCTGCGTGGTCAAAGAATTTTCCGATCTACAAGTTGTCGCGCCGTTTAGCGCGTGAACATTTTCCAAGGCTTGGAAAGTGGAAACGCAGCTTTTTCCAAACCTTGGAAAAACGAAGCTTGGCGTTGCGTCGCGTTCGACTCTGCGCTAAAAAATATGTATGTGGTCGTGGCTCACAGCTTGGTGGCAGCAGCAGCGGCGTTGCGCGTTGCCGGAGCATCTCCGTGCGGGCCTCTGGGGCGAAGCGCAGGCAGAGCGCTTTCTGCGCCGACTTGGTTGGCGAATTCTCGGTCGGCGTGTGCGGCTTGGGCGCGACGAACTTGACCTGGTGGCGCGGCAGGGCGAGACGCTGGTGTTCGTTGAAGTCAAAACACGGCGCAGCGAAAGCTTTGGCCGCCCGTTCGAGGCCGTGGATCACGGCAAACGCCGCAGTTTGTCGCGCGCGGCCATTCATTATTTGAAAAAGCTTCCCACGCGTCCTTCCTTTTTCCGTTTCGATGTGATAGAGGTCATCGGCACGGCGGAGGCGGGCCAACCCCGCATCCGGCATATCGAAAATGCGTTCACGCTCGGCCCGCGCTACCGGGTCTTTTGGTGAGAAAAACACATGGTTCAACAACAATGGCAGTCGCGCGCGGGCTTGATATTAGCCTGCGTCCTCAGCGGGTCGGTTACGGCTTGGGCTGGTTTAGCCGCCAGCCATTCCGGCGACCTCTACGAATTGGACCTCGATCTCATCAACCGTCTTGGGCAAGGCACCATCGTGGATCAAGTGGATTTGCCGTCCGCGGCGGATTGGCAGGAGTTTTGGACGTTCATCGAAGATGCGCTGCACACGGAATCGGTGGACGATCTCGCCGCGGTTTATCCCGGCGTGCAACGGGCGTTGAGCTATCTCCAATCCATGCCCGACGCCAAGCCGTACGCTGCGTGGCTCCGTCAGCGGCAAGACTACTTCGACATGGCGCGGCAGGTGCAATTACTCTACCCCGCCAAGCCCCTTGGGCCATCGCCCAATGCGCCGCCACTCGGAAAAATTCGGCTCGCCCCGCCACGCGTGCCAACACTGGATTTGCCCGCGCAGTTGATTCAGAAGCGTGGTGTCTACCTCCGCAGTCAGGAAACATGGACGAAAAAACTACGCGGTCGTCTGAAACCGGAAGAAGCCGCTTTTCTGATCCCTCAACTCAAAAATACGTTTGAAAGCGAAGGCGTGCCTGGCGAGTGGGTCTGGCTGGCCGAAGTCGAATCGTCGCTAAATCCGCAGGCGCGCAGTCCGGTGGGTGCCGCGGGTCTGTTCCAATTCATGCCGGCCACGGCCAAGCGTTACGGTTTGAGTCTGACGCCGCGGGATGAGCGTTTGGATCCCGCCAAGAGTGCGCGCGCCGCCGCGAAATGTCTGCGCGCCTTGCATGGCCAGTTCGGCTCGTGGCCGCTCACGCTCGCCGCCTATAACGCCGGCGATGGTCGCGTGGCGCGCATGGTGGGCAAAGACCAAGCCAAAACTTTCGATCAGATTGCCGACAACCTGCCGGTGGAGACGCAAATGTATGTTCCCAAGGTTTGCGCCACGATCAAGTTGCGCGAAGGCGTGGAGGCCGCCGCGCTGCCGCCCCCGAAAACGAGCGTGGCCCGCGCGCCGTGACCGGCGCGTTTTCCAAGGCTTGGAAAAGGCATCGTTCGATTTTCCAAACCTTGGAAAACATGTTACGCTTGCGACGCGTAAGGCGAAAACATGAGCATTCTTGATGAAATTCTAGCACATAAGCGCGTGGAAATCGCGCAGCGGAAAGCCGTCGTGCCCGTGGAAAAAATACGAGCGCAGGCCGTCGCTGCGCCGGTGCCCGTCGGTTTCAATGCCGCCCTGCGCGCGGTGCCGATCGCGCTGATTGCCGAGGTCAAGCGGCGTTCGCCATCCGTTGGAATAATCCGTGAGACCTTCGATCCGGCGGCGATTGCGCGGGCGTACGAACAGGGTGGGGCGCAGGCGATCTCGTCGCTGATGGACGCGAAATATTTCGGGGGTGGCGAGGAGCAGTTTCATGCCGTCCGCGCCGCCGTGAAGCTGCCGCTGCTCTACAAAGAGTTTGTCGTGGATGAGTGGCAGATTTGGCATGCGCGCGCCCTCGGCACTTCCGCTGTTTTGCTGATCGCCGCAGCATTGAATGACGCCGACCTGACGCGTTTTTTTTCGGTCTGCCATGCCGCCGGTGTGGAGCCGCTGTTGGAAGTCCACGATGCGGAAGAAATGCGCCGCGCTGCTGCGAGTGGCGCGCAGTTGATCGGCGTCAATAATCGCGATCTGCGAACCTTCAAAACTACGCTGGAAACAACCTTCCGCCTGCAACAACTTGCGCCGGCAAATTGTACGCTGATCAGCGAAAGCGGCATTCATACTGTTGCTGATGTTCGCCGCTTGCGTGCGTCCGGTATTCACGCCGTGTTGGTCGGCGAGTCGCTATTACGCCAGCCAGATTTAGAGGGTGCTGTGCGTCATCTTATCGCGACACCATGAGCTAAGCCGTGACGTAACGGCGGCTGAGGGCAGCCGCCCTCCATATGCGGACTCCGTCCGCATCTACGCCGGGGCTTCAGCCGGCCACATCATTTATGGAAACGCTCTAGGTTGCGAATAAATTGCTGGGGGGGCGCGTGTCCTCACGCGCCGAAAATATTGGCTTCTAAGGTTGGACCTATTTCCCCTGCGGAGAATCCGGCGGTGACCAGATGGTGGCTTGAATCGTGCGATCTTCGTCACGCGGACCGTTGAAATAGTACACCGTGACGACTTTTCCGTCAGCGCGCAAGGTGCTACGCGGATAACCGAGGTCGCCGCTAAAGCCGTCATCACGGAGAATTATTTCTGCGCCCCAGGTGCAGCCCTCGTCGTTGCTGATGCGGGCGCGGGCTCCGAATGGTTTCAAACGATAACCATAGGTCAACGCAAGCCGGCCATCATTCAGGCGCACCAGACTCGGCGGATTGCCGCCAATGTTGCCGGTGGCCGCGCCCAGAAATTGCCAGTGTTGACCCAAATCGTCACTGCGATAGACCTCAATCACGGCCGGCTTGCCCGGATCGGCATGGCGGATCGTCGTCAACAACGCGCCATTTTTTAGGCGTAGCGATGAAGGCATGATCGCGTAGCCTTCCGGCTCTGGACCGATGAACGCCACCAGCTTCCACGTCAGCCCGCCATCGGTCGTACGCGCACAAAACGGACGGCCCTCCTTGTTGTTGGCCTTGGCCGCGCTGCCCAACATCAAGCAGTCGTGTTGGCCCAGCATGATCAAATCGGTACGTGCCGTGACCTTGTCAACACCCTGTACTGCAAACGAAAACGGGCCGCGCCACGTCCGGCAGCGATTGGTGGAGACATAGAAATAGGATGGGCCAACATGCATGTTCCCAAACTGGAACATCAAGGCAAAATTGGGTTGTGTGAAATCCAAAGGCTCGGATAAAGGTTCGGTCTTGGCGCAAGCGAATGGTTCCGGTTTCTCAATCTGCCACGTCAGGCCACCATCGCAACTACGGGCCTGCCATTTTCAAATGATTTTTTGAAATCCACCGCATGGGTGGTGGTGGAGTGTTTGAACCAGGCCGCGGTAAAGCCGACCACGATTTCATCGCCCCACGCCCAGATACCTTGATTCGCCGGCCAGCCGCCATAGCGACCCGGTTGCTCAAAGACGACGGTATTTTGCTGCGAAGCCGGCGACAATGTCGGCTGCTCTGCCTTGCCGCCCGGCCCGTTTGCGATGACCAAGTGTGCCGCATCTGCCGCCTTTGCAAGCGGCAGGATCATGCCCGGAAAAAATACCAGATAAAGCAAGAGTTTGTATTGTGCGTTGTTTGTTCTCACTGCTTCATTCTCCTGTGTTTTGTTTCTTGGCTTCGATGGCGAAAGCGGGTGTGAAGTTAGCGGTGCGACCTCTCAGATGCAAGCAGATGCTGTCCGGTGTCGGGTTTGCAAGCGGCCGTTCGTTGTCTTATGTTCCCAAGTTGGGAAAGGGCAGGGCAGTCATGAAAACGGCCTTGATCGTCATTGATATTCAAAGCGATTTCTGTCCCGGCGGCGCGCTCGGCGTGCGCGCCCTACCTGTAAACCATGTGGCCTATGATGTGGCGCTAGATTTCCAAGCCTTTGAAAAAGGCCTTGCGTTGCGGAGCTTCGGAGGGTATGGTGCGCGCCGTTTTTGGGCCGCCAGAACCGGCGGAGATGATTAGGAAAGGTTGTTGGACGAGATGAAAAAAGAGATTCACCCGAACTATGGCGATGCGACGATCACCTGCGCGTGCGGCAACGTGACGCATACGCGTTCGACGGTCAAAGAAATGCACGTCAATACGTGCTCGCGCTGCCATCCGTACTTCAGCGGCCAGACCAAATTGATGGATACCGAAGGTCGCGTACAGCGGTTCCAGAAGCGCTACGCACGCACCGCCAAGGCTTAGATCGCCGTCGCGTCGGGCCAGACCCTGTTTACCGTGGTCTGGCCCGTCGTGTTTTCAGGCGGGCCGTTTTGTTGAATTTTGTAAAAGGGCGAATGATCTCGTTGTCGGTAAGGACGGCTGGCCCAGCCGTCCGCGGCGTTCGCGGCGCGAGCGCCCTACCGCATTGAGTTGGCGAACATGAATTTGGACCGGCAATACGTTGAGCGTTTGCTCGCGCGCCTGGGCGCGGTGGAAGCGGAACTCGCGTCCATCGTGCCCTCGGCCAATCCGGCCCGCTATCAAGCGCTGGCGGTTGAACATTCCCGGTTGCGGGAGTTGGATCAAAAGGCCAAGGTCTTCTTCAAGCTGGAACAAGAATTGATCGAGAATCGCGCCTTGGTGGCCGATCCCGCGACCGATCCCGAATTACGCGCACTCGCGCAAGTCGAGGTAGAAGGCTTGGAGCACCAAGTGTCCCGCGCAGAACAAACCTTGCTGCTCGCGCTGCTGCCGCCGAACCCGGATGACAGTCGCAACACCATCATCGAAATTCGCGCCGGCACCGGCGGTGACGAGGCGGGCTTGTTCGCCGGCGATTTATTTCGGATGTACACGCGGTTTGCGGAGCGGCGCGGCTGGAAGGTCAGCGTCATAGACGCTAATCTGTCTGAAAAGGGCGGCTACAAGGAAATCATTTTTTCGGTCGAGGGGCAGGATGTTTATCGGACGCTGAAGTATGAGAGCGGCGGCCATCGTGTGCAGCGTGTGCCGGTGACCGAAGCGCAAGGGCGGATTCATACCTCGGCGGCGACCGTTGCCGTGTTGCCGGAGGCGACCGAGGTGGATGAGATTACGATCAAGCCCGAAGAGCTGCGGATTGATCTCTATCGCGCGTCGGGGCCGGGCGGTCAGAAGGTCAACAAGACCGAGTCGGCGGTGCGCCTGACGCATCTGCCCACCGGGTTGGTGGTGGCCTGTCAGGACGAACGCTCACAGATGCGTAACCGCGAGAAGGCGATGCGGGTCCTGAAGGCGCGCCTACTCGATAAGGCGCGTTCGGAGGAGCAGGCCAAGCTGGCCAGCGAGCGCAAGTCGCAGATCGGTTCCGGCGACCGTAGCGAGCGCATCCGCACCTATAATTTTCCGCAGAATCGCCTGACGGATCACCGCATCAATTTGACCCTCTATTCGCTGGATCGCGTGATCGAAGGTGAATTGGACGCCATTCTGGAAGCTCTGCAACTGCGTGATACCGAAGAACGTTTGCGCGAGCAGTTTCAGGCCTAACAAAAGCTTTTTTCGTGGTTCGCCGCAGGCCACACTCCGATAATATCCGCTGGCAATCGAACGTGACTCCAGTATATTCCCTCGCCGGTTTGCGCCAATCTTTTCTGGTGAACGAAAACAAACGCTGAACGGTCTGAGCAGTAAGGATTTTTTGATGAAACAGATAAATTGGTCGCTGGTGACGGTGCTGGTGGCGGGGGCGACCTTGGTCGCGCCTGCCGCAACAAATACGCTCAAGCGCATTGAGCCGTTGGCGGAGCCCTGCAAGGCTGCCATGATTGTGGCGGAAGGTCTGCCACGTTTGCACCTCAACCACGTGGCTTTCGATGAGCGAATCGCCACCAATGCGTTGAGCCTCTATCTCAATATGTTGGATTTTGACCACACCTACTTTCTGGCGTCCGACATTGCCGAATTTCAAGAACGCGGTGCGCAATTGACGGACGAACTGCGCGCCGGCGATGTGCGGTTTGGCGTGGAGGTGTTCAATCGTTTCATGGAGCGCGTCACAAATCGCACGGCCTATGTGGCCCAGTTGCTCGACCGGGGCTTCGACACGCGCCGGCAGGATTCCTATCGCTGGAAGCGTAAAGACGCACCGTGGGCGGCGAACGAGCCGGCTTGGAACGAGCTGTGGCGGCGGAAAATCGAAAATGAATATGTGGGACGCGTCGTGGCCATGAAACTGGCGGACGCAGAAAAAGCCAAGGGGAAAAAAGGCAAAGGCTTGATGGGTTGGATCAAAAAGCATGACGACAAAAAGGTCGCAAGCGACGAGGATGATGAGCGTGCCGACCCCAGTCTGGCTCCACGTGAATTTATTCTCAAGCGTTACAAGCAGTTTTTAACTGTGTTGCAGGACAGCGATCTGGAATGGGTGCTCCAGCGTTACCTCATGGCTTTCACCATGGCCTATGACCCGCACTCGGAATATTTCTCGCCTATGACGGAGGAGGATTTTGATATTAGCATGCGCCTCTCGTTGGTGGGGATCGGTGCGCTGCTCCGCCCGGAAGACGGTGCGGCGATGATTGAGCGGCTCACGCCGGGCGGGCCGGCGGAGCGGGATGGCCGCCTCAAAGCCGGCGATAAAATCATTGCCGTGGCCCAGGGCGATAATCCCGCCCAGGATGTGCTCCATTGGCCGCTCAATAAAACCGTACGGCTGATTCGCGGCAAGAAAGGCACGAAGGTGGTCTTGACGGTGGTGCCCAAGAGCGATCTTTCCATGACCAAAACGCATAAAATTGACCTCGTGCGTGATGAAATCAAGCTGGAGGAACAGCGTGCCAAGGAAGAGGTGCGCGTCCAGTCCGCGCCCAACGGGGCCAAGCTAAGTTTAGCCGTGGTCACCATCCCGGAATTTTATGCCGACATGAAAGGTCAGCAACAAGGTAAGCATGATGCCACCAGCGTGGCGCATGACGTGCGCGCGATCTTGAATACCTTCAGCACCCAACATGTGGATGGCGTCGTGCTGGACCTGCGCAACAACGGCGGCGGCTCGCTGGAAGAGGCCGTCGAGTTGACGGGTGAATTCATCGGCTCCGGCCCGGTCGTCCAAGTGCGCCAACAAAACGATGTACAGGTTTTGGTGGATTCCGATCCGGGTATTGATTACGCCGGGCCATTGGTCGTGCTCGTCAATCGCCTGAGTGCTTCCGCGTCGGAGATTCTGGCGGCGGCGTTGCAGGATTATGGTCGTGCGGTGGTCGTGGGCGACACCAAGACGCATGGCAAGGGTACGGTGCAGAGTTTGCTCCCGATCAGTGAAAAACTGGGCGCGCTCAAACTGACCACCGCCAGCTTCTATCGCATCGCCGGCGGCTCGACCCAGCTCAAGGGCGTGGTGCCGGATATCGTGGTGCCTTCCATCCTTGACTCAATGGAGATGGGTGAGGAATTTCTGCCCAACGCTTTGCAGTGGAGCACGGTGGATGCCGCCGGCTACGCGCGCGACCGTACGCTCCAACCGTTGCTGGCGGAACTCCGTCAGCACTCTGCGCAGCGCTTGGCGCAGGACCCGCAATACACCGTGCATCGCAAATTGCTCCAGCGTGCCGCGCAACACGCCAACGAAAAGGAAGTTTCACTCAATCTCCAAACGCGCTTGATGGAAGCCCGGCAGGATCATG
The DNA here is from genome assembly GCA_004321905.1 of Verrucomicrobiota bacterium. Taxonomy (GTDB): domain Bacteria; phylum Verrucomicrobiota; class Kiritimatiellia; order CAIQIC01; family CAIQIC01; genus DP16D-bin41. The sequence goes on along the minus strand of SCQF01000046.1, from coordinate 88,106 downwards.
AGATCGAACGCCTTCAAGAGCAGGAGGACGAGGAGATCACCGTGGGCAAAGAGAAGCGCAAAAAGAACGACATCGTGCTCAGCGAGACATTGCGGATACTGGCCGACCTTGTCACCTTGGAACAAGCGCACCATCTCGCGCAAACTACGCCTTGATTTCCAAGGCTTGGAAAACGAAACGATCACTTTTTCCAAGCCCTGGAAAAGAAGGCTTGCAGCCGATAAAAAAATTGGCATAGTTCCCCCGCCTTTCACGAAGCGAGCGTAGCTCAGTGGTAGAGCGCGACCTTGCCAAGGTCGATGTCGAGGGTTCAACTCCCTTCGCTCGCTCCAATTCTCAGAATTTGCGCGAGATTTCTTTTGCCGCGCGCCGCTTTCTGTTAGAACCGCCCGCGTGATTGCGCCACGACCAACTCAGCCCGAGACCACAAACCTCGCCGCGCGCACGGATGCATTTTTCAAAGCCGGCGGCGGTTTGGAGCGCGGAACGGCCGGCGAACCCTTTCCTTATGAGCCGCGCCCGCAGCAGCGCGCGATGGCACAGGCGGTGGCCCAAGCGCTTGACCAGGCACAACATTTGGTGGTGGAGGCTGGCACGGGCGTCGGCAAGAGCTTTGCCTATCTCGTGCCGCTGGCGCTGGCCGCACAGGCGCGCAATATCCAAGTGATCGTCTCCACCTACACCATCGCCTTGCAAGAGCAGTTGATGGGCAAGGACATCCCGTTCCTCCAAAAGCATCTCGGCGTGGACTTCAAGGCGGTGTTGGTTAAAGGCCGGAGCAACTACCTTTGCCTGCGCCGGCTGGCGCGCGCGCGCGGGCACACCAAGGAATTATTCAAGACTGGGATGAGTGACGAGTTGGAGCAGATTGCGGCGTGGGCTGCGCGCACGGCAGACGGCAGTTTACAGGACATGCGAGAACAGCCGAAGCCGGAAGTCTGGGACTTGGTTTGCTGCGAACACGGCAACTGTCTCGGTGCGCGTTGTCCTGAATATAAGCAGTGTTTTCTGATGCACGCCCGCGCCCGTATTCGCGAAGCGCATATGCTGGTGGTGAATCACCATTTGTTTTTCTCCGAGATGGCGCTACGCACGCAAGGCGCAGCCTTTCTGCCGGACTACAAGCTGGCTGTGCTCGACGAAGCGCATATGCTCGAAAGCGTCGCCGGCGATCACCTTGGTCTGCGTCTCTCGCGCTATGGCTTTGAGCATTGGCTGCGGCGGCTCTATCTGCCGGAGGAACGCAAAGGACTGCTCGCCCTCGTCAAAGCGCGCGAGGCCGCGCTTACCGTCACGCAACTGGGCGACGCGCTGGACCGGCTCTATGCCGACATCAACGAATGGGCGCACTTCACCGCCGAGGCGAGCCATCGGGTGGTGACCAAGCGGCTCGACGTGTCCACCGACGCGTTGCAGTTGATGGAGAAACTTTCCGCACAACTCGCCGAAGTCGTCGAAGGTCTGAAAAACGAAGAGTGGCAGTTTGAGCTACGCGCCTTGCGGCGGCGCGGCATCGAACTACGCGCGGCATTGGAAGCGTTTCTGGAACAATCCTTGCCCGACCAAGTCTATTGGGTCGAACGCGAAGGTCGCCGCCGCGCACAAATCGTGCTCTATTCTGCGCCGATCGAAGTCGGTCCGGTATTGCAGGAAACTCTGTTCAAGCAACTCGATAGCGTCATCATGACCAGCGCCACCTTGGCCGTGGGGGATAAGTTGGAGTATTTCCAGCAGCGCATCGGCGCAGAAGAGGCCGAGGCCTTGCAGCTTGGTTCACCCTTCAACTACGAACGCCAGATGCAGATCTATCTAGTGAAGGGTCTGCCGGAACCGAACGATACCGAGCAATTCGCGCCCGCCGCCGCCAAGGCGATTGAGCAATTCGTAGCCAAAACGCACGGTCGCGCGTTTGTCCTGTTCACCGCTGCCGGCCTGATGCGCCGTGTCGCGGAACTGGTGGCCGATCACTTTGCCGCCGCCGATTACACCTTCCTGCTGCAAGGCGAGGGCTTGCCGCGCCACGCGATGCTCGAAAAATTCCGTACGGCGGAGGCACCGGTGTTGTTCGGCCTCGATAGCTTCTGGATGGGCGTGGATGTCCGCGGCGAGGCCTTGAGCAACGTCATCATCACGCGCTTACCGTTCGCCGTGCCCGATCAACCACTGACCAAGGCGCGCATGGATCGCATCAAGGAGCGCGGCGGAGATCCCTTCCGCGACTACTCCTTGCCGGAGGCGATCCTCAAATTCCGCCAAGGTGTGGGCCGCCTCATTCGCACCGCCACCGATACCGGCATCATCGTTGTGCTGGATAACCGGATTCTGACTAAGTGGTACGGTCGTAAATTCATGGCCGCCATCCCCGAATGCCCTGTCGAGATAGTGGATTTTGTAGATGCTGAGTAGAATGGCGGAGATAGATCAAGATCGCGTTAAGTGCCAACCCATGGCCGACTTTTAATGGGGTGTTGATTTAATTTATATTTCGATTATTATCAAAATATCGAAATGCTATGGACAAACTATTCAAAGCCTTGAATGACCCGACGCGACGCGCAATTCTTGAACAATTACGTGCGAAAGACATGACGGCGGGCGAAATCGCCGAGGGCTTTACTGTCGGCAAGCCGACGATTTCACATCATCTGGATTTACTCAAGCAAGCCGGGTTGATTCTCCCCGAAAAAAATAGACAATTTATCATCTATTCGCTGAATACCAGTGTGCTTGAGGAATGTTTTGCCTGGCTTTTGAAAATAACCAAGAAACAGAAAAGAGGAGCCTAATGAAATTTCTAAAAAGAGAATGGCTGCAACTGCTGATTCTGGTCGCACCATTTTGTGTTGCTGCCCTGTTGTGGGATAGATTGCCCGACCGGTTGCCGATTCATTGGAATTTTCGTGGTGAAATTGATGGTTATGCCGGCAAAAAGTTTGCCGCGTTGTTTTTTCCTATACTCAACCTGGCCTTGGTTGTCTTGATCGGTTTTTTGCCGCGCTTGGATCCCAAATGTCGAAATTACGATGTTGAAACACAGGCCAGCATCGCTGGGGTTTTTAGAATTTTTCGGCTGGCATTCTCGCTGTTCTTTTCCTCTCTACCGCTGGCGATATTTGCCGTGGCACTGGGGTTTCATCTGGACATGACCCGGTTTCTTGCCGGCGGACTGGGTGTGATGATTGCGGTAATGGGTAATTCGATGGGCAAATTGCGTCCCAATTGGTTTGCCGGTTTTCGCACACCATGGACGCTAGAATTGCGCGTGGTCTGGATGAAAACGCACCGGCTGGGTGGACGCCTGATGGTTGCGAGCGGAGCGTGTCTTTTCGCCGAAAGCTTGTTTCTGCCAACGCGGCTCTGCTTTCTTGTGGGCCTTCTGCCCTTGGTAATTTTGGTCGGGATTGTGCCAGCAGTATATTCCTACTTCAGTTATCAGGCGGAAAAGAAATTTTCAGAAACGGTGCATTGACCGAACAGGTCTTGAAACTCCTTCCGTTGGCTGTAATCGGTGATTGCAGCCATACCACCCACACTGCGTGGCTCCTGGAAGGTGGCAGGAACTGATCAAATGTATTTTGGGGAGGAAACCGCTGTTTTAACCGTGGTGCAATGCAGAGATGCTTTACGCTCCGAGTTCGGTGAGCAGAATATCCGCAGCGCGATTCGCGGCACCGGGTGCGCCGAGTTTAGTAGCGACTTCGGCGAGACCGGTGAGTTGTGCGGCGCGCTCGGTAGTTTCTCCGAGCAGTGGTGTTAGTGCGACGGCCAGCTTTTCCGGCGTGGCGTCGTGCTGAATGAATTCTGGGCAGACCGTGCGCCCCGCGATCAGATTCACCATGCCGATGTGGTTGACGCGAATGAGCTGACGACCGATCAGATAGGTCGGCAGCGATGTTTTATAGACGACGAGCATTGGGCAGTTCATCAGCGCGGTTTCGAGCGTCGCCGTGCCGGAAGCGACCAGCGCCGCGCGCGCTTGCCGCAATACCGCGCGCGTTTGGTCAATGACCAACTCCCATTTTGTCGGCCCGTTACTCAATGAAGCGAGCGTGGCGCGAACGATTTTGGCGACGGCCTCCGAGGGTGCGGCAAGGATGAAGCTGGCGTTGGGATTCTGTTGTTGCATGATCCCGGCGGCTTGCCAGATCGGTGGCAGGATGCGTTCGATTTCCTGACGGCGGCTGCCGGGCAGCAACGCAATACACGGCTCACCTTGCCACGGCAGCGACCGGGGTGAGGCATTGCGCGCCGCTTGGGCCACGTCCACGAGCGGATGACCGACGAAATCCACTTTCAGGTTTGTGCCCGTGAAAACCTCTGGTTCAAAAGGGAAAATTGCCAGTAAGCGATCTACGATTTGCGCCATCTTGGGGATACGCGAGCGGTGCCAAGCCCAGACTTGCGGGCAGATGTAATAAATCACTTTGATGCCGCGTTGCTTCATTTGAGCGGCGAAGCGGAGGTTGAAGCCGGGGTAGTCCACCAGCAGAACCGCGTCGGGTTTCTTGGTCACCGCGACGGCGATCATCTCGTTAAAAACTCGGCGGAAGAAAAAGTAGCGGCGCAAGACCTCCACCAAGCCCATCACGGCCATTTCGCGGATATCGTGGAGCGTTTCGGCACCGGCGGCGCGCATCTCCGGGCCGCCAATGCCCCAAAAGGAAATATCGGGATGCTGAGCGCGTACCGCACGGATGACTTCGGCGGCGCGCTGGTCGCCGGAGACCTCGCCGGCGATCACCAGCACGGTGCGGCTCACGACGCGCCCTCGCGGATACGGTGCATGATGGCGACCGCAAGTTTGAGGGCCTCCGCGGCGTGCGCGCCGCTGACCACCGGCTGGCCGCGCTCGGCAACGCAACGGACGAAGGCGCGCAATTCGTTGGCGAGCGGCTCGCCGCGCGCAATCTCAATCTTGTCGCGGGTGATGTTTGCGCCGTCCTTGCGGTAGATTTGACCACTCTGCTCTTGATAATCGAGCGAGACGTAGCAATCGGGAAAGAAGGTGCGAATCTTCCGCATCTTCTCGGGACTGATGCGACTCGCGGTGACGTTAGCGACACAGCCGTTCTCAAAGACCAAGCGCACGTTGGCGATGTCTTCCGTCGGACTCAAAACCGGAATGCCGACGGCGTGGATCGCCTTCACCGGCGAGCGGACGAGGTGCAGAATCACTTCGAGGTCGTGGATCATCAGGTCGAGTACAACGCTGACCTCGGTGCCGCGCGGCGGGAGACCTTCGCGCTGGGGAGGGTAGGGGGCCAGCCGGTGCGCCTCAATGAAGCGTGGCGGCTTTTGCAGGCTATCGAGAAAGCCCAACACCGGATTGAAGCGTTCGACATGGCCGACCTGCAAGATGAGATTACGCGCCTCGGCCAACTGAACGAGTGCCTCGGCCTCGGCGGTGGTGGCGGCAATCGGCTTTTCCACGAGCAAGTGCAGGCCGTGCTCCAGCAGCAGTCCGGCGATCTCGCGGTGGCGGTCGGTGGGCACCACGACGCTCGCAGCCTCGCACTGCTCGACCAGGCTTTCCAAGGTTTGGAAAACCGCAACGCCGAATTTCCGAGCTATGGAACTCGCACGCCCGGCATCCACGTCATAGACACCCACCAGTTGGGCTTCCGGCAATTCGGAGTAAATCCGCGCATGGTGTTGGCCGAGTGCGCCGACGCCAACCACGCCGACTTTGATTTTTTCCGTCGGCATTTCGGAAGTTGTGGCAGACTTGGATGATCCGAAGAGCATGGGTCAATTCTCCGTTGTTTCGATGGCGACCAAGCACAACCCTTGGCGTTCGGCTTGGGCGATGATGGCCGGACGATCGAGCAAGATTGTGCGGCGCGCTTCCACGGCGAGTACGGCAACACCTGCTTTGCGTAGCGACTTGAGTGTGCGTTCGCCGACGACCGGAAGATCGAAGCGCACGTCGTGGCCGCGCTTGGAAACTTTGACCACCACCGCGCCGGGACCGCCAAGCTTGCCGGCGCGCTGAATCGTTTCGTCGGTGCCCTCGAAGGCTTCGACGGCCAAAATAGTGCCGTTTTTGATGGCCACCGTCTGGCCGATTTCCAATCCGCTCGTTGTCTTGGCGACTTTCTGGCCAAGCTCGATATCCGCCTGCTGTTCTGGCGTCGGCGCGCGCGTGGTGAGGATGCCGGGGTCGGGCATGTGCGCTTCCATGAATCGGCTGGCCGGCAGCATTTCGATGCCGCGCTGGCTGAGTTCTGCGGTCAGCGCGCCGAAAATGGAATGAGCATTGCGTTCGCGGAGCCGACCCAGCAGCGCGAGCAATTCGCGGTCCATCCGCATGTTGAAGAGTGAAGTCGGTGTGATCTGACCGGCCATGACGAAATGCGGCACGCCGCTGGCTTGCAGCGCGGCATAGGCCGCGCTCAACTGGCCGAGGCGCACCCAGACGACACGGTCGGCTAATTTCTGGATACGCCGCTCGGTCTCACCGTGAAACGCGAGCGCAAAGATTTCGCGGACGCCCTGCTGCCGCGCCGATTCGGCCAGCAGCAACGGATAATGGCCTTTGCCCGCGATGATGCCAAGCTTGGCTGGAATGGATTCGTTCATGCAGGTTTCGTTGGCGCGACATCATGCCGGATCGGGCGCAATTTGTAAAACACAACGACGAGCAAGGCCGGGAGCGTCAAGAGCGCCTCTTGCGTTACGGCGCGAACGTTGTGCCACGAGACCACATCCGCGAGCGACGTTTTTTGTAGGCTCAGAAAAATCGGATGTGCGGAGATCAGAAAACCGTCATAGAACGGCCACAGTGCGAGGATGCCAAAGGGCGCACGGGTGTCCTCGTCGAAATAGTCTGCGACGATGTGGGAAAGTGCGACCGCGAGCAGCACCGGCAGTGCCCCGCGTGGAAGCCGGGGCGCGAGGCGTCGCCAGAGCAGCCAGATGATGATGCCCGCTAATGCGGCCCATAGCGCGGTATGGCCCAGCCACCGGTGCATGGAATTGGGCGCGCCGATCAACAAGCCGGGTAGGTAATCAAGATCGCACGCGTTGGCGGCAATGACCGTGGTCAACAGACTGCCGCGATTTTCGCCCAACCACTTGTGCCACCCTTCCGTTCGCCGCCGCGCAACCAAAAACGCCACGCCGAGCGTCAGGCCGATCAGGCTATGACCGACAGGCGAGGGCACAGCAGCTTAGCGCACGCCGAGGGCGTCTTTGACGGATTGCAGCAGGCCGGCTTCGTGCAGATCGCGCGTCACGATGGTGCCGTTGCGGTCGAGCAGGAAGTTGGTGGCGTCGCCGAAGATCGCCAGCTTGTGCGTCAACTCCGTGTTCGGCGTCGTCACAATCCAGTTCATCCCCAGCCGCTGAGCATCGGCGGCCAAGGTGGCCGATGCCTCGCTCGGTTCGAGGTTGATGCTGACAATTTCCAAGCCGTCTTTCTGATGCAACTGGTAGGCGGTCCTCATCTGCTGGACCAGGCGCTGGTGCAGCATGCGTCCGTGAATCCAAAATTCCACTAACACCACTTTGCCGCGTAATGACGCGAGTGCGATGGTTTGCCCTTGCAGCGTGGTGAGCGTCGCCTCGGGGAAAACTTTGCCCGGGCCAAAGGTGGCTTTGCGACGGGCGCGCTCCATCATGGTGACGATGATCGAAGCCGCGCCTTTCGCGGCGGGGCGCGTCACGGTCAGCGGCACTTCGGTACCTTGCCCGCCGGAGAACGGATACTGCTCGGCGTTGTAATAAGCGCTCTGTTCAAATTCTTTGATGAGCGTGGTGATTTCCGCTTCGTTGCCCAGCTGGGCATAATTATCCGCCAGTAGCGCGTAGATGCGGCCCATCTTCGCCGGAGCGAGTTGACCGTATTTGGTGAGCGTGGTCTTGAGTACGGCGACGGCCGCCGTCGGGTCGCGCATCAACTGACCCAGCGCCATCGCTTTGATTCGGTTCAGTTCGACCAATTGATCCCATGCTTTGGCGGTTTCGGCGCGCGTGGCGATGGCGTCCATCTGCTGACTGAGCCGACTCCATTCCGCTTGCGTGTAATAGCCGTGACCCATGGACTCGAATTTACTAAACAACGCGCTGATTTCTGCATTCAGGTTGTCAGTTTCTTGTGCCGACACGCCTGCCAAACTCAGCGCCCCCAGTACTGCGAGACCCAAAACAAATTTCTTCATGGATTGATTGCCTTTCCTGTTGGACGCTACGCACGCTACCGTAAGCACCGTCGCAAATAAAGCTGAAAATCTATGCCAGTTTCCAAGCCTTGGAAAATTATGTTTTCCGAAAGGAAAACCGGCCAATCGGCGTCCGGCCAATGTAATAACGCTCGAAATCGGTCTGCTCTTCGGGTTCGGGCACGAACGGCGGAATTTCGGCAAAACGGCGGTCGGCGCGAATCAACGCGCAGACTTCCGCGAAGTAGGGTAGATGGTCGGTGGCGAAGTGTACGCCGCCGCCGGGCGTGAGCGTGCGGTGCAGCGCATCCATGAAGCGTGAATTGAACAGCCGGTGTTCGTGGTGTCGTTTCTTCGGCCACGGGTCAGGAAAAAAAATATAGTAGGTGGCGATGCTGGCCGGCGGTAGTAAATAGGTAGTGGCGTAGTAGGCTTCCATGCGCATCAGGCGGATGTTGCTCAGAGCCTGTCGGCGCGCTTTGTTGTCCACCTTGCGGATGCGGCGCAGCATCCGGTCTACGCCGAAAAAATTCACGTTGGGATGCGCCGTGGCGTGTGCGAGAAGAAAGCGACCCTTGCCGCAACCCAAATCAACTTCAATCGGCTGATCGTTGCCGAAGAAATCGCGCAGCGGCATCGGCTGCGTCCAGTCGGGCGGGAAAATTCTCAGGCTAGTTTCGATGGACATGAAATCACGCCATAAAAAAGCCCGGTGGAATTTCCACCGGGCTTGGAATTGGTAGCAGGGATTGGATTTGAACCAATGATCCCGCCACGGCGGGATTATGAGCCGGTTGAGCGTCATTGATAAATGGCTGGGTCAAGACCGGTATGCTGGAAGAATCCGTGTCCGCCGCGTTGTCGCTTGAGCAGGTTCTCATGTGCGCGTGCAACGCCCAAGGTGTCGAATGATTTTTGCCAAACCAATGCCCATGAACCGGCATAACGGCGGGTCCATTGTGAGCTGCCGTCGTTGTGTTGCGCGAGCCGCCGATCGAGATCATCTGTAACGCCGACATAAAAACATTCACCGGTTGTCGACCAGAGCACATAGACCCAATATGGATGTGGTGCCGCCATAAAAAAGCCCGGTGGAATTTCCACCGGGCTTGGAATTGGTAGCGGGGATTGGATTTGAACCAATGACCTTCAGGTTATGAGCCTGACGAGCTACCTGGCTGCTCCACCCCGCAGTCGCGGCGCGTACTCTAGCGGGGAAAATGCTGGATGCAAGAAAAATCATGGTGCTCTGTTATTTCCAGACCGCTGTGAGCAAGTCATGGTTTTCCAGCATGTCACGCTGGAGGCGGGCGTTCAGCGCCTGGCCGACCGGGCCAGGCTGACCGGCGCCGATACGGTGGCCGTCCCATGCGACGACGCTGGTGACGTCGGGTGTGGTGCCGAAGATTAAAACCTCGGACGCAGTCAGCGCCTCGGTGCGCGTGATCGCGCCGCGTTCGATGTCGCGCACTATTTCAACAGCCAGTTCGGCGGCGCGTTTCATGGTCGTGCCGGCGAGAATATGTGCCAAGCCGGGCAGCCGCAGCCGGCGATCAGCCGTCACGATGCCGAAATTTTCCGTCGCGCCCTCCGCCATGTGGCCCTCAGCATCAAACGCGACGGCAAAGTCTACGCCGGCTTGCACGGCTTCCAATTTCATCAGCGCGTTCGGCAAATAGTTGACGGTTTTGATCGTCGCAAAAAAATCGGATTTGACCGGCACGCGGCTGGTGATGATTCGCGCGCCGCCGGGATGCGTCGTCATGAAGGGCGGCTGACCGGCGTAGGCGATGATGTAAAGCGAGGCGCGCGGAGCATCGCGCGGACTGATGCCCAAGCTGCCGGGGCCGCGGCCGAGCAAAATACGGACGAGGCAATCACGGCGACCGCCGGCACGCACCGTGGCAATGACCGCCGCGCGCAGGGTGGGGCGGTCCAACGGCGCTTGGAGTGCGATACGCGCGGCGGAAGTTTCCAGCCGATCAAGGTGCGCTTCGAGATTATAAAGATTACCCGCGACACACTTGGCGGTGTCGAACACGCCATCGCCGCGATGGACGAGATGATCGTCCACGGGCACCAGCATCCAGCGTGGATCGGTGACGATGCCGCCGAGCAGGCTGGAAAACAGGGCGAAGTAGTTTTGCTGGTGCGATGCGATGGACGCATCAAGCCGCGCAGCCACGTCGGCTTTTCCAAGGCTTGGAAAAAGGTCGTTCATATGTTTCCAATCATTGGAAAAAGCGTCGCCATTCGCAAGTTTTTCCTTACAATGGCGAAAACTTTGCATGCAACCGGAAGTCCAAAGCCTCAACCACGGCCGAATGGCTTATGTCGCGCACATCGCACCGTACGTCCTGTGGGTGACGATTATGATCGGGCTGGACGTGCCGCAGATCAAGCCGGCGATGCGCTACACGATGCAAACCATCCTCTGTACCTTGCTGCTGCTCGCGGTGCGTCCGTGGCGCTGGTATGCGCCGCTGCGTGTGCGGCATTTGCCGCTGGCACTCGGGGTGGGCCTCGTGGTGTTTGCCATCTGGGTCGTGCCGGAAACGCCGTGGATGCAAACGCATTGCCCGTCGTTCCACAATTTTTATATGAGTTATCTCGCCGTGCAACCGTGGTCAGGCGCGCCGGCGTTGCCCAAGGTTTGGCCCTTTGCGCCGGAAACCTGTGGCTGGCCACTGGTAGCGATCAAGCTGTTCGGCACCTCCGTGACGATCGCTGCGTGTGAGGAATTGTTCTGGCGCAGTTTCATCTATCGCTGGATGCTGGGCGGAAAATTCTGGCAGGTGGATTTGGGGCAATTCCATCCCTTCATCTTCCTGACCGTGAACATCGTCTTTGGCTTTGAACATACGCAGTGGTTCGCTGGCATTCTCGCCGGGTTGGCGTTCGGCTGGGTGCTGCTGCGCACGCGCGACCTTTGGGCGGCGATCATCACCCACGGCATCACCAACTACCTGCTGGGGATCTACATAGTGGCCACGGGTGATTACCATTTTTGGTAAACCGATCAAGAGGAGCATACAATCATGATTACGGCTATGGTGCTGCTGAATACCGAACGGGGGCAGGTGAACGAAGTAGCAGAACGGCTCGCGGGTCTGGCGGGTATCACGGAGGTTTTTTCCGTGGCTGGGCGCTATGATCTCGTGGCCATTCTGCGCGTCAAAAACAACGAGGCCCTGGCGGAAATCGTGACCCGCCAGATGCTGCAGGTTGCCGGTATTACGCGGTCAGAAACCCTCATCGCCTTCCAGGTTTTCTCGCGGCACGATCTCGAACGTATGTTCGCCCTTGGCGAAGAAAAATAGCGCGTCATGGCCGGGCTGTATCTCCATATTCCGTTTTGCGAAAGCAAATGCGTCTATTGCGGTTTTTATTCGCTGCCGCTGGCCGCAAAAGTTCCAGGCCTTGGAAAACGGATCGCCGACTTTTTCCAAGCCTTGGAAAAGGAACTCGCAGCCCTGCCCGTGAACTTCGCGCCCGATACCCTTTTTATCGGCGGCGGCACACCGACGGCCTTGTCGCAGCGGCAATTGGAAAATTTACTCGGCCTATTACGTCCACAGGTGCGGCGTGCCGCGGTGCGCGAATGGACGGTGGAGGTAAATCCCGGGACGCTGACGCCGGCGAAGGCGGACTTGCTGCGGGCGTCCGGCATGAACCGCGCATCGCTTGGCGTGCAGACGCTCGACGATGCGATGCTGGAGCGGCTGGGTCGTATCCATACCGCCGCCGATGCACGGATGAGTTTTGAACTGCTCCGCACGGCGGGGTTCGAGAACGTGAGCGTGGATTTGATGTACGCGCTACCGGGCAAAACAACGGACGCGGTGTTGAATGACTTGCATGGGCTCTTGGCGTGGCAGCCTGACCATATCTCTTGTTACGCGCTCACCGTTGAGCCCGATACGCCGCTGGCGGCGCAATGTGCGCGCGGCGCAGTTGTCGAGGTGCCGGACGAGGTGCAGGCCGAGCAATATCATGCGATCCGCCGCGAAATGAAAAGCGCAGGTTTTCAGCACTATGAAATTTCCAACTTTGCGCGACCGGGCCGTGAATGTTTGCATAATCTGAACTACTGGCGCGGTGGCGAGTACTTCGGCTGTGGGCCGGCGGCGCACGCGCATGTGGCCGGGCGGCGGCGATCCAACATTGAAGATTTGGACGAGTATTGCCGGCGCATCGCGAACGGGCGGTCGCCCTGTGATTTTGAGGAACAACTGGCGCCGGAAGCCAAGGCGCGTGAAACACTGATCGTGGGCTTACGCCTGCTCAATGGCGTGGAGCTCGCGGTTTTTCGGCAACAGACGGGGTTCGATGCGCTGGCCCTCGGTGGCGATGCCGTGCCGCGCCTGCTTGCTTTGGAGCTGTTGGAATTGGAATCCGGACGCTTGCGCCTGACAGAGCGCAGCCTGTTCATTAGCGATCGTGTTTTTGCCGAATTGGTTTGATGCGTGCCGCAAGAAAGGACGGTCAGCCGAGGTAATCACGGTTGATGCGCCAGCCGACGTAGACGCCCACCACGCTTCCGATACTGCTGAGCGCAAACCCCGTCATGGTGCCAATTTTGGCCCCGAGCCACCAGCCCATCCAGCTGAACACCATGACGCCAATAAAGATACAAAGTTTATTCATAGCTAGCCACTGATGGCTACGCGAGGAGGCTAGCATAGTTCCATGCGTAAAGCGCCCTTCACTGTGGTGTATCCCCGTGTTTAACGTTCTGCCCATTGGCGCGGATGATTGCACCGGGGGCGAGAAACTGGTTTAATGCCCCTGACGTATGGGCCTGTAGCTCAGTTGGTCAGAGCGGAGGACTCATAATCCTTTGGTCGTAGGTTCGAGCCCTACCAGGCCCACCACGAGTGGTAGGTGCAAACTTTAGCTTGGGCGGGGGTGGATTAGGTTAACGCCATGAAAACGAAGAAGACAAGTCAGGCATGCCGGGAGGGGATGGGCAATCCTTTGGAATGGATTGCCTTTTGGCAATTCTTGGGATTCATATTGCTCTTGGCGCTGATTTGGGCGGATCAGGTGCTTGATCTCTCGGACGTTTTCTTTGGAACGCCCAAGCCGGGCAACTCGTGGCTGGGCACCTCCATCCTGACGGCGGGTATCATCGTGATTGGGTTCATTACAGTGGCCCATACCTATGCGCAACAAAAGCGCATTCTGCAAGGCTTCCTGCGTATTTGCACCTATTGCAAAAAAATTAAACTCGATAACCAGTCGTGGGAGCAATTGGAAAAATATATTGGCGAGCACTCCCGTGCGGAATTTTCGCATGGTATTTGTCCCGAGTGTTTCAAACGCGTCGTGAGCGAATTGGATGCCCAAGCGCCACCCGCGGCGGATAACTCCCTGCCGATCAAACCCTGAAAACACCCATGATTTCTGCACCTCCACTCGGACGATTACTGGCCGGTCCGCCGCACGCCCTGGAACAGGGTTACGCGGCGTTTGCCCAACAGCCGGTAGACTGGGATTTGATGGATGAACGCCTGCCAACGCTACCGGTGCGGCAGACCACGTTACGGCGTCCGTTCACGGTCCAAGGTCCCGGAACATTTTTTGGAAAACACATCCGCACCTTGACCTTTGAGCCGCGTGAATCCGGCGGTTGGTGGATTGAACGGAGCGACCAAACGGATGCGCTGCCGTTCCTCGTCGCCGCGCGTAATGTTTGGACGACCGGCGATGTGGTCAGCAATATTGTGTTACGTGCCGGCCCGCCGCACAACTATCTGCGCATGGTCGAGCACATCATTGCCCTGAAAGTGGGGTTGGGCTTGGATCATGTGTTGTTGCGTACCGACGCCGGTGATCCGCCGTTGTTCATCCACGGCAGCATGGACTTGGTGCAAGCCGTCGAATCCGCAGGGGTGCAGGAGCTTGAGCAGCCCGCGACATGGGTCACCGTCAAAGAACCGGTCGTGCTTTGTTCGCCGTCGGGTGCTTTTTTGGCGCTGGCGCCGTGCCGCACGGCACAACCCGAATTGCGGGTGGATTGCGCGGTGGACTTCCCCAACGTCATTGGGCGGCAACGCGTGCGTTTTCGTGTGCATCCGGAACGTTTCCGCTATGCGGCGGCGGCGCGCACCAATACGCCCGCGTGGAAAATGCTTTATTGCCAAACCTTGGGTAAGCTTTTCGCCGATATTCGCAATCTCGGTTACAGCCGCGAAAACATTCTCATCGCCGGTCGCCGCAACTATCGCAATGCACCGCAGTTGCTGCATGGCGAGAAATCCTTGGAAGTGGTTTGGCATCGTGCCGCGTTGGATTTGCTCGCCGCCATCGCTTTGATTGAAGATGGTCGCTTTTGTGGCGAGATTGTTTCTTTCAAGGCCGGGCATCAGCTCGATGTGCAGTTGATTTGCCAGCTCTATAAACATGGATTGCTGCGTAAATTCTGACGCGCCGTGGTATGCCGTATGAGCCTCGCCCATCAACCGCAGCCGCTCAAATCATCCGTATCGTTGGGCGCTTTGACGATCTCGCCGCCAGTCGTTTTGGCGCCGATGGCGGGCATCACCTCGCCGCCGTTTCGCCAATTATGTCGCCGCCAGGGTTGCGGCTTGGCCGTCACAGAATTGACCAGTGCCGAAGGTCTTGCGCGCGGCCAGGCCAAGACGTTGCATTTCCTGGAGACGTGGCCCGCTGAACGTCCGCTGGCGGCCCATATTTACGGGCGCGATCCCGACATCATGGCGCGCGCCGCGGCTGTCGCCGAGTCGTTGGGGCGTTTCGATTCGATTGATATCAATGCCGGCTGTCCCGTGCCCAAAATTATGCGGCGTGGCGAAGGCGCGGGACTGCTGCGCGATCCCAACCATTTGAAACGGGTGGTGCAAGCGGTGTGTGCGGCCGTCAAATTACCGGTGACGGTGAAGACGCGCGTTGGTTTGGCGGCCAACCGCATCAATATCTCCGAGGTTGCGCAGGCCCTTGAGGAGGGTGGAGCGGCGGCGATTTTTCTCCACGGACGAGTGGCCGCCAAACGTCATGCCGGGCCGCCGGATTGGAGCCTGATCGCACGGATTAAGCAGGAGCGCAGCATTCCGATTTTCGGCAACGGCGGGATAACCTCGGCCGATGAGGCCTTGCGCCTGTGGCGGGAAAATGGCGTGGACGGCATCATGATCGGGCGCGCCGCCATCGGCAATCCGTGGCTGTTCGCGGAAATCGCCTGCCGCCTAGAAAATCGCCCGTGGACGCCGCCCACGCCGGCGGAGCGCGTGGAGGCCTTGCTGGAAATGTTGGACGGCTTGATCAAGCTCGCCGAGTTGGAGCAGCGTCATCGCCGCCGTTTGCGCTACTCCGCCGAAGAATCTGCCTGTATGCAATTCCGTACGCATGCTTCGTTACTGCTACGGGGCCGACCGCACCAGCGCGTCTTGATGCAGCGGTTGATGTCGTTCCATTCCGTCGCCGATGTGCGCGCGACGCTGCACGAAATTTTTTGCTGACACGCCGTTTTCCAAGGCTTGGAAAAATCGGTTTAACCGTTGGTTTTTTGCGTCGGTGGTGGCGCCGGATTGGCGCGCCGGACGGCGCGGCCATATTCGATGATGCCCTTGGCGATGCCGGTGGCAATGGCGTCGCGATGTTCGTCGGTCATCAGACGACGTTCGTCGGCGGCATTGCTCAAAAAACCACATTCGACCAGTGCGGCCACACACGGCGCCTCTTTGAGCACGACGAAGCGGGCGTGGCGTACGCCGCGGTCTTCGGCCTGCGCCGCGGTGCGAAGGTTTTTCTGGAGGTAATAGCCGAAGATGTTGTTGGCCACATCGCGCGCGTTGGCCGGGAAGCAGATGTTGTTTTTGGAGCTATTTTCGCCGTTGCTGCCGGAGGTCGAGGGGAAACCGGGCGAGGTGAGGACATAGGTTTCGATGCCGTGCGAGTCGCGGCTGGCGGCGGCGTTCAGATGGATGCTGATGAAAAGATCGGCATGGCGGGCGGCGGCGAGGCGCGGGCGGGTGTCGAGTTCGATGAAGCGATCCACATCGCGAGTGAGGTAGGCGTGAAACCCCTCGTTGATGAGCTTGGCGCGGACGCGCTTGGCGATGTCGAGCGCGATGCGTGGTTCGATCAGGCCGCGCCGGCTGCTGGCGCCGGGATCGTTGCCGCCGTGGCCGGGATCGAGTACGACAACGGCGGTGCCGTAGCCGCGGAGATAGGATGCGGGACTGAGCAAGGGGACGATGATTTTTTGCGCGTCGGTTTCGGTCAGGCACCAGCGGCCCCAACTGCGGGCGGGCGGGGCGTGCAGCCAGATTTGCTGGGCGTTCACCCTGGCTTCGCGCCCTTCGGTGGAAATTTCCACGAGCGCAGTTTGACCACGCAGCACAATTTTTTTGCCCGGGGTGGAAACCTCCAAGCCGCAGCGCGAAGCAATTTCGCGAATGGTGATGAGCCGGTCAGGCCGCGCGCCGGAGCGGGTCGTCCAAAGCGCCAACGCCGGCGCCGCGCCAAGACTGAGCAGCCCCAGAATAACAAGCCATAATGAGCAGCGTTTCAACGTTGCAGACTTCCCGTGATTGTGCCGGATTGCGGCGACGGGCGGAGAGTGTGCCGATTTTTTTGCGGATTGCAAGTGCGGGGGGCGAAAACTGCTTGACCCGGCGACGATGCGGGGGTTAGATGGCGTGCACGCGAACGAAGGAGCCGAGACCATGGCAGAAGTACAATTGGATAATGCCCCGCGCAAAGTGCGTGAGATCTATGCGAAAGCTTTTACCGCCGTAGAACGTAACAACTTGGATTATGCGATCAGTATGTTCGAGGCGGTACTGGAGCTGGAGCCGCGCCTGTTGCAGGCGCGCAAATGGTTGCGCGCAGCCGAAATCCGCAAATTCAACGAGGCCGGTGGTGGCGCCAGCAAGCATCTGATGGCCTTCCTCACAAATCTGCCAACCTTTTTTGCCGCCCAGTCCAAACTAAAAAAAGATCCGATGCAGGCACTGAAATTGGCGGAGAAGTTGATCAAGGCCGATCCGCTTCAGCCAAAATTTGTTGTCTTGCTCGCCAACGTGGCGATTGCTGCTGACCTGCCGGAGGTTGCCATTCAGATGCTGGAGAGCGGGCGGGAGCAGGCTCCGCAAAATATCGAGTGGGTACGCTGGTTGGGGCGGCTCTATCGCGATACCGGTTTGACGCACGAGTCGCGGTTATGCTTCGAGGAAGTCGCGCGGGCCAGGCCCAACGATCCGGTGGCGATCAAGGAACTTAAGGACGCGATCGCCACTGACACGATGAACAAGGGTGGCTGGGAAGGGGCCAAGAGTCACCGCGATCTCATCAAGGACACCAAGGAAGCCCAAAGTTTGGAACAGGAAGCGAAAGCGATCAAGACGGGCAAAGATTTGGATGATCTCATTGTCGAGTTTCAGGAGCGTGTGCAGCGCGAGCCGGAGAATATCAATTATCGGCGCGTGTTGGCCGACCATCTGGCGCGCTCCAAGCGTTATGACGAGGCCTTGACGGTGCTGCAAGAGGCTCAAAAAATCACCGGGCGCGCCGACCCGCAAGTGGATCGCGCCGTCAGCGCTATTGCGATCCAGAAATTTGATGCAGCGATTGAACAGGCGCGCGCGGCTGGCCATACGGCGGAGGCCGAGACGCAGGAACAGGCGCGCGCCGACTACATCTTTGAAAACGCCAAAGAATTGGTCAAACGCTATCCGAACGATTTGCAGTTTCACTATGAATTGGGTGTGTTGTTCTATGAACGCGGCATGACGATGGACGCCGTGGAATCGTTCCAGTTGGCGCAGCGTAATCCGCAACGGCGCACCCGCGCACTGTACTATCTGGGCCTCTGCTTCAAGCAGAAGGGTCAATATGACATCGCGCTGGAACAACTGGCGAAGGCTGCCGCGGAACTGACGCTCATGGATGATGTGAAGAAGGACATTGTATATGAGATGGGCCTCTTGCACGACTTGATGGGGCAAACCGACAAAGCGGTCGAACGCTTCAAGGAAATCTATGGCGTGGACATCCGCTACAAGGATGTGGCGCAGCGTATTGAAAAAGCCTACAAGCGCTAAGCAACTGCTTCGTCTTTCTCTCTTGCGCTGGGCTGGTGTGGCCTGTGCCGCCGTGTTGTTTGGTTGTGTGCCGCTGGCCTGCCGCCCCCGTTCATCACCGGTCATGGCTGCGAGTGCCGGGCCAACGATACCGCGTCCTGCCGCCGATGAATTTTCGGTGATGACGTATAACCTGCGCCTCTATGGTTATGAAGATCGTGATGGTGATGGCCAGGCCAAAAATCCCAAACCGGACGACGAACGACTGGCTGTTCTGGATGTGCTTGCCGCCGCCCGGCCCGATGTGTTGGCCGTGCAAGAAATGGGTAATCACGATTTCTTCGATGGTTTCCGGTCGGAACTCAAAGCCCGTGGCTTGGATTATCCGCACGCGGTCTATTTGCACCGTGGCCAGCATCAGGCCAATCTTGCGCTGCTGAGTCGCTTCCCGATCACTTCGCAAACGCTGCACACGAATGATCAATACAGCATGGGGAGCGCGAAGCTAAAGGTCTTGCGTGGTTTTCTCGATGCGACCATTCAGGTCACGCCCACCTATAGCTTTCGGATCATGGTGGCACATCTCAAATCCAAGGTGTTCAATAAATTTGGCCAGACCGAAATGCGCCGCAACGAGGCGCGCCTGCTCAACAACCACGTGCGCGCCGCGCTCAAGGAAAATCCCGATCTGCAATTGGTGGTCCTGGGTGATCTGAACGACGCGCCCGAATCCGCCGCCCTGCACGAGGCCAAAGGCGAACGAACGCGATGTCTGGAAGACGTGCGGCCCGCCGATCCGCTCGGCGATGTCTGGACTTATTATTCAGCCTTGCTGGATCAATACGAGCGGATTGATTACATCCTGGTCAGCCACGCCATGCAGGCGAACGTGGTTCGGGAAAAAACATTGGCCGTTCGACACCCTCAAACATTGCAAGGCTCCGACCATCGCCCGGTGATGGCTGTTTTCAAAACTCGCAATTCCGCGGCGACAAAACCTTGAGATCAGTTTTTTTCCAAGGTTTGGAAAAATACGAACATCCGCTTTCCAGGCCTCGGAAAAATCACGACGCGATTTTTCGATGGGCGCTACGGGTGGGCGTACAGTTTATACGTGCGCGGATGATTGGGGTCTTCGGGAACTTGGAACTGCATCCGTGCGCCGGTGCCGCGCAGATTGGTGAGGTTGGCCAGCGGTTGCCATTGAGCGGCGTCGAACCGCTCCGCTACCAGTACGGTATAAATCAAGTCCGTGCGCGAGTCCCAGCACAGGGTGGTTTGACTGCTCGTCGTTACCGTGATCAGTCGCGTCTCGATCTTTTCCTTTTGGATCGGCACACGCACGCAGCCGCTGGTGCCCAGCAAGACGAGCGCCGCCAAGGCCGCGCTCGTCTTCAAGGGTAACGTAAACCGATGACGCAGGTGGTTCATGGGTGTCGCTTTATTTCGTCGCCGGTTTTTCCACCGGGGGTGTTTCCAGAACAGGCGCTTCTACTACCGCGGGCTTGGGCTCGGCCGCTTCCGTTTTCGCGGGCGGCGGCGCAGGTGGCTGGATTTCGCTCGTTTTTTGCGTCATGCCCCGGTGCTTCAGCGTAAAAGGTTGACCGAATGGTTGGTCGTAAATGCTCGTCTTGCGCTTGGGCGCGTTGAGGTCTTGCAACTTCAGATTGTAACGGCTGGCATACCACTGCCAATCCGCGTCGCGGAATTTGAGCGCCGTACCCAACTGGTTCAACAGCGCCTCGGTCTCAATGGCCCGAATGGTCTGCTGCTGGCCGGCCCATGCGGAGATCGGGGCGAAAGCTTGTGGTACCATCTGTTCATCGCCGACGACCACGGTCTGTTTCGGCTTTTCACTCAGGAACTTACCGGCTTGGAAATCTTCCAATGCCACAAAGTTCCATTCCTGCCCATTCCAGACGTGGATCAGCGGCTTGGCCGTGGTGGCTTCGCCTTGGTAGCTGACCAGTGTGACGCCATTACGGGCCGCGAGGTCCAGGCCCACCTGCATCACGTTGTAGCGCGCCGGTGCGACGACCACCGTGCCGCCCGCCAACGCCGCCCAATTTGTTCCGAGCAGTACCGCCGCCAAAACGCCAAATTGTTTTTTCATGATCATCTCCTTAAGACAGGCAAACTATAGCACGCCGATGGCGGATAGTTCAACTCTGTCCGGCACGGTTTTCCAAGGTTTGGAAAAAGCGCGGAAAAATTTTCCAAGCCCTGGAAAATCAGTAGCGGTAATGGTGCGGCTTGAACGGGCCGGCAACGGGGATGCCGAGGTACTTGGCCTGCGCGGGCGTGAGCTTGTCGAGTTTGACGCCGAGCTTGCCGAGGTGCAGGCGCGCAACCTTTTCGTCGAGGAGCTTTGGCAGCGTATAAACACCGATCGGATACTTGCCCGGGTTCGAGTAGAGCTCAATCTGCGCCATCGTCTGGTTGGTGAAGCTGTTCGACATCACGAAGCTCGGATGGCCGGTCGCGCAGCCAAGATTCACTAGGCGACCTTCCGCGAGCACGATGATGCTGCGCTTTGAAGGGAACGTGACTTGGTGAACCTGCGGCTTGATCTCTTCCCATTTGTATTTGCGGATGGCTTCGATCTGAATTTCGGAGTCAAAGTGACCGATGTTGCAGACAATCGCCATGTTCTTCATCTGCTTCATGTGCTGCTCGGTGATCACATCGCAGCAGCCGGTGGTGGTCACGAAGATATCGCCGATCTTGCTGGCCTCGCCCATCGTCATCACTTCATAACCTTCCATCGCGGCCTGCAAGGCGCAGATGGGATCAATCTCGGTGATGATGACGCGGGCGTGCTGGCCGCGCAGCGAGGCCGCGGAGCCTTTGCCCACATCGCCAAAGCCGGCGACGACGGCGACCTTGCCGGAGAGCATCACGTCGGTGGCGCGCATGATGGCGTCCACGAGCGAGTGGCGGCAACCATAGACGTTATCGAACTTGCTCTTGGTGACGGAGTCGTTGACGTTGAAGGCAGGGAAAAGCAGTTCCCCGCGTTCCATCATCTGATAGAGCCGGTGGACGCCGGTGGTCGTTTCTTCGCTGACGCCACGGATAGTCTTGACCATCTTCGCGAAGCGGCCCGGATTCTTCTTCACGGCCTTCTTGACCTGCGCGAGCAGGATTTTCTCTTCGGGGCTGCCCGGCTTGCGGTTGAGAATCGAAGGATTCGTCAGCGCTTGATGGCCAAGGTGCACGAACAGCGTCGCATCGCCGCCGTCATCGAGAATCATATTCGGGACTTCGTCGCCCCAGTCGAGAATGCGGTCGGTGTATTCCCAATAGTCTGCCAGCGTCTCGCCTTTGACGGCGAAGACGGGGGTACCGCGCGCAGCGATCGCGGCGGCAGCGTGGTCTTGCGTCGAGAAGATGTTGCAACTGGCCCAGCGTACCTTCGCGCCAAGGTGCTGGAGCGTCTCGATCAGTACGGCGGTCTGAATCGTCATGTGGAGCGAACCAGCGATGCGCGCGCCCTTGAGGGGCTGCTGTTTGTCAAACTCTTCACGAATCGCCATCAGGCCGGGCATCTCAAACTCGGCCAACTCAATTTCTTTGCGCCCAAACTCGGCCAAGGACATATCTTTGACGATAAAATCGCCCTTGCGGATGGATTTCTTCTGCTTCATGGCAACTCCTTGGACGGGTGGGCCAGCAGCAAACGTGATTAGGCGGATTGCTTGGTTTTCGGCAAGCCGTAAGCGCGGTCGCCCTCTTTCCACTTGTCGTTCTTGCGCATGATATCAATGCGCTCGAAGCGCTTGAGCACGTTACGCTTCGCCGTGATCTTGCTCGCCGACTTCAAACTAGGATGCATGGACATGGTCGTTCTCCGTTTCCTCCGCCGTTCGCGGCGGGCGCGGATTGATAGCAGATTGGCCGGAAAAGTCAATAAGTTGGCACAAAAATTTACGGTTTTATACGGTCCCCGAACGACAGGGGTGAGACCGTCGCCGATCGTGGGGGTGGAGCGTACGAGGCACGCTCGAACTGCCGCCCGACGTTGAGCGGCGAAGCGGGGCGGCGGTTCGCTCAACCGATTTTGTTAGGCTACAGTTGGATTTTGACTGACTTACCCCTGCGAAAAAGTATCGGTGATGCGAGGCGCAAGCTCCTCATTTCATTTGTTTTTCGGAAATTAGCGCCCATACCTCATCGGCAACCTGGTCAGCTTCCAGCCACTTCTTGCCGTTGATCAGCGAATCAAGTTTTTGCATCAGCGATTTCATCCGCAGTTTCTGCATCAATCCGGCCTCTTGTCTATAGCCTTGGATCCCGGTTTGAATCCGGTGCATTTTTTCTTGCAGCGCCGACGCTGAAAACCTGCGGGCGGCGGACTCGGCCAGCTTTTCGCCGCGCAGAAATTTGGAGTAGGCGGCCAGACATTCGGGGCTCTCGGTGGCCAGGCGGAAGAAATTTGTGCGTTGGGCCTCGCCGCCGATGCCCCAGGAAAACACGTTTGCCAGTACGCCGCCGTGGTTGAATATCCGGCCCAGATACGTTTCCATCGTTGGCTCGCCGGGCATGCCCGTGGGCGATACGTTGACGCCCTCGGCAGAAATCCAGCCCGGCCCGCCGTGAACGGCCAGCGCGTCGTGGATTTGACTGAAAGTGGTCCCCTCGGGATAGGTGGAAAAGCCCGGACGATACGCGGCGCTGAACGCCACCTCCGCCGGGGCGAAGCGGGCCTTCTGCGCGCCGGTGGTTGCCCATTTCTCCGGGGCAAGTCCCTGTGATGTAAACGCGATGTGGCAGAAAATTTTTTCGCGTGGCGTGCCGCCGGCGTGAAGCAAGTTCGCCCAGAGTTCGATCCACTCCTTCACAACGCTCACGCGTTCGGCGTCGAGGTCCTTCGGCGGTCTCTTTTCGCTGAACCCGCGGTGGGCCAGTGCGCGAAATCCAAGCGATTTTCCCGTTTCCCAATCGGGGCCGATTTGTGTTTCCCATCCCGCGATGACACCCGCAAAGAGATGCGCCTTCCCCTGCGCCTTCAAAATCGGGAGTTCGCGCGTGATCTCTGCGCCGATCAGTTCTGCGCGCTTTTGTACCGCCGTTACGATGGCCGGCACATTGAAACACATTTGCGGTGCAGCCTTGGTTGGCTTCAGCCCCCAGTCCAGCCGCCGGCCCGTATTGGGAATTTGTTTCCAGTCCGCCGTCTCGATGTTGTCCGGATTGGAAAGCAAATCCTTGCGCTGCCCCCAGAACATCGAATCATCAATGTGAAACGCAACCGCCACATCATTTCCCCGCGCGACGGCGAAAGCATCGCGCATCCACTGCCGGATTTCCCCGTCGGGCATGTCGAAACAGAGCGGCCCGATGGTGAAGCCCAGCTTCTGCCGTGCGTCGCCGGTCATGCCGATGGCTTTGGTCACGCCGCGCGCGAAATCTGCGAGCTGTTCCTTGGTCAGCGCCATGCGACCGGGCACTGGCGGAAAAATGGGCGAAAAGCCGGGCATTGCAGGGCAGACTTGGAACAGCAGGTATTTGGTTTCAACGGCGTCAGTCGCTAACTGCGCGCTCTCGGCGCTGGCGGACGAGCCAAGAAGCAGCGCCCCCAACAGTATTGAAAAGCGATTCCGCATATGCTCCCTGTTCTCCCTACCGTCCCGGTGAGCCGCAAACAACGGCTTCGCCGGCGGCGTCGCCCTACCGAGATGGAGACGGTGCATTTGTGATCACCGCGGATGCGTTGGTTTCTGCGACGGAGTGCTTGAAGAACGGAACGATCATGCGGGTGCAATCGCGGTAGAGCAGGACGGCGGCGGCCAGCAGAATCAGGTAGAGGAAAAAGTTCATGATGATGTTGGCGGCCTTGGCGTGGAGCGGGCGGCGCGTAATCATTTCCCAGAGCGCGAAGATCACGTGCCCACCGTCGAGAATTGGGATTGGCAATAAATTGAGTACGGCCAAGTTCACGTTAAAGAAACAGGTGAACCATAAGGCGATCATGATGCCGCGTTTGACCGCCCACCAAAACATCCAGAGCACCATCACCGGCCCGCCCAGGCCTTCCGCTGCGCCGCGCATTTCCCGGGGTGTCGTTAGCGCCTTCAGCACGCGGAAGACATATTCGGCGTGCTCGCGGATTTGCGTCGTGGGCTTGGGGTGGACGATTTGATCAAAGTCCATGTCGAACATCGCGTTGGGGAATTGGATGCCGATACGGGCGCGACCGATGGCGGCATCGTAAATGGGCTTCACGCGCAATTCGACGCGGTGTCCGTCGCGTAACACCACGACGGGAACTTCCTCGTCGCGATGGCTGTTGACGACGCTGATCATGTGCTCGCGGCTCATCAGTTTTTGCCCGGCGATCTCAAGCACGCGGTCGCCGCTGCGAATACCGGCCTTTTCGGCGCTGGAGCCGGGCATCACGGAGACGACGTTGCAGAAATTCTGCGGGCCAATGCCTTCGATGTGCGGGATGTTGATCGCGCCGTTTACCACGGGCACATCAAGTTGGCGCGTCGTGCCGGTTGTGTTGCGCACCTGCATTCGCGCGGTGTGCGTCAAAGCGGTACGCAGGAATAACTCGTTCCAGTTGCCGATATTTTCGTTGTTGATGGCGGTAATCTCGTCGCCGATACGCAAGCCGGCGGTATAGGCGGCGCTGTTGGTGTCCACGTAGCCGATGATGCAGTTGCGTTCTTCTGGTGAGCTCGGCTTGCCAACGAGGTAGACGATCCACGCCAGCACGAAGGCAAAAATGATGTTGCCAATACCGCCGGCGATGGCAACGAGAATTTTTTTCCACGGCGCGGCCTGCGGTAACTGGCGGCTTTCCTTGTCTTCGGTGGCGGCGTCGGAGTGCGTCGGGTCCATCTGTGGCAACGCCACGTAGCCGCCGAAAGGAATCCAGCCGATTTTGTAGGTGACGTCGCCGACCTTGCGTTTCCAAATGGCGTGGCCGAAGCCGATGGAGAAGGTGTCAATCACCAGGCCGCACCAGCGGGCGACGAGGAAGTGGCCCAATTCATGGACAAAAATCGTTGCGCCCAGCAGGAGGATCACGACGATGATGGTATAGAGGATGGTTAGCATAGGGTATTCAACTTGTGGGTTTCAGAAAGAGCAGGGCGTAGACATAAAGCGTGGGTGCGGCCAACAGCAAGCTATCGAGCACGTCGAGGATGCCGCCCATGCCTTGGATATAACTGGCTGAATCCTTGACGTTGGCGGCGCGCTTGAGAATGGATTCGGCGAGGTCGCCGAGCACGCCCATCAGCGCAAGCAATAGACCCAACGCCAGCGCGTGCGGCAACGTGATCGCTAGCGCGCCGACGTGACCGTGGGCCAACTTCCACCAGAAGACGCTGGTCGTCAGCGCAAAGACGAGGCCGCCGAAAAAGCCTTCCCACGTTTTCTTGGGTGAGATGCGTGGGCAGAGTTTGTGGCGTCCCAATGAACAGCCGACGAAATACGCGCCGACGTCGCTCATCTTCACCACGAAAACAAGGTAGAGGATCAGCCAGCCACCACCGGCGGAACCCCACTGGAACATTAGGCGCGGAAAGAAGCTCAAGAGAAACGGGGCATAGAGTACGCCCATGATCGTCCCCGCCATCGTTTCCAGCGGGCGCGGATTTTCTTTCTGCGGGAATTGGCGGATGAGAATCGTGGTCACAAGTGCAAAGAGCAAGGCCGGTTCGATCACGGGCCGCACCATGTCGGGCCGCGTGTATTCAAACCAGACACCCACCAGGAACAGCAAGCCGCACAGCGTGCCGATCCATGGATAGCGCGGAATGTTTGCCGCCGGCAATAGCTTGAAAAACTCGAAGGAGGCGAGCGCGGCCACTGCGAGCAGAATGGGGAGCATCCCGATGGGCGGCAACCAAAACAACACGCCCAATAACGCGGCGATAATCAGCACACCGCTCACGGTGCGTTGGATCAGCGCGGGCACCTTCACTTGATGTCTCCAAAACGGCGATGACGTTTGGCGTAGTCGGCGAGCGCGGCGGCGAACTCTTGCTCGCGGAAGTCGGGCCAGAAGACCGGCGTCACATAGAGTTCGCTATAGGAAATTTGCCAGAGCAGGAAATTGCTGATGCGCATTTCGCCACTCGTCCGAATCAGCAGATCGGGATCGGGCACATCCGGCAGATAGAGCTGCTGCGCCACTGTCTGCTCTGTGATTTTTTCCGGATCGAGTTGGCCGGCTTTCACTTCGCGCGCGATGGCGCGACAGGCCTCGGTGATTTCCGTGCGTGAACCGTAACTCAACGCGAGAATGAGGTGATGCTCGGTATAGTGCGCGGTGGCAGCCATGACGCGCTCCAGTTCCTGTTGCACGGCGGCAGGCAGGTCTGCCATCCGCCCGATCATGCGCAGGCGCACTTTGTTTTCGTGCAATTCATGCTCCTGCTTACGGAGAAACGTCTTCAGCAGGTTCATCAGTCCACTAACTTCGCTTTTTGGGCGTACCCAGTTTTCAGAGCTGAACGCATATACCGTGAGATACTTGATCCCGTGGTCGCGACAGGCGCGGAGAATGGCACGGAGCGAGTTGGCACCTTCCTGATGGCCCTTCAGGCGCGGCCAGCCACGCGCTTTGGCCCAGCGGCCATTGCCGTCCATGATGATCGCCACATGGTGCGGCATATTTTGTTTTTCGTCGCTCATGTTTTCGGCAACTTTTCCAAGGTCTGGAAAAACATCACTTTCCATTTTCCAAGCCTTGGAAAACCGGTCAACTTCAATCAAAAATCGGCAATAATTTCATGGTGCTCGCGCGCCGCGGCCCGACGGACAGTAACCCGACTTTGACGCCCGTCAATTCCTCCAGCCGTCGCACGTAGGCTTGGGCGCGGGCGGGTAACTCCTCGAACCGCGTCGCGTTGGTCGTCTTGCACATCCAGCCGGCAAACTCTTCATAAATCGGTTTGCAGCGCTCCAGTTGGCGGACGTTCGCCGGCACGCTGGTGAGGCGCTTGCCGTCGCATTCGTAGGCGACGCAAATTTTGATCACCGGCACATCGTCGAGCACGTCGAGCTTGGTCAACGCCCACGCGTCAATGCCGTTGAGCATCGCAGAATAGCGTGCGACGACCAGATCGAACCAGCCGCAGCGGCGCGGGCGGCCGGTGGTCGCGCCGAATTCGTGGCCGGTCTTGCGAATCTGCTCGCCCATCGCATCATTCAGTTCCGTGGGAAAGGGGCCTTCGCCGACGCGCGTGGTGTAGGCTTTGATGACGCCGATCACGCGGTCAATCCGATGCGGCGCGACGCCTGCGCCGGTGCACGCGCCGCCGGCGGTCGCGCTCGACGAGGTGACAAATGGGTAGGTGCCAAAATCAATATCAAGCATCGTGCCCTGCGCGCCCTCAAACAAAATAGATTCTTTGCGGGTAATTGCTTCGTTGAGCATCGGAATCGTGTCGGCGATGTACGGTGTGAGCTTGGTCGTGACCGTACGGCAATCGGCGAGCAGCTTGTCGTAGTCCAGCGGCGGCTGGCCCCACGCACCGAGTACGCGGTTGGCCTCCTCGACGCGCCGCCGCAGTAGCTCCGGAAAAATCGGATCAAGCAGATCGCCCATGCGCAGGCCAACGCGCGCGGCCTTGTCGCCATAGGTCGGGCCGATGCCGCGTTTGGTGGTGCCGATTTTCGCGCCGGCGCCGGCAGCCTGCTCACGGCAGGCGTCGAGCAGATTGTGATAGGGCAACACCATATGCGCGCGGTCGCTGACGAAAAAACGCCCGCGCAAATCCGCGCCACGCTGTTCGAGTTCGGTGATTTCTTTGACCAGCGCCAGCGGATCCACCACCACGCCATGGCCGATCACGTTTTTGGTGTTGGACCGGAGGATGCCGGACGGGATCAGATGCAGGATGTAGCGCTCGTTGCCGATCTCGACCGTGTGCCCGGCGTTGTTGCCGCCTTGATAGCGGACAACCCAGTCCACCGCCTGCGTCAGCACGTCAATAATTTTGCCTTTGCCCTCGTCGCCCCACTGCGCGCCGATCAAAACTGTGTTGGCCATCGCGAATCCCTTTGCTGGTTCAACATAAAAAAGCCCTCAACCGAGGGCTTGCCAAATGCCGGGCGACGTTATGCAAAGCCTTCGCGTCGGTCAACCCAAAAACCGCGTCAAAAGGAATTCGCCCGGCGCGGAAGATCCGCCGTAGGCGGTCATCGCACACCAAGCTTGTTCTTATGCGCCAATTCTCACGCCACGTCCGCTCTCCCGCCTGAAAATTCGTTCTGGAAGAGGGGCTGACTTGGCCGAGTGGTTCGCAAAAATGGCTCCATGATTTTTTAGGAGCATAGCGCGGTCGGAAAACAGTGCGTCAACGGTTAAATCCTGCTGCTGTCAGCCTCGATCGTTTCTGGTAATCATGTAGCGCAGCTGCTGCGAAACAAACGTGATGTTGGCCACGCGCCACGTAGAAGCGACCTCCGGTCGCTTTTCCTGATGCGGACGGAGTCCGCATCCTACGCCGGGGCTTCAGCCGGCCACATCATTTAGGGAAACGCTCTCGTCCTTCATTTCTCCATTGATAAGCTCAAAACTCGTTATAGATTTCATGCCCCGAACGGATGGAACCATTCGGATCAATGAACCCCATATACATGCTCCATGTTTTATAATCCGGACGGGGCCGGTGAAGATCCGCTACCCAGGAATGGTGAGCCGCGTGGGGCAGGAAACCGATGCCATGCTGTTTCAGCAGCGTCAGCTCTTGCTTGATGGTTTCGGCGCGCCCGGCGTCGTTGTTGCTGCCCCAGCAGCACTCGTTGGAAATGACCGGCTTATTTAACTGCCTGAGCTTGGCCATCATTCCGTCGAATTCGGAAAGTTTTTTCTCCAATTTATCGGGCTGGCTGTAACGGCCGTAAACATATGGATGTATGTAGAAAATATCGACGAAGGGGTTGAGCATGTCGAGATCGGCCAGCCACGTCCCCTGCGAACCAACGCCGATTGGTGTATCTGGAGTGATGGACCGGATTTCAGATGCCATTGCCTTCAGGAACTCTGTGATGTCACCTCTTATTTTTTCATCCCAGTAATAGCCGTTATACGGCTCATTTGAAATGTCGTGTGCCAGCAAATCTCCTTTTTCTGATATTTCCTGAACCGTTTCGGTTAGGTATTGTTTATAAATCGTCCATGGTTTCTGACTGCCAATCCAGTGCTGCGCAAAACTCCCGAAAGGATGCATTCCCTCTGCACCCCAGCCGTTGAAATAAACTGGCATCATCTGAAGTTTACGCTCCTTTATCAATGCCGCCATTTTGCCCGCCGCTGCGAGGAATTTGAGCCGGTCAATCCCCCAAGCGTGATAGGAAAGCCAAATCCTCAATACAGTGCATTTCGGGAAATACCGCCGGATTTGGTCGAGTTCCTGCCCGCATTTCGCCTCGTCGAAGTGCAGCCAGATTCCTTCGCCCGTGGCACCCCAACTCGGTTGGTAGTTGAACCCGCGTAGATCCTTATATTCTGTTACGCGCGACGTTTGTTGGTCCTGTCCGCCGACCGGTTTCGACTTGACCAACGAAGGCAGCAGCGCAATCCCGGCCACGGATGCTCCCAAGGTCATCGCCTGCCGGCGGCTCATACGGAAGCTGCCTGCATCGCCGGGATTCGAAGGACATGCTGTTTCGCTTTTTCCTGAATCGGTTTTCATCTGCACACTCTCCTTGACTACCCGCATTGCGTCAAGTCTGCTATTAACTCTTCCACAGAAGAATCCCACGTATCGGTCTTGTCCTGTTGCACCAAACCCCACCTAAAGTCCGCTTTCCCACATTAAAATTTGTCACACAACAAAGTTTGGCTTGGCCGGACGGCTTGCGAAAATGACTCCGTGCTTTTTCAGGGACATAGTATGGGCGAAAAACAACACGTCAGCAACGGATGTGCTAAAACAATTTCTTATCCAAAATAAGCGGGTCAAAAGGAACTCGCCGGACGCGCGTCGTTGTGCTATCCAATCGCGCCGATGAACGCATGGCTCAATTTCATTGGCTGGCTGGCGGGCGCTTATCTGGTGGGCGCGATTCCGTTCGGTCTGCTCATCGGACGACTCAAGGGCGTGGATATCCGTACCGTTGGCAGCAAGAATATCGGTGCGACCAACGTTTTCCGTAGCGTCGGCAAAGGGTGGGGCATCCTCACCTTCACGTTGGATGCGATGAAAGGCCTCGTGCCAGTGTTGGTTTTTCCAATGCTGGGAAAAGCGGATATCCCGGTTTTCCAAGGCTTGGAAAATTCCTTCGGACTGCTCTGTGGCGTCGCCGCGATTTTGGGACACAATTTTCCGGTCTATCTCAAATTCAAAGGCGGCAAGGGCGTGGCGACCAGCGCGGGCGTGTTGATCGGCGTCGCACCGGCGGCGGTGGGCGTCGGCGTGTTGGGCTGGCTGGTTTTGTTTCTGACTTCACGTTACGTTTCGTTCGCTTCGATGGGTGCGGCGCTGGTGGTGCCAGCGGCGGGGTGGTGGTTATATCGTGGACAAGAGTTGCTCACGCCGATTGTGCTGACGCTGCTAGGCTTGCTGGTGGTTTTTCGGCATAAGGCGAATATCCAGCGGTTGATGACGGGGACAGAAAGTAGATTTCAGTTTGGGAAAAAGGAAGCAGCAAACAGAACACAGCAGACAGGAGGCAGCATACAGAACACGGGAGGAGAACGGTGAGTATGCCCGCGGCCAAAACCTTTCAAGATTTGATCGTCTGGCAAAAGGCGCATCAATGGGTTTTGGGAATCTATAGTTTTTCCGCAAATTTTCCGCGCGCTGAATTGTATGGGCTGACTTCACAACTCCGCCGCGCCGCCGTTTCGGTGCCGGCCAATATCGCCGAAGGGTTTAAGAAAAAAGGCCCTGCTGACAAAAAGCGGTTTTTCAATATCGCCCAAGGCTCCTTGGAGGAATCCCGGTACTATCTAATTCTGGCGCACGATTTGCATTATGGTGATCCTGGCGGTTTGGTCGGTCAACTTGATGAAGTTGGGCGGTTGCTCAACGCCTATTCCGCCGCTATTCTGTCTCCTGTTTCCTGAATTCTGTATTCTTCATATGAAAAAAATTTCGGTCATTGGCGATGGCGGTTGGGGTACGGCGCTGGCGGTGGGCTTGGCGCAGGCGGGGCACGCGGTGCGCGTCTGGGGACCGTTCCCGGACTATTTGGACGAAATCCGGCGCATCGGCGAGAACACGAAATTTCTGCCGGGCGTGAAGTTGCCCAAGGAAATTGCATGGATTGCGGATCGCGCCGAGGCGTTGCGCGACGCCGAGGTGGTCGTGCTCGCGGTGCCCTCAAAATTTTTCCGCGACGTGCTGCGGTCATTTGCGTCCCTAATTCTACCGCAGGCGCTGGTGGTCAGCGTGACGAAGGGGTTGGACCGCGAAACCGGACGCCGTATGACGCAAGTGGCCGAGGAATTGCTGGGCCATGCGCCGATTGCCGCGCTCTCCGGGCCGAGCCATGCCGAGGAAGTAGCGCGCGGTGTTCCCACGGCGGTGACGATCGCCTGTGCCGATCACGCCAAGGCGGTGGCGCTGCAAAAAGTTTTCAGTCATGCAACGTTTCGGGTCTATACCTCGTCGGATGTAGCGGGTGTCGAACTCGGTGGTGCGCTGAAGAACGTGATCGCCATCGCCGCGGGCGTATGTGATGGTATTGGTTATGGCGACAACACGAAGGCGGCGCTGATGACGCGCGGATTGGCGGAGATTACGCGGTTGGGGGTGGCGTTGGGCGCGCAGCCGGATACGTTTGCGGGTTTGAGCGGGATGGGCGATTTGGTCGTGACCTGCACCAGCCGGCATAGCCGCAACCGCATGGTCGGCGAGCGGCTGGGGCGCGGTGAATCCATCCAGCAGATTTTGGATAGCATGGCGCAGGTGGCCGAAGGTGTTTGGACCTGCACGACGGCGCGTACGGTGGCTGTGCAGCACGCTTTGCGGGCGCCGATCACGGAGGAAGTCTGTGCGGTGATCAACGAGGGCAAAGATCCGCGACAGGCGGTGCAGGCGCTGCTTATGCGCGAACTGCGCCCCGAGCGGGGTTGAAGCAAAAGTTTGAGGAGTGACTATGAAAAAAATCATATGTGGAGCGTTGTTGTTGGTCGCGGGTTTGGTCGGCTGCCGTTCGCCGCAGCCGGACGCGATCCGTCCGTTGCCGGAAGACAAGTTGCGCGCCTTCTTTGGCAAGCCGGAAGATCCGCGACGTTATGCCATCACCATGTATAGTTCTGATGATGGCCCTGTGTTTGTGGGCGCCAATCGCTTGCATGCCGGTCAGCAGGCCGTCTTGCCGTTCATGTCCAAACGGGGTGATAGCGCGCCGGTGATCGCCGCCGGCTTGAAGTCCGAGGATGCGTTGCCCTTTTTACTGGATACCAGTGCCAAGGAAAGCTGGTTGCGGTTTGAGTCCACCGCGGCCTTGCAGGCCAAAACCGTCGGTTCGGATCGCGCGTATGGCATCACACCCCGGCACGTGCGGGACGATATTCTCGGGTACGGCTGCCTATTGAGTTCGCTCAGCTTCGACACGTTGCGCATGGAAAATACGATCGCCTATGTCCGCACCGCCTCCGGTCCGCTGGGTACGTTGGCGCGCAATGTGGAACAGCCCGCCTTGGAAGGTGTGCTCGGCTGCAATGTACTCCGCGCTTTTGCCACCGCGCAGTTTGACTTCCATAATCGGCTGATCACGCTGGCCTCCACGCTGACCTACCACCCCAAAGAGGATCAACTCGTCGCGGCGGTGCCGCTGGCGGAGAGCGAGGGCGTCTATACCGTCAATGGCATGGTGGATGGCAAAAAGGAGACGATCATCCTCGATACCGGTGGCGATTTTGAAATCGCGCTGCCCAAGATGACGCTCGGTCCGGTCAAGCAGGTGAGCCTTGGCGATCTTGTGTTTCGGCAAGTGCGCGCCTACACGCTGCGCGAGCGCGGCTTGGAACCGGATAAAACGGTGCGTATTGGTCGCGGCCTGCTTAGCCGCTACAAAGTGACCTTCGACAACGTGCACTTCACCGTTTATTTCGAGAAGCCGGAAGAGAAATAGGCCGGCGACTCGTACGTCGAATGTTATCGGCAGCGTGAGCGGGTGGGGGGGGCAAGGCTTGGAAAAAGTGTGCTTTCGGTTTTCCAAACCTTGGAAAGTCCGTTCGGTTTTTGTTATACGCTTTCCCGCAATGTACATTTCTGGAGCCCACGGTATGAAACAAAATCTCTGGCCTTTGCTGGTCCTGCTTTATTTTGGCACCCCGGCGGCGATACCAGCCGAACCCATAAAACCAGCGGCTTGGCAGGCGCAATGGATTTTTCGGCCCGATAGCAAAGATGATTATAACTGCTGGATGCTCGCCCGGCGGCAATGGGACATCCACGGCGCGGTGCAGTCGGCGCAGTTGGCCATCACGGCTGATACGCGTTATCAGGTGTTCATCAACGGTGAATTTGTTGGCGATGGCCCCGTGCGTGCTTTCCCGGAGCATTACCGCTACGACGTGTTAGACATCGCGCGTTTCTTGCAGCCCGGCGTGAACGTGATCGGTGTGCGTGTGCATCATTGGGGGCGGGACACGGCGGAAAGTATTGCGGTGCGGCCCGGACTTTTGGCGCAGTTGGACTGGATAGATGCCGCGGGGCAACATGTTTTGGTCACAGATCGTGCGTGGCAAGTCTGCGATGATCCCGCGCACAACCCGCGTAGTCCCGTCGTCAGCGCACATGTGGGGTTTGAAGAACAATATGACGCCCGCCAAGCGTGCGTGGATTGGTTGCAACCGAATGGCACCGTGACGGGTTGGCTGGCCGCCGCGGAGATCGCACCGGCACTCGCTGGCCCATGGAAGGATTTACAACCGAGCGGAATTCCTCAACTGGAAAAAGAAAGCATTCGTCCAGCCGCGGTGCTATCGGTACAGCGGGTGCGCGCGCCGCGAATCGTTTCCACCGTCAATCTGGGCCGCTGTCAGGGCATCGCGCGCAAGGCCGACAACCGCAACTTCTATCGGTTTGTGCTCGTCACGGAACTGGTCAGCGAGAAAGAACAGGATGCGTTCATCGGGCGGCCGAGTTCGGCGTTTGAATTTGGCACGTATCGGTTGAACGGCCAGACGGTGGATGTGGAGCGCGACCTCTTGCAGCAGGAGCGTGCCACGGTGCATCTGCAGCAAGGCGCTAATCCGCTCATTGTGGTGCTCGATGACCTGTCGGAGACGGAAGAATTTCAGTTCGTTCTGGACGCCGAGGCGTCAGTTACTTTGCGTAATCCGTGTGGCACAGGGCCGTGGAGTGTGGCGGGGCCGTTCCAGGCGAAGGATCAAACGTGGCGCAAAATGCGCGCGGCTTCCACGCTGGCGGCGCTCCAACCGTTCCGTCAAAAATTCCGTGATCTTGAACCGCGCGAATTGATTCCAACAGATGTGCATGGTTTGACCTGCTTCCGTAACGTGCTCGGGCCGGGGACGGTTATCAATCCGCAAGGGTTGGTCTTTGACAACGCGGAAGTCACAACGATCCCCGCCGGCACCGATGATCTTGAGCTGATGATTGATCTGGGGCAGGAATATAACGCGCACCTCGGTTTTGAGCTCGACGCGCCTGCTGGCGTGGTGCTGGATGCGAATATTTTCGAGCGCTTCCACGGAGGCACGCCCCAGTGGTCGTGGCGCAACCGTTCCAGCTTCCGTTACGTCACGCGGGCGGGCGGGCAGAGTTATATGACGATGCGGCATTTTGGCGGGCGTTATCTGGCCTTGACCGTTCGCGCGCGGCCCGCCGATGTAAAAATTCGACGTGTGACCGGCAACTTCACACACTATCCGGTGGCCGATCGCGGTGCGTTTGTCTCGTCGGACGCGCTGCTTAACAATGTTTGGAAGACTTGCCGTCAAACCATGCTCTGTTGCATGGAAGACACCTTCGTGGATTGTCCGCTCTACGAGCAATCGTTCTGGCTCGGCGACGCCCGCAACGAGGCGTTGGTGTGCTACATGATGTTTGGCGACGCGCGGTTGGTGCAGCGCTGCGGATTGCTCGGCGCGCAAAGCTTGGAACACGACGACTTGGTGCATATGCGCATCCCGACCCGCTGGGGCCGCATCATCCCTGCGTGGAGTTTCCTCTGGGCGCGGATGTGCTGGGAAAATTATTGGTACACCGGCGACCGGGGAACCCTGGTCAGGGCCTACTATCCCGCCGTCCGCCAGATGCTCAACAACTGCCTGACCAAATACCTTGATCCCCGGACCGGCTTATTCAGCATTTCCGCGTGGCAGTTTTTCGACTGGATCGGCCTCGACAACAACCAGCATTGCGTGACGCACAACAACACCTTCCTCGTGGATACCTTGCAGCTGGGCGCACGCATGGCCGAGGTCGCGCAGGACGCGCCGACCGCCACGCGCTATCGCACCGCCGCCGATCAACTGACCGCAAACATCAACCGCTATCTTTGGGACGAAACGCGCGGCGCCTATGTGGATAGCATCCACAACGATGGTTCGCGCAGCACCAGTGTTTCACGACAGATCAACACGCTTGCGTTGCTCCACGGCGTGGTGCCGCCGGAACGTCAGCAACGCGTTTTGGCGATTGCGCTGGGGCAGGCAACGAACAACGTCGTCCAATTTGGCAGTCCCTTCGCCACGCTCTATCTCCTCGAATTGCTGGGCGAAACAGGCCGGATCGAGCCGATGTTGGCCACCATCCGCGATTTGTGGGGCGGCATGTTGGATGGGCAGACCACAACGTTCTGGGAATCGTTCGCCAACGGCAATTTGGGCGGTGGTCGTTATCCCACGCGCAGCTATTGCCACGCCTGGTCAGCCGGGCCGGCCTATATTCTTAGCCGCTATGTTTTGGGCGTGCGGTTGGATGAACCCGGTGGACAGCGCGTCACTGTCACGCCGCAACTCGACAGCCTCGAACGTGTCGAAGGCGTCACGCCGTTGCCAACCGGTACACTAAAGATTCAGTGGCAACGTCAAGATCGCGATCACGCCGTTTTGACGCTATGTGTGGATGGCGACTTCAAAGCGCGCCTACAGCCTCCGCCTAATTGGCACATCGAAGGTGCCGCCGCGGTGGAACTCCAGCCGCAAACATCGCAGTCCTTCAGACTTACGCGCCAGCCATAATTTTCCAAGGGTTGGAAAAAGTAACCGGCAGATTTTCCAAACCTTGGAAAGTCGGAAATTCTCTGTTACTGTTCCGGCATGATAAACAAGGACGCCATTCGTGCCGTCGTCAAAGCCCAACACTATGCGCCGTTCGAGGTGCTCGGCCCGCACGTCACGGAGGCTGGGCTTTGTATCCGTACGATGCAGCCGCACGCCGCCAAAGCGGAGGTGATCGAGGCCGCCACCGGTGTGGCACAGGCGATGGAACGTATTCACAAAGATGGTTTGTTCGAGATCACGTTGCCGGGCCGCGAACCGTTCGCTTATCGTTTGCGCATGACGCGTTCGGATGGCACCGGTTGGGAAGTCGCCGATCCGTATGCGTGCCCGCTACAAATCACGGATTTCGATCAGTATCTTTTCGGCGAAGGTACGCATTACCGCACCTATGACAAAATGGGCGCGCATCCGCTGACCATCGCCGGCGAAGCGGGCGTGCACTTTGCGGTCTGGGCCCCGAACGGGGCGCGGGTGAGCGTGGTCGGGGATTTCAATCGCTGGGATGGACGGTCTCATCCGATGCAAAGCCGCGGAAGTTCCGGTTTATGGGAGTTGTTTATTCCGGGTCTGAAGGTTGGTGACCTTTACAAATTTGAGATCAAGAGCCGCGAAGGTTCGTTGATGACGAAGGCCGATCCTTATGCTTTTTCCTCGGAGCTACGCCCGAAGTCGGCTTCACGTGTTTGTGATGTCCGGCAACATACGTGGCGGGACAGCGCATGGCTGGAGCATCGGCAACGGACGAATTGGCACGAGCAGCCGATCAGTGTTTATGAGGTTCATTTGGGTTCTTGGCGGCGTGTGCCGGAGCAGCGTAATCGCTGGCTGACGTATCGTGAGTTGGCCGATCAACTCATCCCGTACGTCAAAGACCTTGGGTTCACGCATATTGAGCTGTTGCCGGTGTCGGAGCATCCGCTCGATGGGTCGTGGGGCTATCAAACGATCGGCTATTATGCGCCGACTTCGCGTTTCGGATCGCCGGAGGATTTCGCGGAGTTTGTGGATCGCTGCCACCAGGCCGGCCTTGGTGTGCTCGTGGATTGGGTGCCGGCGCATTTTCCGCGCGACGGGCACGGTTTGGCCTATTTCGACGGTACGCATCTCTATGAACATGCTGATCCGCGCAAGGGTGAGCACAAAGATTGGGGTACGCTGATTTTCAACTATGGTCGCAATGAGGTACGCGCGTTTCTGCTCTCCAACGCGCTCTATTGGGCCGACGTCTTTCACATTGATGGACTGCGCGTGGATGCGGTGGCGAGTATGCTTTATCTGGATTATTCGCGCAAAGCAGGGGAGTGGATCCCCAACGAATTTGGTGGACGCGAAAATCTGGAGGCTGTGAGTTTCCTGAAAAAGTTCAACGAGGTGGTACACACCGAGTATCCCGGCTTTCTGACGTTCGCCGAAGAATCCACCGCGTGGCCCATGGTGTCACGTCCGACTTATCTCGGCGGCCTTGGCTTTGATTTCAAATGGAACATGGGCTGGATGCACGACACGTTGGAATACTTCACCAAGGACCCCATCTACCGCAAGTTCCACCACAACCACATCACCTTCTCGTTGCTCTATGCCTTCACCGAAAATTTCATTCTGCCCTTCTCGCACGATGAAGTGGTGCACGGCAAAGGCGCGATGTTGGCCAAGATGCCCGGCGACCATTGGCAACAATTCGCCAACCTGCGCCTGCTCTACGCGCTGATGTATGCGCATCCCGGCAAGAAGCTGCTGTTCATGGGCTCGGAATTTGGCCAGTGGAATGAATGGGATTACCATCGCAGTTTGGACTGGCACCTGTGCCAGTACGCGCCGCATCAAGGACTCCAGGCGCTTTTGCGTGAACTCAACGGCCTGCTGCGCGCCCAACCGGCGTTGCACCAGGTTGACTTCTCGTGGGAAGGTTTTCAGTGGATTGATTTCCACGACTCGCAGCAAAGCGTCGTCAGTTTTATCCGCCGTGGGCGAACGCCGGGCGACGATCTCGTTTGTGTCTTCAACGCCACGCCCATGTCGCGTGCTGGTTATCGTGTTGGTGTGCCTGGGGCTGCGCCATTGGTTTGCATGCTGAACACCGATGACGCGCATTTTGGTGGTAGCGGCACCGCGCCGGTGTTGCGCGTCCAGCCGGAGCGTACGCCTTGGCAGGGGCAGTCGTGCTCGGTGGTGCTCACCTTGCCGCCGCTCGGTGCGTTGATCTTGAAGCCGGTCGTGGGCGCTTGAAAATGCGGTGCGTTTGTCCGGGCCAACCCGTCGAGTGGATCACGGCTGGCCTCCGGGATGTGTTGAAGGGCGGCGCACCGATGAGCACGCGGCGGAAGTACTTGCCCAAAAAAGATCGCTGCGCGTTTGCAATTGAATTACCACACCGTGGATGCCTGTCTGCGCCGCATCTATACCAAACGGCATGTGCATAGCCGGAGTGGCGCTGTCGCCAAAGCCATCAAGGATGGTCTAATCCCGCCGGGCTGAAAAATCGGTGCTGATTCCACTTGGTTGGAACTTACGCAGGATGCGGGCGGTGGCAATGACGGCGGCGGCGGTTTTCCCAAGGCTTGGAAAATCAGCAAACGGAATTTCCAAACATTGGAAATCGCGGCTGCAACGCAGCAAGCTCAATTTCAAAGACGGCGCGTTCGGAGAACGCACCCTACCTTTTTTCGGTAGAGCGGCCTCTCCGAGGGCGCCGCTATTCGTTGTGTGGGCAAAACGCGGCAGCCCATCGGGCGTGAAGAGCGCGGCGGCATAGATTGCCAGTTGCAAGGCGTAGCGCTGCCGCAATTCGTCCGGTGTTTGCTCGGTGAATTTATAGTCCACGATGTGCCACGCGCCGTTGCGCCAGAAAACCAAATCCGCCGCGCCATCCACCAGCGCCACCGCGCCATCGTGCGAAAAGCGGGCGACGAACGGCAGTTCGCGCAGTACGTGAGCGGGCGGCAGGTCGCCGCAGTTTTTCCGCAGCCACGCCAAGGCGCTGGCTGTGGCCGTCTTCGGTGTGGCGGGTTGACTGTCTTGGAGCGGCGCGGCGCGTAGCGCGGCATGGGCGCGTACGCCGGTAGTGATACGCTCCGCGCGGCTATCCTCTGTGGCGGCGGCGCGGCGCGTGGAGTGCGGCGTTTGCAACCCAGCCAAATCTTCCTCGATAAATTCCCGTAGCGCGGCGGGGTCATCGGTCGTCGGCACGCTGGCAAGCAGCGTGGCCGAATAGCGGTAGAGTTCCGGGTGTGGCGGGCGCTCGGGCAGGGCGGTTTGCTCGGCCAGTTGCGTCGCGCTGATCTCGCCGGCAGGTACGGTGCGTGGTGCGGCCAGTCCCGCCGCGCGCCATTCCTCTTCCAACTGGCGGTAATCGCGCAATGTCATCAGGCGCAGCGCGCGTTCGGAGTCGGCGAGCAGATAGTGGTTGAGCGCGCCGCGCCACGTCGCAGTGCGATGCGCATTCTCGCCCGAGAATACCAACAGATCGCGCGGACGCGTCGCGGCCACATAAAAGAGCCGCTGGTCTTCGGCGGTGCGCGAGGTTTTGACCGCGTCCTTGGCATTCTCGAAATCGCTGGTATTCCATTCCGGCGCGTCGGGCAAGTCCGGCTGGCGTGTTTTCAGCTTGGCCGCAATGGTCAAGCCCGTGGCGGTCGGGTGGGGCAGAAGCCATTGCTGATCCGGGGC
This sequence comes from Verrucomicrobiota bacterium, assembly GCA_004321905.1. Taxonomy (GTDB): domain Bacteria; phylum Verrucomicrobiota; class Kiritimatiellia; order CAIQIC01; family CAIQIC01; genus DP16D-bin41. Next base: position 48,063 of record SCQF01000046.1, on the reverse strand, counting down.
CGGGATACGCCGCAGGTCCGGCAAACAAACCACCGGACTGGTCAGGCCCTTGGCGGCGTGGACGGTGTTGATGCGTACGGCGTCGTCCTGCGGATCGAGTACGGGCGCATCGGGCCGATCCTCGCCATTTTCAATTTCGGTGGTCAGCCAGCGTGCGACGCCCGCGAGGTCGAGGCCTTCGCTGCGTTCGTGCGTCTCAATCCACGAGAGCAATTTTTTGAGGTTGGCGAGCCGCTGCGCGCCGTGGAACGAGCCGGCGAGTGTGGCATCGAAGCCGGTCAGCCGGATGGCTTCGCGCACCAGTTCCACGGGTGGGAGTCGCCCGGCCAGCAGCCGCATCCGGCGGAAGAATTCCACCGCGTGCGCAAACGTCGGCGCTTCCGCAGCCAAGCCCAATTCGGCGAGTCGCGCCGTCGCGGCGGTGGTATCCACGCCGGTCAGCGCGATGGCCAAGTTTGTGGCGTTGCTGCCCTGCGCGAGTACGGCCAGCACTTCATCGGAAAGCGCGCAGAACGGCGAGCGTGCGACCGCGAGCAGCGCGACGAGGTCATCTCGGAACGCCAGCCATGAGAGCAGGCTGGCGATGTCCTGTACTTCCTGCCGCGTCAGGAAGCCGCGCCCTTTACCGTCGGTCGTGTACGGAATGCCGCGTTCGCGTAGCGCGGCTTCATAAATTTCCTGCCGGCTGGTGGCTTTGAGCAAAATCAGAATGTCGCGGCGGCGGTACGGCGGCGACTCCGGTTGGCTCCAGCTACCATTTTTCCAAACCTTGGAAACCGCCGCGCTGGAAGCCGGACCAGCGGTGAGAAGTTCGATACGTCGGGCAAGGGCGCGTGCTTCCAGCGCGATTGCTTGTTCCGACTGTGCGAGCACAGTTTTCCAATTCTTGGAAACTCCGTTCGCTGGTTTTTCCGAACCTTGAAAACTTTCTTCTTTGGCCAGCCGCTTCAAGTCGGTGGGTGAGAGTTCCAGCCGCATTTTTCTACCAACGGGCTCGAACGGGTCGGGTTGCAGTTCCCATTCCGGCAGGAGCAGCTCGATGTTGGGTGGTTCGGTGGCCAGTGCGCGTGGACAGGGCAGCAATTCGTCGTCAGCGCGGTAGGCCTCGTCAAAGAGTACGCCACGACAGAAGTCGTTGATCCAGTCGAGCACGCCCTGCTGACTACGGAAGCTCTGACGCAATGGTACGCCGCGTAATTTGGTTTCCTTGGCGAGTCGTTCCAAACCTTGGGGATCGGCGTTACGCCAAGCGTAGATGGTCTGCTTCCAATCGCCGCAGAGCGCGAGCGCGGCAGAGCGTGCGGCTTGGAGTCCGCGGATAAATTCGTTTTGCAGTGCCGAGTTGTCCTGCGCCTCGTCCACGATGATCGCGGTGATGGGCGGCAGCGCCTCGGCGTGGTGCATCACGAGGTCGCGCGCGAGCAGCAGGAGATCGTCGAAGTCCAGCCCGGCGCGTTCGCGCTTGGCGTTTTCGTAACGCTGCGCCGCGCTTTTTACGAGGTGGAGCAAGGGCGGGAGCGCATCGGCGGCGCGGCGGTGCTCGGCATAGGCCCCGAAGTGCTGCAACGCGTCGCGTGTCGCGGAAAGCGCGGGATTATCTTTTCCCCATTGTCCTTCGGCCAGTTCCGCGACATGGGCGGCTAGCGCAACCATATCGGCATTCATGGTCGCAGTGGCAAGCAAGCCATCCAAGTCAGCTAAAATTTGTGGCGCTTTGCCGCGCTTGTTCTGGCCGTTGGCGGTGGCGAGTTGCGTCCGTAACTGGCGCAATCGTTCGAGCGTTGGCGGCGCGGGCTGCTCGACCAGTCCCGCAAGGTCCATGTTTTCCAGCCGCAGACCAAGACTGCGTGTGTTTTGCAGTAACGCTTGCAGCGCGCCGAGAACTTCGCTTGCGCCGCGCCCGGCACAGAGCGCCTCCCGTGTGGCGTGGTCGGCATCGTTGCCGTTTTCCAGTGCGTCGTGCAATGCGGCCTCGAAAATTTCCTGACGTAAATCGGAGGCCGCGTCCTCATCGAGGATGCTGAAGGCGGGCGAGAGGCCGAGCCGCAGGGCGTGCTGTTCCACCAGGCGCTGCGCGTAGGCGTGGATGGTGGAGATGTCGGCGGCGGGCAGGCGATGCAGCAAATTCCAGCAGCGCGCAGCGATTTCATCGTTGTGCTTGGCTTCCGCGTCAGCGCGCGCCTCTTCGATGCCCGCGGTGATGCGCTGCCGTAACTCGGCGGCGGCATTACGCGAGAAGGTCAGCATCAGAATCTTTTCGCATGGCAGCGGTTCTCCGCCGGGATGAATCGTGCCGGGTGCGATTCCGATCAGTTCGCCGGCTTCCTTGGGATAGGGGTGGCCCAGCACAAGGGCGAGATAGAGCTGCGTCACCTGATAGGTCTTGCCCGTGCCGGCGGAAGCGCTGAATTGGATTTTGAAGGTTACGCTCATTTCAAAGCATTCTTGCCATAGGTAGGGACGGCGCGCCGCGCCGTCCGCGGCGCTCGCGGCGCGAGCGCCCTACCAAAAATCTATTAGGGATCAGCACCATTCCCCCTACGCTCCTTCTTCTGTTTCGCCTTCCAGCGCCGGTGCGGTGTAACGGCAGCAGCCGCGGAATTCACAGTGTTCGCATGCTTGCGGCGCGGCACGGAAATCACCGTGCTCAAGAATTTCCAAGCATTGGAAAATACGCCGCGCGAAAGCCGCCATCAGGGGCGTTTGCGGTGTGCCGATCAATTCGGCGAGCGTGGTGGAGTCCACCGGTTCGCCGGTGAGCGCGATCCAGCGCTTTGGCGTTTGCTTGAGGATTTCGCTGAAGTCGCCGCGATACGGCAGATATTGCAAGAGCAACGGGAGGTCATCGCCGAAGGTCGCCTGTGCAACGAGGCCATAGACCGGCAATTGGCAATTACGGGCGGCGATGATTTCTGCGGCCAGCTCTTCCGCTTGGAGTCCGCTCTTGCTCACGCCCTTGTAGTCCACAACCGTCATCGCGCGGATGACGCCGTCGTCATCGGCCAGCAAGTCCACGCGATCCAACTTGCCGTGGACGCGCAAGCGGCTGACGGGATCATCGGGATGGACGAACGTCACGGCGGACTTCTCGCAACCTTGGCCGGAACCGAAGGCGAATTCCAGTAGTGCGGGATAGCGGCGCAACGGCGGCAGCATGGATTTATCGAATTCGGCGGGTTGCAGGCTCAAGCGGAGCAGATTGTTGCAACCGGCGATCAAGTTGGTTCGTACGACGCCGCGTTGCTCGATGGCGCCGAGCATCATGCTAGCCAGCGCTTGTTCCTCGGCTTCGAGTTCGGCGTTGGCCACCGCCGCCATAAATTCAGCGTAATGCTCGGTCTTATCCGGCTGGAATTGCACCACCGGACGACCGGGCCCCTTGACCATAATGCGCCACGGGTGGTCGGTGGTTTGCACTGCAAACGCCGGACGGCATAGATCGGCGAAGCCGTGGCGGATGTCGGCCAGTACGGCTGGGGCATCTGGCGGCGGTGGATCACCGCGCAGGAGTAGCAGCGCATGGTGCATCACGCGGTGCACCAGACTACCGAGCGCGAGCGGCGTAGCTTCCTGTTCGTTGGTTTTGAGCGCTTCGAGGTGGAGCACACGTTGCAGATAGTATTTATAGGGACAGGTCGCCAGCGTCTCCAATTCCGTGGCGCTGAAATCCGGAATGGTTCGCGGTTTGGGGCGTACCTGTTGCCAGGTCTGGGCTGTGATGGAACCGACGAACCGCGTGCCGTGTTCTGGCGGCTGGTTTGGCTGCAAAGCCTGCTGCGTGAAGATGCGGGTGCGCTCCGCCTCCATCGTCAGGCTGCGGGCGACGAGTTCGCTGACGGCATCGGCAGGTCGCCCGGCAGGGGCCGGGCTCCTACACTCCGCAAGGGAACGTGCGGCTTGTTGGCGCGCTTCATCCGCCGCACGGCAGAGCGCCAGCGGGCGGGTGGCGAGGAACGATTCGCCGTGAAAGGGTTTACGTTGCCAGATGGGCAGGTCCTTGCCGTTTCGCGCGGCTTCCCAGAATTCGCGGAAAATTTCCGGCGCGACCTTCAGGCGCCAGCGATCATAGGGATCAGGCGGTTGCGACGGTAACTTCTCCCAACTTGGCCAGCCGGCGAGCCGCCATGCGGTGGCAAAGCAGATTGAAGGTTGCAATTCTTCGCCTGTTTCGTCGCGGCTTTGATAGGAAAACACCAGCCGTTCGCTCGCCGTCGCCAGCGTGGTCAAAAACAGCAGATTATCTTGGCTGCGCCGCGCCACGGACGGTGCCAGCGCGGTTTGCGGTAAAGCGGTCAACGCCTCGCGCAACTGCCGCAATTCGGCGTCGCTAAACACCGGACTGGGCGCGGGTAGGGCGGGGAAGCGTCCGGCGTTCAGCCCGGCGATGAGCGTGACGCGGAAATGTAGGCCCGCCGCGTCGTGCGGATTGAGAACCCAGACGCCGGACTCGTCGGCGCTGCCGGCGGCAACCGTCACGTTACGCAACACGCGCCGCAAGAGCGCGAGCAGCTCGGCCCACGTCATTGTGGTCTCGGCCTTATGTTTGCCGAGGGTTTCCAGTTGCGCGATGACGGCGGTCAAGGCGCGGCTATTGAACAACGCGGCTTGGCGCGTGAGGTCATCGGACGCGAAACTATTTTGTAGAAACTGCCGGACTTGGCCTTCTACGCCAAACGTTTGACGAAGTTCTGAGATCAGTTGGTTGCATAGTTTGGTGAGTGGGCGACGTTCCGAGTTTTTGTCGTAAAGCAGCCGAAACACTTGCGCCGCAAAATCGCCGATAGCTTGGGCGTCCGTTGCTGGCGGGCGTTTAGCGAGGAGGAAATTACGGACACGCAGTGCGAGCACCGCGGCCTCCGGCATTTCTGGTTCAATCCCGGCGCGGCGGATGGAATCGGCGAGGGCAGATGGCGGATAGCGGATAGCGGATAGCTGTTCAGTGACCTCTGGCTTCTGACTTCTGTATTCTGTCTCCTGTATTCTTTCCCACTTCAGCCACGGACTTTCGAGCAACGCACAAAAAGCGTCGCGACTGCGCGTGGCGCGAACTTCCAGCAGGCGCAGAATCGCCTGTGTCACCGGCGCGGCGAGCACGGCATTGCCGCGGCGGAAGTGATAGGGCAACTGGAAGCGCTGGAAAACGTCAGCGATGGCATCGGCATATTGGCCCACGTTGGGCACGACGAGCGCGATCTCTTCGGGTCGCAGATGAGCGTCCGGTTGCTCCAATTCCCAGCAAATTCGGCGCGCGAGGTCTTCCACTTCACCATAGAGACCAGCGGAACAGGAGAAGCCGACGTTCGTGCGCGCTTCGGCGGCGAGGCCGGGATCGCGCATTGCGTAGGCTTCGCGTAGGCTGGTGACTACGCTCCATGTCTGCGCCGCATGGCAGGCGGCATCCTCGGCGGCGCTTTCCGTTCCGAACAAAAGCCGACAGGAACCCGCCAGGAATTTTTCACCCCACCATTCCTGCTCGTGTTCTTCCAAAATATGCTCGATCTGTACCTGTGTGCCACCTGGTTTCCCGACCAGCGCGTGGCTGACGCTTTCCAGCATCGGCGTGATGGCACGTACGGCGACGAAGCGCACGGCGGTGGCTTCGTGCAAGACGGCGGGCCACGCAGTGCAGTCACCGCGCAACAAGCGCAGAATGGCTGCGTTTTCATCGGCCTCTGTGCTCACGTCCATCGCGTTAGCAGCGGCTTGAAACTCCTGATAGAGCGTAGCGAGCGCGCGGTTCTTGGGTGTGCCGCGCGCCAGTATCGCGAGAGCATCGGCGATGCGATCGGCCAGCGGCGCGAGGAAGGCGATCAGTTGGTCAAGCGTGTCTTCCAAAGCTTGCTGTGCGAGGGCGGCCAGCGGGCCTTGCTGGGCGGCGGATTTTGCACGGAACTGCTGGGCGGTCTCCAGTAGCAGCATTTCATAGTCCAAATCCGAGGCCGACCTTCGGCCCGCCAGCAAACCGGCCTGCCGCGCAGCTTCGGCACAGCTATTGAGCAAACCGGCGAAGGTGATGTGACCGCGCGCGTCGAAGAAACCTACGTGCGTCAGCGTGCGGCGTTGGAGTTGCCGGAGCGCAAGCGACGTGGGATGAACCACGAGCACGGATTCGGAGCGGCGGCCAGTCATCGTGGCGGGATTCTATCTTTTCCGGTGCGCTTTTCCAAGGTTTGGAAAAAGCGTCGTTTCAATTTTCCAAGCCTTGGAAAACTTGGTGTGCCTGGCGGGAGTTGAACCCACAACCTTCCCGGCTACGGTAGCCGGGGCGCTCTGTCATGGCGGAAACGATTCCGCGATTAAACGTTGGATGCGCGTAGAACTTTTCCAGTGTTTGATTTCGCGCTCGCGGTGGAGGGCGGATGAACGATCGGCGTGGATTTCGTAGTAGGTCATCCACCACGGACCGCATTTGCAGGTATAGGTGCTGCGACCGGTTTGGTGCTGATGAAAACGGCGTACTAAATCGTCGGTCGTACCGATGTAAAAACAGTTCGTGCGTAAACTCTGGAGGATATAGACAAAGTACACAACGTATGCTCGTTTGGTGTGCCTGGCGGGAGTTGAACCCACAACCTTTGGCTTCGGAGGCCAACGCTCTATCCAGTTGAGCTACAGGCACGCAAATTGCCGGATGGTAACAGCAAGGCCGGCGGAGTTTTTACCTTAACCGTTGCGTTTTTCAAAGTCTTTCATGAACGCGATGAGCGCATCCACACCGGCGACGGGGAAGGCGTTATAGATCGAAGCGCGGATGCCGCCGACCGAACGGTGGCCCTTCAGCCCTTTGAGCTTTTGCGCGCCGGCTTCCTTGACGAACTGCTCTTCCAGTGCCTCGCTGGGCAGGCGGAAGGTGACGTTCATATCGGAACGAAATTCTTTGACGGCAGCGCCTTTGTAAAAACCAGAGGCGTCAATGGCCGCGTATAGCTTCGCCGCTTTGTCGCGGTTGATGTTGGTGATGGCGTCAACGCCGCCAAGGTTGAGCAGCCAGCGCGTGCAGAGCGCGAGCATATAAATGGCGAAACACGGCGGGGTGTTATGTAGCGAGTTCTCCTCCAAGTGTGTCTTGTAGCGGAGGATCATTGGATATTTTCCGCCGGCACGTTCAGCGAGGTCTTTGCGGATCACCACCACCGTCACACCGGCCGGGCCGAGGTTTTTCTGCGCACCGGCGTAAATCAACCCAAACTGGTTCACATCAATCGGGCGCGAAAGGATATCGGATGACATATCGGCAATGAGCGGCGCTTCGGTTTGGGGGAATGCTTTCCACTGCGTGCCAGCGATGGTCTCGTTCGAGGTGATATGCACATAGGCCGCGCCGGGTGTGAACCTGAGCGCCGCCACGTCCGGCAGGCGCGTCGGGATGTCCTTCTCGGTGTCGGCGATCACATTGACCTTACCCAACAGTTTGGCTTCTTTGATGGCCTTGCTGGCCCACGCGCCGGTATTGATGTAGTCGGCAACCCGGCCTTCGCCACGCAAATTCATGGGGATCAATGCAAATTGCGCCGTCGCGCCGCCGGTCATGAAGATCACGGTATAATTTTCCGGCAACTTGAGCAGTTTGCGGATGTTTTCCACGGCTTCGTTATGCACCGTTTCATATTCCTTGCCGCGATGGCTCATCTCCATGATGGACATGCCGGAACCTTTGTAATCCACGAGATCGCGTTGCGCTTCTTCCAGCGCGGCGAGCGGCAGGACGGCCGGACCGGCACTGAAATTATAAATTCTAGCCATGATAGTGCTCCTTTTTTCAAAAAGCGGGCGCAGCTTACTTTCCTGTCGGACACAAATCAAGTCTCGCCGTGTTGCGGTGTGCGAGCGTGATCAGGAAGCGGTTGATTACAATTTGATGAGTGGGTGAGCGGTGGTGCGGATAAGGTGATTCACCTGGATGTTTGGTAGGGGACCAATTGGACACCAAACGAGTTGGAAAACGCGCGCCCCGACCAGCAGGGCGTCAATTCAGGGTTAGTATTTCGGGCAACGTCAATTTCGGCTCTAAACTCGGTGATCCCGAGCTGACTAAAGGCTGCCGTGTCCACCAGTCCTGTTAGCGCAATTTCATGCCCCGGTTGGAGCAGAACACAATCATTTTTGCTAAAATAACGCACTTGTTCACGGTCGAAGAAATAGCAATCATGTCGGCCATCTGGAAAGGTCCAGAAGAATCCCTGCGGCGGCTTATGCGGAATCCAGAAGGCGTGATTACTGATGTTGCGCACCACCACTTGAAAAACCACCGGCTGGCCGAGCTGGGTTGTGCGATTGCGGGCGACCAGTTGAATGATCACGCCGTTGTTGGTCTGCCCATCATCCAGCGGACCAACGGTTTGGGGGCGATATTCTTCCGGCAGCGAGGCGCACCCTGCCAGCCAGAGGATACCCACCAATCCGGCCCGCCGAAAAATCTTGTTCACGCTGTTTTTCATTTTACCCGCAGCGCGAAAAATCATAATCTATGCTGCAGAAACTTCAAGCAACTGCCATGAAATTTATACTGGTCTATATCACAGCGGCCACCCGGGCCGAAGCCAACCGCATCAGCCAGGTTTTGCTACGTGAACACTTGGTTGCGTGCGTCAACATGGTGGGGCCGATGGCGTCGCTCTATTGGTGGCGCGGGCGACTGAAAAAGTCCCGCGAAGTGTTGGTGCTGGCCAAGACGCGCGCCACACTGGCGCAACGCGTCATCCAGAAAGTGCGCGCCCTGCATGGCTACGATGTACCGTGCGTGGTTACGCTGCCCCTGGCGCAAGGTAACCCTCAATTTCTTCGATGGATCGCGACGGAAACGCGAACCAATTCATCTGCCGTCAAAAGCAGGGCGTGTTCTCTGAACGCACCGCGGTCGGCTCGGAGCGCCGACCCTACCTAACCTTCAATCCCGCCGTCCGCCGAGCATGCCGGAGCGGAGCAGATAATAGAGCAGCGTCAACAGCGCCGTCACCGCGCTGGCCACATAGGTCAAAAAAGCGGCATTGAGCACACTGGCCGCGCCGCTTTGTTCTTGCGGAGTGACAATGCCGGCGCGGACCATCAGCGCCTTCGCGCGCCGACTCGCGTCCCATTCCACCGGCAACGTGACGATGGCGAACACCACCGTCAGCATGAAGAGCAGCACGCCGACTTTGAACAGCATCGGCGAATGGAACATCATGCCGGCAATAAAGATGATGTACGAAAAATTGCTGCCGAAGTTTGTGATCGGCACCAACTCCGTGCGTAGTTTGAGCGGCGCATAGAGTTTGGCGTGCTGGATGGCGTGGCCGGCTTCGTGACACGCCACGCCGATGGCTGCGAGCGAGCGGGAGCCATAGACCTCGGGCGAGAGATTCAGCGTTTGGTCGCGCGGATCATAGTGGTCGCTCAGAAAACCCTGATGCTCGCGGATCGTGACGCCGCTGATGCCCTGCGAAGCCAGCAAACGCTCGGCCGCTTCTGCGCCGGTCAAGCCGGATGAGGCCGCCACGCGCGCATACTTGGCAAACGTACTTTTCGTCAGCCACGTCGCCAGTAGCGCCAGCGCCAACCCCGGCAACACCAACTTGAAATATAACGGATCAAAAAACATGGTGGTTTCCTTTCCTCAAGTTCAGTGTGTTCGACCGTCGTCGTCGGAAAGATGTTCAACGCTTTTCGGGGTTGGTGGAGGGTAGGAGAGTTGAACTCCCGACCTCCTGAATGCCATTCAGGCGCTCTCCCAACTGAGCTAACCCCCCAGCCGAAAGCGGGGGCGACTATATGGATTTCCCGCGCGATGTCAACGGCCAAAACAATTTCAACGCCACCGCGCTATGCGGGCATCGGTTTCCAAGCCTTGGAAAAACCGAGGCTGGACTTTTCCAAGGCTTGGAAAGGCGCGCGGCGGTGGTCGCGCGCGTGGTTGACATGTGAAACTTATTCTATACCATAACGTTGTGGTGTAAGAACATGACCGTAAACGATAAACAGCGAAGATCGATTTGGGCGCCGCTGGCGGTTTTCGCTTTCATCGCACTCGCATCGTTGGGGAGTGCGTTTTTCTTTTTTCGCCGGCAGCAAGCCGAGGTGCGCGGGAAAATTTATCAGCAATTGACGGCGATTGCCGAGCTGAAGGTGCGGCAGATCGTCCGTTGGCGGGAAGAGCGTCTGGGTGATGCCGGCCTGCTCGTGAGCGATCGGCAGTTGATCCGTTCGGTCCAAACATTTCTGGGCAATCCCGCCGAGATGCAACGCCGAAACGACCTGCTGTACTGGTTGCGGTCGGTGCAGCGCGCCGAAAAATATACCCACGTGCTGCTGGTGGATGCGCAGGGTGTCGTGCGTTTGGGCGACAGCGGTGCTCTGCCGCGTTTGACCGCCAACAGCCGCAAGCTGGTTGCCGAGGTGGTGCGATCCCGCCACGCCTACCTATCCGATCTCTATTGCGATGATGGGGAGCGGGAGATTCATCTCAGCCTGTTTACGCCTTTGCTGTTGCCCGCGGTTGGTGGCGCGACCACGCAGTGCGTTGGCGTGGTCCTGATGAACATAGACCCCAACGAATATCTGTACCCGTTGATTCAGTCGTGGCCGATGTCCAGTGCTTCGGCGGAAACGCTGTTGGTGCGACGTGATGGCAGCGATGTCTTGTTTTTGAATGAGCTGCGTCATCGAAAAAACACGGCTTTGGCGCTGCGCTATCCGCTCACAAAAACAAATCTTCCCGCCGCATTGGTCGTGCGTGGCGTCGAAGGTGTTTTCGAAGGCGTGGATTATCGTGAAGTGCCCGTGCTGAGCATCACGCGGCGGGTGCCGGATTCGCCGTGGTTCATGGTCGCCAAGGTGGATGCCGAAGAAATTTATGCCCCACTTCGTTTTCGCACCCGAATTGCCGGCTTGCTGGGGCTGTTGTTGCTCGTCATGCCGGGTTTGATCTGGTTGGCTTGGGATCAGCGCCAGAAAAAGATTTTTTTTCGGAGTCAAATGGCGGTGGTGCAAGAACGGCAGGCGCTCGTGAGCCATTTTGATTATCTGACCAAGTACGCGGAAACGGAATTGATTCGCGCCAAAGAAGATTGGGAACGCACGTTCGATGCCGTACCGGACCTGATTTCCATCCATGACATGAATCATCGTATTGTGCGTGCCAACAAAGCGTTGATAAATAAAATCGGGATACCGCCAGACGCGGTCCGCGGACGTCCGTGTTACGAATGTCTTCATGGTACCATCTGTCCGATTGACCATTGTCCGCACGCCCAATTGATGAAGGACGGCCAGTCTCACGAATTGGAGGTGCATGAATCCAAGCTGGGCGGTGATTACCTGATCAGTTGCGACCCGATTTTTGATGCCACCGGCAAGCTCATCGGCAGCGTGCATGTGGCCCGCGATATCACGGCTCAAAAACAGGCCGTCATAGCGTTGCGCCAGAGCGAGGAGAAGTTTCGGAACCTGTTCGACAATGCCGAGGTGGGTATGTTCAGGGGGAAACTGGATGGTTCCCAGATTTTAGACATGAACAGGAAATATTTGGAGATTTTTGGCCGTACGCGGGAGGAGCTGTTGGGTTCAAAAGGGGTGATATATTGGGCCGATCCGCGTGAGCGGGAAAAGATGGTCCGCCAACTCGAAACCGATGGCCGCGTGGTGGATTTTGAATGCAAAATGCTGAACAAACAAGCGGAGGCGCGCGACTGCCTTATTTCTGCAAAACTTTATCGTGAACAAGGTGTCTTAGAGGGGTCCATTGTTGATATTACCGCGCGTAAACAGGCAGAAGAGGCTGTGCTTCAGGAGCGCAATCTGCTCTATGCCCTGATGGATAACATCCCCGACAAGGTATACTTCAAAGACAGTGAACTTCGCTTCACCAAGATCAGCCGGGCACACGCCACCTATTTGAAGCTGACGCATCCAAGGGCTGTCATTGGGCGTACCGATTTTGAATTCCAGGCGCCCCAGCGCGCACAGGAAATCTTTGCGGATGAAAAGCATATTTTGCAAACCGGCCAACCGTTGATCGCCAAGGTCGAACAAGTCGTACAGCCGGATGGCCAAGTTCACTGGAGTTCCATTACCAAGGTACCCATCAAGGATCAAGCGGGACAGATCAGCGGCCTCGTCGGCATCTCCCGCGACATCACCCACGAGATGGAGATGCAACAGCAAATCCAGCAGGCCTCGAAAATGGACGCCATCGGCCGGCTGGCGGGCGGCGTCGCCCACGATTTCAACAATTTGTTGCAAGCAATTTTGGGTTTCACCGAAATTTTGCTCACGGACACCGACCAACAGAATCCACAATGGCATGATTTGCACGAAATCCAGAAAGCGGCCTTGCGGGCGGCCGATTTGACCCGGCAACTGCTCGCGTTTAGCCGTAAGCAGGCGGTTTCGCCGCGCGTACTGGACTTGAATCAAGTCGTGACCAGCACGGGAAAAATGCTGCGCCGCTTGCTCGGCGAAGATATTGAACTCGAAACCCAACTCGACCCGGCGCTCAAGCGCGTCAAGGTTGATCCTGCGCAAATGGATCAATACATCATGAACATGGCCGTCAACGCCCGCGACGCTATGCCCAACGGTGGTCGGCTGACCATTTGCACGACCACCGTGGAGTTTGAGGGGCAGGACAAAACCGTGATGCGCGAAGTACGCCGCGGCCGGTTCGTCTGTCTGGCCGTTTCCGATACCGGCACAGGCATGAGTTCCGACGTATTGGCCCACATTTTTGAGCCATTTTTTACGACCAAAAAGGAAGGCAAGGGCACGGGCTTGGGCCTCGCCGTCAGTTATGGCGTCGCCAAACAAAATAACGGTTGGATCAATGTGTCTACCCAAATCGGCCATGGTACCACCTTCAAGCTCTACCTGCCGGTCTATGTCGGCGTTGACCCTGTTCTGGACGAGGAGGGTGGCGCGCCTGTGGCCGCGGCGCTGCATGGTCATGGCGAGCGCATTCTGTTGGTGGAAGACGAGCCGGGCGTGCGCACCTTGGCCGCGCAGGTGTTGCGCTCCGCCGGCTATAGCATCGTCGCCTGCGCATCGGCGCAGGAAGCGGTGCAGGCTTGCCCTCATGCTGATCATCGGTTTGATCTGCTCTTTAGCGATGTCGTGCTGCCCGACGGCAACGGCATCGAGTTGAGCGAAAAAATTCTCGCCCAGCAGCCTGGTTTACCGGTGCTCCTATGCAGCGGCTACACCGATGAACGGTCACGCTGGGCCGCCATCGAAGAAAAAGGTTTCCACTTCCTGCAAAAACCCTATCCGCTGAGCGCGCTGCTCGGCGCCGTCCGCAAAATTCTCGACAACCCTCCGGTGAAAAAAACAGAATAACGGTGTTTTCCAAGGCTTGGAAAACCGCACGTTCACTTTTCCCAACCCTTGGAGCGTTTACCGCATCGCGATGATTGACGCTGCGGCCAACGGATGGTAGGAGAGGCGCATGAAATCCATTTTACGGATGGCGGTGGGCCTCGCGCTCGCGGGCTGGGTCGCCGGCTGCGGCGAAGGTGTTTCGTTCCAGGATCGCCGCGACGAGCGCGATCCGTTCCTGCAACGCGCCCGCGAACGGCGCAACGCCGAGGACCTTGATGGGGCGATCAAGCTGTATAACGAGGCGTTGGATCGCAAACCGCAACTGGCGAGCGCCCATCTGGAGGTGGGGTTGCTCTATGTCAAAAAAGAAGACTACCTCCGGGCGATTTATCACTACCAACGCAACATCGAGTTGCGGCCCGCCGCGCAGAAACGGGATTTGGTCGAAGGGCTGATTCGCGAAGCGCGGTTGTACTACGCCGCGGCGCTGCCCAACCGGCCACCAGGGGCGATTGAGGAGATCGCGCTGCTCAAAAAAGAGATCGCGACGTTGCGCGCGCAACTGGAGGGTACGAATGCGGCGCCGAAAGCGAGCGTGGTCTTGCCGGTGTCCAATGCCGCGCCGCGTTCGCTCGCTCCGCCGCAGCCGGTGGTGGCGCAACCCGCCGTACGCACGCATCTTGTGCAACCGGGGGAGACGCTCGCGGCGATTGCGGTCAAGGAATACAAAAGCCGCAGCAAATGGCGCAAAATCTTTGAGGCCAATCGCGACGCGCTGACCTCGCCGGAGAGCGTGCGCGCTGGCCAAACGTTGGTGCTGCCGCCCTGAAATAGGGATTGAGCCGTCGCCCGCGGCTGCTTACAATGCACGCGGCAATTTTACAGGAGCAAGACTATGGCAAACCGGGATTTTTTTGATGACGATTTGAATCGCGCCCAAGAGGCTGAGCGGCGCGCCAAGCTGGCGGCGGATGATCTCACCAAGGTCGGCAGCGAAGGTGCGGGCGCGGATGGCGTGCCCGTTCGGTCGGTTTCGGATTTCACCATCACGCGCATGACCAAGCATAAACAGGAATTGGATTCCAAGGTGGCCGGCGCGATGGAGGAACTTGAGAAGCTGCGCAAACGCCAGGAAGACCTTGACCTACAGCGAAAGGATTTGGAGGATTTGCGCAAGCGGCAGGAGGATTATCAGCGCGGCAAGCGGGAAATGTCGGATCGGCTCAACCAAAGTCTGGTCACGCTGGAGAAAGAGGAAATTCAGGCCAATCGCTTGGCGGAACTGCTCAGCGCCACGCGTAAACGCTTCAAAGCCATGTTGGGCGACGTGCAGGCTATTGACGAGGAGACCTGGCCGGAAGATTCGTTCCGCGATGAACTCAACAAAGCGGCCACGCTCGTGGACGATGTCCGCATCGAATATAACAAGGCGGTTGCCAAAATTGATGCGGTCAGCGGCGACGCCAAAACACCGTCGAGCGCGGCGGCGCATCCGGCGGTGATTTTTGAGGAGGGCCGGCACGTGGCGGAGGAGCTGGAAAAAGGTTTCGGCGATTGGCTCATGGTCGGCCTTGCCATCACGCTGCCGCTGATCGTTGTGCTGCTGGTGCTGACGGGCGTGATTCTCTTCTGGCACAGTCATATGCCCTGAACGGTGGCCGGCCTATGCGTATTGCCAAGAATTTGATTGAGCGGCGCTTGCACGACGTGGAAGATAGCAGCGCCGAATTGCGCGCCGAAATCAAACGGCTGGAGCGCGCGCTCAAAAAACCCGAGCGTTTGATGGAGCGCCCCTATCTGCCGCCCACAACGCGGCCCGTTGCGCCACGCCTCCGTACCACGCCGCCAGTTCCACCGACACCGGCGCTGGCCGAGCCGGCGCCGACCGCCGAGGCCACGCTGGCTGGGCAAGACCGCCGTATCCCCGTTTCCAACGACGACCGGTTTGCGCGCTATTTTTCCAGCACCCGTTTTTTTGGCCCGCCGACGTTGGGGCGCGAACGCAACATTCAACGTAATCGGGCCATCGCTTTGCTGCTTGGGGCTCTGGTTCTCGGCTTCATCGTTTTTCGGCTGATCTTCCACTAACATGACTGCATCGTCCCGGCTCGACCTTGTCACTACGTGGGGCGTCATCGGTGTACAGGCCCAGGCCGGTGCGCTGACGAGCTGCACGTTGCCGGTGCCGCGGGGCCACTTGGCGCTGCGCGTGACAACCGTCCGCCTACACTGCCCAACACCGGCGGATTGTGTCGTTCTGCGCCAAGCCGAACGCTGCCTCCGCGTCTGGTTGCGTGGTCGGGAACCCTCCACGTTGCCGCCGCTCAAACCCGCTGCGCGCACCGCGTTTACCGCCCGCGTGCTCACCGCGTTGCAGAAAATTCCGCGGGGTGTCACGGTCACGTACGGCGAACTGGCCCGCCGCATCGGCGCGCCGCGCGCGGCGCGGGCAGTGGGCACGGCGTGTGGCGTGAATCCGCTGCCGCTTTTTATCCCGTGCCATCGTGTCGTCGCTGCGGGCGGAAAACTCGGCGGATTTTCCGCCGGTGTGGAGTGGAAGCGGTTTTTGCTGACCAAGGAGCGCGCTGTTTCCAAGCCTTGGAAAAACCGGTCGGGACGTTTTCCAAGGCTTGGAAACAGCGCATCACCATGAACGCCAACAATCATCCAACGAGTTCCGCGCCGCTGCACATCGCGTTGGCCTGTGGCGGCACCGGCGGTCATATTTTCCCCGGCTTGGCGACGGCGGAAGTGCTCCGCGCCAGCGGGCACACGGTGACGCTCTGGCTGGCCGGCAAAGATGTGGAATCGGCGGCGGTCAGCGGTTGGTCGGGTACGGTGGTGACGATCCCCGCGCAGGGTTTGCCGACAAGGTTCTCGCTGCGTTTCATCCCCGCGGTGTGGAGTCTGCTGCGGGCGATGCGTGTGTGCCGAAAAAAAATGCGTACACAGCCGCCGGATGTTCTGCTGGCGATGGGCAGTTATGCGTCCGTCGGCCCAATTTACGCCGCGTTGCGCGGCCATGTTCCGGTGGTGTTGCACGAGGCCAATGTTGTGCCGGGACGCACGATCCGGCTGTTTTCGCGCTGGGCGCGCGCGGTGGCGGCCAGTTTTGAAGCGTCGCGGTTTTATCTGCCGCACGGTCGCTTGGTGATCACCGGTATGCCGTTGCGCCGCGAGTTGGAAGTGGCCAGTCGCAATTTTCAGCGCGTGACCACGGCGGAGCGTTTCACGGTCATGGTGCTGGGCGGTAGTCGCGGCGCGCATTCTCTGAACGAAGTCGCGTCGGAAGCCTTGCTGGCGCTCCGCGCGGACGGCGTGCCCATTCAGGTCATTCACCTCACGGGACCAGCGGACGAGACCGAAATTCGCGCCACGTATGAACGGGCCGCCGTGCCGCATACCGTCCACGCTTTCACCACGCAGATGGCGGAGCTTTATGCGGCGACCGATCTGGCGGTGTGTCGCTCCGGTGCTTCGACCTGCGCGGAATTACTGGCCTTCGGCGTGCCTGCGCTGCTCGTGCCGTATCCTTTTGCGGCTGCCAATCATCAGCTTGCGAACGCGCAGGCTATGTCGCGGCTGGGCGCCGCTGATTATGTTTCCGAAAAAAATCTTTCAGCGGCGTGGTTGGCCGATTATCTCGCCGCGCGTTATCGGGCGCGCGAAAAACTCGCGAGCATGAGCGCCGTGGGTCACGCGCACCGCGAATGTTGCGGTGCGGAGGCGCTGGCCGGGCTCGTGGAAAAAACCGGGCGTGACCATGCCTGACTTCAGTCAACTGGAACGCGACTTGGCGGCGGCGCGGGGGCTGCTGGAACGCGATCCGAGTGCCGTGCACTTCATTGGCATCGGTGGCATCGGCATGGCCGGCTTGGCGCGGCTGCTGGCCGCGCGCGGCTTTATAGTTTCCGGCTGCGACGTCGCGCCAACGCGGATCACCGACTGGCTGCTGAGCCACAGTATCACCGTTCATTTTGGCCAGGATACGGAACATGTAACGGCGGACATCGCCTGGCTGGTGCGTACGCCGGCGGTGGCCGCGGATACCGCCGAAGTGCAAGCTGCGACATCGCGTGGTCTCCCGGTGCTCGCGCGCGGCGTCGTGCTGGCTGCATTGCTTCGTGAATTCCCGCTTTCGATCGCCGTCGCCGGTACGCACGGCAAGACCACCACCACCGCGATGATCGCGCAACTGCTCAAGGCGACCGGACACGATCCCGCCTTCGCCATCGGCGGCGTGGTGGAGGCGCTCGGCGGCGTGGCGGGCGTAGGGCAGGGTACCACCGTAGTGGTCGAGGCCGATGAGAGCGATGGCACGCTCGCGCTCTACGCGCCGGACATCGCCGTCATCACGAATATCGAGTTCGACCATATGGAACATTTTTACGGCGAGGGCGAGTTGTTTGATTGTTTCCGCCGATTTGCGCGCCAGGCGCGGCGCCTGATTTTTTGTGCCGATGATCCACGCGCCGCGGCGTTGGGCAACACCGGTTTATCTTTTGGGTTTTCGTCCGCTGCGGAATTGCGCGCCGAGCATATCGAACTTGCGGCGCTCGCCAGCAGCTTCGATGTGCTGTGGCGCGGCGAAAAACTTGGGCGCGTGCGACTGCCGGTGCCGGGGCGGCATAATATTTTGAATGCGCTAGCGGCGTGCGCCGTCGGACTGGAACTTTTTCCAAGACTTGGAAAACCGGTCACCGCACTTTTCCAAGGCTTGGAAAGCTTCTCGCCGGCGCGTCGGCGTTTCGAGATCGTCAGCGACGCCGCAGACATTTTGGTGATTTCCGACTACGCGCATCATCCCACGGAAATCTGCGCGCTGGTCGCGGCGGCGCGCGGACTGGGGCGGCGGCGGGTGGTGGCGGTGTTTCAGCCGCATCGCTACACGCGGACGCGGGCGCTGGGCGCGGATTTTCCCGGCGCATTTGTCGGCGTGGACGAGGTGGTGCTCACGCCGGTTTATGCAGCCTCGGAGCCGCCACTGGCGGGTGGCACGAGCGCTGATTTGGCGCGGCATTTTGAACAAAGTGGTGGCCTACGGCCGCGAGAGGTTGCATCTTTGGAAGCCGCATGGAATTATTTGCGCGGATTTTTGCAACCCGGCGACGCGCTGCTGGTTGTGGGCGCGGGCGATGTTGAAAAAATAGCGTTTTGGGCGAAGGAATTTTATGGGGAAAAAGTTTAAGAAAGTTGCGGTTTTGATGGGCGGGCCATCGGCGGAACGCGCGGTGTCATTGCGCTCCGGCGCGGCGGTGGCGCGCGGCTTGCGCGAGGCGGGGTATGCCGTGGAGGAAGTGGATCCGCAGGATGGCGAATTGAAATTCGCCGCGGATGTCGAAGCGGTATTTTTGGCCTTGCACGGCGCGTATGGCGAAGATGGAGTCGTGCAGGATAAATTGTGCGCACTGAATATGCCGTACACTGGTTCCGGTGCCGCGGCGAGCCGGAAAGCGTTTGATAAGTTGCTGAGCAAGCGTGTATTCGGCGAGGCTTCGATTCCGACGCCCGAATATGAAGTGTTATCGGCGCCGGCAGCGCATCGCTTGCCGTTGCCCGTGGTGGTCAAGCCGGCCTGCCAGGGGTCGAGCATTGGGCTGCATTGCGTGCGTGCGGAAAGCGATTGGACGGCGGCGTTGGCTGATGCGCTGCAACACGGCGCGGTGCTTGTCGAGCGCTATATTTCGGGTCGCGAGTTGACCGTCGGACTGTTGGGCGAGGACGTGTTGCCGGTGGTGGAAATTCGTGCGCCAGACGGTTGGTATGACTATGGCGCAAAATACACGACCGGCCGCACAGAATATCTGGTGCCCGCGCCGCTGACGGCGGAGCAGGCGGCGCGGTGTCAGGATTTGGCACGGCGCGTGTTTCACGCGCTCGATTGCCGCGATCTGGGGCGTGTGGATCTGCGGCTGACACCGGACGATCAACTTTTTGTGTTGGAAATGAACACGATCCCCGGTTTCACGGAGACCAGTCTGTTGCCCAAGGCCGCCGCCGCCGCGGGCTTGGGTTTCGCGGCGCTTTGTGATCGCATCATGCAGGGAGCCACGGTACACTGAAAAAAAATTTGGAGATGAGCATGTGGTTTCGAGAGAATGCGGAAAAATCATTGCGGCGATCAAACCGCCGCAAAAAGACGAACGGTGAACAGATTTTGCAGGTCAATGCGCGTGCGCAGGAGCAAAAACAAGCGCGCGTCAAATGGATCAGCGCCGTGGCGGTCTTGGTTGTGGCCGTGGCGGGTTGCGGGTGGGTGGGGGTGATGGGCGCGGACTGGGTGCGTGAACAATTGTTTGCCTCCAACCCGCTGTTTGCCATCCGTAATTTGGATATTCGCACCGACGGCACACTGAAGCCCCAGGAGTTGCGGGAGCAGTATAACCTTCAGCCGGGCGTGAATCTTTTTGCCGTCAACCTGCGTAAAATTCACGCCGACCTGCTAACGTTGCCGGTAGTGCGCTCGGTTGAAATTCGACGACAGTTGCCGGATACGTTGGTGCTGCGGGTCGGCGAACGCGTGGCGGTGGCCGTGTTGGTCACCGATAAAATGAGTTTACCAGTGGATCGAGAAGGCCATGTGCTGGTCCCGCGGGCCGCCGTGGCTCGTTTACCCGTCATTCTCGGCGGACTGGTGCACGGTTTGCGCCCGGGTCTGCAAATCACGGACACGAAAATTCAGGATGCCCTGAATGTTTTGGATTTATGTGAAACGTTGCATATGGGGCCGCAAGTGCGCATCAACGCCATCAATGTGGCGCATCCGGAACATCTTGATCTGCGTTTGGCTAGCGGTGAGCAAGTCTTGCTGGCCCGTACGCGAATGGAAGATCATCTGCGTAAACTGGCGAGCACGAAAAAAGCCTTGGCGGAACGGCGGCAAACCGCAAGCGTGATTGATTGTTCGTTGGAACATAGTGTGCCCGTGCAATTGGGATCGTCGTCACCGGAAGCGGGGCTATGAGGACTGCGCGATGAACTTGCCGCCCGTCGTCGCCTTGGAAATCGGCACCACCAAAGTGCGCGCCTTGGTGGGTGAGCTGACCGAAGAAGGTCAATTGGTGATCAGTGGTCTGGGGGAATGCCCCTCGCGCGGTGTGCGCAAAGGGGAAATTATTGATTTTGATAACGCGCTTTCCTGTGTACGCGAAGCGTTACAGCAAGCGGAGGAAAATGGGCATCTGACGATCAATCAAGTTCATCTCCTGGTTTCCGGTGGACACATTCGCAGCTTGGTCAATCGTGGTGCGGTGCCGGTTTTGAACGATGAGGGTGAAATCACAGCGGAAGAAATTGAGCGCGTCGAGGAAATGGCGCGCGCCGTCAGTCTGCCCACCGATCACGAAATCCTGCACACGATCCGCCAGCATTTTTATGTGAACGATGGCCAGGCGGTGGTCAAACCCGAAGGCATGGAAGGCGCGCGGTTGGCGCTCGATATGTTGATTCTCCACGGATTACGTAATCCCATGCGCAACATCGTCAAGGTGGTGCGTAGCGCGCAAGTGGATGTGCAAGACGTCGCCTTCAGTGGCCTGTGCGCCGCGTTGGCCGTGTTGACACCCGCCGAAAAAAATAACGGCGCCTTGATGATTGATCTTGGCGGTGGCACAACGGATTACGTCGCTTATGCCGAGGAACGATTGGCTGATGCCGGTGCGTTTGCGGTGGGCGGTGATCACCTCAGCAATGACTTGGCCTTTGGCTTGCGTATTCCCTTGGCGGAAGCTGAGCGCGTAAAACTGGAATACGGGGCGGCGCTGTCGGACCTCAGCCTGCGTAATCAAACGGTCAGCGTCAATCCGGGTACCGGGCAGCCGCCACGCATGGTGCGCTTGGCCGACGTACACACGATCATGCATGTGCGCATGGAGGAAACCTTGGTGTTGATCCGCGAGCAGCTCCGGCAGAACAAGCTGATTTCCAAGCTGGGCAGTGGTGTGGTGCTCACGGGCGGTGGCGCACGCCTGAAAAAAGTGGATCAATTGGCCGAGAAAATTTTCGGGTTACCCTGTCGCCTTGGACGGCCACGCGACGTGAATGGGCTGACACTGGTGATGGAACAGCCTGAGTGTGCGGCCGTGGTCGGTATGCTGCGATATGCGGCGCGGACTTTCCGTCCGACCAGCGGAATTTTTGACCGTCTGCGTAAAATAGTAGGAATCTAAAAATGAGTGCAGCTCTGCGACTGGTGGAAAGTGATGTCAACGCGCCGCAAAACGCGCCCTATCGCTTGCTAGTCGTGGGTGTGGGCGGCGGCGGTTGCCGCGCGGCGCGGCATGTGGCTGAACAACTGGTCCATGGTCCCGCCGTGGTGGCCGTGGATTCCGACGACCAAGCCTTGCAGGCCGTAGGTTTGCCGGTGCAGCTATCCATTGGCCGCGCGCTCACACGTGGCTTCGGCGCGGGCGGCGATGCAGCCATCGGACGGGTTGCCGCCGAAGACGAGGATGTCAAAATTCGCACGTTAGTGGAGAACATGGACTTGGTCTTCGTGATCACCACGCTCGGTGGCGGTACGGGGAGTGGGGCGGCGCCGGCGATTGCACGTATCGCGCATGAGCAGGGCGCGCTGACCATTTGCTTCGCTTCGACGCCGTTCGAGTTTGAGGCCAACCGCGACAAAGATGTTGCCAACGAGGCTTTGCGCCAATTACGGATGCATTCCGATGCCACCATTTGTCTGCCCAACCAGCGGCTGTTGGAAATTGTACCTGATCAGGCGACGCTTAAAGCAGCCTTCGACGCTTCTGACCACATGATCAGCATGGCCGTGATCGGCATTTGGAAATTATTGACCGAGACCGGGTTAATCCGCCTGAATTTTGCCGATCTCAAAAACCTCGTGGAAAACAGCGGCGGGGCCTGTTCTTTCGGTTATGCCGAGGGTTCCGGTACGGACAAGGCACGTCAGGCCACCCAAGCCCTGCTGGCCAGTCCGTTGCTGGAGCATGGCAACGTCATTGCCCAAGCCGATGCCTTTCTCGTCAACATTCTCGGCGGCCCGGATTTGGCCTTGCTCGATGTCCAGCAAGTCATGAGCAATATCCAGCAAGTCGCCCGACGCGATGCGAAGGTTTTCATGGGTGCGACCGTGGATGAGGGCTGGAAAGGCCGCCTCATGGTGACGGTGCTGGCTGCGGAACACTGGGTCGCCGCCACACCGTTGACGGAAAAGCCCGTTCAAAAAACAGTGCCCTCCGAAGAGCGCGTGGCACCTGCCGCCGAAGGTCAACCTGCGGCCGAGGCCGATATTGTGCCGGCCCAAAAAGAACTGGTGTTTGAGAAACGCGATCGTGGGCGCTTCGACAAAGTAGAGCCGACGCTCTACCAAGGCGAAGACTTGGATGTGCCGACTTTTCTGCGGCGTGGCATCAAAATTCTAGTGGAGCGTGGCTGAGTTTATGTCGCCGGCGAGCGGAAGAAAATATTCCCACGCTGCTCTGCACCAATGGTTGTTGTCTCGCCGTGCCCCGGAAAGACGCGCGTGTCCGGCGGCAATTGTTTGAGCCGCTTCAGTGATTGTGCCAGTACTCGTCCGTTACCGCCCGGCAGATCAGTGCGGCCCGCAGAGCCGCGGAACAACGTATCACCGCAAAACAAGGCTTGATCATCCGGCGCAAAATAACAAACACCGCCGGGCGTGTGGCCCGGCGTGAAAATGACGCGAAAGTTCATCCCGGCAATCGGCAACTCATTGCCATCGGTCACGGCACGCAGCGTTGCGGGCGTGGCGGTGGGCGTCATGTAGAAGGGTGGAATCAGGTTGCGGTTCGTAAAGGCCCAGCGCTGTTCTTCGGCGTGCATCAGCACAGGCGCCGGATACGCTTCCAGCATCGCCGTTAAAGCACTGAGGTGGTCTTGATGGCCATGCGTCAGGAGATAGGCGACCGGCGTCAGGCGATTTATCCGCGAATATTTTAAAATCTTTTCTGGTTCGGAACCCGGATCAATTACGACGGCTTCGGCGCCGTGATTGTGCAGCACGTAGCAGTTCACTTCATAAGGGCCGACAGAGATGGTTTCAATATGCATGGCCGACTGTACGCCAGGCGCGATGCTTTTTCCAAGGCTTGGAAAAGGGTTGCGCCGGTTTTTCCCAACCTTGGAAAATTAATGCGGACGCAGCAGTTCGCGGACCCATTCGTGGCCGCGACATTGGGCCACACCGCCGTGGATCGTCTCGTCGAACGGCGCTTCGCGACTGACGGTTCCAACGGGACCATCGAGTTTAACCATCGGCACCGGATCGCGAGTATGACCGCGGGTAGCACACGGTGTCCGGTGATCCATGCAGAGGATCAAGCGATAGGGCTGGCCGCGCCGTTCCAGTTCGCGCCAGACAGGGCCGACGATCCGTTGATCGAATAATTCGATGGACTGGGTTTTCTTCCTGGCGTCGCCGCCGTGGCCGCATTCGTCGGGCGCTTCGACATGCAGAAAAACAAAGTCATCCTTAGTCAACACATCAAGCGCAGCCTGCACCTTGCCCGCATAGTTGGTATCAATCAGACCGGTCACGCCGGGTACGAGGAGGGGATGCAAGCCGGCGAGGCGACCGAGGCCGCGCACCAAATCCACAGCGGAGATGACCCCGCCGCGGAGGCCATAAAGTTCTTGATAGGTTTTGAGCTTGAGCGCGCGGCCTTGCCCCCAAAGCCAGATTTGCGTGGCCGGGAGTTTGCCGGCGGCGACGCGTGCGCGATTGACCGGATGATCGCGTAGCATCGCTTGTGAGCGCTCCATTAGCACGCGCACTTCCGCGGCACGTTCGCCCTGCGGTAAGTAGTTGGCCACGGGCTGGTCGGCCATATCGTGCGGCGGTTGGCACTCCACGGCAAGCGGGCCGCGCGACCAGACGAGCAAGTGGCGATATTGGACGCCGGCGTGGAAGGTGAGGCCGTTGCCGCCGAGTTCGGCTTGGACCGCTTCGATCAGCGGGCGGGCTTCTTCGCTGGTAATATGATCGGCGGAATAGTCCGTCATGCGGCCATCTTGAACCGTGACAAGATTGCAGCGATAGGCCACGTCGTCGTCGCGCAGCGGTATGTTGGCACCGGCGGCCTCGATGGGCGCACGGCCGGTGTAGTTTTCCTCGGCATCGTAGCCCAGCAGGTTCATGTTGGCCACATCGCTGCCCGGCGCGAGGCCGGCCAGTGGAACGGTTTGTACCATCCGACTTTCGCCGGCTGCGGTCAACCGTCGCATATTTGGAATGTGCGCCGCCTGCAAAGGGGTTTGGCCGCCCAGTTCCGGGCAGGGATAATCGCCCATGCCATCGCCTACTAAAATTGCAATTTTCATGATGTCGGGGCCGGAATCTACCCGACACAGACGGAGAGGTCAAATGCACGCTTGAGTTTCAACGGGGCCTAATTAGAATGCGATCAGCGAAGGGCCGCCGCATGAGCACCGAACTATATCCATTGCGCTTCAAACCTGTGTATAAGGATTACCTCTGGGGCGGGCAGGAAATCATCACAAAATATCAACGTGCCATGCCGCCCGGTGTCTATGCCGAGTCTTGGGAACTTTCTGACCGGCTGGATGGCATGAGCGTGGTGAGTAACGGCACGCTGGCTGGGAAAACGTTCCGGGAATTAGTCCAGCGCTTTGGAGCGAATTTGATGGGCACGCGCGCCACTACGCTCGGTTTTCCCTTGCTGATCAAACTGATTGACGCACGTGAAAAGTTGAGCGTACAGGTGCATCCCGACGATGAATCCGCCAGGAAATTCGGCGGTGAAGCGAAGACGGAGATGTGGCATGTCCTTGCGGCCAAGCCCAATGCTGCGTTGTATTGTGGATTGCAAGCCGGCGTAGATCAGAAGCAGTTTGAGCAGGCGATTCGCATGTGCCAGGTTGATCGGTTGTTGCAGCGTTTCCCCGTCAGCGCCGGCGACACCTTTTTTGTGCCGGGTGGCCGCGTGCATGCGATTGATGCGGGTTGCTTGATTTTTGAGGTACAGCAAAACTCCAACACCACCTACCGGGTCTATGATTGGGGGCGGGTAGGGGCCGATGGCAAACCGCGCCCTTTGCATATCCAGGAAGCACTACGCGTTATTAATTGGCATGATCGTGCCGCGCCGCAGGCGCAGTCCGTTGCCATGGCTCATGGCTGTTCAAAAATAGAGCGATTGCTGGCAACGCCTTATTTTCGGATTGAGCGCATTCATCTGGTGGATCCCTGTGACTGGAAGAATGATGGTGGCACCTTCAATGTTTTCTTCGTGATCGCCGGCAAAATACAAATCAGCTGTTCTGGTGTTTCGGAAATGTTGACCCCGGGTTCCACGTGTCTTGTGCCTGCCGCGCTGGCCGAGTGCTCGCTCGACCCAGCCGATGGTCCGGTGACCCTGCTGCGCGTCACGCTGCCGTAGCTGGGCAGAACTGCAAAGCTTACTTCTGCTTCAACGTAGTGGATAGCAGCCGGAGTTCCGCGGTATCCAGGCTTCGATAAAGCGGGGGCGACATCGGCCAAGGCTTGCTTGATGTCATCAAGTTTCCCGTGTGCGTCAGGCAAACAAAGGTTTCAAGTCCGCGGGTAAGTCCTTGTCAACGCGAAAAACATCCAGCTCACGACCGCATATTTCAGAGAAGTGGTGGGCCAGTCGGGCACCAACCTGCGCCACGGATGGCGATTTTTCGCCGAGCAAACGTTGGAGCGAACTCACGCGTTCCCCGATCAAGCCGCAGGGGATGATTAAGTCAAAACCAGCAAGATCAATATCCACATTGAAACTCATGCCGTGTAGCGTCACCCACCGCTTCAAGCGAAAACCTATCGCCGCAATTTTTCCATCATCTGTCCAGGCGCCGTTTTTGCCCTCGCGCCGATAAGCGCGAATCCCGAAATCGCCCGCCGTACGGATGGCGACTTCTTCGAGATTATAAAGATAGCCATGCGCGTCGGCTTCCTGACTACCCAGCCGGAGAATGGGATACAGCACGCATTGACCGGGCCCGTGAAAAGTCACATTCCCGCCGCGACTGGCGCGCGCCAAATCCACGCCCAGTGCGCGCAGGCGTTCTGCAGAGACGCGCACGCCGTCATGGCGTCCGCGCTGGCCGAGCGTCACGACGGGTGTGTGCTCAAGCAAAAGCACCACATCGGGAATTTGATCGGCCAGCCGCGCGGCATGCAGTCGTTCCTGGATTTCCACGCCGCGGGCATAGGGCAGAGGGGCGTCGAAAAAAACGGCCCACGCTTTCATGGGGACGGCCCGGGGCCGCTCACTCCTCGGCTTCGGGGATCATGTCCTCGTACTGATCGGCGTCGAGGAGCATATCAATTTCGGACGCATCATCGGGGCGCAGCTTGAACAACCAGCCATCGCCAAACGGATCGGAATTGACCAGTTCCGGCTGATCCATGAGTTTCTTGTTGATCTCGGCGATCGTGCCGGCGACCGGTGCGTAAATATCAGCCGCCGCCTTCACGGACTCGACCACGGCCACTTCGCTCTGGGCCTCCACGTTATCACCCACGGTCGGCAATTCCACATACGTCAGATCGCCCAGTTGCTCTTGAGCGAAATCCGTGATGCCGATGGTGGCGACACCTTTATCCAGCCGCACCCATTCGTGAGTCTTCGTATAGCGTAGTTCCGTAGGCACGTTCATGATGTTTCCTTCTCTTCGGTTCCGTGTGTTCAAATGTTGGGCGCGCTTTTACCGTAGTCGCCCGCCGCCGACAACTAAAATTTACGAAAATATTTCGCCAACGACTCGCCTGTTTTTCCAAGGCTTGGAAAAGGGCGCATCCCGTTTTCCCAAACCTTGGAAAAAGACCATCAAACTCGCAGCATATCGCCGCCGCCTTTGGTCGGCAACGCCGTGTGGCCCATCAAAAACAAATCCGTGGCGCGCGCGGCTTCGCGGCCTTCGGAAATGGCCCAGACAATCAGCGATTGGCCGCGCCGCATATCCCCGGCGGCAAAAACGTTGGGCAGGTTGGTGCGGTAGTTGCCGTCGGTTTTGACGTTCCCCACCTGGTCGAGTTCCACGCCCAGTTGGGCAAGCAGGGCGTTGGGTTCCGGCCCGACGAAGCCCATTGCGAGCAAAACAAGGTCGGCGGGCCATTCGTGTTCGGTGAACGGCATGGGCTGCATCCGGGGACGTCCGTCGGGGCCTTTGCCAAATTCCACCGTGGCGGTGACGAGGCTGCGCAGCCGGCCTTCGGCTCCGTTGAAGCGGAGGGAATTGATGCGCCAGTAGCGTTCGACACCTTCGTAGTGCGAGGTGCTGCTGCGCAGGCGCATCGGCCAGAACGGCCACGGTTGATGTGCGGGGCGGCCTTTGGTCGGCATTGGGAACAGCTCGAAGTTGGTGATGCTCTTGGCGCCTTGCCGGCGCGCGGTGCCCACGCAGTCGCTACCGGTATCGCCGCCGCCGATGACGATGACGTGTTTGTTTTTGGCGGAGATCGGCGTCGTCTTTTCTCCGGCGGCGACGGCCTCATTTTGCTGCTGGAGATATTCCATCGCGAAGTGGATGCCCTCCAGTTCGCGCCCGGGGATGTTCAGGTCGCGTGGCTTGGTCGCGCCGCCGCAGAGGACGATCGCATCGAATTTCTTCAATTCTTCAGCGGGAATATTTTTGCCGAGGTAAGCGTTTGTTGTGAACGTAAGGCCTTCGTCCGCCAGCACCTTGATGCGGCGATCAAGCACGGCTTTCTCCAGCTTGAAGTCGGGAATGCCGTAGCGGAGCAGGCCACCGGGTTTATCGGCACGTTCAAACACCGTGACGGTGTGACCCGCGCGATTGAGTTGCTGCGCGGCGGCCAAGCCGGAGGGGCCGGAACCGACGACGGCGATTTTTTTCCCGGTACGTTTGGCCGGCGGTTCGGCAACGACCCAACCATTTTCAAACGCTTTTTCGATGATGGCTTTTTCGATCAGCTCAATGGTGACAGGTGTTTCCGGGATATTTAAGACACATGCCTCCTCACACGGAGCGGGGCAGAGGCGCCCGGTGAACTCCGGGAAATTGTTGGTGGCGGAGAGGCGTTGCCACGCCTCGCGCCATTTGCCTTTGTAGACGAGATCGTTCCAGTCGGGGATGAAGTTGCCGAGCGGGCACCCGGAGTGACAGAACGGGATGCCGCAATCCATACAGCGTGCTGCTTGCTGGCGCAGTTTGTCTTCCGGGAAATCGGTGGGAATTTCCTTGTAGTCGTGGGTGCGCTCCTGGACCGATCGGTATTTCGGCAGTTCACGCTGAAATTCTTTAAAGCCTGTGACTTTGCCCATATTTTATTCCTTGAATGAATATGCTGTGGATATGCCAGCTATTGCTTACGTTGCGTCCACCGGTTCTAGTTCCGTTTTCTTCGTGGCGGCTTGTTGCGCCAGCACGCTGAGCGCGCGTTTATACTCGCTCGGCATGACCTTGACGAATTTTGGCAATAGTTTGTCCCAGTTTTCCAAGACGCGCCGGCCTACCGGGCTGTTGGTGTATTTAACATGTTTTTCAATCATGCCACGTATTTCGGTAATTTCAGCGGGGTTGACGAGGTCTTCAAACTCCACCATCTCGGTGTTGCAGCGCTGTGTCTTGAAATCACCGGCTTCATCGAGCACATAGGCAATACCACCCGACATACCGGCGGCGAAATTGCGACCGGTCCGTCCGATCACGACGACGCGACCACCGGTCATATATTCGCAGCCGTGATCACCAATACCCTCGACGACGGCCTTGACGCCGCTATTGCGAACGCAAAAACGTTCGCCTGCAAGGCCGCGAATATATGCCTCGCCACTGGTCGCGCCGTAGAAGGCCACGTTACCGATAAGAATATTTTCCTCGGCCACGAACGTCGCCTTACGCGGTGGATAAATGATTAGTTTGGCGCCACTGAGACCTTTGCCAAAATAATCATTGGCATCGCCCTCGACCACGAACGTCAGGCCGCGCGCCCCGAATGCGGCAAAACTTTGGCCGCAGGACCCGGTGCAATTGAGGCGGATCGTATCCGCGAGCAAGCCGTCTTCGCCATAACGGCGAGAAACTTCGCTGCTCAGAATCGTGCCGACGGTACGGTTGACGTTGCGGATCGGCAGGTCGAGCACCACCGGCGTGGCGCTTTCGAGGGCGGGCCTGGCTTTTTCGAGCAACGTCAGATCAAGCGCCTTGGCGATCCCGTGGTCTTGGTCCTTCTGCTTGTGCACGCCGATGGAATCCGGCACGTGTGGGCGGGTGAGGATTTTCGAAAGGTCCAGTCCGTGGCGCTGCTCCGGCGCCAGATCATCGCGCAATTTGAGGCGCTCGGCATGGCCGAGCATTTCGTTCACCGTACGGAAACCGAGTTGCGCCATGATCTGGCGCATTTCTTCGGCGACAAACCGGAAGAAGTTGACCACATATTCCGGCTTCCCCGTGAACCGCTTGCGTAGTTCCGGGTCTTGCGTGGCCACGCCGACCGGGCAGGTGTTCAGATGGCAGACGCGCATCATCACGCAACCAAGCGTGACCAGCGGTGCGGTAGAAAAGCCGAACTCTTCCGCGCCCAGTAGCGCCGCGATGGCGACATCGCGCCCGTTCATTAATTTGCCATCTACTTCGACGATGATCCGACTACGCAGGTCATTCAACACCAGCGTCTGGTGCGTCTCGGCCAAGCCCAGTTCCCACGGCAAGCCAGCATGCTTGAGCGCTGTCTCCGGCGAAGCACCCGTGCCGCCATCCCAACCGGAAATCAGTACGACATCGGCCTTGCCCTTGGAGACACCCGCCGCAATCGTGCCGACACCGACTTCGGAGACAAGCTTGACGCTGATGCGCGCGCCACGATTGGCGTTCTTTAAATCATGAATGAGCTGCGCCAAATCCTCGATGGAATAAATATCGTGGTGTGGTGGCGGTGAAATCAACTGTACGAATGGCGTCGAGTGGCGCGTTTTCGCGATCCACGGATAGACTTTGTCGCCAGGTAGCTGGCCCCCTTCGCCGGGTTTCGCACCTTGCGCCATCTTGATTTGGAGTTCGCGGGCGTTAAGCAGGTAGTTGCTCGTCACGCCAAAACGGCCGGACGCGACCTGTTTGATCGCGCTCCGCCGCCAGTTGCCGTTCGGCTCGGGTTTATAACGCTCGGCATCCTCGCCCCCTTCGCCACTGTTGGATTTTCCACCGAGCCGATTCATCGCGATGGCCAGCGTCTCGTGCGCTTCTTGGCTGATGGAGCCATAGGACATCGCGCCGGTCTTAAACCGCTTGACGATTTCCGTCCACGGTTCGACTTCGCTGAGCGGAACCGGTTGCGCCGCTTTGACGAAATCGAACAGGCCCCGCAACTGACATTGGCGCGCTTCATCATTCTGGAGCAAGGCCGTGTATTCATCCCACGCTTTCTGATCGCCGAGGCGCGTTGCCTGCTGTAGTTTGGCGATGGTCAGCGGGTTGAACAGGTGATATTCGCCGTCGCGTCGCCACTGATGGCGCCCGCCGGAGTCCAAGGTGCGTTCCGTGCCGGCGGGTAGCGGGCCAAACGCTTTGGTATGGCGGCGGTTGACGTCGCGCGCAATTTCGGCAAGGCCCGCGCCCTCGACGCGCGAAGCTGTCCCGGTGAAATAACGGGTGATGACCTCGTTTTTTAGGCCTACACATTCGAAAATTTGAGCACCACGATAGCTGTGCAAGGTCGAGATGCCCATTTTTGACATCACCTTCAAGATGCCTTTATTAGCCGCCTTGATGTAGTGCTTGCTGGCCGTATAAACGTCAATTTCGGCGGGTAGCTGCCCGGTCCGTGTCAGCTCTTCAATCGTAGCGTAGGCCGTGTAGGGATAAATGGCACTCACCCCATAACCCAGTAGCACGCAAAAATGATGGATGTGGCGCGGCTCGCCACTTTCAAGGACCAAGCCGCACTGCGTGCGTTTGCCACGGCGGACCAGATGTTGGTGCACACCCGCACCCGCGAGCAACGCCGGAATGGGCGCGAGTTTTTCACCGGCCGTGCGATCGGAAAGAATCAGCAGGGTATAACCCTCGTCAATCGCCTGCTCAGCGGCCACGCACACCGCGGTCAGCGCTTTTTCGAGCGCGGCGCCATCGCCGCCTGCCGGGAAGACCGCGGGAATGGTTTTAGCTTTGAGACCTTCGCGGTCGAGCGCCTGGAGCGCGTAAAATTCTTCGCGGGAGAGCAGCGGTTGTTCAACGCGCAGTTGGCGCGCATGTAACGGCGTTTCTTCGAATAAATCCTGTTCCGAGCCGAGGTTGGTCACGAGCGACGTGACGATCTCTTCGCGGATGGCGTCCAGCGGCGGATTCGTCACTTGCGCAAACAATTCATGAAAAAAATTACAGAGCAGTTGCGGTTGCTTCGAGAGGATCGCCAACGGAATATCCGTGCCCATGGAGCCGATGGGCTCAAGCCCCTTGGCCGCCATCGGGCCAAGGTGGATTTTCATATCTTCCAACGTATAGCCATGGAGCAATTGTTGTTGGATAAGCGGCAACTCCTGTGCGGCAGCTTTGCTTTCCGCCGCTTTGAGCTTGCGCAAAACCACAAGGTTTTCGCTGAGCCATTGGCGATAGGGTTTACGCTGCGCGATCTCGCTTTTGATTTCCTCGTCGTCCACAATCCGGCCTTGTTTGGTATCCACGAGGAACATACGCCCCGGTTGCAACCGGCCTTTTTGCAGGACGTTCGTTGGATCAATCGGCAACACGCCGGTTTCGGAAGCCATGACGACAAAGCCGTCCTTCGTCACCGTGTAGCGCGACGGACGCAGACCATTGCGGTCGAGCACGGCGCCAATCACTTCGCCATCGCTGAACGGAATCGAAGCCGGGCCATCCCACGGTTCCATCATGCAGGAATGATATTCATAGAACGCCTTTTTTTCATCGCTCATCGTCTGGTGATTCTGCCACGCTTCTGGAATCAACATCATGATCGCGTGGGGCAGGGGCCGGACGGTGTGATAAAGCAATTCCAGCGCGTTGTCCAAAATTGCGGAATCCGACGCGCCCGGCGTCAGCACCGGAAATAGTTTTTTGATATCGTCACCAAAGAGCGGCGAGCGGAACAGCGACTGTCGCGCGTTCATCCAGTTGACGTTGCCCCTCAGCGTATTGATTTCGCCGTTGTGGCAGAGGAAGCGGAACGGCTGTGCAAGGTCCCATGTCGGGAACGTATTCGTGCTATAGCGTTGGTGGACAAGCGCGAGACCGCTGACCATGTCGTTATCGGTCAAGTCGGGGAAAAAGGGTTCGATCTGGTCGGCCTGCAACAAGCCTTTATAGACCAGCGTCCGGCTAGACAAGCTGGGTATGTGAAAATATTTCCGCTCCGGCAGGTCGCTCGCGCGTACCTCCCGTTCAATACTCTTGCGGATGACAAGCAGTTTGCGCTCGAACGCCGCTTGATCGGCCACGCCTTGGCCGCGTCCGATAAAAATCTGGCGAATGAAGGGCTCGACCTGCCGCGCGAGCTCACCGATGACTTCGTTCCGTACCGGGACATCGCGCCAGCCGAGCGCTTCCTGGCCTTCGCGCTGAATGACCGCCTCGAACCATTCGATCACTGTCGCGCGCTGTCGCGCGTCGCGCGGCAAAAATACCAAACCGGCCGCATAAGCTTTCGGCTCCGGTAATTTGACGCCCGCGATCTTGCGGAGGAACGCATCCGGCAATTGCATCAGGATGCCGGCACCATCGCCGGTTTTTTCGTCACTACCGCTCGCGCCGCGATGGGCGAGATTGACGAGAATTTGCAAGGCGTTGTGCACGACTTCGTGTGACGGACTGCCCTTGAGGTTGCAAATCATGCCGACGCCGCAGGCGTCCCGTTCCATCAGCGGCGAATACAGGCCTTGCGGTTGGGCGTGCGGGCCGGTGCGGAGTTCAACCTTTCCAAGGCTTGGAAAATTTTCTTGCCGGTTTTCCAAGGCTTGGAAACCGGTTACCATTTTTTGTTCAGGCTGGCCAGCGTTCATGATTTCAGGTCTTCTCCAGGTCTTTTTTGTTCATGGTCTCGGTCAGTTCCACCGGATATTTCCCGCTATAGCAGCCGGCACAAAAATCGCCGGGGTGCTCAAAGGCCGCGAGCATACCCTCCAGGCTGAGATAGCCGAGGCTGGTGGCTTCAATGAATTGCCGGATTTCTTCGATGTTGCGCTGCGTGGCGATCAATTCGGCGGCGGTCGGAAAATCAATGCCGAAAAAGCAGGGGTGCCGCACCGGCGGGCAGGAGACGCGCATATGGACTTCTTTGGCGCCGGCGTGATGCAGCGCGGCGATCCGGCGGCGGCACGTCGAGCCGCGTACAATCGAATCATCCACAACCACCACGCGGCGGTCCCGTACGACACCCGGCACAACCGCGAGCTTGAGATCAATGCTGTCGTGGCGTTGCTCCATTTCCGGCATGATGAAGGTACGGCCCACGTAGTGGTTGCGAATGAAACCGTAGTCCATCGGAATGCCGCTGGCGCGCGAAAAGCCGAGCGCCGCGTCGTTGCCGCTATCGGGGACGGGAATAACGATGTCGGCCGCGACCGGATGTTCCTCCGCCAAACGCCGGCCTAATTTGAGCCGCGTTTCGTGCACGTTTTGCCCGAAGACCATGCTGTCGGGTCGCGCGAAATAAACGTGTTCAAAAATGCACTGGCCGAGTGGCCCGTGGATCGGTTCGCAGAAGGTTGTACTCCGAATGCCCTTTTCGTCCACGGTCACGAGTTCACCGGGCAGCACGTCACGCTCGTAGGTGGCCCCAATCTGGTCGAGCGCGCAGGTCTCGCTGGCGAAGACATAGCCCTCGCCAAGCCGGCCGATGGAGAGCGGACGGAACCCGTAGCGATCCCGCGCCGCCATGATGCTGTTTTTCGTCATGATGAGAAAAGCAAAGGCGCCTTCCAATTCATTGAGCGAACGCTCGACACGGCGCGTGCGCGTGCGATACATCGGGTCGGCGATCAGATGCATCAAGGTTTCGCTGTCGGTGCTGGTTTGAAAAATCGCGCCGGCTTCCTGGTAGGCGCGCCGCATTTTACGGGCGTTGGTCAGGTTCCCGTTGTGCGCCAGCGCCCAGATGCCGTCGAAACATTCGAAGACGATCGGCTGCACGTTTTGCGGACGCGAGGAGCCGGTCGTGGAATAGCGGACATGACCGATGCCGATATGTCCGGGCAACTCGGTGGGCGGGTGGTGCGCGAACACTTCGCTCAGTAAACCCTGGCCCTTGAAGGAACGCACCTTCTCGCCATCGCTGGCCACGATACCAGCACCCTCCTGACCGCGATGCTGCAAGGAAAACAATCCGGTGTAAATCAGGCTGGCCGCCTTCGGAATCCCGAACAGCCCGAATAAACCGCAGTGTTCCCGCGGACGATCTACCGTATGTGTCTGGTGTTGCATAGGCCGGGTAATTTAAGGCCATTAAACCGCCGTGGCAATAGCCCATACAGATAAAGCTAGAAATATTCCACACGTAGCCGTCCCGCGCGCAACTCATTCATCTTGAACGAGAAAATAAAATTATGGAAAACAATGACGACAAATATGTAATCAAAACTTATTCAAAAACAACAAATATGTAGTTCATGCTTGGCGGGTCGTGCCTGCACGTGTTGTTGCGACGTGCGACTTGCGCCCGCTCCCTCGATCTGCTAGAGAGTCTTGGGTGCACTATGAATCCTATTGAACTAGTCAAAAAATATCTACGTGAGCGGTTGAAACTGAACCCCGATCAAACCGGTTTCCCGTTCGTCACCATTTCGCGCGAGTCTTGTGCCGGCGGCCATACGCTGGCGCGGGAAATCATCCGGCAGGTGGAACAGAGCACAACGGAGGAATGGGGGCGCGGCTGGGAGGTTTTTGATTACCGCCTGTGCCTGCTTTTGGCCCAGGATCCGGAACTCAACGTTCCGCTGGAATCGTTGCTACACGAAGAATATCAAAGCAGTTTTCAGCAGGCGTTGTTCGATATTCTCACAGGACAAAATGAACAGCATAAAGTTCAAAAGCGCATCTTTGAAGTCATCCGCATCCTCGCGATGATTGGTCGGGTTGTCATCGTGGGCCGCGCGGGCAATTTGGTAACGCGCGATCTGCGTAGCGGTGTGCATCTCCGTTTGGTCGCGCCGGCCTCCTTGCGCGTGAAACAGATGATGGAGTTGATGGATGCCGATGAAGCCGGCGCGCGAAGCGAAATGGAAAAGCAGGACCGGGAACGCGCGCAAATGGTGCGCGACTATTTCAATCGCGACATCACCAATCCGTTGGACTACGACTGCACCTGGAATACCGGCGGCGTAAAAATCCCCTTCGTGGCCGCCACCACCGCCCGTATGATGGTCGAGAAGGCCCGGCAGCGCCGCTCAGCCTAAACAAAGCGCCGCGCGCCGGCGGATTTCCAAGCCTTGGGAAATTTGATCTTCTGCGTTTCCAAGGTTTGGAACAAGCGCATCTCAATTGAAGAAAATCACCACGTCGTAGGCGAAGCGATCGCTAAAGTCCACCGTCACATCCATGAAGGTCAGCCGACCCACCAGCACATCCACAAAGCCTGCATAGCTGCGATAGCCGTTGTGCTCGGAGAGGGCGACGCGATAGGTGCCGGGTTGCAGGTCATAGGGTGTCGTGGAACTATAGTCAGCGCGGTTGCTGGTGGCGGTGCCATTGAGATAGACATCAATATCGTCACCGGTGTTGTTACGCACCATGATGCTGCCCATGCCGGCGGGCGGCGTGTGATCCTCGTCGCGGCTCCACCGGCAACCGGCTACAGCGCTCGCCAACACACTGGCGAGCAATAAACTTCCCAACCATTTCATTTTCATCGCCCCTCCAACATGCGCTTGAATCTAAGGCATGAAGGTGATGGCGGCAAGCTTGATTGCCGGTGGTGCGCAAAGTCTTGTCAGCGCGTCCGCGTCCGTTTATATCTTGTGGGTCATGAGCTTGGAGTTTTTGGCAAAAGGATTTTTGATCGGCATTCTGGTGGCGGCGCCGCTGGGGCCGGTGGGCATTCTGGTGGTACACCGCGTGCTGGCCGAACGGCGGCGGGCCGGTTTTGTCTCCGGCGTCGGCGCCGCGACGGCCGATCTGCTGTATGCCTGCATCGCCGCCTGGTTTTTCACCTATGCGGCCCGCTTGCTCGGCGGGCATCCGATTTCGGTGCGCTTGTTCGGCGGTTTGGTGTTGTGCGTGTTGGGCCTCAAATTGATGCGCACCCGGCCACATGATGCAAGCGATCCTGATCAGCAGGGCACGTTGTGGAGTCACTTCATCTCCACCTTTTTGCTGACTGCGGCCAACCCGATCACCATATTTGTGCTCTCCGCCATTTTTGCGGCGTGGGGGCCGGCCAACGAGGAACGCACCTTCGTCAATATGGCCACCTTGGTGAGTGGCATCTTTGCCGGATCGGTGGCTTGGTTCGGCACCATCAGTCTTTTTGTTGGTTTAGTCCGCTTGCATATGACCCCTGAGCGGTTGCGTTGGGTGAATATTCTCTGTGGGGTGACGATGTTGGTTTTTGGCGTGGTCGTGCTGTTGAATACGGCGAGCCTGTGCTGTGCCGGAAAGGGCAGTTTATGAACCGTTGTTTGGTTACCGGTGCGGCGGGTTTTGTCGGCTCACATCTCTGTGAGGCGCTGCTGGCGCGCGGCCACGAAGTCGTGGGTGTGGATGCGTTCATTCCGTATTATCCGCGTGCTGTAAAGGAGCAAAATCTCGCCGGTCTGTTGACACATCCCCATTTTACCTTTCACGATACCGATCTGCGCGTGGCAGAACTCGTGCCAATTGTGACTAAGTGCGACACCGTTTTTCACCTTGCCGCCATGCCGGGCCTGATGAAAAGCTGGACGGATTTTCAACTCTACGAAACCTGTAATATCTCCGGCACGCAGCGCCTATTGGAAGCCGCGCGTGTCGTTAAAATTAAGCAGTTCATTCATATTTCCACCTCCAGCGTCTATGGTCGCGAGGCCACCCAGGGCGAAGACGCGCCGCTCCAGCCGGTTTCGCCCTATGGCGTAACCAAACTTGCCGCCGAAAATCTTTGCCGTGCTTACGAGGCGAACTTCAATCTGCCGATCACGATTTTGCGCTATTTCTCTGTCTATGGCCCACGCCAGCGGCCCGACATGGGCTATCACAAGCTCATCAACAATCTCCTGCGGGGCGGAACCTTCACGGTCTTTGGCGATGGCGAGCAGACCCGCAGCAACACCTACGTCGGTGACGCTGTTGCGGCAACCATTCTGGCCTTTGAAAAACGCGCGGTGACGCTCGGTCAAGTCTTCAATATTGGTGGCGGCGAAATCGTTTCGCTCAACCGTGTGATTGCCATGTTGGAGGAAATCACGGGCCGCAAAGCCCCGTTGGAGCGTGAGCCTGCGCGGCCCGGCGATCAGCGGCACACTGCCGCGAATGTCGAGAAGGCCCGCCGCGTATTGGGTTTCAATCCGACCACGCGTTTGGCGGAAGGCCTTCGCGCGCAAGTGGAATGGCAACGCGCTCAGGCTTGAGCGCTTGGGGGGCTATCCGCCCGTGTGCCGCTCATCGGCACCGCGAGTGTGCCATTGAAGAACTCGATCACATGGCCGCGATCAATCAGCCAGCGCAACGGATTGAGCACCGCCACGACCTCCGGCGCTTCCGTCGTCGCGCCCGGCTGCAAACCTTCGAGCAATTGTTGCCGCGTACAACCTGGATGCGCGTGCAGAAACTCCAGTACGCCGCGAATGGATGGTACCGCATGTTCCGCCGGCAGTGGATGTGGGTGAATCGGCGTGACGAAGGTGACGCCGCCGCCGACCTTGAACAAATGCAGATGCATATGCTTGAACGCCGGGCGGAGCGCAAACATCAACGAGGCCGGGAACCGACTTTCACGTTGCCATGTGTCGTGAATGGCGCGACGCAGCATGTCATCTTCCCAGTTTTGCGTGCCACGGGCAGCGACAATGAACCGATGGCCGCGATGGATCATGCCGGGCAACATTTTTTCGCGGAACTGTGCCTCGGCCTCGGTACGTTTCAATGCCGGCGGATTTTCGACACCTTTTTGTTTGTACACCGTCTGTTTGCGCGCTTCCTCTTTCCACTTTTCGATCAGCGCCGGATCGCGCACCGTCTCCATGCTGTTGCGATAATCATCTACGGATAGATGCGCGTAGCGCTCGCGATAGAGCGCCATCATCTTTTCCTGATAGCCGTGATGATTCGGCGGGCCGAGCAATTCGCCGCTCATCCGGCAGCGCATGATACAAGCGAAGCTGCCCGCCGGCGGCTCGGTGGTGAGGTCCTCAATCTGGAACATTTTGTCGAGGTGCCGCGTCACGGCATGCGCTTCGGCGGCGGCGGGGTTGCTAAAAAGCGCCTGACATTCCAAGCATTGGAAAAGCTGGGGGCCGTTTTTTCCAAGGTTTGGAACGCGCGCATTCCGCTCCTGCCGCAGTTCGATTTTAATGAGACAGGCATTCAGGTTGGCCAGAAAACGATGGGCAATATCGGCCAGCGACCACGCGCGGCGTGCGACGTGCAAGTCGTGAACCAACGCCGCCAATCGCTCGCGCTCGGGGATGAATGCGATAGTGAGCGGCAAGGGTGGGGGTGGGGCCGGTCGCCGGTCGCTCGCTGGGCGCGGTGCGAAGCGCGGCGCGCCACGTTCGCCGCGCGGCGGCGGGCGACGATCTCGTTCCGGACGCGGACCACGGCGTTGCTCGCGCTGGTCACGTGGCGCACGGCCTTCCCGTCCGGCATACCGCTCACGCGGTTCATGGCGGGCGTAGGGATTTTCCTGCGGCGACTGCCGCGCCCATTGCGGCACAAAATTCAGGTTAAGCAGCAGATCATGAACTTCGGATGGTGCGCCGCTGTTTGAAATGGGTTCGTCCATGGCGCGGGCAGTGTAGCGATGCGGCGCGGTGCTTGTCGAGATTTGTTCACGCGCTTCAGAAGCACTTGCCGGTGATTTTACGCTGACAGGCATCGTCACTGCACCGATAGCAAATCTCGTTCGGCAACTGATCTTGCGTAAAATAGGTCTGAATATTGCCGAGCGTGGTCTGCGCGATATTCGCCATGGCCTCGCGCGTGAAAAACGCCTGGTGCGACGTGATGAGCACGTTGGGGAACGTCAGCAAGCGCGCCAGCACGTCGTCATCAATCACCGTCGAGGAAAAATCCTCAAAAAAATAGTCGGTCTCCTCTTCGTAAACATCAAGTCCAGCGGCACCTACTTTTCCAGATTTGAGGCCGTGGATCAGTGCGCGCGTATCAATCAGTTTGCCACGCCCCGTGTTGATGATCGTCACGCCTTTCTTCATTTGTGCGATGCTTTCGGCGTTGATCATCCGCCGATTATCCGGCGTCAACGGGCAGTGCAAGGTGATGACATCGGCCTCCCGGTAGAGTGTCGGCAAATCGGTGTAAACACAACCGCCCGCCTGCGCGAACGCCGCGTCCGGGAACGGATCAAAGGCTAGCACGCGCATCCCGAAGCCGCGCAGAATGCCGGTCATCACGCGCCCGATTTTACCCGTACCGACCACGCCGGCGGTTTTGCCGTTGAGGTCGAACCCCAGCAAGCCGTTGATCGAAAAATTGCCGTCGCGTGTGCGGAAATAGGCTTTGTGCGTCTTGCGATTGAGCGCGAGCATCAGTGCTGCGGCGTGCTCCGCGACCGCGTACGGCGAATAGGCCGGCACGCGCACCACGTGAATCCGCTGATAGACCGCTTTCAAATCCACATTGTTATAACCTGCGCAGCGCAGCGCGATCAGTCGCACGCCTTGTGCGTGGAGCGCGTCGGCAACTTCGCGCGTCACCACGTCGTTGACGAAAATACAGATAGCCTCCGTGCCCGCCGCGACATGAACGGTGTCGGCGCTCAAATGTCCCGAAAAGTATTTCAGTTCGACGCCGAACGGCCGCTTCACCGCGTCGAAGGCTTCGCGGTCATAGGGCTTGGCGTCGAAAAAAGCGGTCTTGATTGTTTTCATGGCGCGGGAAGCTACGCGGTGCGCCGGTTATTTGCAAACCGGCGCTATATTTTCCAAGGCTTGGAAAAAATAGGAAGCTACGTAAACATGTGCTAATATTCCCCGGAGAAAAGGAGCGCATATGTGGCAGAACATCACACTTGCCGCCATCGGATTGATGGCCGGTATTTTGAGCGGGTTGCTGGGCATCGGCGGCGGCATCGTGATTATTCCGGCACTAATTTATTTTTTTGGTTATAGCCAGCATCTGGCGCAGGGCACTACGCTCGCATTGATGGTGCCGCCGATTGGCATCCTCGCCGCGTGGGCCTATTGGAAAGAGGGTAACGTCAATCTGACGGCGGCGGCGCTGATCTGTCTCGGCTTCGTCTGCGGCGGCTGGGTCGGTGCAAAATTCGCCACCGCCATCCCGGAGTTGTTGCTCCGGCGCAGCTTCGGTGTGTTCATGGGGGTGATCGCCCTCAAAATGATTTTCGGGAAATAGGAAGCACAATGAAATGGAGTAAACATTTTCGCGTGAAGCCTGGTCAGGCTGTGCGACTGGCGGACTGGGATGCGACGTGGACCGGCAGCTTCAAAGACAAGGATGATGCCCGCGACGGCTTGCGCGAGAACATCGCGCGCATGGATGAATTGCAGTATCTGCTTTATGCGCAACGCAAGTATGCGCTGCTGATCGTGTTGCAGGGCATGGACGCGAGCGGCAAGGATGGCACCATCCGCCACGTCATGTCGGGTCTCAATCCGCAGAGTTGCTACGTCCAAGCCTTCAAGGAGCCGACACCGGAGGAACTCGACCACGATTTTCTCTGGCGCATCCATCATGCCGTGCCCGGTCGCGGCGAGATCGGTATCTTCAATCGTTCACACTACGAGGACGTGCTTGTCGTCCGCGTCCACGACCTCGTTCCGCGCCGCGTCTGGGGGCAACGTTATGACCAGATCAAGGCGTTCGAGAGAATTCTGACGGAGAACAACGTCGTCATTCTCAAGTTCTTCCTCAACACCAGCCGTGACGAGCAACGCGTACGCTTGCAGGATCGGCTCAAGGATCCGACCAAGCGCTGGAAGATATCGCCCGCCGATTTTGCCGAACGCAAGTACTGGAGCGCCTATCAGCAGGCCTATGAGGAGGCGCTGACAAAGTGTAACGCCGCGCATGCGCCGTGGTTTGTGATCCCGGCGGATCACCGCTGGTTCCGCAACTGGGCCGTCTCGCAAATCATCGTTGAAGCGCTCGAAGGCCTGAAAATGAAATTCCCGCGTCCAAAGTTCAACGCCGCCCACATTCGCATCCCGTGATCCGCTCTCCAAGAAGTTCATCCACAGATTGCGCTGATGCCACAGAATTCCTAAAAAGGAAACGACGCGGCATGTCTTCCAAAGCTTGAAGACCGCATCCTCGCGTGGTTCCAAGCTTTGGAAAAATACCCACGACATCGCTAGGGAATTAGCGGCTTTGCCTTGATTCCAAATGCGGGGCAGGCATAATTACGGTTCAAGCAGCACT
This sequence comes from Verrucomicrobiota bacterium, assembly GCA_004321905.1. Lineage (GTDB taxonomy): Bacteria > Verrucomicrobiota > Kiritimatiellia > CAIQIC01 > CAIQIC01 > DP16D-bin41. The sequence goes on along the minus strand of SCQF01000046.1, from coordinate 6,300 downwards.
GTGATGCTCCCAGCTTTGCCTTGATTCCAAATGCGGGGCAGGCATAATCTTGGGATCGCGTAAAAAAACACGGCGAGCGCTTTGCCTTGATTCCAAATGCGGGGCAGGCATAATTTGTCGCGCATTTTCGTCGTGAGTTCCATAGCTTTGCCTTGATTCCAAATGCGGGGCAGGCATAATCGGCTTGTCCGGCGGCGCAACCAGCGGAAAGCTTTGCCTTGATTCCAAATGCGGGGCAGGCATAATTGCAGTTGGTAATCCGTTCTAAACGGACGGATTACCAAAACTGCAACTGTTCCGGCATCTTCTCGGCTGGCTGTTGGGTGGCGGGGCTGCCGTAGAGCACAAAGGCCCGTTGCCATTGCGCGCGGGTCACGAAGAAAGCGCGGATGCTGCCTTCGGGCGGCAGGTTTTCCTTCACGCGCTTGATATGCGTTTCCTGCCGGGCAAAGGAAACGCAGGCGCGCACATAGACGCTGAACTGGAGCATGTCATAGCCATCGTCCAGCAGAAATTTTCTGAATTTGGTGGCGACCCGCCGCTGTGGTTTGGTCAGCACCGGCAGATCAAAGGCGACGATCAGCCAGCCCATTTTGAACTTCTCGATGTCCATGGTTTATAGAGCGCTGTCCGGTCTGTCAGTGCGGCACGCCGAAAGGAGCGCGCGACGCCCTCGATGCAATTGCGCGTCTCCAAGCGATAGCCGCCGTAAGTAATCTTTTCCAGCGGGAAAGCCGTGACCCACTTGCGGAACTCTTTGCTCACCAGCCAATCCTTGCTGTTGGGATGTTGCCGCACCCATTGAAACACGCGCCAGTCCACGCATGGGCGAAAAGGTTCCATCAGGTCATAGGCCAGCGGGGCGCTACGTTCCCGCGTGACGTGCGAGATGCCGAAGGTTGGGTCCAACCCCACGCCGAAAAGTTTTTGTAGGACAGTGGAAAGCAGCACAGCGTAACCATAGTTCAACAAATTATTCAATCCGCCCTGAAAACGGCCGCGCATAAAATCATTGGCCGGGATGGTGCGCGCCAGAATCATCCAGAACAGCTTGGCGCAGGTGGCTTCCTTGTGGGACTGACGGCCAAACGCGATGCCTTGCAGGCGCTTCAGGACGGGATCGTCGGGTGCGATCTGGTTGGCGAGTGCGAACTGATTCTGGCACTTGGCGTCCACGGTCTTTTGCCAGAGCTGCGCAAGGATCGCCGGAGCCAGACGAATTTGCGCGCGCGTCAGCAGCGTGTCGGTGGAACGATTGGCCGGCAGTACGAGGCTGACCGGCTTGAAGGTCTCACAGAGAACGAGCGCTACGCCCTGTTTGGCCGCCTGCACCAACAAGCTGCTATGGATTGACGCCGAAAAGGACGTGATGATGATGGCGGCCACGTCTTCGAGCGGCAACCGCTTTTCTGCCGCAACCGTTTTGCAGACCAGTTGTCCATCGGGACAACTCAACGAACACTGCGGCGAATCTATGTTGACGATGTGGTAGGACATGACGCGACTCCTGTGTAGGGTGTCGCTAGAATTATCATTCCATCTTTGAGCAGTGTAGCCAAACGGACGTTGATTTTGTGGCCCTCGGTTCTGTTTAGAAGCCGAGTGACATCCGGGCGTCCGATATCTATTGCAATGCCGCTTGCGTTATTTTTGACAGAAAATATTTTCCATCGTCCAATAAAATTACCCTTTGGCACTGCGATCAAATCGCCATTGCGAAGTATACGCGGCAGCTTGCCGCCATTTTTCTGGCGCAATTCTTGAATGCGCGGCCAGACTTTATGGAATGGAATGATGGTCGGTTCGGGGTCAAGCGCCAGCCCGTAGTTATCCTGAATCACGAGTGCGGCCTTGCGCTTTTGAAGTTCGCCGGGCTGCAAGCCAATCACTTTGCCGATTTTTTCTGTCGCCACGTTCAAAGGTCGCGAGCCGTCAGGCTGACGAAAACGTTGGCGCAAGTGAACTTCGCCATTCTCCACTTTCACGACGCGCCAGGCGTTTTGTTTCGCGCGCAGCCCCGTCATTTCTTTCGGGATGTGCTGCATTACGCGCCGCTCCGCGAGGCGCTCGCGGATTTGCTTTTTGAAACCCTCTGGCAGATCAACCAAGCGGAATTCGCCGGTGCCGTTGATTTGTACCATGTTGCCCAGCCGCTGCCGCATCAAGCGTTGCTCCGCCTCGTTCAGCCGCCGTTTGATGAGCAATTCCCAAACACCGCCATCGCGCGGCAAGAATTGTGAGGTGAATGCCAGTACACAAGCGTCCAGCGCATGATGGAGGTGCGTGATGTTGCGAATCTCTGTCTTGGTTTTCGTCTCGCCGTTTTCATCCAAAACCAGCGGGTTTGCCGTAGCCAGGCAACCGAGCAAATTCCAACTCCGGCGCACGGCTCCAGTCACGCCGCCCGGAATAGAGGTGATGACCGGCGGCTTTTGGCTCCCTGCGTAGGCCTTTTGAAGTATCTGCGCGCCGAGCCGGACAAGCTGCGAAGTCTGTGTCAGGTCGCGCGGCGTGAATTCCTTGTCAACATAGTCGCGCAGTTGTAGTAAACGTTTGCGATTTTTCTTGCGGCGTTGGTCGTCATCATGGCCCTTGAAGGTTTCGAGGGCTTCAACATCTTTTTTGAAACGGGCAAGCGTCTTGATCGTCAACTGTGGTAAGCCTTGCACCGGCTTGCTCTGCTCGTCCTCCACAAAACGTAACGCCGTCCGCTGCCCTTTCCACCTGTTGATTTCTGAAAAAGTGATCACGAGCGAATCCAAACTATCACTCGGCCGCTCGCTGCGGGCGATGATGTGGTCTTTATCCACCTTGCGATTGAGCAGGTCAAACTCATCGTATTTCTGGCCGGTGTAAGGGCAAGTCCAGCCAAGGTCTTCCGCGATACGCGCCTTACGAATAAGACCCGGTGTGATATGAATGCCTTTACCCTCAAAGGCTTTTTCAAGCCGCTTGGTCACACCCTTGAAATTTGCCAGCCGTTGCCCCAGATCCTGCGCCACTTGTTTGGCGGTCTTGCCCGACAGCTCCTTCAAATCACGATTGACCTCGATGGTGACCCGCGCGACGCATGCCGCATCACCGCCGGCATATTCTTTGAGCATGTCGCGGTGCAGCCGTTCGAGAATCAGCAGACGATGGCGAACGAGATGATTGTTGGTTTGCTCATCAATGGCGCGCTGCAATTGCGCCTTGCGGATCGCTTCGCTACGATAAAGGCAGCCGCGTTCCTCCGTCGGATGAATTCCGTGTTCCATGACATCGGCCACCGCTTCGCGCATGATTTCGCGGTGATAGGGCGCGCGGCCCGACAACAACTTGGCCGATAATATTTTGGCGAGTAGCCCTTCAAGGGTAAGCGGTTCTTTTCGCTTTTTCTTGGATGTTTTTTCAGGTGAAATAAATTTTTCGAGAGCGGCTATGGCCTTCGCTCGGTTGGCCTCATCGATCCCGTCCAGAATGCTTTTGAGCGTAAGTTGCTGCCCATGCCGCCATTTATTCAAGTATGCCGTCGGGGGTTCTCCTGTAGCAGGGGCCAGATGGCATTCAGCGCGGCGTGCGTGGCCACAAGCTTGCGGGCGGGATCAAAAATCAGGGCGTCGCCTGCGTCAGGATGCAACAACAGTTGGTCGAGATTATCATGCGCGTTGCCCGTGAGTTCCCTCACGAAATCCTTGAGTTCACCCGGCGTGAAGAATCCGCGTTTGGTCATCCGGTCATTCATCGCCTTGCGCCAGGCTGCGTTTTTGATGAGCGGCTGTAGAACGCCCTCGCTCACGACTTGAATGTTTGCAAGCTGCATCACCCACCGATACGAATAGAATTCGATGCATTCCTTTGACGGCACCTTGGAAAATTTCTCTGCCTCAACCGTGGCCTTGTGACTGTCGCCCGTTTCCTTCAACACGCGTTGATAGCCGCGCTCAAACATGATGGGGCAAGTCGCGATGATGCGGTTCTCAAAACGCGGTACGAGCTGGCCGAACAGCAAGCCGCCGCGATAGCGCAGCGGCAACCGTAGTTTGTCATACGGAATAGCCCGCGCATCTTCCATCAGGGCCGCGATGAGCTTCTCGTCAATCTTGGATAGTTTGCCAGTGTGCTTTTGCAGAATGCTGCGGACTTCGCGTTCAACATCTTCGCGCGGGAATGCCGCGTTCAGCGCCTTCGGACGTTGGTCACCCGATAAATTACATGATTTCTTGTCTCCCAGCGGATCAAGACCGCTCACCGCGCAAAACGTTTCGGCCATCGAATGCGTGCCATGCTTTGCATAGAGCGCCTTTGCGTTTTCCTCTTTTTCCGAATCTTCTTTCGCCGCCGCGTCTTCTGCGCTCCAGGCACGATTTCCATCATAGCCGCGATTGTGCGCATACCAGCGCAGGACATCCCAAAGCTCCGGCCAGGTGAGCCGTTCGCCACCGCGCAAGACACGCGCGGCCAGCAGCCACGGCCACGCGCAGCCCGGTTGGTCCAGAGCTTCGCGCTTCATCGCGCCGAGATGTTCGAGAAGTCGTTTCATCCGCTCAATGCGTAGTCGGGTCGAACGAATATGGCGGCGCTGGCGACGGAAACCGCGCCGCTGCGAAGCGAGGCAATCATCGGCTTGAAAAATCACGCTGCCGCAGCCGCAAAGCTCCAATTTCTGGTTATCCAGCACGGCCCAGCCGATGGAGCTATGGCCAACATCGAAAGCCAATTCCACGGTGGCCTTTTTCTTGTTGCTTCCTGTCTCCGTTTTCATATGATCCTTTCCGGAATCAAGACAAAGTTAGATAACGCAGACCGCGAAAACTATCCGCGAGGCGGATACACCGGTTCAAAAGCGTTTCTTATAGAAAGCGGAAGATGCGCATCTTCCGCTTTTTATTTTCACCCGCATGATAACTCCTTTGCCCAATCCGCAACGGTAGGCTCGCAGAGGCGGGGCTTGGGTTCAAGTCAATTTCACAGCGGCTGAATCTGTGAAATCTACATGATCGGTGGATAAACAAGCCGGCGGCGATTGGCGGGGTGGGCCCGTATCGCGCTGGAATGCCGAATGGTTTTGTGTATAGTTCCACCGCCGCGCGGCGGCAGAAATTCAGGAGAGGATTATGGACAAGATTTCAGGCGCATTTTTCAAGAAGTTAATGAATACGATCAGTCCATCGGGTTTTGAGGGTGAGGCCGCCAAGGTCTGGGCCGACGAAGCGAAAACGTTCACCAAGGATGTCTGGCGCGACCAGCACGGCAACACCTACGCGCGCCTCAACAAGGGCGGCGCGCCGCGCATCATGCTGGCCGGGCACGTGGACGAAATCGGCGTGCAGATCACGCATATTGACGACAAAGGCTTCCTCTATTTCGCGCCCATCGGCGGCTGGGACCCGCAAATTCTCCAAGGCCAGCGCATCCATATTCGCGGGAAGAAAGAACGCGTGTTCGGCGTCATCGGCAAAAAACCGATTCACCTGCTGAAGGCCGATGAGCGCGATAAAGTGGTCAAACTCGAAGACCTCTGGATTGATATCGGTGCCGCGAGCAAAAAAGAAGCCGAGACCATGGTCTCCATTGGCGACCCCGGCGCGATTGCCGTCGAGGTGGTCGAACTGCCCAACGGTCGCTATGTTTCCAAAGCGACGGATGACAAAGTCGGCGCGTTCGTGGCGCTGGAGGCCGCGCGTTTGCTGGCCAAAATGAAACCCACCGCCGAGGTCGTCGCGGTGGCGACCGTACAGGAAGAAATTGGTTTGCGGGGTGCGACGACGAGCGCGTTCGCACTGGAGCCGCAGATCGGCATCGCCGTAGACGTCACCTTCGCCACCGATTTTCCGACGATGGATGGCGATAAGCGGCGGCTTGGCGATATCCGGCTGGGTAAAGGGCCGGTGTTGGCGCGTGGACCGAATTTCAATCCTGTGTTGTTTGCGTTGCTATGCGACACGGCCATCAAGAAAAAGCTGGATCACCAGATCGTGGCCGAGCCGCGCGGTACCGGCACCGACGCCAACGAAATTCAATTGAGTCGCGCGGGCGTCGCCACCGCGCTGGTCAGCATTCCCAACCGCTACATGCACAGTCCGGTGGAAATGATTTCCCTCGACGATGCCGCCAAAGCCGCGCGCCTGATTGCCGAAACGATCATGCGCATCAACGACAAAACCGACTTCACCGCAACGTCGTAACTTTTCCCAAGGCGTGAAATACCCCGCGGCAAGCCGCGGGGCATCTTCAGCGCAGCTTCAAAGCAAGCTGCGCAGGCCCTTGCTCTAACACACGATGGTGCTGAATGTATTTTTGAATCACCACACTCGTCAT
>SCQF01000078.1 GCA_004321905.1 Verrucomicrobiota bacterium | reverse complement strand
CCAAAGGTCATCCACCATCCTAAGCCGTCGCGTAAAAAATTAATTAAACAGCTGGCTGGCTTCCCGGCATAAGTATCCGTAGCAAAATAACCTGAACTGCACAGGTCATTTTGACACGGCTACTAATGCGAGTCCCTAGCGAAAGGTCTCTTGCATCCTCGCGACATGAGGCATAGCCTTGTTCTCTCCGCGTTGGATGCTTTTTGAAGCCTCATGTCCGCTTACATTTCTGCCTCTTAGGTTGCCTCTCCCTGGCCGCGGGCCAGGGCAGCAACCCTGCGCCGCTGAGGGCCGTCAGAACCACAGAGCCCATTCGACTGGACGGCAAACTGGATGAACCCGCCTGGGCTGCCGCGCCCGCAGCCAGTGGTTTCACGGAGACCTGGCCAATCTTTGGAGGCCCCGCCAGAGTCCCCACCGAAGTGAAGATTCTTTACGACGACCATTTTCTTTACGTGGGCGCGCGCATGCGCCACGTCCCTGGCCAGGGACCCGTGATCCGCCGGGTGCATCGCCGGGACCAGGACAGTCCAAGCGACTGGTTCACGGTCTACATCGACAGTCTGCACGACCATCGCACCGCTTTTTCTTTTGGCGTCAACGCCGCCAATGTCCAGGCGGACTCGGTCTATTTCAACGACACGAACTCGGACCGGTCCTGGGATGGCGTGTGGGAGAGCGAGGTGTCGGTGGATGGGGAGGGCTGGATCGCAGAGCTCAAGATTCCCATGGCCTTGTTGCGCATCAAGCCCACCGACGGACCACAGACATGGGGCGTCAATTTTTCGCGGAGCGACCAAGGTTCCATCCGCCAATCCAGCAACTGGCAGGTGCCCCCCCGTGGCGAGAACGCTTTCGTCAGCCGCTTTCCGGATCTCACGGGGATCGAAGGCATCCGGCCTCAGCTGCGCCGGGAATTCATCCCGTATGTGAGCGCCCAGCGGAAATTCGAGACCG
>SCQF01000008.1 GCA_004321905.1 Verrucomicrobiota bacterium | reverse complement strand
CAACCCCATCGAGCACCTCTGGGCCGCTTTCAAGACCCGCCTGCGCAAAGACTTGCCCCACGCCGCCAACCCCTTCCTTTTTATCGCCAATATGACCCAATGTTATTGTTAAATGCTATAACATGAAAATGTGTTATCAAAGGCGGCAGGAGAAGGAGTCGTTTGAGTGAAGCGACGCAGCGGAAGTTGCGGGAGCATTTTGTGGCCGGGACCACGGCGCGCACGGCAGCGGAGCTGGCGCGGCGTTCCGCCCTACCGCCGGGCACATAACAAGACGCCGCGTGAGCCGCCTTCGTCGCGGGCTACGGCGGCCACGGAAGATCCGGCCTGCCGTTTCCCAGCCTTGGAAATCGCGTCTAATCGCGCTGTTTTACGACAGGAATCGGGGCGGAAGAGGTCTGTCGCTTGAAAAAGTCCCAAAGGACATCCGTGGCTTTGAGTTTAGCGGAGCGTTGGCCGACCATGAACTCCGGCAACAAACTCTTGCCGCCGGCCCAGGTGTGGCCAAGACCTTCGACGGTGATATAGACCACCTCCGCACCCGCGCGGCCGGGGCCATAGATTTCGGTACGGACGCCATTGGCTGCGGACGTTTTTTGCGGCGTCACCGGACAACCGATGGCTTTGGCCCACTTCAAAATCGAGTCGCGGACGGGCGGTTTGGGCTTGGCGCGGACCTTGTCGCTCGCGCCCGTGGCGAGTTTGGGCACGCCACCACCGATCAGATTGAGCGGATCGGCCGTGCCGGTGATGTAGCACATCGAAATAGGCCGCCCGACTTTTAGCGGCTCCAGCCAGCACGCGCCGGCGACCGGCGCGATGGCGGCGATGCGCCGCACGAGTTCCGCGCCGACGCGAAAAGTCATCGAAGCGCCGTTGGAAAACCCGGTAACGAAAATCCGCCGTTCATCCACGGCAAACTTCGCCAGCAACTCGTCGAGCATCGTGTTGAGAAAGGCAACATCGTCGGGCGCTTGCTGCCCGGGATAAAACCGGTCAGAGCCGTCATTCCAAAGCTGTGGGTTACACGTAAAACTGCCGGGCTTGGAAGGGTCGCGTGCCAACGCGTTGGGGAAGACAGCGAGAAAACCTTCTTGATCGGCCTTCGCACTCCAGCCGGTTTCGGTTGCGGCGGCGGCGCTTGTGCCGCCGCCGCCATGCAGCATCACAACCACCGGTAACACCGTTTTGCCATTGTAACCCGGCGGAACATGCACGGTATAGTGGCGCAGCAGCCCACCCATTTTGACGGTGTAATCGTGATCGCCTGCCGACCAAGACCAGTTTGTGCCTGCCGCCCATGCTATCGCCGGCACGCACAACACCAGCAGCCATTTTTTGATCGTCATATTCCTCCCACGCATTAAGCCACTCACTTCTGCTGACGTTGCCGGGAGGCCAAAGGTTACATTTTTCCAAGGCGAGGGAAAAGGAACATTCCAATTTCCCAACCCTTGGAAAATCAATCTTGAAAGCGGGCGCGCTTCCCCGCACAATCCCGCCGGTTTCCGCAGGAAATCAAGTGAGGCTGATTTGTCTTTGACCGTCAGAAAAGATTTTTTGCCATTTTCGGCGCCTTCGATGGAGGATGACGACATCCAAGGCGTGGTCGGCGTGCTGAAGTCCGGCTGGATCACCACCGGGCCGAAGTGCGCCGCATTCGAACAGGCGTTCGCCGCCTACGTCGGCGCGCCGCACGCCTGCGCCCTGACCTCGGCGACCGCCGGGATGCATTGTGTCCTGCTCGCGCTTGGGCTCAAACCGGGCGACGAGGTCATCACCAGTTCGATGACGTGGGTCTCCACGGTCAACATGATCGAAATCACCGGCGCAAAGCCGGTATTCGTGGATATTGATCCGAAAACGTTGATGATCTCTGCCGACGCTGTCGAGCGCGCGATCACGCCGCGGACTCGCGTCATCATCCCGATTCACTACGCCGGAGCGCCGGTGGACCTCGATCCCTTCCGCGAACTGGTGGCAAAACACAAGTTGCACCTGATTGAGGACGCGGCCCACGCGGCGGGCACGGAATACAAAGGCAAGCGCATCGGCAGTCCCGGCACAAGCATCTTCAGCTTCCACCCGATCAAAAACATGACCACAGCCGAGGGCGGCATGGTCTGCACTGATGACCCCTCGCTGTTCGACCGTGTGAAGCGGCTCAAGTTTCACGGCCTCGCGAAGGACGCGTGGGACCGCTATTCAAAAAAGGGCGCGGCGGCACCGATGGAAGTGGTCGAGCCGGGCTTCAAATATAACTTCACCGATTTGCAGGCGTCGCTCGGCCTGACACAGCTCGCGAAGCTGGACGCGTTCAACGCGCGGCGCGCCGAGCTGGCGAAAATCTATGATGAGCTGTTCGGCGATGTACCGGAGTTTTCCACGGTTCAGCCGCCAAAGTGGCTGCACAAGCACACGCGGCACCTCTACATTGTATTTCTCGACATTGACCGCGTCGGCCTGACGCGCGACGAATTCCTGGTGGAGCTGAAATCGCGCAACATCGGCACGGGCGTCCACTTCAAGGCCGCGCACCTGCACGCCTATTACCAGCAGACCGGCCGTTATCCGCGCGGCTCGCTGCCGCGGACGGAGTGGGCCAGCGACCGGCTGTTCTCGATTCCGCTGTTCCCGAAGATGACCGAGGGCGACGCCCGCGACGTGGTGGCCGCGATCAAAGACGTCATCGCGACGCGGAGGAGCAAGGCATGAAGACGAACCCGACCGCTTCCGTCGTCATCCCGGTGTTCAACGAGCAGGAAAACCTGCCGGAGTTGCTGGAGCGCAGCCTCAAGGCGTGTCGCAGTTTGAATGCGCCGTTCGAGATTGTTTTGGTGGACGATGGTTCGCGCGACCGCTCGCCGGAGATGCTGCGCGAGGCGGCGGAAAAATATCCCGGTGAGATTATTGCCGTGTTGCTCAACCGCAACTACGGTCAGCATGCGGCGGTGATGGCGGGCTTCGCGCACGCGAAGGGCGATGTGATCATCTCGCTTGATGCCGATCTGCAGAATCCGCCCGAGGAAATTCCGAATCTCTATCGCAAGTTGGCGAGCGCAGACCTTGATGTTGTCGCTGGTATCCGCGTGCCGCGCGAAGATTCGTTCCTGCGCAAGATTCCATCCTGGATGGTCAACCGCATCACACAGAAGGTCACGGGCGTCCAGATGCACGACTACGGCTGTATGCTGCGCGCCTATTCTGCGCGAGTCGTACGCGCCATGCTGCAATGCACCGAACAGAGCACGTTCATTCCGGTGCTCGCCAACTCGTTTGCCAAGCACACGGCGGAGATTGAGGTCAAACACGCCGCACGCAGTCACGGCACCTCGAAGTACGGCATTTTCAAGCTGATCAACCTGCAATTCGACTTGCTGACCAGCATGACCACGTTCCCCCTGCGCCTCTTGAGCTATCTCGGCGCGGTGATCGCGTTCTTCGGCTTGGCGCTGGGCCTGCTGATTCTCGTTGAACGTTTCATTCAAGGCCCCGGCTGGGCCGCGCAGGGTGTGTTCACGCTGTTTGCCATTTTGTTTATTTTCATCGGCGCCCAGTTCGTTGGGATGGGGCTGATGGGTGAGTATATCGGACGAATTTATCGCGACGTGCGCGGTCGCCCGCGCTATCTCGTCCACGAAGTGAAAGGAGTTAGCCGTCTGGCTGCACCATGAAAGCAATCGTTCTGGCCTATCACAACATCGGCTGCGCCGGCCTTGAGGCCGTGCTGCGCAGTGGCATCGAGGTCGCCGCGGTCTTCACGCACAAGGACGACCAAAGTGAAAACGTGTGGTTCAAGTCGGTGGCCGAAGCCGCCGCCGCGCACGGCCTGCCGGTCTACGCGCCCGAGGACATCAATCACCCGCTGTGGGTCGAGAAGATCAAGGCGCTCAAGCCGGACTTCATTTTCTCCTTCTACTACCGCAACATGGTCAAACCGGTCGTGCTTGAGATCCCGAAGCAGGGCGCGTTCAACCTGCACGGCTCGCTACTGCCGAAGTACCGCGGCCGTTGCCCCGCCAACTGGGTGCTCGTCAACGGCGAGACCGAGACCGGTGTGACGCTGCACTATATGACGCCGCAGCCCGACGATGGCGATATCGTCGCGCAGCGCAAAATCGCAATCACCGATGCCGATACCGCCGCAACGCTGTTCGAGAAGATGATTCCCACCGCGACCGCGCTGCTCGACGAAACACTGCCACTGCTCATCAAGGGCAAGGCTCCACGCAAGGCGCAAGACCACAGCCAGGCGACGTACTTCGGCGGGCGCAAGCCGGCCGATGGCCTGATTGATTGGACGAAGAGTGCAGCAGAAATCCGCAACCTCGTGCGCGCGGTGACCAAGCCCTATCCGGGCGCGTTCACGCACCTCGGCGACCGCAAACTGCTCGTGTGGTCGGCCTCGCTCGCAAAGAGCGCCAAGGGCGCGAAACCCGGCACAATCCTCTCTGCCAGCCCGCTCGTCGTCGCGTGCGGCAAGGACGCGTTGCAACTGGATTTGGTGCAGCCCGATGGCGGCGTCTGTCTCGGCGGCGTGCAAGCTTGCAAAGAACTCGGCCTTGTCGAAAAGATGCGGCTCGGCCCCTCCAGCGTCTCGCGCCTGAAGGTCGTACAGCCGACGCGCGTGCTGATCCTCGGCGTCAACGGCTTCATCGGCAACGCGCTCACCGAGCGCCTGCTCGCCGAGAAGGGCCGCTTCGAGGTCCACGGCATGGATCTGCAGAACGACAAGATCGGCCGCCTGCTCAACCGGCCCGGCTTCCATTTCTCCGAAGGCGACATTTCGATTCACCGCGAATGGATCGAGTTCCACGTCCGCAAGTGCGACGTGATCCTCCCGCTCGTCGCCATCGCGACGCCGAAGGAATACGTCCGTAATCCGCTGCGCGTCTTCGAGCTGGATTTCGAGGAAAACCTGCGCATCGTCCGCTACTGCGCGCGCTACGGCCGCCGCATCATCTTCCCCTCGACCTCCGAGGTCTACGGCATGTGCACCGACAAGGAGTTCGACGAGGACAAGTCGCCGCTAATCGTCGGCCCGATCCGCATGCAGCGCTGGATTTATTCCTGCTCGAAGCAACTGCTCGACCGCGTCATCTGGGCCTATGGCCAGAAGCAGAACCTGCCGTTCACGCTGTTCCGCCCGTTCAACTGGGTCGGTCCGCGACTCGACAGCCTCGACAGTGCGCGTATCGGCAGCAGCCGCGCGATCACGCAACTCATCCTGAACCTCGTCGAAGGCACGCCGATCCTGCTCGTGGATGGCGGTAACCAGAAGCGCTGCTTCACCGACATTACCGACGGCGTCGAGTGCCTCTACCGCATCATTGCCAACGACGGCAACCGCTGCAACGGCGAGATCTTCAACATTGGCAATCCCGTGAACGAAGCCAGCATCAAGGAGCTTGCCGAGATGCTCGTCGCGCAATTCGACAAGCATCCGCTGCGCAGCAAGTTCCCGCCATTCGCCGGTTATCAAACGGTCGAAAGCGGTGAGTTCTACGGCAAGGGCGGCTATCAGGACGTCGAGCACCGCAAACCTTCCATCAAGAAAGCCAAGAAGATTCTCGACTGGACACCGACCATTAAGATGGAGCAGTCCATCGCCACCACACTCGACTTCTTCCTGCAAGAAATCGCCGAGCGCGAAGGCTGGAAGAAAACCTGATAGCAGAGTGATAGCTCGCCACATGAAGGCCCTCGGAGTGCTCAAGGGGTCATCAAGCCTTTTATTTGCAAGGGTGATCGCACCTTGGGTGCGGCAGGGGGAATCCAAATTTATTGTGGTCTGCTAGCACTAAAAAACTCTATACCATTGATCACAACTTGGTTTTTGAAAAGGGACTAGAGCGTTTCCATAATTGATATAGCTTGCTATTGGGCGGAGGGTTGGGCGCGCAGTTTGGGCGGCCCGACGTGGCGGTGCAACGACAGCCGTGGTCGTTGCTTGCGGAAAAACTCGTTTGTTCGCGACTGGTGGGCGGCACAGGGCTCGAACCTGTGACCTCGTGCATGTGAGGCACGCGCTCTAACCAACTGAGCTAGCCGCCCGGAAACGTGAGCGGCGCGAATGTTAGGTTTTTTCCGCCGCGTGGCAAGCCAAATTCTGCTTTTTTCCATCATTGGCCTGCGTTACAGTGCCCATGTTTTTCCAAGCCTTGGAAGCCGGACGGGCCGGATTTTCCAGGCCTTGGAAAAAACAATGGATATCGCCGGGGCGGAGACCCGGCCTACAGAAAAAGGCAAGCCGCGTCTCCGCAGCGGCACAGCAAAGTTGGAAAAACATGAACGTGAAACCAACCCTCGTCGTTTTGGCCGCCGGCATCGGCAGCCGTTATGGCGGTTTGAAACAAATTGATCCCATCGGCCCCGCCGGCGAAATCGTCATTGATTACTCCATTTTCGACGCGATTCGCGCCGGCTTCGGCAAAATCGTGTTCGTCATCCGCCGTGACATCGAAGCGGCGTTCCGTGCCAAGATCGAGCCGAACGTCAAAGGGCGCGTGGCGATTGATTACGTCTTTCAGGACATGACGGCGGAGTTGCCAACAGGATTCCAAATTCCGGACGAACGCAAGAAACCGTGGGGCACGACGCACGCCGTGCTGGTCTGTAAAAATGCGGTCAAGGAGCCGTTCGGCGTGATCAACGCGGACGACTTTTACGGGCGGCAGTCCTACGAACTGCTCGCGGATTTTCTGCGGCGCGTGGATACGAAGCAACCGAACTATGCGCTGATCGGGTTCACGCTACGCAATACGTTGAGCGAGCACGGCACGGTCTCGCGCGGCGTGGCGCAGGTGGATGCCCATGGGTTTTTGAAGACGGTGGTCGAACGCACGAAAATCGAGAAGACCGGCCACACCGCACGATTTTTGGAAGGCGAGGCTTGGCATCCATTGACCGCCAATGAGTCCGTTTCCATGAATATGTGGGGCTTCACGCCGGCCTTGTTTACGCAAACCGAAGAAATGTTCCGTGCCTTCATCGCCCAAGACGGTACGCAGCCGAAAGCCGAGTGCTTGCTGCCAACTTCGGTGGATAAACTCGTCCAGCGCGGCGCGGCCACCGTCAAGGTGCTCACCTCGCAGGAAACGTGGCTCGGCGTAACCTATCCGGAAGATAAGCCGGCGGTCGCCGCGGGCGTGAAAAAACTGATTGATGCGGGACTTTATCCTGCGCCGTTGTGGAAATAGAAGGCAGGGCGGGACAGCCTGGCCTGCGGCGGGCGGACTAGCCGTTCGTCCCTACCACCGTGGATAGGAAGGACAACGATGAGCGCAAAACAAGAAGTGATCGGCGTGGTAGGGCTGGGATACGTCGGCTTGCCGTTGGCGCTGGCGTTCTCCGAAAAATTCGACGTCGTTGGTTTCGACATCAAGAAGGATCGCGTCGAAGAACTCAAATCCGGCAAGGATCACACCGGCGAGGGTGATACGGCGCAACTCAAAAATCCGCGGCTCACCTTCACCCACAATCCGGCTGACTTGCAACGCTGTACCTTCGTCATTGTTGCCGTGCCTACACCGGTTAACGCGGCCAATGAACCCGATCTCGAACCCGTGATCAAGTCGTCCGAAACTGTCGGCTCGATTCTGAAGAAGGGCATGCTGGTGTCCTACGAGAGCACGGTGTATCCCGGCGTCACGGAAGAAACCTGTCTGCCGATCCTCGAAGAAAAAAGCGGGCTTAAGCTGGGTGACTTCGACCTCGGCTATTCGCCGGAGCGCGTCAACCCCGGCGACAAGGAACACACCGTCACGACGATCAAAAAAATCGTCAGCGGTCACAACGCCGCCGCCTGCGACCGCGCCGCCGCCGTCTATGGTGCGGTGGTCAAGGCCGGTATTCACCGCGCGTCCTCGATCATGGTCGCCGAAGCCGCCAAGGTCATCGAAAACGTCCAGCGCGACCTGAACATCGCGCTGATGAACGAACTCAGCAAAATTTTCCACCGCATGGGCATCAACACCAAGGACGTGATCGAAGCCGCCGGCACGAAGTGGAATTTCCACCGCTATCACCCCGGCCTCGTCGGCGGCCACTGCATCGGCGTGGATCCTTATTATCTGATGAACCGCGCGATCAAGATGGGCTACCACCCCGAAGTGATCCAAGCCGGTCGCCGGATCAACGACGGCATGGGCTTCTACGTCGGCGAGTTGACCGTGCGCGCCCTTAACGACTGTCACCAACTGCCAGCCGGGGCGAACATCTGGGTGCTGGGCATGACGTTCAAAGAAAACGTGCCGGACTTCCGCAATACCCGCGCGATTGACGTGGTCACCTACCTCAAAGGCTTCAAGGCCAACGTGAAGGTTTGGGAGCCGCATGCCACACCGGAGCAGCTCAAAAAACACTTCCACGTAGAAACCTTGCTGCCGGACCAGGCGCGCGATCTCGACGCCGTTGTGCTAATCAACGCACACCACGAATTCAAGAGCCTCAAACTCGCCGACCTCAAGGCCAAAATGCGGACACCGGTGTTGATGGACGTGAAGAATTTCTTCAGCCGTGCTGAGGCCGCCAAGCTCGGCATCCATTACGTCAGCCTCTGATCGAGCGCGCTTTCCAAAGCTTGGAAACCATCCATCCTGATCCCGCTGACTACCTTTTAACAGGTAGTATTTCATAGGCAGTATTTCATCTCGTTTTTTTATTGCAAACCTTAGCAGCACGCCTATGCTCACTTAGGTTGTGGGCACCCCTCATCCCTGTACGCAGCCAAGGGAGGAGGGCGTGATGCTTAAATTTGTTGAGGGGACCGCGAAGTCTTGAGGATGGGTCGAGATGTTTGAGGGTGTTGTGTATTGTCTTTTTTCTGAAGGTGAGCCGTGAACTCACCGCCACGGATTCTCATCATTGATGACGACACGCACTTGCGTCGTATTCTCCTGCGTATTTTGAAGGCCGCGCACTACGCCGTGTCCGGCGCGACCAGCGGCGTCGAAGGGCTGGAACTTGCCCGTCAATTCCGGCCGGACTTGGTTTTGCTGGATGTGGTGCTCCCTGATATTCCCGGGCTCACGGTCTGCCGCCAAATCAAGCGCGAGTTGGCCGCCCACCGCGTAAGCGTGCTGCTGCTTTCGTCGCAGCAAACCACCTCCCAGTCGCAGGCAGAAGGCCTGGAGGCGGGGGCCGAGGGCTATATCACGCGGCCGCTTTCGAATCGGGAACTGCTGGCGCGCGTGAAGGCGGCCTTGCGCTGCAAAACCCACGAGGATCAGTTGGCGCAAAACAACGGGCGGCTGGAACAACGCGCCCAAGAACACCTGGCGCAACTCGAAGCCGCCAACCGGGCGCTGGAGCAGGAGATCCGCGAACACCGCAAAACAGAAGCAACGTTGCGGGCGACGCTGGAGGCAACCGCGGACGGCATCCTGGTGGTGGACAACGAAGGACGGATCACGCACACCAACGAGCGTTTTGCAGAATTGTGGCGCATCCCAAAAAAATTGCTGGCCAGCCGCGACGACAACAAACTGCTCCAATATGTGTTGGAGCAACTGGAAGACCCGGAAATATTCCTAACCAAGGTGCGCGAACTCTATCAAGCGGCGCGCGAAGATTTCGATGTGTTATCATTCAAAGATGGGCGCATTTTTGAACGCTTCTCCTGTCCGTTGCGCAGCGACCAACAGATCGTGGGGCGCGTCTGGCGTTTTCGCGATATCACCGAACGCAAACGGGCCGAGGACGCCCTGTTCTACGAGCGGCATTTGCTCTACGCGCTCATGGATAACAGCCCCGACCG
This sequence comes from Verrucomicrobiota bacterium, assembly GCA_004321905.1. Classification (GTDB taxonomy): domain Bacteria; phylum Verrucomicrobiota; class Kiritimatiellia; order CAIQIC01; family CAIQIC01; genus DP16D-bin41. The sequence goes on along the minus strand of SCQF01000008.1, from coordinate 26,488 downwards.
GGTATACTTCAAGGACACCCACTCGCGCTTCACGCGGATCAGCCAGTCACACGCGGCCTCGCTGGGCTTGAGCGAACCGCGGGAGGCTATCGGCAAGACCGATGCCGACTTCAAACCACGCGAGTTCGCGGAACAAACACGGGCCGAAGAGCAAAAAATCATCGCGACCGGCCAACCGCTGCTGGCCAAGATCGAGCAGGCGGTCAAACCCGATGGCCGGGTTCAGTGGACATCCGCCGCCAAAGTCCCCATCAAAGACCAAGCGGGGCGCGTCGTCGGCATCGTGGGCATCTCACGCGACATCACGCGCGAAATCGAAATACAACAGCAAATGCAGCAGGCCCACAAAATGGAAGCCGTGGGCCGGCTCGCCGGCGGCATCGCCCACGACTTCAACAATATCTTGCAGATCATCGGGGGCTTCACCGAAATTTTGCTGGAGACCACCGCAGAAACGGACCAGCTCCATAACGATCTCTTGGAAATCCAAAAAGCCAGCAAGCGGGCGGCGGATTTAACCAGTCAATTGCTCGCGTTTGGTCGCAAGCAGATGATTGTGCCGCGTGTACTCGACCTAAACCTCGTCATCCGCAACACCGAAAAAATGTTGCGCCGCCTGCTCGGCGAAGATGTCCGGATTATCACCCAACTTGACCCGCACGTGGCGCGGGTCAAAATGGATCCGGGGCAGCTCGACCAGATCATCGTTGACTTGGCGGTCAATGCGCGCGACGCCATGGCCCATGGCGGACGCGTGACCATCAGCACAACCAACGTGAGTTTCCGCGAAACGGATTCGGCGAGTCAGTCCAAGGTGCGGCCCGGCCACTTCGTGTGCTTATCAGTCACGGATACCGGGGCCGGTATGAGCCCGGACGTGATCACCCATCTTTTTGAACCGTTCTTCACCACCAAAGTACAAGGCCGGGGCACCGGCTTGGGTTTGGCCGTTATTTACGGTATTGCCGAGCAAAGCCACGGTTGGATCACCGTCCATAGTCAGCTCGGCCAAGGTTCCACCTTCAAAGTCTATCTGCCGGCCTACGATGCACAGCAGCCCGACTTTCCGGAGCCGCAACCGCCGCGACAGGAACCCGCGCCCGCCCAACCGCAGGGCCAGGGCAAACGCATTTTGCTCACCGAAGACGAGGCCGGCGTCCGCAACGTGGCGGCGCACGTGCTACGGACCGGCGGCTACGACGTGCTTGCGGCCGAATCGGTGGCGGAAGCGCTGGCGATTTTCGAGCGCGAAGGCGGCCGCTTCGACCTGCTCTTCAGTGACGTCGTGCTCACCGACGGCAATGGCGTGGATTTGGCGTCGAAACTCAAAACCCACAAACCCGATCTGCCCGTGCTCTTGTGCAGTGGTTATACCGACGAACGCTCGCGCTGGAATACCATCAGCGCGGCGGGCTTCCATTTTCTACAAAAGCCCTATCACACGACCCTGCTCCTGCAAACCGTGCGCCAAATTCTTGCGGCGCGGCCCTGAATCGGCAGCTTTTCCAAGGCTTGGAAAAGTGCACTGCCCGTTTTTCCAACCCTTGGAAAATCAGCCGACACCGCAGAGCGCCGCCGCGCCGCGCACGAGTCCACCGGCCAACACCTGGCCATAAAGCCAAATCAGATTGCCGGCGGGCGAGCCGAACAGCACCGCGAGGAAAATCCACGAGATCGTCTGCGCGGTGGAAGCGGCGATGTTCAGCATGGCGGGGAAAGCCAGCGCGAACACGCTCCAGCCGTCGAACATCGGCACCGGCAGCAGGTTGAACAGGAACAACACGCTGTTGGCCAGGCAACCGTAGTGGAGGAAACGCGCCGGATGCCCCGCTTCGCCATCCAACAAGTCGAAGCGCACCAACACGGCCCAGAGCAACGCGCTAAGCGTGGCGAGCAATAAATTTGCCGCCGGGCCGGCGAAGGCAACCGCCGCGGCGGCCCGCCGCGAGCGCAACTGCCGCGGGTCCACCGGTACTGCGCCCCACGCGATGCCGACCAGCAATAACGCGATCAACGAACTCAGCCCCATTTGCTTGAACGGGTTCAGCGTCAGGTGGCCGGCGCCGGCCGCGGTGTAGTCGCCAAGCCGCAAGGCAACATAGGCGTGGGCATATTCGTGGACGCAGATCGAGAACGCGATGATCAGCACCCACGCGCCAAAGAAAAACGGATCATCCCACGCCTTGCTCAAAAAAAGATTCATGCTTCACTCCATTCTACGCGACTTTTCAGCAGCTCGGCGAGCCAGTCGCCGAGCGCCGCGCAGGTCCAGCCAAACGGCAGGTAACCGGCGTAGCCGAGGACGGGCATCTCGAACAATTTCGCGCGGCCCACCCACGGTACGTCATAGATCCATTTGGCGAGGCTGAAATAGTTCCAACATTCCCAGAAAAAGCCACAGATCAGGCCGGCGACGGCGAGGCGGTAGATGCGCCGCCAGTCGCCTTTTTCCAAACCTTGGAAAATCGTTTCCTGACCTTGGAAGACGCGCGCCGCGGTCAGCGCCGCGAGCGGCGCAAGCCAGAGCAGCGGGAACAAAAAAGCAGGCCAGACCCCCATCAGCGCGAGACCGAACAACCCCACGGCGAACGCGACGGCGGCGACCCGTTTGGGCTTGGCGATTTTCAACGCAACAAAACGATCCAGCCCCGCCGCGCTTTTTGGCGCGGTTTCCAAAAGCTCCGCCGTGCTCAAAACCGCAGGCAACACCGTTGCAAACGGCAGCGTGGCGAACAGGACATATTCGCCCGCCGAAAGTGGGCCGAGGTCCACGTAAAACCAATTTTGCGCGAAGCGATTGAGCCACTCGAAGAACCACCAGAACGCCGCACTCAACGGAAAAAGCAGCGCGAAGAACAGCGGCAGATGCGTCAACAGGCAGCCGCCGGTGCGGCGATAGGTGAGACCGTTGACGACGAGGATATAGCCGAGCCACTGCGGCGTGAAGATATAGCGCTGCCACGGTGCGAACCACGCGAAGCGTGTCCAGGCCAACGCCCATGCGCCGAGGCCGAGCACGAGACCGGCCCAACCCCACCACGGAAAAAATTTGGCGGGCGGCGCATCGTCGGCCAGGGTTTTACGATGACGCAACACACGGTCGTCAAAAATCAGCATCACCACCAACCCCAAAACGGCGAGGATCACAAAAGCCGTCAGCGAAAACTGTAGTCGCGGCTCGTGATGCGGCGGCGGTGGCGTTTGGAGATAGGGCGCAAGCTCGTGGCCCGCCACCAACACGCCAAGCAGCGGCGCGCCAACCAGCAGCGCGCCGACGACCAACAAGACGGCAAATTGTTTCAAGCGGAAATTCATGCGTTCATTTCCGGTTGGGCGGATCGGGATCGAGTTGCAAGCGCAAGGTGCGTACATCATTGGTACCGAGGCGTCGCCGGATATTGTCGAGCATCGGCTTCTGAAACATCCGGTTCAGTTCCGCCAGCCAAACCGAGTTGGCGACATAGACCACCAACAAACCACGTTCCAGCCGACCGGGCCGCGCGTGGGCCGCCACCTGCGGCCCGACAATCTCCGGCCACGCGGCGATCAGGCGTAACTCCGCCGCGCGGCCATCCAATTTCCAGCTTTTCAGAACACGCCCGGCAACATCCGCCACCGAACTATTGTGCAGACGGGGCGCAGGCCGTTCAGCTGCAATTTGGCAGCGTTCGCGCTCCACGGCCCAGGCGCCCCGATTGAAAGGTTCCTTACGCACGCGGGAAACATGACGTTTCGGATTTCGAGTTTCAAGTTTTTGAATGCGGATGGTGATGCGAAAGAATATGCGGACGCTCCAAACCGTGGGCCAACATCAGCGGTTCATCGGCCAGTAAGGTCGCCGGCGGACCATCGGCGATGATTGCGCCACGATCGAACAGAATGGCCCGCGAACAGTGTTCCACCACCAATTCCAAGTCGTGCGTGGCGATGATTTGCGCCGCGGGAAGTTCGCGCAACAGCGCTTTGAGTTCGCGGCGACCGCGCGGGTCAAGGTCGGTGGTCGGTTCGTCGAGTGCCAACACCGCCGGCGAGCAAACCAGCACACCGGCGAGGCACACGCGCCGTTTTTCACCGCGGCTCAAATGATGCGGCGGACGGTTTTCGTAGCCGGTCAGGCCGACTTGCGCGAGCGCCGCGCCGACTTTTGCGGCCAATTCCGCGCCGTGCAACCCGAACTGGCGCGGACCGAAGGCGACGTCCTCGAAAACCGTCGGACAAAAGAGCTGGTCTTCCGGATCTTGGAAAAGAAATCCGACGTTTTTCCGAACCTTGGAAAAGTTTGCCGGCGTCACGGCGTCGCCAGCAATTTGTACGGCGGAATTTTCCATCGCGCGTTCCGGCAGCAGACCGTTGAGGTGCAGCAGCAGCGTGGATTTCCCCGCGCCATTCGGTCCAATCAACGCGACGCGCTCACCGGCGCCGACGGAGAAACTGACCCCGCGCAACGCTTCCGAGCCATCGGGATAGCGATAGCGGAGGTTTTTTACTTCAATCGCGTTGGTCATTTTTGCTCCCAGCCGCGTGCACTCATCGCCGCAAAAATGCGCTCTGCCCGACCGCTCGCGCGGATAAAAAGTTGGCCGGCAACGGTCGCCAGTGCGCGCCATTGATGGGCGCGGTGTTCCGCAAAACTGCGGCTCAAACGGGCGCGCCGCATCCGGCTGCTTTCGTCGGCGAGCACGAAAAGGTAGCGATAGAGCAGCGCCAGTGTGGTCACAAAAACCACCGGGATGCGCGCGCGGCGGAGCGCGGCAAGCAGGTCGGTGAACGGTGTCGTCGCGGTCAGTAAAATCATCGCCGCCAGACAAAGCGTACTCTTCGTCAGCATGACCAGAAAGATGTGCCATCCGCCGGGCTGGAACAAAGCGAGCGCAGCGATGGACAGCGCAAACGGTTCAGCGATCAGCAACCGGCGCAGCAGAAAGCGCGGTGGAATCTGGCTAAGCAACATCAACGCCAGCAACAGAGCGCCGACCGCACCGAAAAGTTGCCACGGTACGGCGGGCCAAAGCGCGACGCCAAGCACCAACACCAAGGCTGCGACGATTTTGGATCCCACCGGAAGCTTGTGAACCGGGCTATCCAGCCGGCTATACCGATCTATGAATTCAGGGTTCATTTTAGCGATCAGTTTTCAGCGTTTTTTCTTCCTACGAGGCGCACGGTCGCCCACGCCAAGACAAAAACCGCGAGTGTGCCGATGATCCCGGCCAAAATCGTGCCAAGCTTTTCCGATTTGAGACCCGGCACGGCATAATCGGACAACGGCGCATGCAACATGTTCGCGGCGTGGTGTTCAAAACCGAGCCGGGCCGCGACCTTTTCCAAGCCGTCGGGCCACGGACACGCAAACGGCGCAATGAAGAGCACCACGCCCAACGCCACGAGTAGGCCCCAGCCGATCACTTCGCGGCGGCGAATCGGCGCGTTGGCTTCCAGGAGTTCAGGTCGTGCCGCGGCAATCGCGCCGAGTACGAGCGTGGTGATGAACGCCTCGCCGAGACCGATCAGCGCGTGAATGCCGCCCATCGCTGGCAGCACCAATCGCCACGCGACACGGCCCGACCACGCTAATTCGCCGGCACAAATGATCGCCGCGAGCACGATGGAACTCCACGCCGCGAGCGCCACCGCCGTGCGCCGCCCAATGAAGCGCGTCAGCGGCTGGAACACCAACCACGCCGTGATGGGTGTAACCACCGCCATGTTGAAAAGATTTGCACCCAGTGCCGTCACACCGCCGTCGTTGAAAAGCAGACATTGCAGGATAATCACCGCGCCCAGCGCCACCACCGCCGCCGCGGGGCCAAGCAAAATCGCTGCCAGCGCGCCACCGACGAGATGGCCCGACGTGCCGCCCCCCACGGGAAAGTTCAACATCTGCGCCACAAAAATGAACGCCGCCGCCAAACCGAGCAACGGCAGGCGCTGTGGCGGGAGCGTTTCTCGCACGCGTCGCAACGCCACGCCCAGACCAGCCGCCGCCAGTACGCCGGTGGTCAGCGCCGTCTTCGCATCCAGAAATCCATCAGGGATGTGCATGGCGAAATCAGGTCTCGAAATCGCGGCCGGTGGTGGTGATCGTCAGTCGCCCGTGTTTAACACCTTTGGCCGCGAGAAGCTCATCAGCGATTTGGCGGATTACCGCGCCTTTACCGCGGACAACCAACACCTCGAGACAGTTGTGATGATCGAGGTGCACGTGCATGGTGGAAACGATCACGCTGTGATGGTCGTGCTGAATATCCGTCAGCGCCGCTTGCAAATGTGGTTTATGATGGTCATAGACCAGCGTGATCGTCCCGGCGATCTCGCGGTCACCCAGCTCTTGATGGTGCTCAACGAGCCGGCTGCGCACCAACTCGGCAACCGCCTGCGAGCGGTTGGCATACCCCTTGGTATGCACCAGGGCATCGAGCTGCCGGGCAATCGTGGCCGGCATTGAGATGCTGAACCGGCAAAGGCGTTCGTTTTTCATGGTGTTACCTTTCGCTTAAAAAATAACATCAGCTCCGCCGGCGTCAAGCCCGACGATGGGACCGTTTCCAAGGCTTGGAAAAGCGCAGGTATGGTTTTTCTTAGCCTTGGAAAACCTACGCCAATGCCGCGCGGAACTTCTCCGGACAGCGGACGACCTTGCCGGCGGCATAGTCAAAGCAGACGAGGCCGGTCTTGGCGCGGGCCACTTCCACACCACTGGTGGTATTCGTCACGCGGTAGACCAAGTCGCAACCGAGCGGACCGAAATCCTGAACAGCCACCTGAATGCGAAGCACATCACCACAGCCGGCTTGGGCTTTGTAAACGAGAACCGCATCGGTCATGATCAAACCGCAGCCGCCGACATCGAGCTCGCTCAAATCATGGCTGCGCAGAAAGCGGATACGCGCTTCGTGCAGCAGACCGAGCAGCTCGGCATTGCCGAGGTGCTGGCCATAGTTGATATCGGTGATGCGCACGGGCAACTCCGTCTCGAAGGCGAATTTTTCCGGCAGATCCAATTTCACGCGCGCCATGGTTTTTCTCCTCACGGTCGTTGTGTCGCGGCAGGATAGCGCACACGCTCCGCCCCGACCATTCTTTTGACGCGAAAATATTATATAACGACCGAAGATTCGGCGTGTTCTCCGAACGCGCCGAAAGCTTGATTTTACAGAGCAAAAGTTAGTCTGAAAACGGTTGTAACTCACGTCGCGTCGCGTAAGATGGCGCACATGAAATTTTTTTACTATCTCTTCCGCATTTTGAGCTATGCCGCCGGCACCGGCGCGCTAGTCTGTTATCTGGGCGGGCCATCACTGCGCGACTGGATGTACGGGCTGGTGGGTGTATCTTTCCTCTGTTTTGTGGTTACGTTTTTTTTGATGCTGTGGGTGCGGCTGCGGCGGTGAGGCAAGACCATGCAATGTCCGGCGTGTGAGAAAGTGATGCTGATCCTCGAATATCAGGGGATCGAGCTGGATCATTGTCCGGCGTGCGGCGGCGTGTGGCTGGACGCCGGCGAGTTGGGACTCTTGTTGACGGGTCGCCCGGAAACGCCGGCAGGCATGACGCTGAAAAATGCGCGCGCTGGTGCGCGGCGGTGTCCGCGGTGTCCGCGTAAAATGGACACGGGGCATTTCGACAACTCGACCATCGAAGTAGATGCTTGTCCGGCGCGGCATGGAATCTGGCTGGATCGCGGCGAACTGACGGCGCTGGCGCAGGCACAGCGTGGCCCGGAAGCGGAGGCCGTCGCCCGGCATCTACGGGCACTTTTTGGGGAAGAACAAAAACAAAGGAGTGAAAAATGATTCCGTTATTGATCATATTGGGCGTGGTGGTGGTTTTGGTATTGTGGTTTGTCGGTGCGTATAACGGGCTGGTCCAGTCGCGCAACCAAGTGAAGAACTCCTGGTCGCAAATTGACGTCCAGCTCAAGCGGCGGCACGACCTGATCCCGAATCTGGTCGAAACCGCCAAGGGCTATGTGACGCATGAACGCGGCACGTTGGAGGCGGTGACCAATGCGCGCGCGGCGGCGATGAAGGCGCAGGGCGCGGGCCAAGCGGCGCAGGCGGAAGGCTTGCTGGGCTCGGCGTTGAGCAAGTTCTTCGCCATTGCCGAAAATTATCCCGAACTCAAGGCCAACCAGAACTTCCTCGCCATCCAAGAGGAACTGGCCTCGACGGAAAACAAGATCGGCTTTGCGCGTCAGTTCTATAACGACAGCGTGATGGCCTTCAACACCAAGATCGAAAGTATCCCCACAAACATCGTCGCGGGTATCGGCGGTTTCCAGAAGGCAGAATTCTTTGAACTGCAGGACGCCGCGCAACGCGAAGTACCCCAGGTAAAATTTTAGACGGGATTAACAGGATAGCAACTTGGTTTTCATCCAGTTCGTCCTGTAAATCCTGTCCAGAATTCCGAACCGCTGAACGCTGATAGCCGAAAGCTTTTTACAATGTGGGAACTAATCCAGAGCAATCGTCGCAAATCAGCGGCGCTGATTGTCGTCCTCGCGCTGGTGTTGGCGGGGCTGGGCCTTAGCATCGGCTGGGGTTTTGGCGGCGAGGAAGGCGGTTACTTCGGCGTCGCGGTGGCGATGGTGGTTTGGATCGTGATGCTGCTGGTCAACCTGGCGGCGGGCGAGAGCATCCTGCTCGCCGCCGCCGGTGCGCGCGAGGTGACGCACGACGATGCGCCGCAGCTTTTCAACATCGTTGAAGAAATGAAGATCGCCTCCGGCCTGCCCGCGATGCCGAAAGTCTACGTGATTGATAACCCTGCGCCCAACGCGTTCGCCGTCGGCCTCAAGCCGGAGCGTGCGGCGGTCGCCGTGACCAGCGGACTACTCGCGCAGTTGAACCGCGATGAATTGCAGGGCGTAATCGGCCACGAACTGGGTCACATCACCAACCGCGACACGCTCTTCATGACGCTCGCCGGTGTGACGATGGGCGCGGTGATCTTGTTGGCTGACCTCTATTTGCGCGGGATGCGCTTTGGTGGCGGTCGTTCCCGGCGTTCGGATAGTCGCGGTGGCGGTCAGGCGGCGGTGATCATGATGGTCATCGCGTTGGTGCTCGCGATTCTCGCGCCGATTCTGGCGCAACTGCTGTACTTCGCCTGCTCACGGCGCCGCGAATATCTGGCCGATGCCTCCAGCGCGCAGTTCACGCGTTATCCCGCCGGGCTGGCCTCGGCGTTGGAAAAAATCTCCGGTGCGCAACACGGCGAGTTGGAAGTCAGCCGCGCGCTCGCGCCAATGTTCATCGTCAATCCGCAGGCCGCCGTCGGCGAAACCACGAGCGTGTTCAGCACGCATCCTTCCACCGCCGACCGCATCCGCGTGCTGCGCACGATGACCAGCGACGTCTCGCTGGCCGCCTACGAAACCGCTTACCAACAAACCCACGCGGGACACAACGTGATGCGCGCCGCCACCACGCAATCCGCACAACCCCTCGCCGCGCGTGAAGCCGCACCTGCCGCCGAAACCGCGCAGCAACAATGGCGCGCGGTACAAAATCTGGTTCAACGCACCGCCGGCTACTTCGCGATTCCCTGCGATTGCGGCGTGAATCTGAAGGTGCCGCAGAACTTTGGTCAACCCGCCGTCGCCTGCCCCAAATGCGGACAACAACATTCTTTGCCGCCGGCAATCGCCCAAGCCTGAGCGAACTTTAGGCGCTTGGCGTGCGCGAGTTGGTGTGTTATATTCATATAGTTTTCGAGGCCAAAATGACCTATCAACACATCATCACGCTGGAACCGGGAAAACGTGGAGGCAAGCCCTGCATCCGCGGCTTGCGCATCACGGTGGAAGATATCCTCGGCTGGTTGGCCGCCGGCATGACGGTGCCGGAGATCACCGCTGATTATCCCGATCTTACCGAGGAAGATGTGCGCGCGGCGCTGGCCTTCGCCGCTGACCGCGAGCACCGCGTCCAGTTCAGCGTGACGACCCATGAAGTTGCTGTTTGACCATAACCTTAGCCACAAACTGGTCCTGTCGCTGGTTGATCTTTTCCCCCAATCGTCGCATACGCGCTTGGTCGGTTTGACGCAGGCCACGGACCGTATTGTTTGGGAATTTGCACGCCAGGGCGATTTTGTCATTGTGACGTTGGATGCGGATTTCTTCGATCTGTTGAGCCTCTATGGTCCACCGTCGCGCGTGATCTGGATTCGATGTGGTAATCATCCCACCGTTTTTTATGAAAAGCTGTTGCGCGCACGGCAGGCGCGTATCGCGGAGTGGTTGCAAGATCCGATCGCTGGCGGCCTCGAAATCTACACTGTAGACAAACCCAAGTCATGAGCCTTTCCTTGCTCATCAAAAATGGTCGTCTACTCGACCCCGTCACCGGCCAAGAAACCGTCGGTGATTTGCTTATTTGCAATGGCCGGATTTCCTCACCCTCATCACTCCTCACTCATGACTCAGCACTTTCCGTCTTGGACGCCACCGGCTTGATAATCGCTCCTGGCCTGATTGATTTGCACGTTCATCTGCGCGAACCGGGTGGCGAAGCGGCGGAAGATATCGAGACCGGTTCGCGCGCCGCCGCGCGCGGCGGATTCACCACCATCGTCGCCATGCCCAACACCACCCCGCCCCACGCGACACCGGAAGTCATTCGGCACGTTGCGCAGCGCGGCGCGGAAGTCGGGCTGACGCGCGTATTGCCGTCCGGCTGCATCACCAAAGAGCGTAAGGGTGGCGAACTGGCCAACCTCGCCACGCTCGCCGCTGCTGGCGCGACAATTTTCACCGACGATGGCGGCGTGGTTCCCAACGCCGCGCTCTTGGAACAGGCGCTACATGAAACCAAGCGGCTCGGCAAAGTGGTGATGGAGCACGCCGAAGATCACGCACTGGAAAAAGCCGGGGTCATGCACGAGGGCGAGTTTTCCAAACATTGGAAACTGCCCGGCATACCTGCGGAAGCCGAAGCCAAGGTTGTCGCGCGCGACATCGTCTGCGCCGAAGCCACCGGCGGCGCAATTCATATTCAACACGTCTCCGCCGCCGCTGCTGTCGCGCTGATTCGCGCCGGCCGCGCCCGCGGCGTACACGTCACCGGCGAAGTCACCCCGCACCATCTCGCGCTGACCGATGCCGATGTGCGGCCCGACAATCCCGGCGGTTACAAGATGAATCCGCCGCTGCGTTCCGCTGCCGATCGCGCCGCGTTGATCGAAGGTCTATGCGACGGCACGCTGACGTGCCTCGCCACCGATCACGCGCCGCATACCGCCGAGAACAAAGCGCGTGGCTTTCTACGCGCGCCGCCCGGCGTCGTCGGCCTCGAAACGGCGGTCGGCGTTACCTACACCGAGTTGGTCAAAAAAGGTCGGATGAATTTGCTCGCGTGGCTGCGCCTCTGGACAACCGGCCCGGCGGCGGTACTCGGTCTGCCGCCGCCGAGTCTCGCGCCCGGCGCGGTCGCCGATCTCGTCTTGCTCAACCTAAATTCCGAATGGACGGTGAATCCAGCCGAGTTCGCGACGAAGAGCCGCAATACGCCGTTCGGCAGCTGGAAACTGTTTGGCCGCACCGCCGCAACCGTGCTCGGCGGCAAAATCACCTGGCTCGCCGATTCAAAGCGGCTGAAGTAGACGCAGATTTACGCAGATGACGCCGATTTTCCAAGGCTTGGAAAACGGAATCATCGTTTTTTCCAAGCCTTGGAAATTCGCGCCTATTTGCGTGCATGCGCGGTTGTTGAATCACCGCGATAGCGCTTGAGGATGTCGCGCACGTAACGTTGCGTGCTGGGATAGGTGATACAGCGCAGGTAGTCGGTGCTGTTCGGTCCGCAGTTGGCGGCCCAACGCATCGCGTTGGAGCGCCCGGCATTATATTCCGCGAGCGCGAACGGCAGCGGGTCGGCGCGCGCGGCTGACCAGCGGCGGACGGCGCGGGCGAGGTACCACGCGCCCACCTCGATGTTGGTTGCGGGCTGGAAGAGTTCGGCGCGGGCGAGCGGCGGGCGGCCGGCAGCTTCGGCCCATTCGCGCGCGGCGGTTTCGGTGACCTGCATCAAGCCGATTTCTTTTTTCGGACCGACGCAGCGCGAATCAAAATGGCTCTCGCGCCAGATCAGCGATGAAATTAACGTGGGTGGCAGGCCATAATGTTGCGCGCGGGTGGCGATTTCTTTGTCGAAGCGATGGATGCGCCAGTAGTACCAGCCGCCGGCCAACCCGAACGCCAGCGCCACCAGCACGAATAGCGTGCGGAGCAAACGACCCACCGTCTGAAGCAGTCCGACCGACATGTTGGCAGCATAACCAGCCGCCGAAAAAGAATCCATCCCAGAGCAAACCGGCCAAAGAATTTTAACCACGGAAAGACACGGGAAGTAAAAGGGCTCGCGGGTGATTTTTCATCTGTGCAATCCGTGTATTCCGTGGTTTCATCGCTTTACCTCGCCGGCCACTGTGATTAAGCTGCCTGGCATGAAATCTTATCGCAAGGAACTCTGGTTCGAGGTGCCGGCGCGGCGCGGCTTCATCAACATCACGCCGCAGGTTGAGCAATGCCTGCGCGCGAGTGGCGTGCAGGAGGGCCTGTGCCTCGTCAATGCGATGCACATCACCGCCAGCGTATTCATCAACGACAACGAGTCCGGCTTGCACGCCGACTTCGAGCGCTGGTTGGAAAAGCTCGCGCCGGAAAAACCCTATTCGCAATATGCACACAATGGCGCAGAAGACAACGGCGACGCGCACCTCAAACGCACGATCATGGGCCGCGAGGTCGTCTGCGCCGTGACGCAGGGCCGCCTCGACTTCGGGCCGTGGGAGCAGATTTTCTATGGGGAGTTCGATGGCAGGCGACAGAAACGCGTGCTAGTGAAAATTATTGGAGAGTAAGGAATGAACCATGGCGCGGGGCGCATAGGCTACTTGCCCACACTTGGAAAAGAATTGATGCGGATGACGCATGATCTATTTCCGACACCGCTGGCCGAGGTAAGCGGCGCACCAACGGTTGATGTCTGCGTGCGACGATTGGCGGGACGACTCATGATCAACTTGGCCAACACCGCCGGGCCGCACGCGGACAAAACGGTACACGGTTTCGACGCGATTCCGGCGATTGGTCCACTGACCGTGACCCTGCGCTTGCCGCGCGCACCGAAATCGGTTGTGCTCCAGCCGGAAGGCCGTCCGCCCGACGTAAAATGGTCCGCCGGACAAGCGGCCGTGACGGTACCGCGTCTCGACTTGTACTCGATAGTGGCCGTGACAGAGTGACTCCGATAACGTGCCTATTCTCCTGAAAAACCTCACGAGCGATGACTTGCACGCGCGCTTGGCGCACATCGGCGTGACGCCGCGGCTGGCGCGGCTGTTGCAACGTTCGGCAGTACAACACAACGCATGGCCGGTTCCAGTAGCTAACGGTTTTTCGGCCAAGTTGCTCGCACAAGTGCAAGCGTTGGTGACAATCCCGCGCTTGACGCTGCTGGAAAAAGTTATTTCACCGCAAGACGGATTCGCCAAATATCTCTTCCGCGGCAACAACGCAGACACGTTCGAAGCGGTGCGGATTCCGCTGTTGCACCGACCGGGCGACCACAAATACGTGGTCTGCGTCAGTTCACAGGCGGGTTGCGCGCTGGGGTGTGCGTTTTGCGCCACCGGTCGGCTCGGCTTCCGGCGCGATCTGGCCGCGTGGGAAATAGTGGAGCAGGTGCGTCACATCCAAGCCGATTCTTCGCATCCCGTACGCGGCGTGGTGTTCATGGGCATGGGCGAGCCGCTGCTGAATTATGAAACGGTGATGACCGCCGCACGCATTATGTCGGAACCGTGCGGCTTGGCCATCGCCGCCAAATCCATCACGATTTCCACGGCGGGGATTGTGCCCGGCATCCGCCGCTTCACCGCCGAGCGCCAACCGTATCGCTTGGTGGTTTCGCTGACTTCCGCCGACCCAGAAGTGCGGCGCACCCTCATGCCCATCGAACAAACGCATCCGACGTCCGCCTTGCTGGATACGCTACGCGCCTATCACGCCGCCACCGGCCAACGCGTCACGCTCGCGTGGATCATGCTTGCCGGCATCAATACGCGCGCCGCGGATGCCGTACAGCTGGCGCAACTCACACAGGGCTTGCCGATCAAACTCGACTTGATTGACGTGAACGATCCGCGCGGGAAATTTCAGCCGCCTTCCGACGCCGAACGCAACGCTTTCCGCGACGCGCTCCGCCAACACCTTGTCGCGCCGGTGGCGCGCCGCTATAGCGGCGGCAGCGATATTCACGCCGCCTGTGGCATGCTCGCCACCAGTCATCCGGTTCGACCAGAAGTTGACGACTTCAATTTCCCGTACTCGGTGGATTCTGGAAATTCTGTTCCAGCGTATTCGCCCACACGACAGCGCTCACGCACCACGCCAATGACAAAACCATGCGACGGGAAGAGCCTTGCCTTTTTTCCAAACCTTGGAAACAATGCCCCGCGTGTTTTCCAAGCCTTGGAAAACGCTGAAAGCCGAAGGCAACTTATGTGGCAAGGTGCTTATACTGCGATTGTGACGCCGTTCAACCGGAACGGTGCGGTGGACTATGGCAAACTGCGCGCATTGATCGAGGAACAGATCGTCGCGCGCATTGACGGCCTCGTGCCGGTGGGTACGACAGGCGAATCGCCCACCGTGGATTTCGATGAACATCACAAGCTCATCGAGGTCTGCATCGAAACAGCGGGCAAACGCTGCAAAATCATCGCTGGCACCGGCGCGAACAGCACGCACGAGGCGCTGGAATTGACGCGCCACGCGATGGAAGCCGGCGCCGATGCCAGTTTGCAAGTGACGCCCTATTATAACCGTCCGAGCCAGACCGGTTTGATCCGGCATTTTTCCGCCATTGCCGACCTTGGCTTGCCGGTGATGCTCTACAATATCCCCGGACGCACCGGCCGCGAAATCGAACTGAACACGCTGGTCGAACTGGCGAAGCACCCGAAAATTGTCGCGGTTAAAGAGGCGGGCGGCAGTGTGGAT
The DNA here is from genome assembly GCA_004321905.1 of Verrucomicrobiota bacterium. Lineage (GTDB taxonomy): Bacteria > Verrucomicrobiota > Kiritimatiellia > CAIQIC01 > CAIQIC01 > DP16D-bin41. Next base: position 11,478 of record SCQF01000008.1, on the reverse strand, counting down.
CGCGTTAGTCAGATTTTGCAGCGTTGCCAGATCGAGGTTCTTTCCGGTGACGACGCCTTGACGCTGCCGATGATGGCCGTCGGCGCGGTCGGTGTGGTCAGTGTGGTCTCGAACGTCGCTCCAAAAGCCGTGGCCGACATGGTCCACGCCGCGTTGCGCGGCGACTGGCCCGCGGCGCAAGCGCTGCACAAAAAATATTACCGGTTGTTCACCGATTTGTTCCTCGACACCAACCCCGTGCCGGTCAAAGCCGCGCTCGCGATGCAAGGGAAAATCGAAGAAACCTATCGCCTACCGCTCTGCGAGATGGCCGCCGCCCCGCGCGCCAAACTCGCTGAGACGCTCAAAACGCTGGGCTTGGTTTGACATATTTTAGCCACGGATAAAAACACAGACAGCGGAATCTGCTCTGGAATCCGTGTGATTCGGTGTCTAGCTGCGGCAGAAAATATCTGGAGATGTCTGACTTTAGCCCATTCTTTGCCGCGCACGCGCACCGGTTGCAGCAGGCCGATCTCTATTGGCCGGAGCCGAGCCTCGGGAGTCGAAATCCGGCGTGGGCGGCGGCGCAGTTCCGTGCGCTGATTGTCCGGCTCTCGTCGTTCCGCGATGTGGATCGCTCCACGCCGCACCTGTTTTTGGCCGATGCCGTTCGGCGCGCCGTGCCAAATGCGTTCGTAGATTTCGCATTTTTCCCGCCGCCGCGCGATCGGGCGTTGTTACGCGAGCACAACGTGCCACTCTTGACCGGCATTTTCTCCGAACACTCGGCGGAAGATTTTGACGTCGTCTTGATCTCCAATGCTTATACACTCGAATTGCTCAATTTGCCTTTGTTGCTGCTGGGTAGCGGCATCCCGGTGTGGGCGCACGAGCGCGCCGGACGCTGGCCACCGTTAATTCTTGGCGGTTCCAATGCGATGGCGGCGCAGGCCATTGTGGACGCGAACGGGCGAAGTTTTGTGGATGCCATTTTCTTTGGCGAAGGCGAGGAGCAGGTGGTACCGCTAGTTCAGAGTATGGTGGATCGCGTTGCCTCCAACGCGATCCGGCATCGGCTTGAGGTCAAGCCGACCCATCTTGCCGCTATGCAAAACATCCCTAGCCTGTGGCTGACCGGCCGCTGGCCGGAAAAACCCATCGAAAAAGCGGTGGTGCGGCAGCCCACCGGCGCGCAGTTGCCGGTTTATCCGCCTTCGTTCAACAGCCCGGAAGCCGGCACAGCACGGCTCCAAATTGACTACGGCTGCCCGGCCTTCTGCACCTTCTGCTTCGAAGGCTATGACCGCAAACCCTACCGCGAAGTGCCCGCCGCCGAACTACTGGCGGCGGCACGCGAACTCAAGCGCGCTTCCGGTGCGGAAACGCTGGAAGTTTTCAGCTTCAATTTCAATACCCACGGCGAATTACTGGCGCTACTGCCGGAGTTGAACCGGCTCTTCGCGCGCGTCAACGTGATGAGCCAGCGGGTAGATTTGCTCGCCGCCGAGCCGAACCTGCTGGCCACCGAACTGATCAACGGCAAGCGTTCCTATACACTCGGCATCGAAGGCATCAGCGCGCGCATGCGCGCCGGGTTGCATAAAAGCCTGACCACCGCGGACATCACTACCGTTTTGCAGCGGCTGCTCCGTGAGAAAATCCGCGAGCTGAAATTCTTTTTCCTGCTGACCGGTGACGAAACCGCCGCTGATTTTGCCGAGTTCGGCGGCTTCTGCCGCGAATTACAGCAGCTCTGCCGTCAAAGCCAGTCCGGCTTGCGCGTGATGTTCAGTTTCGGTCTGCTCATCCATATGCCCTTCACCCCGTTGCGCCATGCGCGGCTACGGCTCGATGAAAAAGAATGGCAACCGCTGATTCACGCAGCGCGTGGCGTGGTCATATCCGCCGGTTTTGAATTTCGCCTGGCGATGAGCTGGCCGGAATATGCGGCCACACAAACGCTGGTCATGGCACCGCACGGTCTCGCACCCGCGCTGCTGGAACTCGCCCAAGCCGGCTATCGCTATGATCAAACGCTGTCCGCCGAAGTCGAATGCTGCTTGCGGGAGTGGATGCAGATGCACGGGCTATGGACAGACGCGTGGCTGGGCGAAAAGCCGGAAAAACATCCGTTCGCCTTCAATTTTGTACGCTCCAATGTCACAGCGCGTTTTCTGTTTCAGCAATATCAAGCCAGCCGGCAAGACCGCGATGATGGCTACTGCCTCGGCGAGGCCTGCCTGGCTTGCGGCGCGTGTTCCACGCCGGCGGAACGTAAATTGCTGACCAATCACAAAATCAAAACGCCTGCTGAGCGCGACTGGCTGAAAAAATTCGCCGTCCTGATGGAGACCAAGACCAAGCTGAAGCCCGTCTATGGTCGCTTTTGGCTCGCGCCGGAATTGGCCGGGGTGACGCCGGAATGGCTCAACGCCTACGTGTTGCGCGAACTGCTCGCCATACATCCGGAACAAACCGAAAACCTGCTGCGCGTCCGCGAAAGTTTATTCACCACGAACGAAAACGCGGAACGCTGGCCCATATTCTCCGGCGAAACAATCTTTGCCCTCGAAGCATGGGACGCAAAAAGACTGCGCACGATTCTGGAAGAAAACAATTTTCTTGTGGGCGGGAGCTCCAGCTCCCGCGACGCCAGACCCGTAGTGCCGTTCACGCGGGAGCTGGAGCTCCCGCCCACAAAACCTTCTTCGGTGGGCCCGACCCAAAAAATCCGCTGGCTGGGCGAAATTTTTCCAAACCTTGGAAAAACGAATACGCCGGTTTTCCAAACCTTGGAAATTGCGCTGCATCTGCCGCAGGAATTCTTCCCGGATTCAGAAAACGTCTTTCAACGCTGGCTCAAAACGCGGCGCGTAGCGTTCAGCTTACGCCGGACAGAGCACGGACTACGGCTGGAACTCGATTCCAAGAAAAAAGCGTTCCTCGCCGCGGCGAATTTGGAACCGCACCTTTTCCGGCTGACGGTTGGCCCAGCGTTTGATCTCGCTGATTTCTTGCGCGCCTTCGGCGAACCGGGTCGCGCGCGACGCGCCAGCGTGGTCGTGCAGAGCATTGCACTCCGCGCAGGCTGACCGCATAATCCGCGCGTGAATTATCGTGAACAAGATCTGCAGCACGTGTGGCATCCCTACACGCGTTTTTCCACGCTAACCGCGGAACCACCGCCGCTGATCGTACGCGGCGCCGGTATTCATCTCTTCGATGCCGAGGGCCGCAAATTTGTGGATGCGATTGCGTCGTGGTGGTGCTGCGCCCTCGGTCACGGCCATCCGCGGATTATCGCCGCCATCGAAAAACAGGCGCGCGAACTCCAGCACAGCATCCTTGGCAATTTGAGCCATCCGCGCGCGGTGGAATTAGCGGCGCAACTTGCGGCGCTGATGCCGACGCCGGATCGGCACGTCATGTTCGCCAGCGATGGCGCGAGCGCGGTCGAGGCTGCGCTCAAGGTCGCATTGCAATATCGCCACAACATTGGTCAGCCACAACGAACACGGTTCGCAGCGATTCACGGGGCCTACCACGGCGACACGCTTGGCGCGGTGTCGGTGGGCTATCTGGAGGGTTTCCACCGGCCCTATCGCCCGCTGCTCAAGCCCGCGATACTGCTGCCCTTGGCGGATGCCTTGGCTGATTTTTCTATCGCGCGAAAAATTTTGGAGGAACATGCGGCGGAGTTGACGGCGGTGATCGTCGAGCCGTTGTGCCTTGGCGCGGCGGGCATGAAAATGTATCCGGTGGCATGGCTCGCGGCGTTGGCGGCGTGGTGCAAACAGAACGATGTACGGCTGATCGTGGACGAGATTGCGATGGGCTTCGGGCGCACCGGCAAGATGTTCGCGTTTGAACACGCGAGAATTGATCCTGACATCGTCTGCGTGGGCAAAGCGCTTTCCGCCGGTTATCTGCCGATCAGCGCGACGGTTGTCCGCGACACGATTTTCCAGACATTTGATGACGAACACACCTTCCAGCATGGCCATACGTTCTGCGGCAATCCGATTGCCGCTGCTGCTGGATTGGAAACGTTGCGCGTCTTTGCAGAAGAAAACATCGTGGCGCAGGCCGCGGAAAAAGGCCGGTGGCTGGTAGAACGCCTGCAGCCACTGATTCAACTCCCGCAAGTTAAAGAAGTGCGCGGTCTCGGCTTGATCGCCGCCGTGGAATTACACACCGATGATCTGGCACGCACGCGGCGCATCCGCAAATTACTTTTTGAGCGCGGCGTGTTGCTCCGTCCGCTCGGCAACGTAGTTTATCTCATGCCGCCGCTGACCATCGGCCGCGCGGAATTAGAACATCTGGCTCAACAATTGATTGAAGCCGTGCAAGCGGCGGGTTGAGCTTGCGAGTTTTCCAAGGTTTGGAAAAAGGTTACAATATCGCCCTCCACTCAGCGTTCTTCCTAAGAAAAGGTGACCAAAATTATGCCGACGATCTGCTCGCGTCGCGATTTTTTGAAACTGTCCGGTTTGGGTTTGCTCAGCGTGGCCGGAAATGCCGTAGCCCGCACGGAAAAGGATTCGCGTCCCAATGTGCTGGTGATCATCACCGATCAACAACATGCGGGTATGTTGAGTTGCACCGGTAATCCGTGGGTCAAAACGCCGAATCTGGACCGCTTGGCCGGCACGGGCGTGCGCTTTGAAAAAGCCTACTGCGGGAATCCGGTCTGCGTGCCGTCGCGGTTCACCATGTTCAGCGGCACCATGCCATCGGTCATTGGTATGGACAGCAACAAAGGTGCGGGACGGCCGGTGTCCGCCGGCATTCTGCAAAATGCGATGGGCGCGATTTTCAAACGAGCCGAGTACCGCGCTGTCTATGGCGGGAAAACCCATCTCCCCGGAGCGGGAAAACACCACGGCGAAGCCGAAGCGTACGGGTTTGAGACCCTGGCACCGAACGTTGCGGAAGGTCGGGAAGAATTGGCGGAGGCCTGTGTGAAATTCTTCCAGCAAAAACAGGAGCGGCCATTTTTACTGGTCGCCTCCTTCATCAATCCGCACGACATCTGTTTCATGGCGATCACCGCCGACAAGCCGGCGGCCTCCAAGAAGAAAAACAAATCCCAACCCGTGCAGTGTTTGGAGGCCGCTTTACAAATGCCGGCGGGCGTTTCAGAAAAAGATTTCTTCGCGAAGTATTGTCCACCGGTGCCGGCGAATTTTGAGATTCCGCAAGACGAACCCGAGGCCTTGACCCATTTGGACTGGCGTCCGTTCCGAGCCTATGTGCGCCAACACTGGACCGAGCAGGACTGGCGGCGGCATCGCTGGGCCTATGCACGGCTGACCGAACTGGTGGATGCACAAATTGGCCGCGTATTAGAGGCGCTGAAGCAAGCCGGCCTTGAGGAGCATACGCTGGTGGTTTTCACCAGCGATCACGGCGACATGGATTCTGCGCACCGACTCGAACACAAGAGCATGCCCTATGAAGAGGCAATGCACGTGCCGTTCATCGTGCGCTGGCCGGGCGTCACGCTGCGCGGCGCGGTGGATCGTGAACATTTGGTCTCCACGGGTTTGGATTTGATTCCGACGCTCTGTGATTTTGCGGGTATCGCCATCCCAGCTGAACTCAAAGGGTGCAGCGTCCGAAAATTGGCCGAAGGCTCGACGGTGGAAGACTGGCGGAAAACGCTGGTGATCGAGAATGAAAATTCCCGGATTCTGCACATGGGGCGGAACAAGTATGTGGTGTATGCGCAAGGGAAGCAGCGGGAGCAATTCATGGATTTGGACAAGGATCCCGGCGAAATGAAGAATTTGGCATCCGATCCTGCCTACAAAAACCAAGTTGAGCAGGGCCGGCGCGCGTTGCAGGAGTGGTATAGCGCGCATGGACTCAAGCTCGACCCTCAATATATCGTGACAGACTGACCAAAAGGTAAATTCAACATGAATACTTCGTGCCGGCGGCGTGATTTCTTGAAATTGTCGGGGCTGGGCGCAGCGGCGGCTTTATGGCCAGCGTGGGTACGGGCGGCGGCGCCGACCGCCAGCGGCAAGAAACCCAACTTCCTTGTGATTCTGGTGGACGACATGGGTTTTTCGGATGCCGGCTGTTACGGTGGCGACATCCAAACGCCCAATCTCGACCGGCTCGCGGCCAACGGCCTGCGGTTCACGCAATTCTATAACGCGGGCCGCTGCTGGCCATCGCGCGCCTGTCTGCTTAGCGGCTACTATGCCCAAGAAGTGCGCCGCGATGCGTTGCCGGGTGTGGGCGGGGGCAACGGTGATATTCGGCCCCAATGGGCACACCTCTTGCCCAACCTGCTCAAGCCGCAAGGCTACCGCAGCTATCATTCGGGCAAGTGGCATGTGGATGGCACGCCGGCAGAGGGCGGCTTTGACCGCGCCTACGAGCGAAGTGATACCAATCACCATTTCCTGCAGGACAAAGATCGCGCAAAAATCGAGCCGCCGCTGCAACCACCGCCAGCCGAGGGGTACTATGCGAGCACGGCCATCGCGGATCAGACGATCCGGCAGCTTCGGGAGCACGCGGAAAAATATGCGGATCGCCCATTCTTCGCCTATCTGGCGTTCACCGAACCGCATTTCCCGGTGCAGGCCTTGCAAGAAGATATCAACCGCTACCGCGACCACTACCGCTCGGGCTGGGATGTGATCCGGCAACGTCGCCAGCAACGAATGACGGAACTGGGGATCATCAATTGCCCGCTTTCAAAGTTGGAGCCGGACGTTGTCCCCGGATACAATCTCAACGCAGAAAAATTGAGCGCGCGAATCGGACCGGGAGAGGTTGGGCATGCTATTCCGTGGGAGCAGTTGACCCCAGAGCAAAAAGAATTCCAAGCCACCAAGATGGCCATCCACGCGGCAATGATTGACCGCGTGGATCGTGAGATTGGCCGCGTGGTGGAGCAACTCCAGGCCATGAACGCCTTCGACAACACCGTCATTTTCTTTGCCTCCGATAACGGCGCCAGCGCGGAACAAATCATCCGCGGCGACGGCCACGACCGTAACGCGCCGCTCGGTTCCGCCAAGACATTTGTTTGCCTCGGCCCCGGCTGGTCGTCCGCCGCGAATACACCGCTACGCTTGCATAAATCGTGGGTCCACGAAGGCGGTATCTCCACGCCGCTGATTGTTCAGTGGCCGGAAGGCATCGCCGCGCGTGGCGAGTGGCGTCATGACGTCGGTCATTTGGTGGACCTGGCTCCGACACTCTTGGAGCTGGCGGGCGGCCAGTGGCCCGAAAAGTTGGGCGGTTTTACCGTTCCGCCGCGCCCGGGCCGGAGTCTGGTGCCCGCGTTTACCAAGGATGGCACCGTGACCCGCGACTATCTGTGGTGGTCGCATGTCGGCAATCGCGCCTTGCGCGCGGGCGACTGGAAGCTGGTCTCGCGAATAAACAACCATGACGCGTGGGAACTCTACGACCTCCGCATGGATCGGTGTGAATCCAATAATTTGGCCGCGAAATATCCCGATAAAGTGCAAGCGCTGGCCAAACTTTGGGAGCGTAGTCAGGAAGAATTCCGCAAGGTGGCGATGCTCGATGGCGGCGAACCGGCGCGCGGCGGGCAACAGCACGAGGAAGAGTAACTTTTCCAAGCCTTGGAAACCGGCCGGCATCGTTGTTCCAAGGCTTGGAAAAACGTCAGCAGACGCGGCACGTAAAATTATTTTTTGTCGGACACATCCAGCGGCAAACCTAATTCTTGCAGGATGCTTTCCGCAACGTGTTGGGCCAATACTTCGGAACCCTTGTCGCTGAAATGTACGTTGCGCGGTCGCTGAAGTTCCTTCAGCTTGGGCAAGATAAGCGTGTATAAGTCGTCGAGCTTGATCCCGTTCGCCTGCATGATGCGGAGGGCGACCTTGTTATATTGGGCGGCGTCTTCTGGCGCGCGGAAGGGACTGACGCCGGCAGGATAAGGCGTGGTGGTCGCGAAAATGAGCTTGGCCTTGGTGGCTTTTAGTTGCTCAACCAGCGCCCGCAAATTGGTTTCGTACGTCAAAAGATCAGCCTGTTGCGGATCCTTGGGGTCGTCGGAATTTTTTTGACCTCCAACTACTTTGACGTGTTTCAAATCGTGCAAGCCCCAGTTGAAGTGAATGACCTGCCACGATTTAGCGCCAAGCCATGTCGCGAGGTTCTCCCGACCGTAGGTGGTTCCCTGGGCATTGCCAGGGTTATGAATGACGTTGGCTTTTCCACGCAACAGCTTCGCAACATAGGGCGTGTAACCCATGGAAATCGAGTCGCCGATAATGAGCACATTGGGCAGCTTGGGATCCAGTGGTATTTTTTCACGCCGCGCATGTTTGGCCAATTCCGCCGAGCCTTCTTCCGGCACGTATTTTTCTGTCGCGCCGGCAACGCCACTCACAAGCAGGGCCAGCAGCAACAGCCCAGTCCAACGGATTTTCATTTTTTCATCGCCTTTTTATGTTTTAGAAATTCGTCAAAGCGGTCGCGCTGCTGGTGCCGTTGCGGATAGTTGCCCTCGTCGCACGCTGTGCCAAAATCGCGGAGCAAATCTTTCTGCTTACCGCCCAGTTTGACGGGAACTTCTACACTGACGCGGACATGCTGATCGCCGTCGCGCATACCGCGGATGCCGGCCAAGCCCTGCCCGCGCAGACGGATGATCGTACCGCTTGCGGTGCCCGCGGGGATTTTCAGCGTGGTCCAGCCGTGAATACTCGGCACTTCCACTTCGCCACCGAGCGCGGCCAGCTGCAACGGAATGGGCCACTCAATCAGAATATCTTCATCGCGCCGCTGGAACAGCTCGTGCGCCTTGACGTGCAGGACGATGAACAAATCGCCGGCCGTGCCCCCACGCAAGCCGCCTTCACCTTTGCCAACCAGGCGCAGCCGCGAGCCGGTCTCGACACCAGCGGGAATATTGAGCTGCAGTTTACGCCGGGCGCGCACCCGGCCTTCGCCACGACACGCGCGGCAGGGTTTGACGATGACTTCGCCAGCGCCACCACACGCAGGACACGTCTGGCGCATTTGCCCCAGGATGGTATTGATGGCGGAAAAACCGCGCCCGCCACAACGCCGGCATTTTTCCGAACCGCTGCCTGGCTCCGCGCCGCCACCTTTGCACGTGCCGCATTCTTCATGAATGTTCAGTTCAATTTCGCGTTGTGAGCCGAACACGGCCTCTTCAAACTCGATTTCGAGGTCGAACCGTAAGTCCGCGCCACGCGCCACTCCGCCTTCTTCCTGGCCGCCGCCAAAAAAGTTGTCGAAGATACTGCCGCCACCGCCGCCGAACGTGCCCATGAACGTGCGGAGCGCTTCTTCCAGATCAATTCCCATGCCGCCGAACCCGCCACCGCCGCGGCCCATTCCACCAGGTTGAAAGGCGGCCATGCCATATTGATCGTAAAGCTGCCGTTTCTCCGGCTCGCTAAGAATCTCGTAGGCTTCGGTCGCCTCCTTGAAACGTTCCTCAGCCTCGACATTGCCGGGATTGCGGTCGGGGTGATATTGCAGGGCAAGCTTGCGATAAGCCTTTTTGATGTCCTCCAAGGCGGCCGACCGCTCCACGCCGAGCACTTCGTAGAAATCACGTTTCGCGGCGGCCATTATTCAGCGCCCTCTGCCGGCAAAGCCTTCGGGGTTGACGCGCCCGCCGCTTCAGCCGACGGTGTGACCGGCGCGGTAGTGGCCGGTGGACCGCTGGACACAATGACCTGCGCCGCGCGCAGCAGTTTTCCGCCGAGCGTATAACCGCGCCGCACTTCGGTAATCACCGTGCCCTCAGGATGCTCTTCGGAGGCGATGGTCGTCACCGCTTCGTGTTGGTTGGGATCGAACGGCTGGCCCTCGACGGCCAGCGGCGCAAGACCCGCCTGCTGAAGCGCCTCCATGAGTTGCCCGTAAATCATCTGGAAGCCCATCACCAGCGTCTTATCTTGCGCGTGCGCCTGAATATTCTTGAGGCCCAACAAAAAATGATCCATCGCCGGCAATAACGCCGTGATCAGTTGTGCCGCCGCCTGCTGCTGCGATTCCACGCGCTCGCGTTGAACGCGTTTGCGGAAATTATCGAAATCCGCCTGCAGCCGCAGCAATTGGTCCTTAAGCACGGCTTCGGGCGCGGGTGGCGGCGGTACAACAGGCGGCGTGGCCGGTGGCGTGGGTTCTGCCGCCGGAGCCGGCTCAGCTTGGTGATTCTTGCCGTGTTTTTTGTCTTTCATACAAATCCCTAAAATCCGGGAAGGTGTTAACAACTGGGCCGCGCCGCTGCAATGAAAAAACGAGCCGTCCACTCCGCTTTTCCAAGCCTTGGAAAAACTGTCGCCGACCTTTTCCAGGGTTTGGAAAAGGAACGGCCCGGCGCGCGTGTGTTTTCCAGCCAAGCTCCGGGGTGTGAGGAGCAGTGTGGGCCAGAAGCGCGCCGGGCCGTAAGTTGTCACATAAATCAGAGTGCGATGTTCGGTCCGCGCCCATGCGGCATCGGCGTCGGAGTGAGTTCCTCTTCGTATTGCTTCTGTAGTTTGTTCACGCGGTCGCGGACTTTTTCCGGCAACGCCTTGAGTTGTTCCGCCGTATTCATCGCCTGATGCTCCACAATGACTTTGCCGTTCTCCTCGGCCGTAACGGTCTTCGCGCCGTCGCGGTTGGTGAGCGTCACCGTTAATCCATCGCGCGTCTCGGTAATGACGCTGTTGCTATGCGATTCTTTGACGTTGTGCGGCCGCGGACTGCATGGAGCCGGCGACGGCTCGTCGGCGTTAGCATCGTTCGGTTGCCACCCATTCTGCCGGTGGCGTTGGAGTTGTTCCATTCGCTGCTGGAGCTCTTCGTCGCCCATCGGCCAGCCGTAGTGATAGGCGGGCACGGCGACGTTGTGCGCCTCCGTCTCGCCGAGCCGGACCTGCAGGACTTCCGCTTTGCCTTTGCGGATGGCGGTGAGCGTAATGGCGTCGCCGGGTTTGTGGCTGCGGACCAACACCGCCAGTTGTTCAGGGCTCGTTAAAATTTGGTCGTCCAGCTTGTGGAGGATGTCGTTCGCCACCAGTTTATCCTTCACCATGCCATCCCCGGCCACCTGGACGACAGCTAGGCCCACGCCTTCGGGCAGGTTGAGCTGATAGGCCGCCACCGGATTCACCGGGACGGTGGCAACGCCAAGGTAGGTCACTTTCTCGGCATGAACCGAAACGGCCAACAGCGCCGGTACGATCAGCGCGCCCAATAACAACGGCAAACTTTTCACGATCGTTACTCCTTTTTAAGGCACTCATTTGAATTCGACCGCAGGCCGCAGAAAACGTTCAATGGTCTTTTGCCTCCCAGCCTTGACTTGGCTGATGGAGCCGCACATTCTGCGGCGATGGTTCAGACGCCGATTGACGTGCCCCCATCAACGGAGCCAGAGTCTATGTTAGTGGTTCGCCCCCTTCAACACCAACCAGCAGGTGGAGGGGCGTAGCCCCGGAACCTGCTGGTTGGACCGCCGCCGGAGCTGGC
>SCQF01000056.1 GCA_004321905.1 Verrucomicrobiota bacterium | reverse complement strand
GATGAGCTTCTAGAGGCAATTACTGATGCATTCAAAACCATTACAAATAACGACGTTTATGGATATTTTAATCACGCTTCTCAATTCTAGTTCCTAGTAACTAACATGAATTGAAAGCCCCGTAACAGACTCAAAGACTCACTCATTTCATGCGATCAAACTATCCTAGTCTTCCAATTCACGCGAGTTTTCATGCGTTCAACTTGGCTGACCATCATCTGACAGTAAACATATCGTTGCCTAACTGGCACAAGTTGTCAAGCATGCAGTATGCTTGACAACTTGTCCAGAAAGCCGACAAGCCGGACGGTCCTCAATTAGGAGCATTGAATGCCGCTGTGTCGCAGATTGAGGTGTATGGTATTTATGGCGCACCATCCTGATTGACGCTGGCCCTGGCTTCATCCAAAACTTCCTGCATATCTTTCCGCGCGGCCAAGGCGGCCATCATCCAGGCCGTCGCGCCTTTCAGCCGGTTTAAAAGCTCCTCATACTGACCAAAGTCGATGGCGTGATACGTTTCCGCGACGGGCAGTGCAAAATCACGGTCATTTTTGACGTCCTCACAAAGCGCAGCAAACGGCCTGATGAGCATCACCAGCGCACAGCGCCGGGTCATCTGCGTGCTTATCCACCAAGTTTCAATCGTATCAATGTCAGCGCAGGTCATTGCTGCCTCTTGGTGTTTCATGCGGGCAATCAACTTGCGTAGCGTGGAAAGTCCGTGGTCCGAATCGTGATCTTGAAGACTTGTACCGTCGGCCTGGGGCGGATGGTCTTGTTTGTGATGGCTATCCGCCGGGGTGGCGGTGAATGGGGTAATCATGGGGCGGTTCTCCCGTAGCGATTGACGCCAGCCAAAGCGGATGGCGTCGGGAGGTTAAGAACCGCAAACACACGGCGGGCGTATTTCCGGCAAGCCGGTTTTGTATTAGCCGCCCTCCCGGCACGAAACCGTGGGGGCTTGCGCCTGGAAAAATTCCAGGCGCAAAAATACCGCAGACCTAACGGGTGCGGCGTCCGGTGTTTGGGAGTTCTTACGCTCCGTTTGAACAGGCTAACGCTGGCGGGTGGTGAGTGTCAAGAGTGATTGTAAGTCAGGTTGAAAAGTGTGGGCATTGGGCGGTTGCAAACATCAGACAGACCGTATTGAAATATCTAGGGAGCCTGTCCGACTTAGGGTGTTTTTCATTGTTTGTTGGGTTTTTCTGCGAATTTCCCCTAAATTGTGCGCGCTGAAACGGCAAAATCGGCGAAATTCACGCCGGTTTGAAGTGCCAGAGGAGCCAAAATGGGTATTGATCCCTAAGCCGGACAGCCTCCTAGTCGGCATTTCGTGGTGCAGAAGCGTTTAAACAGGAAAATATTCAAGATATTTTGGCCAACGCGAAGAGGCCATAAGTACGTTGAAGGAGTACAGGAAGCGAAGCGCGATAGCGCGGAGCGGTGTACGACGACCCCCGCGTAGCCGTAGGGCTGGATGTTTTGTCGGAGTCGGAGCGATAGCGTAGGCGAAGACAAAACATAAGGCACCCGACACGGCGTAAAGTCATTGTGGTAGCCATGTCGTAGCGCGTACCGGAGGGGAGTGCGGAGAC
>SCQF01000045.1 GCA_004321905.1 Verrucomicrobiota bacterium | reverse complement strand
ACATGATTACCAGAAACGCTCTAAGGGAAAATATGCCCAGCGCTTTTCACGCGCTCACCGCGGATAAACTCCCCAGTTTTTCTGCTTTGTCACTTTTCCGCTTGCAACCTTTACCCGGCCTGCGCTGCGCCGTGCTGAAAACCCAATCCGTTAACCGGGACCCGCCGTCGCAGGGCTATGGCGGGGAAACCAGGGCCACTCGGCAACGATGAGCCTTCATAACCGAGATTAAAGGAGCACAAAGCTCAAGCTCTGCGCAGAGCGACTGCGACTTTAAAGCCGGCATGAAATGCCGGAACGGAGGGATGCAATCCCGAAGTGGCAACCTCTGTTCCGACTTCATTTCCCTAGGTTGGCCTTGCCGCGGAACGGCGCGGATGAAAACATGCGTCAGGTGATAACCTCGGCATGGTCGCAGCCCATGCCGAAAAAAGTTTCACCCCTCCAGCGAAATCAGCAGCGGTTCTTCGATGGCCTCGACGATCCAGCGTAGAAAGCGCGCGCCATCCGCGCCATCAATCAACCGGTGATCATAGGAGAGCGAAAGCGGCAGCATCAGGCGCGGCGTACAGATTTGATCTTTCTTTTGGATACAGGGTTCCATCTGCGCCCGACCGATGCCCAGAATGGCCACTTCCGGAGCATTGATGATCGGGGTGAAAAATGACCCGCCGATGCCACCAAGGTTCGTAACCGTAAATGTACCGCCAACCAAATCCGCCGGCGGAATCTTGCCGGCGCGCGCCTTCTGCGCGAGTTGGCCCAACTCCACCGCAAGCTGGATAATATTTTTCTTATCCACGTCACGAATCACCGGTACGAGCAAGCCACGCTCGGTATCCACGGCGACACCGAGGTGAATGTATTTTTTGAATACAATCTCCTGCTTTGCCAGGTCCAAGCTGGCGTTGAATTTGGGAAAAACCTTGAGCGCCGCGGCGATGACCTTGAGTAGAATCGCCGTCATCGTCAATTTGGTGCCGAGTTTTTCCGCGCGGTCGGCAAACCGCTTGCGCAAATTTTCCAACTCGGTGATTTCTGCGCGATCGTGTTGTGTGACGTGTGGGATGGTCAACCACGCTGCGGCCATATGCGCCGCGGTGATACGCCGCACCGTGCTCATCGGCTCACGCGCGATGGCGCCCCACTGCGCGAAATCCGGCAACGCGATCTGCGGCAGGCCCGCACCCGCGACGACAGGCACGGGTGCGGTGGTGATGAGTTTTTTGGCGTACGCTTTGACATCGGCCTCGGAAATCCGTCCGCCCGGATCGGTGCCTTGCACCTGATGAATATCCACCCCCAGCTCGCGCGCCAGTTGGCGTACGGAAGGTGCGGCGGCAACAGGCACGTGGGGGCCCGTTGGAGCGGGCTGCGCGATTTGCGGCGCGGGCGGCGCCGTGGTTTTGCGGGGCGCAGCATGCGGAACCGAGGGCGGCGGTGCGCTGACCGCGGCCCTCTGCTCGCTGCTTTCTGCCTTTTGCCGTTTGCCTGCCTCCTTTTTCACTGCGCCTTCGAGCGTGAGAATGACTTGGCCGATGCCGACCTTGTCGCCGGCCTTCACCAACACCTGCGCCACTTTGCCGGCGGCGGTTGCCGGTACTTCGATGGTGGCCTTGCCGGTTTCGAGTTCGATGAGCGGCTGATCCACGGCGACGGTGTCGCCGGCTTTCACCAACACCTTCGTCACATCAGCCGCGGTAATATTTTCGCCCAGCACGGGCACTGTGATGTCCATGTTCGCTCCTTGACCGCCCAGTTTTCCAAGGTTTGGAAAAACCGACGTTGGCCTTTTCCAAGCCTTGGAAAACCCGGCCGCTTGCGGTTCATTCTATGAAAGCAACGGATTCGTTTTCTCCGGGTTGATGTTGAATTCCTTGAGCGCCTGTTTGACGACATCAGCTTTGATTTCGCCTTGCTGTGCGAGACCGGCCAGCGCGGCCAGCGCGATATGCCGGGCGTCCACCTCGAAAAAGTTGCGTAGATCGTCGCGGCCATCGCTGCGACCGAAGCCATCGGTACCCAGCGCGATGAGCGGGCG
Organism: Verrucomicrobiota bacterium; assembly: GCA_004321905.1. Taxonomy (GTDB): domain Bacteria; phylum Verrucomicrobiota; class Kiritimatiellia; order CAIQIC01; family CAIQIC01; genus DP16D-bin41. The sequence continues at coordinate 51,299 of SCQF01000045.1, read as the reverse complement.
CGGCAGCCAGCGGGCGATGGTGTCGGGCAACGCTTTGAGATAATCGGAGGCGGCGATGATGATGCCCGGCGCGGCACCGAGTTGTTGCGCAACGAACGCCGCGCGCGGTTTTTCGCCGGGGTGCAACATGTTCCAGCGCTCACAATCGGTCGCGTCGCGGAGGAGTTCCTTGTAGCTGGTGACGGACCAGACATCGGCCTCGACGCCAAATTTTTCAGCGAGCAGGGCCTGCGCTTTGACCGCCTCGTTGAGAATGGCGCCACTGCCGAGCAGTTGCGCGCGCAGCTTCGCTTGCGGTTTTTCTGCCGCGCGCAATTTATAAAGTCCGCGCAGAATGCCCTCCTCGACGCCGACAGGCATCGCGGGCTGGGCGTAGTTCTCGTTCATCACGGTCAGGTAATAGAAGACTTCTTCGCCTTTTTCGTACATACGGCGGATGCCTTCGCGGATGATGACGGCGAGTTCATAGGCGTAGGCCGGATCGTAGGCGAGCAAGTTGGGCACGGGCAACGCGAGGATGTGGCTGTGGCCGTCCTGATGCTGGAGGCCTTCGCCCGCGAGCGTGGTGCGCCCGGCGGTGCCGCCGCACAGGAAGCCGCGCGTCCGCTGATCGGCCGCGGCCCAGATCAGATCGCCAACGCGCTGGAAGCCAAACATCGAATAGAAGATGAAAAACGGAATCGCGCTCACGCCGTGGACGCTGTACGCGGTGCCGGCGGCGATGAACGAGGCCAGCGAGCCGGCTTCCGTGATGCCTTCCTCCAAAATTTGCCCGTTCTTGGCCTCCTTATAAAACAAGAAACTATCGGAATCCACCGGCTCATAGAGCTGGCCGGGGTGGGAATAGATACCGCACTGCCGAAAGAGCGCATCCATGCCAAAGGTGCGCGCCTCGTCGGGCACGATGGGCACGATCAACTTGCCCAGTTGGGGGTCTTTGAGCAACTTGGTCAGGATGCGCACCGCGACCATCGTGGTCGAAACTTCGCGATCGCTGCCAGCGATGAATTCGGCGGCAAGGTCTTCCGCCGGCGCGGGCACACTGATGAATTTGGTCGCACGCTGGGGCACATAGCCGCCCAGCGCGGCGCGGCGCGCCTGAAGATATTTGATTTCCGGGCTGTCTTCCGCCGGACGGTAGAACGGCAATTGGTCGAGCTCCTCGTCAGAGATCGGCAAGCCGAAGCGATTGCGAAACTCGCGAAGTTGTTCCTCGTTGAGCTTTTTCTGCTGATGCGTGATGTTGCGGCCTTCGCCGCCCGCACCCATCCCGTAACCTTTGATCGTCTTGGCCAGCACGACGGTCGGCGCACCCTGATATTTGACTGCCGCCTTGAACGCGGCATAAACCTTATCCGGGTCGTGCCCGCCGCGCGGCAGTCTGAAAAGCTGGTCGTCGGAAAGACGGCTGACCATTTCGAGCAAGCGCGGGTCTTTGCCGAAAAATTGTTCACGAATGTACTGGCCGCCGGCGACGACATATTTTTGGTATTCGCCGTCCACGACTTCGCCCATGCGCCGCACCAGCAGGCCGTGTTTGTCCTTCGCCAGCAGCGGATCCCAGCCGCTGCCCCACACCACCTTGATGACATTCCAGCCCGCGCCGCGAAACGCCGCTTCGAGTTCTTGGATGATATGCCCATTGCCGCGCACCGGGCCATCGAGCCGCTGGAGATTGCAGTTCACCACGAAGATCAGGTTGTCGAGTTTCTCGCGCGAGGCGAGCGTGATCGCGCCGAGCGTCTCGGGTTCGTCGGTCTCGCCATCGCCGAGAAACGCCCACACTTTGCGGTCGCTGGGCGCGGCCAGGCCACGGTCTTCGAGGTAGCGGATGAAGCGCGCCTGATAAATTGCCTGAATCGGACCGAGGCCCATCGAGACGGTCGGGAACTGCCAAAAATCCGGCATCAACCACGGGTGCGGATAGGACGAAAGCCCCGGCGTGCCGTGCAACTCGTGCCGGAAATTGGCGAGCTGCTCCACGCCCAGCCGGCCTTCGAGAAACGCGCGCGCATAGATGCCGGGCGCGACATGCCCTTGGATAAAAACCAAATCACCGGGATGCTTTTCCGTTTTCGCGCGGAAAAAATGGTTGAAGCCCACTTCGTAGAGCGTCGCCGAACTGGCGAACGACGAAATATGCCCGCCGATACCGTCCTCGCGGCGGTTCGCGCGCACGACCATCGCCATCGCGTTCCAACGAATCAGACTCTTGATGCGCCGTTCCATCTCGCGGTCACCCGGATAGAGCGGCTGCTTCTCGACCGGGATCGTATTGATGTAAGGCGTGTTCGCCGAAAACGGCATCTGCACGCCCGACCGCTGGGCGTGCGTTTGCAATTCGCGCAACAACCGCTGGGCGCGTTCGGTACCGGCGCGCGCCAACAAATCGTTGAACGAATCCAGCCAATCCTGGGTTTCCTGCGCCTCGAAATTTTCCACATCGCTCATGTTCACTCCTTCAGCGGCGTGCAAATTAGCACAGAATCGAAGCGCTTTCAAAAAATACCAGCCGGCGGTGACGGGAAAAGCGCCGTTTTCCAAGGCTGGGAATTCAAGGCAAAGTGCCGCAGGCTGGTGGGGTCCCAAGTCGTTAGGTGCTCGGTAAGCGTGGCGTTTGCGAGGCCGGCGGTTTTGCTTTTCAATCCACCGAAGATCAACGGCCTTGCGCCTTCTTTGCTCACACCCGTTGCGCTTCAGATTAAAATCCGCAGGCTTGGAAAAGTCAGCGCGTTTTGCGGGCTTGCGTTTTCGGGCCGGCAACGGCATAAATCGCGCCTTGCGAAAGGACAAAGCTGTCATGGCAAATGAACAACAACCGGCGCCCGTTGCGCCACCGCCGGCGAGTGAACTCGACAAGGTTTCCGTGCGGGAGGTCCGCGAGTTTTTGCAAAAATATGGACCGACGGTCCTGATCGGCGCAGCCCTCGCGGTGGCGGTGGCGGTAGGTTTTGGCATCCGGCAAAATCACCAGCAGGATCAACTTGAGAAGGCTGCGCGGATGCTGTCCGGCCAGCCGATACCGGAAGAAAAACTGGGGCCGGGCCTGACACCGCAGCGCTTGCAACTCGTCGCCGATCGTTATCCCAATACGCCGTCGGCGCCGCTGGCGCTGCTCGCGCTGGCCGCGCAATTTTTCAGTACGGGTCAATATGAGCCCGCCCGGGCCAGCTATCAAAAATTCGAGGAGCGCTATCCGCAGCACCCCTTTGCGCCGGCCGCTGAATTGGGCCGCCTGCATTGCGCCGAAGCCTCGACCATGACGGATATAGCGCTGGCGGGCTATGAAAAATTCATCCCGGCACATCCCGGCCACTATTTGACGCCGCTGGCCATTTTCGGCAAAGCACGTTGCCTGGAAGCCCGCGGCGCACTCGACGCCGCACGCATCACCTACGAGGATTTTCTCGTCAAAAATTCGGAAAGTCCGTGGGAAGGGCACGTGCGCTCGGCGTTGCAAAACCTTGACATGAAGAAGCGCGCACAGGCCAAAGGAGTGTCGGTTGCTCAGCCGATACCCGCGATCCCGGCACTCACCACGATGCCTGCGCCGAGTACACCTGCCGTGCCGCACAAATAAGTCCGCGCGCGGCGTCAGGATTCGTCCGGCTGACGGCAAAGCAATGCACGGGCGCTAACCTGTGGGCCGGGAAACAACTCACGCAACATCCGCATCTTTTCTTCGGCGCGGAACATTTCGGCCAGCGCGTCATAGGCTTTGCGGCTGTAGTTCAGCACGGCCTCCATTTTGCGCGTCGTCACGTCCTGCACCACAAAGCACAAATTCTCCGGCGTCGAATCCTGTGCATCGAAGAGCAGCGCCTTGCGCGCCGGGTCGAGCTTGCCCTGATTGTTGAGATACATCAGGTGCTTCACGTATTCGATCAGCCGCTCATCCAGCCCCGCTTCCAGCAGGAAAATACGCTCGACCAACTCCGTGCGCGTGAACACCAGATACATCGCGGGCAGCGCCTGTCCCGCCGGTTGCTGCGCCGCCAACTGCAACAGCAACTCGGCAAACTGCCGCTCACCGGCTTCCTCCGCGCCCGCCGGCACCGGCAGCCAGTAGACCATGAAGCCGCGCGCCACATCGTGATAGAGCAGCGGCTTGTGAACCTGAAAGGCAAACGCACAACTCGCGCAGGTCACCGCGTTCAGCCGATTCAGCATCAACGCCTCGCGCAATGCCGGCTCTTCCGTCACGTTGACCGACTCGAACAACGCAACCGCTTGCTCCTGCGCACACTTCGGACAACGAATGTTGTATTGCTTCTTTTGCGACATTTTTTAGTCCTCACATTGGCTGCCGATTTCGCGCCGAAACGCGCGGACATCTTTCTCCCACATCGCGCCGATCTCCGCAAGCTCCACGCCCGCCGGCAGCGCCTGCCGCACGCGAGCGGTGCCCAGCAACTTATCGAACCACTCCGGCCGCGCGCCGTGTTGCTGCCACAGCTTTTCCGCGCCCCAGACTTGCTGGATCGCCTGCACCAACGCGATGCCGACCAGCGTGGGCCGATAAAGCGTCACATCCGTGACCGCCAACCGCAAACCGTGCGGCAGAAGTTCAAACTCCACGCCCGGCAGCTGGGCGGCGGCAAGCGTTTTCCAAACCTTGGAAAAATCGCAGTCCGCATTTTCCAAACCTTGGAAAGCCCACGGCGTTCCGCGGCCAACATTAAATGCCGGAAACGCCTCGAACAACACCAGCGCCGGATAGGTCAGCGCATTCGCTTGTGTACGGATCGCTGGTGAGGGCGGAATCCAGCGTGACGCCGGCGGCGTACCCCGAAAAGCCGCGACGCGCAGATCAAGATCGAGTTTCAGTTTTTCCCGCAGCCAGCGCGCGGTTTGGCCCGGCGTCAAGCCGTAGCAAAACGGCGCGGGGATCGCGGCGACGAAGCTCCTGAACTTTTCTTCCGGCAGTGGGCCATCCACGACGCCCGCAAGCGGCACGGGCCGATCGAGCACGATGAAGGCCTTGCCGTTCTCCGCCGCGGCTGCGAGCACGTTGCGGAGCGTGGCGCAATAGGTGTAGCACCGCACGCCGAGGTCTTGGAGATCGAACAAGATGACATCCGAGTCGGCGAGCATCTCCGGCGTCGGCTTCTGCGTTGTGCCGTAAAGCGAGTGGATCGGGATGTTCCACTCGGGATGGCGGGCATCGCTAACGTTCTCGCCGGCGCCGGCGACGCCCGCAAAACCATGCTCAGGACCGAACAACGCCACAAGGTTCACACCCGCCACGCGTAGTCGCTCAGCGCTCGGCACACCGGCGGCATCCACGCTCGCCGCGTGCGCCACCAAACCGACGCGCCGGCCGCGCAGCCAGTCAGCGTGCTCCGCCAACAGCACATCAATGCCAAATTGGAACTTGGTTTTAGCCACAGATTTTCGCGGGAAGAAAACCACGGAACACACGGAATTACACGGAAATTTTCGCGTCAATTCGCGTTCATTCGCGGTTATGCCTTCAGGACAATGTTATCAATCAACCGCGTCTTGCCGATGAACACCGCAAGTGCGACCAGCGCGGGCTTTCTCAAGGTTTGAACGGGTTCCAGCGTTTCGTCATCCACGATTTCGATATAGTCAATTTTCGCGGCTGGTGCTTGCGTGATGATTTTCTGCATCGCCGTCTTGAGCGCCGTGGCGTCGCGCCAGCCAGCGCGGAAGAGCCGCGCGGTTTCGTCGAGCGCGCGCTTGAGCACCAACGCCTGCTGGCGTTCGTCGGCGGAGAGATAGGTATTGCGTGAGCTCATCGCCAGACCATCCGCCTCGCGCAAGGTCGGGCCGGAGACAATCTCGACCGGGAAATTCAGGTCGCGCGTCATCCGCCGGATGATGCGGAATTGCTGCGCGTCCTTCTCGCCAAAAACCGCGACGTGCGGCATGCAAAGGTTGAACAGCTTGGCGACGACCGTGCACACGCCGCGAAAGTGGCCAAGCCGCGACGCGCCGCAAAGTCCGCGCGAAAGTTTTTCTTCCACCACATAAATGCTCGCGTCCGCCGCATACATCTCCGGCGCCTCCGGCGCAAAGAGGATATCCACGCCCGCCTCGCGGCACAGCGCGGCGTCACGCTCGAAATTACGCGGATACTTGGCGAGGTCTTCCTGCGGCCCGAACTGCGTCGGATTGACGAACAGCGTCAAGATGACCACATCGCTGCGTTCGCGCGCCAGTTTGACCAGCGAAAGATGCCCGGCATGGAGAAACCCCATCGTCGGCACGCAGCCAATCCGCTTGCCTTGACCATGCAACGCGTGGGCGGTTTGCTGCATTTCTTTACCGAAATGAATGATTTTCATTTTTAAGCGTTGAACAGAAGAAACGAAAAAACGAAGTCAGACTTGCTTTGTTGCTTCGTTCCCTTCTGTCTAATTAATAGCAATGCTCCGGGCCAGGAAATTTTCCGGTTTCGACTTCGCGCTTGTAGTCGCTGATGGCGGCACGGGCGGCAGTACCGAGATCGGCGTAGCGTTTGGCGAATTTCGGCTTCCAGTCGCCGCCGAGGCCGAGCAGGTCGTGGATGACGAGCACCTGGCCGTCGCACTGCGGCCCGGCGCCGATGCCAATGGTCGGTACGCCGACGGCCGCGGTGATTTTGCCGGCCAAGTCGGGGGGAATACTTTCGAGTACGATGGCGAACACACCGGCTTCCTCCAAGGCGCGCGCGTCACGCAGCAATTCCTCGGCGGCGGCTTCCGTGCGGCCCTGCACCTTGAAGCCGCCAAACTCCTGCACGCTCTGCGGCGTCAGCCCGATATGGCCGAGCACCGGGATGCCGTTCTCCACCAGCGCGCGGACGGTCGGCACACGCAATGCACCACCCTCGATCTTGACCGCGTGTGCACCGACTTTGAGGAAGCGCGCCGCGTTGCAGAGAGCGTGCGGTACGGAAATCTGGTAGGACATGAACGGCATATCGGCGACGACAAGCGCGTTCTGCACGCCGCGCGCGACGGCGGCGGTGTGGTGCAGCATGTCGAGCATCGTCACCGGCAGTGTGTTTTCGTAGCCGAGCACCGTCATGCCGAGCGAGTCGCCGACGAGCACGAGGTGGATGCCGGACTCGTCCACCAGCCGGGCGGTGGCAAAGTCATAGGCCGTGAGGCTGACGATCTTCTCACGGCCCTTGAGCGCGCGCAGCCGCGCGGCAGTCCATGGAGCGGTGGAGTTCATGGCCAAAGTATAGCAAATCCACAGCCGTGTGGTACTGACTTCCAAGGCTTGGAAAAATGAGCAGTTCCACCTTCCAAAGGTTTGGCAGCACAAAGCTGCCCGTCTCGCAAAGCTCGGCTGGAAATCAGCGCGTTTGTGGCTAGTATCGGGCGCGGCATGAAAAACTCACGAATACTTTGGCTGCTGGGCCTGCTCGCGCCGGTGGCGTTGGTCGGCGCACTGCTCGTGGGTGGCTCCGGTACCATCTGGCCCGACCCGCGCACGGAATTGGGCCGTGCGATTTTGTCGCTGCGGTTGAATCGCGTGGTGTGTGGCTTTGCCGTCGGCGCGGGCTTGGCGGTGGCGGGCGCGGTGCTGCAAGCGGTGTTACGCAATCCGCTGGCCGAGCCCTATGTGCTGGGTGTTTCCAGCGGCGCGGGGTTGGGCGCCGGGTTGGTCATTCTGCTGGGCTGGACGGCGTATTCGGTCTTTGCCTTGCCGGCGGGCGCATTTCTGCTGGCGGTGATAACCCTGGCCTTGGTGTATACGCTGGCCCGCCAGCATGGCCACCTTTCCCGCTACGGGCTGCTGCTGAGCGGCGTGATCATCAGTTCCGTCATGTCCAGTTTGCTGATGCTGCTCATCTCGCTGGCGCCGGTCGAAGGCTTGCATGGCGTGGTCTGGTGGTTGCTCGGCAATTTACAGGCCGACTCCGGGGCCCTGTTGATGGTGGGCGCGGCGCTGATCGCCGTGGCGCTGCTGGGCGTACTTTGGCTCGCGCGCGATCTCGATGCGCTGACGCTGGGCCCGGAGATGGCCCACCATCTTGGCGTCTCGCCCGCGATCATCACCGCGCTGGCTCTGGGGTTGGCCACGTTGCTGACGGCAGCCGCGGTGGCGTTGAGCGGAATGATCGGTTTTGTGGGACTGATTGTACCGCATGGGATGCGCGGACTCGTCGGCCCCGGCCATCGGCGCTTGTTGCCGGCCACCGCGCTGGCCGGCGGGATGTTCCTCGTGCTCTGTGATGCGCTGGGGCGCACTCTCTTTGCGCCGGTCGAGGTGCCGGTGGGCGTGGTCACGTCGTTGTTGGGCGGCCCGTTTTTCCTGTGGCTGTTACGCCGGCGCCGATCCGCGAGTTGGGTGGAGTGAACACCATGCCCGCCATCGAACTCCAATCCGTTTTCGCCGCCTACCGCGAGGTTGATGTGCTGCACGATGTCACGCTGGCGGTGGCCGCGGGCGAATGGCTGGCGCTGGTGGGCCCGAACGGCGCGGGCAAGTCCACCGTGTTACGCGTCATCACCGGCTTGCTAAAGCCGCGGGCGGGCATGGTGCGCCTGGGTAAACGTGAGCTGCGTGAGATTCGTCCCGCCGAACGCGCGCGCTGGGTGGCGGTGGTGCCACAGGAACTTTCCGTGCCGCTGCCGTTCACCGTGGGTGAATTGGTCGCGCTGGGGCGCACCAATGTGCGGCAGCGCTGGGCGCGACTGGCCGCCGATGATCGGCGTGCGATCGAGCGCGCGATGGCCTATACTGATGTGCTCGAACTACGCGAGCGACCCTTCGAGGAATTGAGCGGCGGCGAAAAGCAGCGGGCGGCGCTCGCGCTGGCGCTGGCCCAGGAAACGCAAATTCTGCTGCTCGATGAACCGACTGCGCACCTCGATCTGAACCACCAATGGGAATTTTTCCAACTCCTGGAACGGCTGAACCGCGAATGCCAATTGACCGTGGTGATGACCAGCCACGACCTCAATCTGGCGGCGGAATTTTGTGCGCGACTGGCGCTGTTCGATCACGGTCGGTTGGCGGCCATCGGGACACCGTCCGATGTGCTGCATGAGGATTTGCTGCGCGAGACCTATCATTGCGATGTACGCGTGCGCCAGGAAAGCGGACGCGCGCCGCAGGTGCAGCCGGAGCGCCAGCCGCGCATCGCGCCGCCCGGCGTGGCCAGCCGCGTTCACGTACTGGCGGGCGGCGGCAGCGGCGCGGAATTGCTGCGCCGGCTCGTGCTCACCGGTCACCACGCGAGTTGCGGCCCGCTGAACATGGGCGATAGCGATGCGCAGGCGGCAACGGCGCTCGATGTACCCGCCGCGCTGGAAAAACCGTTTTCGTCGCTTGGCACGGAGGCGCTCGTCGCCGCGCGGAAAATCAGCGCCGACGCCGACGTGCTCGTATTGACCGAAGTGCCGTTCGGCCCCGGCAATCTGGCCTTGCTCACGCTTGCCGGGGAAGCGCTGGACCGCGGTACGCGCGTACTCATCAATACGCGCAATCTGGAACAGCGCGATTTCACGCCGCAGCGCGAAGCACAGCCGCGTTTGCGCGCATTGCTCACGCGCGGCGCGGTTGGTTGGCAGCACGCGGACGAAGTTTTCCAAGCCTTGGAAAAATCATAACGCACTTTTTCCAAGGCTTGGAAAACCCCGCGTCGGCGATTCGGTGTTGACGCCACGGGCGCTTCCGCGCCATAGTGCCCGCGTTACGGGGATTCGTAATGAGCCTCAAAAAAGCACTTACGCGGGAAACGATTACGCCGGAGTTGAAAGGCGCCACCAAAGACGCCGTGATCGGCGAATTGGTGGATATGCTCGTCGCGGCCGGCAAGATCAAAGACCGCGTGGCCGCGTTGCGCGCCGTCCTCGAACGTGAGCGGAAGATGTCCACCGGCATGCAGAACGGCATCGCCATTCCCCACGGCAAGACCGATACGCAGGAAGGTCTGGTGACCGCGCTGGGGATCAAACGCGAAGGCTTGGATTTTGATTCGTTGGATGGCCAGCCGGCGCGCATCTTTGTGATGACACTCTCGCCGGAAAACCGGACCGGCCCGCACATTCAATTCCTCGCCGAAATCAGCCGGCAACTCAACGACCCCGGTATCCGCGAACGGCTGCTCGCCGCGGCCACCGCGGATGAAATTCTGAACATCCTTGCAGAATAATCGCTGTAATTTTTTTTCTGCTTGCCGACCGCGTAATCCGACATTATCGTCCCGCCCCCACGGGGCGCCTATGTTTGGCGGTCCGGCAGAAAAATGAGGCTGTCATGACGAAAAACACGAAGTTGTTGAACTGGGTCAGCGAAGTCGCCGCACTCTGCCAGCCGGACAACATCCATTGGTGTGATGGCTCGCAACGAGAGGCCGATGAACTCTGCGCGTTGATGGTCAAGAACGGCACCTTCAAGCCGATCCCCGCGCGGCCCGGCAGTTTCTGGTGCCGCTCGCACGCCGGCGATGTGGCGCGCGTCGAGGACCGCACGTTCATTTGCTCCCAGGACAAGGATGACGCCGGCCCAACGAACAACTGGTGCGAACCGGCGGAGATGAAAGCCAAGTTGCACGGTCTGTTCAAAGGCGCGATGAAAGGGCGTACACTTTACGTCATCCCGTTCAGCATGGGGCCGATCGGTTCACACATCGCGCACATCGGCGTCGAATTGACCGACTCGCCCTACGTTGTGGTCAACATGCGCATCATGACGCGCATCGGCGCGAAGGTGCTCACGGAACTCGGCGCCCACGGCGCGTTTGTGGCGTGCCTGCACTCGGTGGGTGCGCCGCTGGCACCCGGACAAACGGATGTCGCGTGGCCGTGTAACCCGGATCACAAATATATCGTACACTTCCCGGAGGAGCACACGATCTGGTCCTTCGGCAGCGGCTACGGCGGCAATGCGTTGCTCGGGAAGAAGTGTTTCTCGCTCCGCATCGCCTCGTGCATGGCGCGCGACGGCGGCTGGCTCGCGGAACACATGTTGATTTTGGGCCTGACCAATCCGCAGGGGCAGAAAATCTATATCGCGGCCGCCTTTCCCAGTGCCTGCGGCAAAACCAATCTCGCGATGCTCACGCCGACCATCCCCGGTTGGAAGGCCGAATGCATCGGCGACGACATCGCGTGGATGAAGTTCCATAGCGACGGACGCCTCTACGCGATCAATCCCGAAGCTGGTTTCTTCGGCGTCGCCCCCGGTACCTCGCTGCACTCGAATCCGAACGCGATACATACCGTGGCGCGCAACAGTATCTTCACCAACGTCGCGTTCGACGAGGCGAAGGGCGATGTGTGGTGGGAGGAGATGACCGCGCAGTCGCCGGCGAAGTTGACGAGCTGGCTGGGCGAGGAGTGGGCGCCCGGCACCGGCAAGAAAGCCGCGCATCCAAACGCCCGTTATACCGCGCCGGCCGAGCAATGTCCGGTGATCGATCCCGCGTGGCAGGATCCCAACGGCGTGCCGATCTCCGCGATCCTTTTTGGCGGTCGCCGCCCGACCACCGTTCCGTTGGTCTTCGAGGCCTTGAGCTGGCAGCACGGCACCTTCCTCGGTTCACAGCAGTCGTCGGAAACCACGGCGGCGCAGGCCGGCGCGGTTGGCGTCGCGCGGCGCGATCCGATGGCGATGCTGCCGTTCTGCGGCTACCACATGGGCGACTACTTCGCCCACTGGCTCAAGATCGGCAAGACACCCGGCGCGAAACTACCCAAGATTTTCTACGTGAACTGGTTCCGGAAATCGGCGGACGGCCGCTGGCTCTGGCCGGGCTTCGGCGAAAATGCCCGCGTGTTGAAATGGATCTTTGAGCGCTGCGCCGGCACCGGCAAGGCGGTGCAGACGGCCATCGGCTGGCTGCCGACGCCCGACGCGCTCGACATCAGCGGCCTCAAGGTTTCGAACGCCGATCTTGCGGAGTTGTTGAGTGTGGACAAGGCCAAGTGGCTGGCCGAAATCCCTGCCATTCGCGAACACTTCGCCAAGTTCGGCGCAAAGTTGCCCAAAGGTTTGGTGGCAGAACTTGATGCGCTGGAGAAACGGCTGAAAGCCTGAACCTGCAATATGTAGGAGCCGTGCCCCGCACGGCGATATGACGTAATCGCCGCACGGGGTGCGGCTCCTGCAAACGGCAAACGCCGGATTTTCCAAGGCTTGGAAAATCCGGCGTTGTTCTTTTCCAACTTTTTGGGAAAAATAATTTTTGCCGGTAAACAAACAAAATTTATACGTGACTAAAATGCGTTATATTGCATTCTAGGCTCGACTAAAATGCGTATACATGCAAAATAGTCACATGAAAAGATACTTGCACGACGTGATTGCCGGCGATGTACGCAAGAAAATGGTGTTACTCACCGGCCCGCGCCAAGTCGGCAAGACCTATCTCGCCAAGGCTTTGATGCAAGAGTTTCAGCACCCACAATACCTGAACTACGATGCCCACGAAGACGCGCGGATCATTCAACAACAGAGTTGGATTCCGCAGGTGGACTTGTTGGTGTTTGACGAAATCCATACCTTGCCCGACTGGAAACGGTTTTTGAAGGGAGTCTATGACACCCGCCAAGCGCAGCAAGCCATCCTTGTTACCGGCAGTGCACGCCTGGATACTTTCCGCCAAACGGGCACCTCATTGGCTGGCCGCTATTATCACTTCCGCCTGCATCCGCTTTCTGTCCGCGAATTGAGCGACCAACTATCTGCCGAGCAGGCGCTGGCCATGCTGAATCGTTTGGGCGGATTTCCGGAGCCATTTCTTTCCGGCTCCGAACAAGAAGCCACCCGCTGGCGAAATCAGTATTACACCGATTTGATTCGCGAAGATATTCTCGAATTTGGTCGCGTCCACGAGTTGCGTGCCATGCGCCTGTTGTTGGACATGCTCCGGCAGCGCGTCGGTGCACCGCTTTCCTACGCTTCTCTCGCGCGCGACTTGCAACTTTCGCCGCACACCGTGAAGCGCTATGTCGAGATGCTCGAAGCTCTGCATATCGTTTTTCTTGTCCGTCCGTGGCATCGCAATATTGCCCGCGCCGTGCTGAAGGAGGCCAAACTCTATTTCTACGACACCGGCCTAGTGCAAGGTGACGACGGCCTGAAGTTGGAAAACACCATCGCCACCCATCTGCTCAAGCACGTTCATTTCTTGCAGGACGTGCGCGGTGAGTCTCTGGGTCTGCATTATTTGCGCGATAAAGAAGGGCATGAAGTGGATTTTGGGTTGGTACGTGACGACCAGCTTAGCCACTTGATCGAAGTGAAACTTTCCGATGCTACACCGGTTGCAAATTTGAAGTATTTCGCGGCGCGTCATCCCTCAACGCAGGCCGTGCAACTGGTGCAGCATCTCCGGCAAGAACAACAAGCTGGCCCACTACAAATTCTGTCCGCCAGTCGCTGGCTGGCTGAATTGGCCGCCTGACCAGCAACTTCTGCATCTGAAAAAACACAGGAACAGTAACGCCGGGTTTTCCAAGGTCTCGAAAATCCAAGGTTCGACTTTTCCAAGCCTTGGAAAAGGTCAATTTTTGGCGGGGGGCGGGGTGCCGCCGCGGCGGCGCATTTCGCCGGCGCACCATTGCGTCTGGCGCGCGATGCCGATCAGAATGCGGACGTCGTTTTCCGAAAGCGGGCCGCGCGAGAAAATCCGGCGTAGGCCCAGCATCATGTGCTCCGCTTTCTGCTCTTCCATGAAGCCGATGCCCAATAGTGACTCCCGCCACATCTTGAACATCTGCTCGCGCATCCCGTTGGGCGCTTCCGGCGTACGCTCGGTGGGAATCTTGAACCGCTTCGTCGCCGTGAACAGCTCGTAGCAGACCACCATCACCGCCTGCGACAGGTTCAGCGAGGCGTAGCGCGTCGAGGAGGGAATACGCATGAGTTGCGTACAAAGCGCAAGGTCGTCGTTGTTCAAGCCGTTGTCTTCCGGGCCGAAGACGAGCGCGACGCGGCCGGTGCCGGTGGCGGCGAGCAGGCGCGGCGCCCAGTCGCGCGGTGTGCGGGTGTGCTCGCGATAAAGGCCCGGACGCGCGGTGGCGCCGGCGACGAGACCGCAGTCAGCGATGGCCTCTGCGAGCGTGGCGAATTCGCGCCGTTTTTTGAGGATATTGTTGGCGTGGCAGGCCCACTGCTGGCACTCGTGCGTCGTCACATCGCAGCGCGGCGTGACGAATGCGAGGTCATTCAGTCCCATATTCTTCATGGCGCGGCAGACCGCGCCGACGTTAGAGGCGTAGAGCGGATTGACCAGCACCACGCGGATATTTTTCAGGTTCATGACGGCGCAATCCCTACGGCAAAACGGGACGCGGCGCAAGTCAAAGCACGGCTTGGCGCGCGGCGGCGGCAGGTGTATATTCCCCGTGCCGGTGAGCATCGGCGAAAAAGGAGTGCAGACATGAAGAAATTATTGATGGTGGTACTGCTGGCCTCGACCGTGACGGCGATGGCAGGCAAAACCAGTTTGGTGAGCGACGACAGCAACGCCCCGTGGCGGATGGCGCTGAAACCAGAATTCCAGTTTAGCCAACTCGAAGGCAAATTCGCGGGGTTGGCCGGCGTGCAGCTCGGCCCACAACTCAACGAGACGCTCTACTTCGGCGTGGGCATCTACGGTTTGGTGAACAACATCAAGGGCGACAACACCCCCGCCAACGATCTGAGCGCGCTTGATTTCTGGTACGGCGGCTTCGTGGCCGACTATACCTTCTTCTCCGATAAACTGATCCACGGCTCGATCAACGCCCTGATCGGTGGCGGTAAAGTCAGCCCTGCGGGCAGCGATTCCGTCAACGTCTTTGTGGCCACGCCGGGCATCAGCCTGATGGTCAACCTCACCAAGCAGATCGAGTTGGGCGTGGGCGCGGGCTATCGCTTCGTCGCCGGCGCCGATCAGCCGAGCGACAGCGACTTGAGCAAGCCGTTCGCCAGCGTTTTCCTGCGGCTCAACGAATCTTACTGACGTACGGTGCACTCAACGGCCCGGTTTCCAAGGGTTGGAAAACCGGGCCGTTTGTTTTTCCAAACCTTGGAAAAAACGCCACGCCGTGTAGATTCCCGCCATGCCCGAACTACCCGAGGTCGAAACCGTGGTGCGCGATCTGCGCGCGGCTGGCGTCGCAGGTCGCTGCATTCGGCGTGTCGAGGTGTTGCATCCTTCGGTGGTGGTCGGCCCGGCAGACAAATTTGCGGCGAGCTTGAAGAACCGGAAAATCGCGGCGGTCGAGCGGCGCGCCAAGTTCATCGTCTTCCGCCTCGCCGATGGCGAATTGCTGACGTTGCACCTGCGGATGACCGGCCAACTACATCTGATGCGCGAGGCGCGCAGCGATAAACACGACCACCTACGCCTCACGCTGGATGATGGGCGGACGCTGGTTTATCACGATCCGCGCCGATTCGGGCGCTGGAAACTGGCGCGCAACGCCGCAGAAGCGTTTCACCACCTCGGCCCGGAACCGTTGGATGGAAAGCTTTCGCCGACGGACTTTGCCGAACGACTGCGCCGCCACCGGCGGCAACTCAAACCGCTGCTGCTCGATCAAACTTTTCTGGCGGGCTTGGGCAATATCTACGTGGATGAGTCGCTCTGGGCGGCCAAGCTGCATCCGCAGCGATTGGCCAGTACCGTGAAACCGGAAGTGGCGAAAATACTTTTCGCGGCGATTCGCCGGATTCTGAACGCCGCCATCCGGCAACGCGGCACAACGCTGGGCTTGGGTGAGGGAAATTTTGCGTCGCCGCATCAAACGCGCGGTCGTTATTTGACGCGGCTGCAGGCTTACGGGCGCGGCGGCGAGCCGTGTTTGCGCTGCGGCACGCCGATCAAACGCACCACCGTTGGCCAGCGCGGGACGCATTTCTGCCCGGCCTGCCAAAGAAAACGGTAGGGCGATGCATCCCGCGAAGCCGCAATCATCGCGGCTCAGCCAGAGGCTTCGCCCTACCTCACAAACCTGCTCGCTGCTTACTTCTGCTGCGCGGCGGCTTTGCGACCACGCAGGGCGCTGATCAACATGAACGCGCCGAAGACGATCAACACCGCGCCCCAGATGAGGTTGATGTTGATGCCCAGCGAATGCTTGTAGATTTCGCTCCCGCCGCTGATGAGGCCGTAGCCGGCCAGCAGCACGCCCACGAGCGAGAACATGAGACCAATTGGCAGACGAATATCGAGACCCATGATGTTACTCCTTTACCAGAACAGGATGTTGAGCACGACGCAACCGATCAACAGGATCGTACCCAGCACGGCCGGGCGCAGGATCCAGACCTGCGAAGCATCCACAATTTTCGGCGTCAGCGAATAGACGAGGCCGGTAAGTTCCGTGTCGGTCTTCGTACGCTTCGTGGCCAGCGAGATGACCACCGTGAGCGCGAAGCAGGCGATGAAGGCGAAGCTGGCGAGCCAGAAGTTCTGCGCCATCTCGCTCGGGAACGCCGAGACGACCTTGAGATAGCCGCCCTTGACGCCCGGCGCGTTGCCGATGGCAATCGTCATCGAGTGGAACAAGGCCGAAGTGCCGATGCCGCCAAACAGGCCGAGGAACGCGCCCGTGCCCGTGCACCGCTTCCAGAACATACCGAGCAGGAAAGTGGCGAACAGCGGTGCGTTCACGAAGCCGAAGACGAGCTGAATGATGTCCATCGCATTGTTATACATGCGCGCAAAATAGGCGCAGCCGATGGAGAGCAGAATGCCGACCACGGTGATGAACCGGCCCATCCACATATAATGGTCGTCGCTCTTGTTTTTGGCCATGTAGGCCTGATAGAGGTCGTAAGTCCAGACCGTGTTGAACGCCGTGACGTTGCCCGCCATGCCGGACATGAACGAAGCCAGTAGCGCCGTCAGCGCGAGGCCGAGCAAACCGGTCGGGCAATACTTCTTCACCAGCGAGAGGATCACGCCGTCATAGTCATACTCCGCAATCGCGCCATAGAGCCGTTCCTTGATCTGCGCGTCGGTGAGGCGCTGGGTGGTTTGTTCCTTGAGCAGTGCAGCAACCTTGGCCGCATTCATCTTTTTGCCCATCACGGCACTGATGGCTTGAACGCCGACCGGCGCTTCCACTTGCGCGTTGGCCTTCACGGCGGTGACGGCCTTGACGTACACACTTTCTTCGATGATCGGCGGCGGGATGCGATAGCTCTTCTCCGGCATCGCGGTCAGCGCCACCGCGATCATGCCGGGCACGATGACCAGCAGCGGGAACAGCATTTTCGGTACGGCGGCGACGAGCGGCGTATTGCGTGCCGCGGTCATATTTTTCGCGGCCATCGCACGCTGGACGACGAGGAAGTTCGTGCACCAGTAGCCGAAGCTCAGAACAAAGCCGAGGCCGAAGATCATCGCAAAGAGGTCCACGCCCATCGGATTGTTGGTCACACCGGCGAGCAGCGGCTGCCACGCGCTCGTCCAGGCATTGGCGGGATAGACCTTGCCGACCTCGCCCAAGCTCAACGCCGCGGGATTCTGCGCCACGCCATGCAACACATTCGTCACCGCGTCCCAGCCGCCCGCATCGCGGAGGCCAAGATAAACAACCGGCGCGAAGCCGAGCACGATCATGAAAAATTGCAGCACTTCCGTATAGATCGCCGAGGTCAGGCCGCCCTTGAGCACATAGACCAACACCACGCCGGAGCAGACCCAGAGCGCCATGTGATAGTTCCAGCCGAGCAACTGGTTGAGCAGCTTGGCCAGCGCGTTCATCGAAATGCCGGACGCGAAAACGGTCATCACCGCGAACGCGATCGAGTTCAGCGCGCGTACGCGTTCGTCGAAACGCATCTTCAGATATTCCGGCACCGACCGCGCCTTGGAGCCGTAATAGAACGGCATCATGAACACCGCGAGGAAGATCATCGCCGGGATCGCGCCGACCCAGTAGAAGTGCGCCGTGGCAATGCCATATTTCGCGCCGCTGGCGGCCATGCCGACGAGTTCCAGTGCGCCGAGGTTGGCGGAGAGGAAGGCTAGGCCGGTGACCCACGTCGGGATACTGCGCGCCGAGGTGAGGAAGTCCGCCGAGGTTTTCATGTAGCGCTTCAGGGCAAAGCCGATGCCCACCACAAACGCCACATAGATCAGAAGAATCGAATAATCCAGCCAACCTAACGACATTGCTTGCACACGTTGCTCCTCTCGTTTGAGTGACACCCTAAAGTGGCGGCGACTATACCGAGGCGCGCCGCGTGCTGCCACTCAAAAAACGGTGGTTTCCAAGGTCTGGAAAACCGCCACGCACACTTTTCCAAGCCTTGGAAAGCTAATCCAACGAGACGCCGAGTCAGAGACTCGGCCTACAGAAAACCACAGAAACCCGTCCATACTTCGCCTGTAGGCCGGGTCTCCGACCCGGTGGAATAAAACCTTTGCCGGCACCATTAATCTTTTGAAAACCGGCATATCTATCCGCGCCCGGAGGTCGCGGGCCACCTCCGCATCCTTTGCGGTTAAAATTTTAACTGCGCGGCCTGCAGCCGCTTTTCCAATTCTGCCAGCACGCGGTCGTCATCGGCCACGCCTTGGGATTCGAAAGTGGCGGAAAAGCGCAGGAATGCGCCGACATCGTCCCACGGTACGGTGGAGATCGAACACTCGCGGATCAGAAACTGCGACGCGTCCTCGGCGTTCTTGAAGACCTGGCTGCCGCCGCCCTTGGGCGCGGAGGTGTAGAGATAGAACGTGCCGCCCGGCATCTTGGTGGCAAAGCCGATGCGCTGCAACACGCCGACGAGTTTTTCCAGCCGCCGCCGGTAGTGCTCGCGAATGCTCTCCGAAAGCTGGATATCGGCGATGCCCGCGCAGGCGGCGAGCTGGATCGCCTTAAATTGGCCGCTATCCACGTTGTCTTTGACCTCGGCAAACGCCTTGACCGCTTTGGCGCTGCCGGCGACGAAGCCGAGCCGCCAGCCGGTCATGTTGTAACTCTTGCTCATCGAATGCAGCTCGATCGCGCAGTCTTTGCCGCCGGGCCGACCGAGGATCGAAAGCCGCTCGCGCCCGTAGATCAGCGTCGCATAGGCCGCGTCCTGTACGATCAGGATGTTGTGCTTTTGCGCGAAGGCGATGAGCGCGTCGAAGAACTCGCCGGTCGCCGCCGTGCCGGTCGGGTTGTTCGGATAGTTGACATAGAACAGCTTGGCGCGCGCCGCCACCGCGGGGTCAATCGCCTTGAGGTCGGGGAAGAAGCCGTTCTCTACGCGCAGCGGCACCTTGACCACCTCGCCGCCGAGATAGCGCGTGTGCGTACCGAGCACCGGATAGCCGGGCACGGTCATCAGCACCGCCTCGCCGGGATCGACAAAACACAGTGGCAGCATCGCCAGCGCCGGCTTGGAGCCGATGCTGTGGTTGATCTCGGTATCCGGGTCGAGCCCGCGTACGCCGAAGAATTTCTCCATGTACTGCGCCGCCGCCACCTTGAACTCACGGATGCCGTTATCGGCATAGCCGCGGTTGGCGGGATCATCCACCGCCTGCTTGAGCGCCGCGCGAATCGGTGCGGGCGCCATCTGGTCCGGCTCGCCGACGCCAAAGTCCAGCATCTCGACCTGCGGCCGCGCAGCGCGCGCCGCCGCCTTGGCGCGTTTGATCTTCTCGAATTTATAAATCTCGTTCGTCAGCCCGAACTGCGCGCCGCCGATGCGCTCGGCAAAGAGTTTTTGCAAATCCATCGTCCAATCCTTTCCCCGCGTAAACCGGCGGGTACACAACCAAAATCCCTCGCCGCCTGCGAGTTTTTTCCTCTCCTCCGATTCCTGTGGGCGGGGTTTTCAACCCCGCGCAAGCAAGCGACACCATCGCGGGGTTGAAAACCCCGCCCACAAATCCCCTGAACTGAACCCGCCGCAACTCCGTCTTGACCATTCCCCCGGCTTTTGCGAAAAGGCGCTCGGTGGAGGCAGCTTGGACGATTGTAAAAGCAGAAAACATTAAGAATTCTTCACTCATCAAGTTCCGCAATTACTCAGACATATGGAAAAATTCTAATGAAACCTCTCCTTGAAATTGCGCCGCAGGACCTGCGAGATAACCCGTTCAAGCTGATCGGCAGCGACTGGATGCTGATCACGGCGGAGACGCCGGAAGCGTTCAACACAATGACGGCAAGTTGGGGCGGGTTTCCAACGTAGGGGCTTCGCAAGCGGTGCGCTGTCGAATCCGTGGGCGCCGGCCAGCGGCGCCCCTACGTAGCTTGACAATGTGTTGCTGATGTGACACATTTTGCGCATGAACAAAAGCGCTGTCATTCACGCCCGGATCGAGCCGGGCATCAAACGTTCCGCCGAGAGCATTCTTAACCGCATTGGTCTAAGTTCTACGGAAGCCATTCGGATGTTCTACCGCCAGATCACCCTGCGTAAGGGTTTGCCGTTTGCGGTGGAACTGCCCAACGCCACGACCCGCGCCACCCTGCAGGCAAGCCGGGCCGGAAAAGATGTGGAAGAATTCGCCTCCACAGAAGAACTGTTCGCCAGTTGGGACAAGTGAAGCGGCTATTCCAGACCGGTCAATTCGCGCGTGATATCAAAATCATGCGCAAGCGGGGAAAGGACTTGGCCAAGCTCAAGGCGGTGGTGGACAAACTCTACAAGAATGAGCCGCTGGAACCCCGCCACCGGAATCATCCGCTGGCCGGCGAATGGCGGACGGCGTGGGATTGCCACATCGAACCGGACTGGTTGCTCATTTACACGAGTACCCCGGAATTTCTCCGGCTGGAACGGACCGGCACGCACAGCGATTTGTTTGAATGACGACGCGTGATCACACGCGATGAAATGGTAAAATAAATTCGAGAAACCATGAAGGCATTGCAGGAAATCAAGCCCACGGCACTCCAAGACAACCCGTTCAAGCTGATTGGCGCGGACTGGATGCTGATCACGGCGGGGACAAAGGAAGCGTTCAATACGATGACGGCGAGTTGGGGCGGGCTCGGCGTGTTGTGGGACAAGGACGTGGCCTTCGTGTTCGTCCGGCCCACGCGGCATACGTTCGGCTTCATCGAAAAGGCAACGGGCTTCACGCTGTCGTTCTTCGCGGAGGAATACCGGGCGAAGCTCGAATTCTGCGGCACAAATTCCGGGCGCGACGTGAACAAGGTGGTCAAGACCGGGTTGACGCCCGCGTTCGATATGCCGGACGCCGTCTATTTTGCCGAAGCGCGGCTCGTACTGGTCTGCCGGAAGCTCCACGCGCAGGACCTCGACCCGGCGCGGTTCCTCGATCCCCAGATCGCCGAGTTCTACGCCCAAAAGGATTATCACCGGCTCTACATCGGCGAGATCACGCGCTGCCTGACGCAGTGAGGCGGTTCTTCTGGAGGGCGCGTGTCCCCACGCGCCGCAAACCGGCGGCTGGGGACAGCCGCCCTCCACTAGGCGGACGCGTTCCACCAGTTGCAATTCCACCGTTTCGGCGTAGGATGGCAACCGAATAAAGGAGAAAATTCATGAGCAAGAAAACGTTGGTGGTGACCTATCTGCCGAGCGGCGAGCGTTCGCACACAAAGAAGCTGGTGGACGCGTTCCTCGCGGCGGTCAAAGGCAAAGCGCCGGTGGAGCAACTCGATCTGCTGAAGGATTTACCCGATGTCTTTACCGCCGAGATTCTCGGCGCGTATGCCACGCGCAACTATATGGGCAAACCGCTCACGCCCGAGCAGACCAAGGCCATCGCCAAGATGGACCGCATGACGGCACAGCTCAAAGCCGCAGACGTGGTGGTGGTCGCGTTCCCAATGCACAACTTCGGCCTACCCGCCGTCGTCAAAGGTTGGTTCGATTCCGTCATGCTCAAGGGCGAGACGTGGGACATAAACGACAAAGGCTACGTCGGCCTGTCGAAAGGCAAAAAGGCGCTGATTCTCAATTCCAGCGGCGGCAATTATGAAGGCACGCACGCTGGCTGGGAACATGCGGTCAGCCTCGCCAAGCTTGAGTTCCAATTTATGGGTTACGAGATCATTGAGACGGTTGCTGCCGGCGGCATGAATGCCAAGCCACAGGAAGCGCCGGAAGTCATCGCGCAGGCGGCGGAAAAAATTAAAGCGCTCGTCGCGAATTGGTACGCCTAAGCGCTGAAAACTTCGGCGCTGCACGGCCCGGTTTCCAAAGTTTGGAAAACCGGGCCGTTGCTTTTTCCAAGCCTTGGAAAGGTGGCCGTCGGCCTCCGGACGACGGTACGGCCCGCGCCCGGAGGTCACGGGCCACCTTGGTTCAGCGCACCACCGGCAGATCGTACGGACCAAGACCGACTTCGGCAGGCGTTGCATCGTGATGTGGCGGCGGCGCGCTGGTGAAAACGTCGCGGATCGCATCCAGATAGCCGAAGCCGAACTCGCGGTGCGGCTCGATGTAGGAACCCTCGCCCCATTCGTTCCAGGCTTCGATGAGCACCATCTTTGCGCCGCGTGCGGCGGGTTGCTGGAGAAAATTCTTGGCGTCGGTCAAGTGCTGTTTGAAGAGTTCCGGCGTGCGGCCATAGCGCACCATGTGGTCTTCGCCGTGCCACGGTCGGCTGTCCCAGCCGCCGGAGAGCGGCAGCGGGAGCAGCGGAATGGGCGATTTTTCGTCAATGTGCATCCACTGCCGGAGATAGGCGGGCACGAGCGAGGCGTAGGATTCATATTGGCCGAAGTTGCGCTCGTTGAGGCGGGGCCAGTTATAGGCGGTGACCGAGTCATAGCCCTCGGTGGCGTGCAGGCGCGCTTCGCCCGGACTGTTGACGCAGGCGACGAGGTACAAGCCCTGCAATCCGGCGGCGCGGCACTCGGCGCGCATGGCGGTAAACGCGGCCTTCACGCCGTCCGCGCCCAAATCTTCGGTGAGCCGGTGCGGACTGAAGATGATGACCATCGGCTTGCCGTCCACCTGCACGTGTTCCGGACGCCGGAAATAATTTTCGATCCAATAGCGCGTGACTTCGATGCAGTCCGCGAGTGACGAGGTATGCGGCGGGTTGTGGTTGGCCCAAAGGAGGCAGAACTTGAGCAGATGATGATAGCGTGATTTGAAGTAACCCTCGTGCAACGCGTGTTCGAGTTGCCGCTGGCCTTTCGACCAATACCAATCGTAGGCGAAAAACGTGATGCCGTGTTCCACGGCCCACTTGATGTGCCAGTCGGCCACCTCGGGATCGCCTTCGCGGTACCAACCGAGCGTCGGCCGGCGCTCGGGGAACGGTGCAATTCGCTGCCAACTGGTGTTGGTGTTCCAGCCGGGAAAATAATAAACGCCGACTTCATAGGGCCCACGCACCGGCTGGGGCTCCGGCACGTAGTCCGCGCGCGCCACCACAGGTTTCGTGTCCGGCACCGCCATAACCTCCTGTGCCGTTGGCGGATTCTTGGGGGCATCACGGAAGTGCACCGCACAGACCCGCGCCGCCGCGCCCACCGCATCGGTCGGTTGCAAGCCGAGCAGAAGCAACCGCCCGCGCCAGTTTTTTTCGTTACGCAAGTCGAGGCTGTAGGTGTGCTCCCGGCCATCGGCCTCCAGCGGGAACGTGAAGTAGTGCAGGCCGCGCGCCCGTTCCGTGGCATAGCAAAGCGTGCCGCGCGCGCCCTGCGTTGCCGCCATGCGAACCGATACAACCGTTTGCGTTGTGATCTGAACGGATAGCGGCGGTGCGAGCACAAAGGCATCGCTATCGGCAAGTGTCACATTCAACCCGGTCGTATCGGCCTGCCATGTGGCGGAGCCGACCGCCTGCCATTCCTGCGCACCCTGCGTAAAATCAAAATTCACCGCCTGCACTTCCGGTGCGGTGGGCAGCGCGGTGATGCGAAGGAAATCCACCGCGAAGTTGGCCCCGTTATAGAGATCGAGACGTAACCGGACAATTTTCCCCTCCGCCTGCCAGCAGGGCAACACGCGATAGGTGTGCCACTGGCCGTCGCCCCGCACGTGACAGCGGGTGATCTTTTCCGGCGTAAATCCACCATATCTGCCGCTAGTCGTGTTGCTCCAATAAAACACCACCACGCCATCGTAATCGGTTTTGAGTCGGACTTCGATTTGCTGAAAATTCGTCGCGGGAATCGCCAGTGCACCGCGATATTCCAAGATCGGATTGACGCCGTTGGCCTCCACCACGAGGCCGGCACCGGTTGCAACGGTATTGGTCAGGTGGCCATTGGGTCGCCAGCCCTGCAGGTCGCCGGGCTTATTGAATTTCCACTCCACCAGCGTGGCGGCCCAGCCGGTATGCAATAGCGCCGGTAACAGCAGCACAGCGAGAAGTTTTTTCATGCGCGCGATAGTGCCATCCGCTGCGCACAAAGGCAAATCCACGCCGCCAGTTTCCAGCCGAGCTTTGCGAGACGGGCAGCTTTGTGCTGCCAAACCCTGGAAAAACTCGTCGGCCACTTTTCCAAGGTTTGAAATGAACCACCGGCCCGTCATCCGCGCTATTGACCCGGATGGTGGAAAGTATAGCTTTGCGGCGGACGTGAAGATTTTAAATTCCAAACCGCGCCAACGTGTGTTGCGCTTGGACGCCATGCTTAAACCGCGGCGGCTATCGTTGGCTGTAGACCGGCCCGGGTGGTCCTGCTTCGGCGTGTCGGTGTTGCTCCACGCAGCGCTCGTCGGTGCGTTGGTGATTGGGGCGCCGATACGCATTACGCGCGTGGCCGAGACCTACGTGGTGGAAATCGTCACCGCGCCGCCGACGATAGCAGTCAGCCATCCGCCATCCCCGGTCAGCGTGAAAAAAGCGGAACCGCCACCCCAGCCGCCGGAGCCGGAAAAAGAAATTCCGCCGCCGCCGAAACTCGAACCGGTTGTTGTGGCTGCAAAGCCAACGCCAATTCCGCCGGCGAAAATTTCTGCACCCACACCGAGCGTGCCTTCGCCCCTGCGCATCGCGGTGTCCGTCGCACCCGCATCGGCAACCGTGGCAGCGCCGACAAAACCCGTGAGCACCAACACCGCGCCGGCGACGCTGACTGGCGGCAACGCGGAAGACGTGGCCGATCCCACCTATGTGAATTCCATCCGCGAAGCCGTGGCGCATCAACTGCACTATCCCGAACTGGCGCTGCGCCGCGGCATTGAAGGGCGCGTGGTGCTGCGGCTGACGTTGACCGCATCCGGCCATTTGTTGCACGCAACATCCAGCGAACCGGCGGCAGATACCGCTTTGACAAACGCAGCGTTGGCGGCGGTGCGGCGCGCGGCGCCCTTCCCGGCGTGGCACGGCACGCGCAATTCCAGCGCGCTGGTGTGCTTGACCCTCCCCATTCGCTTCAAATTGGACGAAAATTAGCGCGCCCAAAAAGCGTGCGCGCCACTGAAACTTTGCCTATGCTCCCGCGCACTATGAAAAACACCACGCTTCGCTCCCTGTTGGTTGCCGGCGCGTTCGTCGGCGGCATCGTTGCCGGCGCGGCCGCAGAAAAAGCTCCGCCGATTGGTTACACCGATACGCCCTTTTTACCCGGCGGCCAATGGCGCGTACACGATTTGAATCGCCCGCGCCCACAGGCCGTACAATCGGGACCGTTCCAAACCGAAGCGCCGCCTGCCGATGCCATCGTGTTGTTCGACGGCAAAGATTTAGCGCACTGGGTCAGCACCAAAACAGGTGCGCCGGCACCGTGGAAGGTCGTGGATGGTTGCCTTGAAGTCGCGCCGAAAAAAGGCGACATCGTCACCAAGGAAAAATTCGGCTCCTTCAAACTGCACCTCGAATGGCGCGAACCCGCCGACATCACGGGCACGAGCCAAATGCGCGGCAATAGCGGCGTTTTTCTGATGAACCGCTATGAAATCCAAGTGCTCGAATGCTTCAAAAACACCACCTATGCCGATGGCATGGCCGGCGCGATCTACGGCCAGACGCCGCCGCTGGTCAATCCTTGCCGTCCGCCGGGTGAATGGCAAACCTATGACATCACCTTCGAAGCGCCGGTGTTCAAGGAGGGCAAAGTTGCCAAGCCGGCCTATGTGACCATCCTGTTCAACGGCGTGCTCGTTCAAGATCACACCGAAATCCTTGGCACGACCCAGCACAAAAAAGTCGCCGCCTATGAGCCGCACGACGCCGAGCTGCCGCTCAAGTTGCAAGACCACAATAATCCGGTGCGTTTCCGCAACATCTGGATTCAGCCGCTGAAGACGCCCGCCGTGCCTTGAACCAACCATGAAATCCGCGCTGCTTGGTTTTTTCGGCCGGCTGGCGCTGACAATGCAGACGACGCGGTGACATCGAAAAATGTATGCCGCTCGGTCTTGCGACGTGGAAAACCGGCGGCGAAATCCGCAACTTTTCGCTGCATAAACTGACCGATTGACCACTTTTCCAAGCCTTGGAAAAAGTGCCGTTCTCGTTTTCCAAGGTTTGGAAAAGTCGCGTGTTCAGGCTTGCAAATCGAAACGCGCGCGGCATCATGGCTCGTCCCGCCGCGGCGGGATCAAAACCAAATCAGCAGGAGGCAAACATGGCACGAACAGTGACGTTGTTTACGGGACAGTGGGCCGACTTGTCCATCAAGGACCTCGCGCCGCTCGCCAAGAAAATGGGTTACGACGGTCTGGAACTCGCGTGCTGGGGCGACCACTTCGACGTGGATCAAGCCGCCAGCAGCGCCAAATATTGCAAAGAGCTTTGGGACTTGCTGGATTCGCACGGACTGACCTGCTGCGCGATTTCCAATCACCTCGTCGGCCAAGCCATCTGCGATTTGATTGACGACCGGCACAAATCAATTCTTTCGCCCGCGATCTGGGGCGATGGCGATCCCGAAGGCGTACGCCAACGCGCCGCGAAGCAGATGGCGCTGGCGGCAAAAGCCGCGCGCAATTTCTTCAACGCCAAACCCGGACGCAAAGGCAAAGACGAATTTCCGGCGGTGGTCAACGGTTTCACGGGTTCGAGCATCTGGCACGCAATCTACGCGTTCCCGCCGACCAATCAGGCGTTTCTCGACAAGGGCTATGCCGATTTTGCCAAGCGGTTCGGCCCGATTTTGGAAGCGTTCGACAAAGCCAACGTCAATTTCGCGCTCGAAGCGCACCCGACCGAGATCGCGTTCGACATCGTCAGCGCGCAACGCGCCGTCGCCGCGGTCAAAGGCCACAAACGGTTCGGCTTCAACTTCGATCCGTCGCACTTCGGCTATCAAGGCGTGGACTATGTGAAATTCATCCGCATGTTCGGCGACCGGATTTTCCACTCGCACATCAAAGACGTGTGGTGGGGCCACGGCAATGGCGAGGTCGGCGTATTCGGTGGACACACCGATTTCTGCGATGCGCGCCGTTACTGGGATTTCCGCAGCGTCGGGCGCGGCGATATCAACTTCGAGGAAATCATCGTGGCGCTCAACGACATCGGCTATCGCGGGCCGCTCTCGGTCGAATGGGAAGACGGACGGATGGATCGCGTGCACGGCGCCACGGAAGCTTGCGCGTTCGTCAAGAAGCTTGATTTTGCGCCGAGCAAAGTTGCGTTCGACGCCGCGTTCGACAAGAAAAACCAATAAGGCTGCCACAGAGAACACCGAGAGCACAGATGGTTTCTAAACCAAACTCTGTGTGCTCTGTGATCTCTGTGGCGAAAATTTGAAAAGGAGAAGCAGATGAATCGAAAATTACGGATGGGCATGGTCGGCGGCGGACCGGGCGCGTTTATCGGCGAAGTGCACCGCAAAGCGGCGCGGATGGATGGCAACATCGAGATCGTCGCCGGCGCGTTTCACATTGATCCGAAGTTGAGCCATCAGATGGGCCAGCAGCTCTGCATTGATCCGTCGCGCGCTTACGATAATTACGAACAGATGATCGCGCGGGAGCTCAAGCGCGCAGACAAAATTGATTTCGTCGCCGTCACCACGCCGAACAACTGGCATTTTCCGATCGCCAAGGCGTTTCTCCAAGCCGGCTTCAACGTCATGTGCGAAAAACCGATGACGATGAGCCTGAAGGAAGCCAAGGACATGGCGAAGATCGTCGCGAAATCCGGCAAGGTTTTCGGTCTGATGCACAACTATCCGGGCTATCCGATGGTCAAGCTCGCCCGCGACATGGTGAAACAGGGCGATCTGGGCAAGATTTATAAGATCGTCGTGCAGTATCCGCAGGGCTGGCTGGTGCGCCCGATTGAAAAGCAGGGCCAACAGCAGGCTTCGTGGCGCACGGATCCCAAGCAGAGCGGCGCCGCCGGTTGCATGGGCGACATCGGCACGCACGCCGAAAATCTCGCGCACTACATCACCGGGCTGGAAATCGAAGAACTCTGCGCTGATTTGACTTCCTTCATTCCCGGTCGCTTGCTGGATGACGACGGCAACGTGCTCGTCCGCTGGAGCAAGGGCGCGAAAGGCATTTTGCACACCAGCCAAGTTTCCATCGGCGAAGAAAACGGCCTCGCGATCTGGGTCTATGGCGAGAACAAAGCCATCGAGTGGCACCAAGAGCATCCGAACTATCTCTACGTGAAAGAGATTGATGCGCCGTTGCAAGTTTGGCGGCGCGGCAATGGCTATATCGGCGCAAAGAGCGCCGCCGCAGCGCGCGCCACGCGTATTCCGGCGGGGCACCCCGAGGCGTTCATCGAAGCCTTCGCCAATAACTATCTCAACTTCGGCGATACGATTCGCGCGAAGCTCGACGGGCGCAAACCGACGGAACTCGAACTCGACTTCCCCGGTGTCAAAGAAGGCGTCACCGGCATGGCGTTCATCGAGACGGTGGTCAAATCCTCGAAGCTCGGCGCCAAGTGGGTCAAGTTCCCGAAAATCTAAAAGGAAATCCTATGAAAAACATTCGTCGTTCGCTGGCTGCGGTCGTCTTGAGTGTGTTGCCTTTGATGGCTGCCGAAAATCCGTTTCTGGGCAATTGGGCGCTGACCATTCCCGGTGGCCAGGCTGGTTGGCTGGGCGTCTCGGAAACCAACGGTCAACTACAAGCCAGCATGCTCTGGGCCGGCGGCAGTCCGTTCCCGCTTTCTTCCGTCAAGGTGGAGGGCGCGACGTTGGTTCTGACGCGCTCGCACGTTGACCTGAAAAAAATGGGCGTCGGTCGCCCGGTGCCGCAGCGTGAACTGACTATGTATCGCGCTACGTTGGATGGCGACACGATGAGCATTGCCACTGAAACCAAGGTTGATGGTAAGATTACCGCCAAGGCCCAATTTCCCGGCAAACGCATTGTGCCACCGGGCGCCGCCCCGGATTTGAGCCAGATCAAATTCAGCGAGCCGATTGAATTGTTCAACGGCAAAAATCTGACCGGCTGGCGGCTGACCGATCCGAAAGCAGCCAGCGGTTGGAGCGTGAAAGAGGGATTGCTGGTCAACAACGTGCCCGCCAAAAAAGACAAACATTACGGCAATCTGCGTACCGACCGGGAGTTCGAGGATTTCAACCTCACGCTGGAAGTTCGCGTACCGGAGCACGGCAACAGCGGCGTCTATCTCCGCGGCATCTACGAAGTGCAGGTGTTCGATAGCTACGGCAAGCCGGTGGATTGCCACAATATGGGCGCGATCTATGGTCGTATCGCGCCGACCGTCGCGGCCGAGAAAAAACCCGGTGAATGGCAAACGCTCGACATCACGCTCGTGGAACGGCACGCCACCGTCATTCTCAATGGCACGAAGATCATTGATAACCAGCCGATCCTCGGCTGTACGGGCGGCGCGCTGACTTCTGACGAATTCAAACCCGGCCCGATTTACCTGCAAGGCGACCACACCGGCGTCGAATATCGCCATGTCGTCTTGCGCCCCGCGGTGAAATAGTTTCTCGCTTTCCAAGCCTTGGAAAATCACCTGCCCCGGTTTTCCAAGGCTTGGAAACGGTCTGGGAAATTTCACACCACGCGGACGCCGAGCGGGTCACCGTGGATGGTCAGCGCGGTGTAGCCGTGGGTCTTGCAAAGCGCGTCGGGCTGGCGGTCGGCAAAGACGAGTACCATGCCGGCGGAATCGCCGGTAACTGCGCCCGCGCCGCAGGTTTTCGCGGCATAGCCGGCGGCTTCAACGTCGCGGATGAAATTCTGCACCTTTTCCGGCACGACGCCGATTTTCGTCAGCAATTTGTGATTTTCGCGAATGGCATCACGAATATCGCGGCGGTCGTTCGCGGCGAGCGCTTGTTCGACGGCGTTGGTCACGGCTTCAAAATCGTTCCAAATCGCTGCGTTTTCGCCGGTATGCGCGCGGACGTGGCTGACGCATTCGCCGGTAGTGACCTGCGGCGCGCCGGTTTGGACGAGGTACATCCCGGCGCGCGGCAGCGGCATCTGCTTGGCCTGGCCCTGTTGGAAGCGGGCGCAGCCGCCGTGGAGCGAGATATAGGGATCCACGCCACTGGAATAACCATGTTGAAGTTTTTCGGCCTCGATGCTGTAGTTCAGATACCAGTCGGGCCGGAATTCGACGCGGAAGTAGTGGCCGATCGCACGCAGGACGCAAAGGATTGTCGCTGCGCTGCTGCCCATGCCACAGCCGATGGGAATCGTGGAGTGCAGCTTGATGTTTAGGCCCTTCTCCACCTTCAGGTGCAGGCCATCAAGCAGATTGATGAAGGCAAACTCGAATAATTCAACGGGTTTATGCAGCACTTCACGGATGCCCAGCCTGCCCTCGAGAAATTGTTGGTAGTTTTTATAGACGCGCGTCTTGAGCTCGCGCAGAGCACGCAAGGTGAAGCGCTCGCTTTCGCACAGATCGGTCAGATCAAACTGAACCTCTTCCAGCGCTTCGGGTCGGATGATGGACTCGGCGTGACGATTAACGGCCATGGCCAGCGCGGGCCGGCCATAGACGACCGCGTGCTCGCCGCTCAAGATCAATTTGCCTGGAGCAATCGCTTTCATGTCGTTGCCGCGTACAACCTTACATGCTGTTTGATGCCTTGCAAGCGATAAAGGCCGGTGCGATAGGGCGCGAAAACGTGGTCGCCGCCGTCGGCCGGCACGTGATAGCGGAAGACATCCTCGTATTGCCGATAGGTCAATTCCGTGCGCTCCGCCAGCATCCGGCGGTGGCGTTCGGCAAATAAATGCTCGCGGTAGCCGGGTTGCACCACACCGCTAAAAAATTCCGCCATACAACCGGAACCATAGCTGAACAGGCTGATGCGTTGGCCGGAGAGGTCTTCGGGATCGTTGTCCAGCAACGCCGCCACGCTTTCGTAGAGCGACGCCGCATAGGTATTGCCCGTCTGCCGGTTATAGAGTAGCGACGGGCCAATTTTACGCTGAATTTCATCTGGCGGCGGCTCTGGAATTTTTTCTTCGCGACACAGGCGCACATAGGCCTTTTCCGCCAGTCGCGTGAACGGGAGATGGAAGCAACTCCGCGCCAAATCACCCAACTTGCGCCCCGTCGCCACGCGATATTGCCGCCACGAATCCACGAGCGTGGAAAGATAGACCAGTGTGGAATATTTCCCGTCCACCAGCGCCTCGGTGCGGTAGTTGGGCCGCCAGAAATCCATCACGTTTTCAGCATGAAAGCCGGTTTCTGGATCAAGCACCAACAACCGCGGATTGGCGCTGATGAGCAGGGCAATCGCGCCACACCCTTGCGTCGGCTCGCCGGGACTGCCGAGGTCATAGCGCGCGATGTCTGCGCCGAGCACCAGCGCCTTTTTATCGGGATGCTGCTGCACCCAAGCCAACGCCAGCTGGAGTCCAGCGGTCGCGGCATAGCAGGCTTCCTTGATTTCCACCGCGCGGCAGCGTTTCGATAGATTCAACAAACCGTGAACGAACAAAGCCGCCGCTTTGGATTGATCCACACCGCTTTCGGTGCCAAAGAGTAGCAACTCGATGTCGTTGGAATTGATCTTCTCCATGATCGGTTTAGCCGCGCTGGCGGCCAGCGTGACGATGTCTTCGTCCGGCGGCGGCACGGCCATGCGCTCTTGGCCCAACCCTGCACGATATTTTTCCGCCTCGACGCCGCGTACCTGCGCCAGCGTCGCCAAATCGAGGAAATATTGTGAGGTTTGGAAGCTGATTAGATCAATGCCGACGTTCATGGCCGCTCTTTTGGGCCGCCGGTTTTCCAAGGGCTGGAAAACCGTACAACCGCTTTTTCCAAGGGTTGGAAATAATGTGCCTCAACTCACCCGCATGGGCATAATGACGTAGAGGAACGGGACATTGCATTTGATTACGCCCGGATTCATATCGTCCGTCAGCTCCAGCGAGATTTCGTCACTGGTCAGCGTCCGCAGCGGATCCATGATAAAATCCGGGTTGAACGCGATGGTAATGGCGCGCCCAGTATACTTGGTCGCCAGCGTTTCGGAAGCCTCGCCGACATTGGGCGCCGACATGGTGATTTCCAGTTTGTTCTTCGTGAAAGCCAGCTTGGCGGAAATGGAATTATCACCCGAAACCAGCGAGACACGCCGCAGCGCATTCAACAAGACTTCGCGTTCAAGGCTGATCCGTTCTTCGGATTGCGCAGGAATCACTTGTCGAAAATTAGGAAACGTTCCTTCGACGAGCTTGGAAATGATCAAAATATCATCGAATTCGAACGCAATCTGCTTGGCCGTGGTCAGAATTTTCAACTGTCCATCGGCTTGAAG
Organism: Verrucomicrobiota bacterium; assembly: GCA_004321905.1. Taxonomy (GTDB): domain Bacteria; phylum Verrucomicrobiota; class Kiritimatiellia; order CAIQIC01; family CAIQIC01; genus DP16D-bin41. Next base: position 18,783 of record SCQF01000045.1, on the reverse strand, counting down.
CGTGCTGGTCAATTCTTCAACCGTCTTAAAGGGCAGAATCAAATCACCTTCGGCACCCTTAGGAAACTCCACTTCCTGCTCATGGAGTGCCATCCGGCGACCATCGGTGGCCACCACCGCAAGTTTATCACTCTTGAAACTCAGCAGCACGCCGCTCAACATCGGACGGGATTCGTCGCGGGAGGTGGCATAGCTGGTGTTCCGCAACATCTCACGGAACGTGCCTTGGTTGAGAGAATAAGTCTTGGCCGCGTCCAACTTGGGTAGAGGAGGAAATTCATCTTCGGCGGCGCCAACGAGCTTGAAAAACGAAGCGCCGCTGCGGATCGAAGCCTGATTCTTTTCATCCACTTCGATTTCTACATCCGGACCCGGTAATTCTTTGAAAATGCTGAAAATACGGCGGGCCGGCAATGTTGTGGCTCCGCTTTTAACCACTTGCGCTTCACAATTAGCCACTACGCTGACATCCAAGTCCGTCGCCGTTAAATGAATCCGATCTTTTTCAGCTTTGATCAGCACATTGGAAAGAATCGGTAGTGTTGTACGGCTGGACACCACCGATTGAACTTTTTGCAGGCTATTCAGGATCTTTTCTTTGCTGACTTTGAGTTTCATTCAACTCCTCCTGCTTGGTTATGCACACATTCTGTTAATGCTTGGATAAAATGATTACGTTCAGAAATAGTATTATGCTTTGTGGATAGGTTCAATAAGATAGATTCACATTGATAATGGGGTGTTTTTTGAAGGTTTTGTCCTGTGGATGAGTTGTGAATGGTTGGATGAAACCGGATTTTTTTTGTTAAAAACTTTCTGATGGGGTGGTTGTTGCCGGTAAAATGACAGTGTGTGAGTGAGCTATACACAGGCGGAAGTTAGCACCCCAGCTTATGACGCAACAGGGAAACGGTTTGACGAAATTCCGGCTCGGCCTCCAAGCGTTTGTTAACCAGCGCGCAAGCGTGCAACACGGTGGCATGGTTACGACTAAAAGATTCACCAATCGAGGGGAAGGAATAGTCGGTCAACTCACGGCAGAGATACATGGCCACTTGGCGTGGAAAAGCAATGGATTGTGGCCGCTGTTTGCTGGTCATGTCGGCGAGGCGGATATCGTAATATTCAGCCACTGTGCGTTGGATGGTTTCGATGGTTAAGGCGTTTTGTCGTTCTTGGTCGAACAAATCACGCAACAACTGTTCAACGATCTGGATGGTCACGGGATAACCCATCAACGAGGCATAGGCCGTGACACGGGTCAACGCACCCTCCAAATGACGCACGTCGGAACGAATATGTTCTGCCAGATACATCAGCACTTCGCTCGGTATTCGGATGTTCATCTGCTCTTGTTTCTTGCGTAGAATGGCCAAGCGCGTTTCCACATCCGGTTTTTCAATTTGCGTGACTTGGCCCCACTGGAAACGTGTCACCAAACGCTGCTCCAGCCCCACCATCTCGTTCACCGGCCGGTCGCAGGTCATGACGATCTGCTTGCGATTGCCATGCAGCGCGTTAAAGGTATGGAAAAATTCCTCCTGCATCGCGTCTTTGCCGATCAAGAAGTGCACGTCGTCAATCAGCAGAACGTCCGCGCTGCGGTATTTTTTGCGGAACTGGTTGGAAGATTTTTTCTGAAGCGAATCAACATATTCGTTGAAGAACGCCTCGCTCGAAATATAGATGACCCGGCTCTTCGGGCTGGATTGACCGATAAAACGACCGATAGCCTGAATCAGGTGTGTTTTTCCCAGACCACTACCGCCGTAGATGAACAGCGGGTTATAGGCCACGCCCGGTGATTGCGCGACGGCCATCGAAGCCGCATGTGCAAAACTATTGGAAGGACCCACTACAAAAGTTTCAAAGGTGTGTTTGGGATCAAACAATAATTCCGGCGTAGGCTTATTCGTGCGCGGGGGTTCTGGTTCCACCATCAGCGCGGCTGCTTCCGCGGGGCGTTTCGAGTCGTCTACGCGAAAAACCACCTCTAACTCGTGTCCGCAAACGCTAGTCAACGCTTGGCGGATGAGTGTGAGGTAGTTGGCCTCGACCCACCATTGATAGTAACCCAACGGCACCGTCAGGACGAGGGTGTCGCCTTCCAAGGCACGCGCCTCAATGACGGCGATCCACCGATCGAACACGTCTTTTGGCATGCGCTCAGCCAAGTGTTTGATGGCGCGCGCCCAAATCACCGCAGGATGCTGATCCACGATAAAATCCCCAAAAAGTCGCCGAAAATTACTATTGGGATGAGCCACAGTCTCATCCACGCCTCGCAAAATGACAAAACCAAGCAAGCGGTTATCAACAACTTATCAACACCGTGGTGTTCAACCGCCCCCAAAACCACAGCAGCTTAGATAGCGACCTGCGCCTATCCTCACAAGCTAAAAGAAAATATTTTTTTTTGAAAAATGATTTACCACAAGCCGTGGTGCATGGAAGGGCTTCATCTACCACATGTGGAAGCGACTGTTTATTTCTTGTGAACATCGTGAGCGTGACGTAATGATTCCCATGCTGACAAGTGGCTTATGAAAAAAAAGCCAAAAAACAGGCAAAACCAAACATCAAACAAAAGGTTGCGCGAGGTGAAATGCAAGAGTTAACAGCTCCAATGTTGCTGCTGGGTGGTGCTACAGATGCGGCGGATGTGCGCTATGCCACAGGCTTTACGGCACCGGATCCGTTTCTGTTTTTGGATGATGGTGCGCACCAGATATTACTCGTCACATTGCTGGAATACGGACGAGCCGTGGAATGTGCACCTCATTGTCGCGTTCTGTTGGCCAAGGATTTGCCAATTTCAAAGACGGAACAACACCGCCTGAGCGGCTGCGCCTATGGCTTGTTGAAGCTTGCGGGGCGACGCGCGGTGCGCGTATCCGCAATGTTTCCAATCGCCATCGTGCGGCGCCTGGAAAAAAAAGGTATCCGCGTGCTGGTGCTAAAAGGTGGCACTTATCCGCAGCGCGTCATTAAAAGCGAAAAAGAAATTGCTGAGATTGCTCGCTCACAACGCGCCGCTGCCGCTGCCATTCAAGCGGCCGCGCAACACCTCCGCCGCTGCACGATGGATCGCGCTGGTTATGTGCGTTATCGCGGACGAAAACTTACCTCGGAAGACTTGCGTGTGGTGATCGAAATCGAATTGCTGCGTCACAACGGCAATCCCGGCGATACGATTGTGGCCAGTGGACCAGCCTCGGCCAATCCGCATGAACGCGGCCACGGGCCTATTCGTGCCGGCACCCCGATCATCCTCGATGTTTTTCCCTCTAATAGATACTCCGGCTATTTTGGCGACATCACGCGCACGTTGGTCAAAGGCCGCGCACCTGACGCGTTGCGCCGCATGATGCAAGCCGTACACGACGCCCAGCAGCTGGCGCTCCAGACTGTGCGCGCGGGTGCGGCGCTGGCCACGCCCCACAAAAAGGTCGTTGAATTTTTCGACAGCCGTGGTTTCAAAACGGAGTTTCGCGAAGGTGTGGCGTGTGGCTTTATTCACGGGCTGGGTCACGGTGTGGGGTTGGAAATTCACGAAGCGCCGTCGCTGGGCGGACGATCCACCGGGCGGTTGCGCGCGGGCCACGTTGTCACGGTTGAGCCAGGCCTTTACGATCCACAAATCGGCGGCGTGCGCTTTGAAGACACTGTGGCCGTGACGACCACCGGCTGGCGGCCCTTGGCGGTGTGTCGCGTACCGTGGGAAATCTGAGAACATGTTTCCTTCTATGCCATCCTTCTGGGCGCGTGTAGCCCAAGCCGTAGGCGTGTTGCTGTTGCTCTATGGCCTGCTGCGCCTGTTTGAGTGGAAAAGCCTCTATTTTCCGCGCGTGAATGTCGAATGCACTCCAGCGGTGCTCGGCTTGGCATTCGAAGACATCACGCTGGTCACAGAAGACGGCGTACAACTCAGCGGTTGGTGGGTACCGCATCCGCAGGCGCGCGGAACCATCATCCACTGCCACGGCAACGCCGGCAATCTGGGCCATCGCGTGGACTTGGCCGCCGATCTGCACCGCTTGGGCTTGAACGTTTTTCTGTTCGACTATCGCGGTTATGGTCGCAGCCACGGCTGGCCGAGTGAACGCGGCCTCTACCGCGACGCCCGGGCCGCCTATGAATTTGTGCGCGCCCAATATGGCAACGCGGAACAGCCGCCGATCCTTGTCCACGGCCAGTCGCTCGGTGCCGCCGTGGCCGCACAACTGGCGCACGACAAGCCGGTGCGCGGTTTGATCCTCGAAAGCGCCTTCACCTCCGTGCCGGATATGGCGCAGCAACTATATCCGCTGCTACCATTGCATCTGCTCTGCGCCGCGCGCTACGACGTGCGTGCCAAGGTACACCACCTCGCCGTGCCCAAGCTGATCGCCCACAGTGCCGAGGACGAAATGGTGCCCTACGCCATGAGCCGCCAGCTTTTTGAGGCCGCCGCGCCGCCGAAGCGCTTCGTCACACTCGGCGGTGGTCATAATGACGGCACGTGGTCTGACGAATATCGGCAGGTCTTGCGCGAGTTTGTGGATCAGACGTTGGGGGCGGCGCCAAAATAATTCTGTGTGCCGTGCGTTGTGTGGTTGGGTATGGCTGAAACGAGGAAGCCTATGAAAAAACGTACTTTATTTATCGGTTTGGTGCTCATCGGCATCATTGCCTTGTGCGTGGACGCCAAGTCCGGCAACGGTGGCGGGAAAAAAAGCTGGAAACAAGCCGGTCGTCCCACGCGGAGCCTCTATTTGGATTTCGACCCCGCCAGGGCTATCGTCGGCGCGCATAAACAAGTCGGCCTCACCGAGGAACAAATCCGCGAACTTCGATCCATCGAGGCGCACCATCACGACGAGTTGACCAAAGGGCGTGGTGCTGCGCAGGACGCGCGCGAGGAACTCGATCGCGCGATGAATCAAGAACCACCCGACGAAAATACGATCCGAAAAAGCGCCGAACGCGCCATTCTCGCGGATGCCGCTTTGGTGCGCGCACGGCTCCAGTTCTGGATCGAAGCACGGCAGCGGCTCGGCAAAGAACCGCTGATGAAAATCCACGAGGTGATGGCCAAACATTTGCACGACAGCACCGACGACGAACCCCAAAACACCACGGACATCATGCCGCCGCAGAGGCCGCAATTGCCCGCCAAAGATTAAACGGCCCGTTTTCCAAGGCTTGGAAAACGGAACGAGTCATTTTTCCAACCCTTGGGAAACCCGTGCCGGGATGGAGATTGCAATCTAGGGTCGGGGTGCTATAACGAGCGCCTGCGCTGGCGGATTTGTCCCCAGCAATCTTTACGGAGAACAGAAAATGGAAACCGCCGAAAATAATGGCGTCGTGAATCATAACGGCAAGAAGGCTTCGACGCACAAGATCATCAACAACCTCGTTCAGCTTCAGGAGCTGCTGATTGCCCGCGCGCAACAGGTGGCTTCGATGCCGGGCGCGCGGTTGGAACAACTGGAGCAGGCGATTCAAACGCTGTTCCAGTCGTTGCCGCAAGATGTGGCGCTGCGCTTCAAGCGTATCGAGGAGCGCGGGCCGCTCGCGATTGTACCGATTGCGAACGGAATTTGCACCGCCTGTGGCATGTCGCTGCCGGTCAGTCTGGTGCATACGGTGCACGCCGCGGACAACCTGCATCAGTGTCCGAGTTGCGGTCGGATGATTTATTATCGCGAAGCCTTTGCCCGCCGCGTACGCAAACCCGCGGCCAAGCGCGGCGAGCCGCCCAAAGCCGGGATCGAGCGTTTCTCCTCGCAAGAACTGATGATTCCGCAACTCGTCTCCACCGAGCGCGATGACATCATTCGCGAGCTGTGCATGAAGATGGAACACGAGGGGTTCGTGGATGACGGTAACAAGCTGTTCGAGGAAGCGCTCAAGCGCGAAGCCATCGTCAGCACGGCGGTCGAAAACGGGCTCGCTTTTCCGCACGTGCGCGGCGTCGAAGGCGGTGGTTTGACGCTGGCGCTGGGCCTGCATCCGAAGGGCGTCAAATTCGGCGGACCGACCAAGGGTCTGACCAAGCTCATTTTCTTCATGGTCATTCCCACCGCCGCGAGTGCCTTCTATCTCAAGTTGCTTTCGGGCCTTGCGCGTACTTTCGAGAAAGAAGAAAACCGCAAGAAATTACTGGAAGCGACCACGCCGGAGAAATTGTGGAAGGTACTGGTCAAGGTCACCAAAACCACGATCCAGTGATTCCGGTGGCGTCGTCCGTGGCACGCCAGACGGCACGGCGCGTGGTATTGGTCGCCGCCGTGGTGGTGTTGGCGGTGATGGCGGGTATCCTGTTCGGGGCCTTTCGCGGCAATAGTACGGGTTTCTTTCGGATCGGCGATTATCGGCCGCGCCCGCCCGCCTTGGCAAACCGCGACGTGTTCGTCTTTCCCAACCAAGCCGGTTACGACGGTCAGTACTATCTCGCCTTGGCCTTGGACCCCGCCTTGCGTAATCCCGGCACGCTCCAAACCTTGGACCATCCGCAATATCGTTGCCGGCGCATCCTCTTCCCGCTGCTGGGCCGGGCGTTGGGTTTGGGACAACCCGGCTTGATTCCGTACGCGATGCTACTGCTCAATATCGTCGCCGCCATCATGCTGGTCTGGCTGGTTGCGCGCTGGTGGCAAATTGGCGGCGGCAGCGGCTGGGGTGGCTTGTTGGTGCTCAGCGTCCTCGGCATCTGGGAGGTGTTGGCGCTGACCACCACCGACCTGATGAGCACCACACTCTTTGTCGCCGCGCTGTACGCGCTACGCCTAGAACGCCCCGCCTTTGCCGCACTCGCGTTGGCCTTGGCCGCGCTCACGCGCGAAGTCATGCTGCTCTATTGGTTGGCCATGCTGGGCGGGTTAGCGGTGTCGCGCCAGTGGCGCTCGTTGCGCTGGATCGTGTGGGCGGGCTTGCCGGCGATCGCCTGGAATTTTTATGTGCTGCGACATATCCCGGCGGGTGCCGGCGGCAATGTGGTACAGATTCTTTTTGGACTGCCCGGCGTTGGGTGGCTGGAAAAAGGTCAAGAAGTGGTTGCCGGCGGGCTGAACGGGAAAAACCTGTTTGAGCTGATGGTTTTCCTTTCCTTCCTCGCCGTGCTCGGTGCACTACTGGCAAACCTCTGGCGGCTCCGCGCCGTGCGTGCCGTCTGGCCCGCCGCCGCCGTCGCGCTGCTGCTGGCCGCCATGTTTCTCTGCGCAAAATTCTTTCTGCTTAACTACTACCTCGACTACAGCCGCGTATTTCAGGACCTCTTCGTCTTGCTGGTGTTGAACTTGGGTTTTACCGCCGCCCGTCGGTATCCCGCCTATGCCGTCTTGTGCTTGGCGGGCATCTCCAGCGTGGCTTTTCTTCTGCACTACACCTTGGGCGTCATCTAGCCCACGACGGCGGCGCAGAACGTAGAAGCGACCTCCGGTCGCTTTTCTTCATGCGGCCGGAGGCCGCATCTACACAACGGCTTGGATCAGGCCACCACACCCACAGTTATGGGAAGGTTCTAGCGCACAATGGCCGAGCTGACAATTTTCGCGGAGCGGACCAAATCCGCCTCGGAATGCGCCAGCGTGACGGAGAGCCGCAAACGCGCCGTGCCTTCCGGCACGGTCGGCGGACGAATCGCGACGACCAGCAAGCCTTGCTCGCGTAACCGTCCGGCCAACGCCAACGCCCGGGCGTTATCACCGACGAAGACCGGAATGATCTGGCTCGCCGATTGCATCGTATCCAGGCCGGCGGCCTGCAATTGCTGCCGGAACAAGGCGGCGCGCCGGAGCAGCTCAGCGCCCAAACCGGTATTTTTCTCAAGCACGTCCAGCGCGCCCAGCGCCGCGCCCAACACCGGCGGCGGCGGCGCGGTGGTGAAGATGAACGCGCGGGCGCGGTTGATTAGCAACGCTCGCAGTTTTTCCGAACAGGCGACAAATCCGCCATAGCCGCCGAGCGCCTTGCTCAGCGTGCCCATCGAAATATTGACCGCCGACTCCAGCTTGTGCTCGCGGATCAAGCCGCTACCGCCGGGGCCGAATACGCCGGTCGCGTGCGCCTCGTCCACCAACAGCAACGCGCCGTGACGCTCGGCGACCGTCGCAATGTCCGGCAGCGGCGCGAGATCGCCATCCATACTGAACACCGATTCGGTGACGACGAGTTTGCGTCCGGCCCCGGCGTGTTTTTTGAGTAGTTCTTCCAGATGTCCGGCGTCGTTATGCCGGAAGCGGTGGAGTTCGGCGCGGGAGAGCATCGTGGCGTCCATCAAACTTGCGTGTGCCAGCCGATCCGCGAAGATCGCGTCACCGCGGCCGACGAGCGCCGGCAGTACGCCGAGGTTGGTCAAATAGCCGCTGCCGAACACCAGCCCGGCGGGATAACCCTTCAGCTTGGCCAGCCGCGCCTCCAGCTCTTCGTGTAGCGCCAGCGTACCGCTGACAAGCCGCGATGCGCCGGCGCTTGCGCCACATTCGCGCAACGCGCGCTCGGCGGCGGCGATGACTTCGGGATGATGCGCCAGATTGAGGTAGTCATTGCTGGAGAAATTCAACAACGCGCGATCCAGCGCGATGGCACGACGGAAAAGATGCGCTTCGCGTAGCGCATCAAGTTCAGCATCTATCCAAGCTTCGCGGTTCACGGTGGGAGTGTAAAACGTTTCGACGTTTTTCCAAAGCTTGGAAAATCCCTGTGCTGGTTCGGCTTTCTTCTTCAGTCCTCATAAAACTCAGAGAGTATTTCTGTCACAATACTGTTTGTGAAAAGTAACGCGCGACATCTGTAGTTGCCGTCACTGGGGATCTTGCTCCAGCGCGCTCCGATCGAGTTATCTTGGTTTGTCCAGACATTCAAAGGTGGTCCGAGCAGTCCTTGCGCTTGGTCGCGTGACATGCCGTTTGTGACTTGGATAAAACCTCGATCTGTGTAGCCTGCGGCATACTGAGTATCTTCTCCGGTCACCGTTCTCCAAATCAGTCCCTGAAATCCATCGATAGGTGAATAAGACCGATACAGGTGGACGCAGATGATGAGTAAAAGAACAGCGAGGAGGTATCCCCACCGTTTCCGCGTACAGAGCGCTTGGAGAACTATGGCCCACATAATAAAGCATACAATGAATATGAATTCAGAGAACCATGGTGTCGCGAGCCAACAGTTCTGTGGAAAATTGAATGCGCTCACCGGGCAGAACACTGACAAGACAACCGACACAGCAATAGCCATCTTGGAGTGAAAGAAAAACGCCCGTCCAATCCAATGCAGGGTATACAAGGATGCTGTGATTACTGCGAGTTTAGCGTATCTTTTCATGGTATTCGTAGCCGAACAGTATTATTGAGCGAACTTCAATTTCGGGTTATGCCTTCGCCTGTTCCTCACAATGGTCTTGAGCGTATGTCTTGGCTGTAGGTGGGTCAACGGGAAAAACGCTATGCGTGGTACAAGCATCTTGCCTATATCTTTTTCTCGGGGTCACAGGCTGGATGCCTGTACCACGGTTCCGAAGCTTGGAAAACGGCCTCCGCTTTTTTCCAAACGTTGGAAAAGGTGCGTCCGCACCGTGTACGAATGACAACCGGTATAAAGGTAGGGCGAACCCTCCGGGTGAGCCGAATACTGCGGCTCCGCCGGAGGCGTCGCCCTACCTACACTTATGCCTCATAATATCTGAAGTGATATCAGTCGCGGCAGATGAGTTCGCGGACGTGCGGGCGAAGAAGTTCTGCTGCCGCGCGCAATTTTTGCGGCGAGGTGCGCGGCGCGTGACGCAACGCGGGGTCGGGCAAATCCTCGCGCGGCAGGAACGGCTGCAAAACGAGGCGGCTTGCGCCGTCAATCCACTGACCGACTTCGCGGAGGTCATCGTCGGTATGGAAAGCCTCAAGCAACGTGGTGCGTAGTTCGTAGGTGCGGGCCGAGGCGCGCAGCAGGTCGAGGCTTTGCGCGACGCGGCCGACCTCGGCAAAGCCGGTCAGGCGCGGATAGGTGGCTGGGCTGCACTTGATGTCGAGCGCGACGTAGTCCACTTCCGGCAGCACGGCGGCGAGGACATCGGGCCGCGAACCGTTGGTGTCGAGCTTGATCGCGAAGCCGTGGCGCTTGAGGCGGTGGATGAGTTCCGGCAATTCCGGCGCGAGGGTCGGCTCGCCGCCGGTGATGACGACGCCATCGGCCCAGTGCTTGCGGAAATGGGTGGCGGCGTGTTCGATGCGCTCCCACGGCAGTCCATCGCGGTGCGCGGCGAGCAGCGCGGCGTTGTGGCAGTAGCCGCAGCGAAAATTACAGCCACTCAGGAAGAAAATAGCGGCGAGACGACCGGGGAAATCCACCAGCGTCGGCTGCTTGAGATAGGCGACGACAGGTGAAAAAGAAAGGAATGAATGGTGAGTGATGGGGGATGAGTGCGGCGGTGAGAAAACCAGCGCGGGACTGGCTTCTACGAGGGCGACATCGGCCCAAGCTAACGGGTGGCGGCGCATGGGAAGAGAAACCTGAAACTTAAAAGTGCAGAGCCGCGGAGCCGTGGCGTGGTGAAAGCCAAAAAACTACGGCAAGGGGATTGAACCCAGTAGTCCATCACTCCCGTACTCCATCACTTCAGCGGTTTACGCTCACACGCGGGCTTGCTGCAACACGGCCTCGATCATTTTTGGCGGCAGAACGCCTTGGCCGGCGCCGGTGTAATCGGTTTGCAGACCGAGGTGCTGGTAGAGCTTGGCGGTCTTGCAGATGGGATCGGCCGCACCGGGCGCGGGGTTCGGCACAAAGTCATAGGTGCCGGTGCTCTCGTTGAAGCGCGTGACGACGAAAGCCGGGATGCGCTGCGGGTTGATACACTCGGCCTTGCAGAAGGCGACGAGGCCTTCCGTGCTACCAAGCTCGTAGTAGCACTTCTCAAATTCCGCCCAATCGGGCAGGGCCAGCAGGTCATCGAGCCGCTGGTTGAGCTGCTTGCATTTGGCGCAATCTTTTTTGCCGAACACGAGAACCCGATAATGCTTGGCCATGACTCCTCCTCAAATTTCCGCTTTTCCAACCAGCAAGGTTTCCGCCGTCTCCACGCGATAGCGCCCGCGTTGGCGGGCGAGCAGCTCGCCATAGCGCTTGGACTTGTTCCAATTCTTGACCTTGCTGAAATAGCCGACGACGCGCGTCTCCTGCTCAACGTTGTCGGTGTGGCACACGGTGCAACTTTCGTGCAGGCCGCGCATGTTGTGGCCGCACTCGTTGCAATAGGTGAACTCCGGCGAGATGGTGAGTTGGGCCGACTGCGTACGGAAGAAGGTCTCGCGCACAAGGCGGGCGATGGATTCCGGCGACGGCTGCTCCTCGCCGACGAAGGCGTGGATGATCGCGCCGGACTCGATCAGGCTGTGGAACTTGCTCTGTTCGCGGATACGTTCGACGAGGCCGACCTCCGCTTCCGGGGCCAGATGGATGCTGTTGGTGTAGTAGGCCACGTCCTCGCTATCGCCCTTGACGATGCCGCGCGCCTCGGCCGGGAAGAAGACGAGGTCGGCCTTGGCCAGCCGCCGTGCCGCGCTCTCGGCGGGCGATTCCTCAAGGCTGAACTTGAGGCCGTATTTTTCTGTGAACTCGCGGACACGCAGGAACATGTGCGCGACGACCTTGAGCGCCATGTCCATCGCTGCGGTGTCCTCGTGGAGCTGGCGACCGAGCAGAAACTGCACGGCGTCGTTCACGCCGATCAGGCCAATGATATAGGTACATTTGTCGAGTTCGACGTAGGGCTTGCCGTCGCACGCGTCTTTGCCGATCTGCCAGAGCGGGCGGCCCGGTTCGGAGATCATCTCGGCGATCTTCGCCTTCTTTTGCAGGTGTGCCTGCACGGCGATGTTCAGCATCCGATCAATTTCCTCCAGTAATCCGCCGAGGTCCTTGCGGCCCTTGCGTGCGGCGGTGTAGGCGCATTGCGGGATGTTGATTGTGACGTTCTGGAAGCCGCAGAAACGCAGGCTTTCGGGATGGCGTAGCAGGTAGTTGTCCTGAATCGTCGTGCGTAGCCGGCAGCAGGCGCTAAGCGTGACGGCGTCGCGGTCGAAGATGAAGTAGGTCGAGCCGTTGCGGCTGGCGACCTCGCAAGCACGCAGGAAGATTGCGTACTGCGCGGGGTCGGAGAACGTCTCCTCGCTGATGTGAAAGTCGCACTTCGGGAATTCGAAGACGCGACCGTTCTTGTCGCCGTCTTCCCAGACCTCCAGCAGTGCGCGGGAGAAATTCTGCGCAATCTCGGTGTAATCGCCGTAGGTGATGATACGTTCGCCATTGGTCGCCAGCGTCGCCGCGACGTCTTTGTCGTAGACCACACCTTTTTGTGCGTCCACCACCTCACGCAGTACCAATCGGCGCTGGCCATTCTCGATGGCATAGAGGTCCATCAGATGCCAACCGCCCGGCGTTTTCTCGTCACGCCGGTGCTCCGTCAGAGGAAGCTTGCGGCCATCGGACTTGAGTAGCATGTAACTGCCGCCGGGGCCAACCGCGGGCACGTCCTTGAGATAGCTGGGCACACCACTGTGGATGTTGAAGTCCAGAAAGAGTGTCTGGCCGCCGCGCGAAAACGCGTTCTGCGAACCGTTGAAGATCAGCTCCTGCGCCACCTGCTTGAGGTGCTTGGCGTCCATGCCTTCGAGGTACGGAGCGTAGAGGATGTTGAGATAGGCCAATCCGAGTGCACCGGCGTAGTTCGACTGCATGGAGGCGAGGAATGTGTTTAGGTGGCCGGTCAGCACCGACGCGCTACGCGCCGGCTTGCTCTCCGTGTTCAGGTTACTCAGACCCATCAGTCCGTATTTCTTCACATATTCGACCGAGTGCGACGAGCAATAGACGCGGTGCGGATAGCCTAGGTCGTGCAGGTGCACCGCGCCGGTGTTGTGCGCGTGCTTCACGTCCGGCGAGAAGATCGTGTCCATTGCCCATTGTTTCAGGATCAACTCGGCGATGCCGAGGTTCACCGCCTCGGGGTTGTTGTTGACGATGTTGCTGTTCTCGACGCTCTTGGTGAACATCAGTTGGTCGAGATAATCGCGCGGCACGCTGTAGAGCGAGAGGTCCTGCAATTCGGCACGGTAGCCGCGCGCCGCCAGCTCATTGTTCACCAACTCGCGGATCAGCTTCGAACTGACGGTTTTCAGCCCGCCGGCGATCACCTGATTCTCGACCGCCTTCGAAATGCCGGCCGCGACCTCCGCCGGCATCCGAATCTTTTCCGCCAACTGCTTGACGATGCGCGCGCGGTCCCACGGCAGCGTCTCGTCGGTCGAAACAGATTCGACCAGTAGCAAGCTCGCATCGGTCACGTCCTTGTTCGAACCGTGGTGCGCGTCACGGACCCGAATGTGCTCGCGCGCCAGTTCGCGCAGCTTGCGGTAACGTTTATAGGCCGCGACCACCGCCGCATAGCCCTGTTCCGCGAGCACGACCTCGACCAAATCCTGCACGTCCTCAATGTGCGCGATGCGATGCCCTTGCTCGTCCAACGCCACAAAATATTCGCTCTGTGACTGGCCCAACTGTTCCAACACGCAATCGGTGACCCGTTCCGGCATATCGGCCGGCGCGGTCACGCCACCATGCCGCGTAACACTCTCTGCGGCCTTACGAATGGCCGTGGTGATTTTCTCATGCTGAAAAGGCGTCACCAGTCCATCGCGTTTGCGGAACCCATCCAAGCGGGTTTGTATGATTGAAGCACTGTTTACTTCGGCAGGATTTGCCATGATTTCCTCACAAAAATTTAACCCCATTCACATCCAAAACTCAACCAAACCACGGGCGCGATGAAATCAATATCCTGTGGCGATGTCAAGCGTTCGACACCAGCTATTGTGGTTTCGCCCTGATTTTGGCTGTGAAAATGCACCATTTTTTTCTTTGAAAAAAAGCACGGGTGACGCGAACTTTTTTTCGCGTCGCCCGTGTGTTTGCGCGAGAACGATTTAGCGCATTTCCTGGCCGCCGGTGACGTTGATCGCCTGACCGGTCATGTAGCTGGAGAGATCACTGGCGAGAAAAGTGACGGCATTGCCGATGTCGGCGTAGGTCGTGCCGCGCCGCAGCGGAACTTGATCCACATAGAATTGTTTCACGTCTTCCAGCGACTTCGCGCCCGGCACTTTCCCGGCTTTGAAATACTGGACAAACAAGCCGTTGTTCGGGTCAGTCCACAGCGGCGACTCGAGCAGATTGCCCGGACAGATCGCGTTGCAGCGGACGTTAAACTTGGCCATTTCCAGTGCGACGCTCTGCACGAGGCCGATGCCGCCGAACTTACTTGCGGCGTACGCGCTGTTCGCCGCACTGCCCTTCTTGCCACTCTTCGAGTTGATCTGGATGATCGAACCGGACTTTTGCGCTTTCATGATCCGGCAGGCGTGCTTACAGACCAAGAAATTCCCGAATAGATTGACGTTCATCACCGCGCGCCATTTCTCGGCGTTCGCGTTGCAGATCGGCTCGGCGATCAGAATCGCAGCGTTGGAAACGACGACATCCACACGGCCGAAATTCTTCATCGCCACATCGAAGAGATTCTGAACGTCGGCTTCCTGCGTCACGTCGCACTTCACCGGGATCGCTTTACGACCGGTTTTCTCCGCGACTCCCGCCGCAGTCGCCTTGAGTAGGTCTTCCTTGAGATCGGCAATCACCACGTGGCAGCCTTCTTCGGCCATTCGTAGGCTTAACGCTTGGCCGAGACCCTGTGCCCCGCCGGTCAACACGCAAATTTTGTCCTGCAACAATTTCAAGCTCATGTTTTTCTCCTGTTTCTGTAGGGGCGCCGCTTGTCGGCGCCCGCGGGCTGCGGCAAGCGCAGCCCCTACTTTTTCTCCGTTTTCCAAGCCTTGGAAAACCAGCCAAATTATTTCGTCACCGCCGCCAAAATCTGCGCCGGCGTCGCGTTTTGCGGCAATGCGGCGAGCGCGGCCTCGCGCGACGGGCGTAGCACCTTGCCAACTTGTTCAAAGAACGCGTTACGTTCCGCGATGTTCGGATAATTTTGCTTGGCCCACGCGCTCAAATAGCCCTTGCCCGCCTCGCGCTGAAGCGCGCCGTGGGCATAGACGATGTGCGCGCCACGCAAAAATACCGGCACGAGCGGCCGGAGTTCCACGGTCTCGAATGAATCCACAAACTTGTTGCCAGGACTGTTCATCTCCGTGCCAACCGTGATGGGCAGATGCAGTTTCTGCGCGATATCCACGATGTGGCAGAGGTTCTTTAGCTTCTGATCCTGCACGCCGGGCTTGTAGTTGCGGTCGGGAATGATCGTCAGCGCCGCGCCGCCGCTTTGCTGGAAGACGCGGAGCAATTCTTCGATCCGCTGCTCGCCGTCGCTGGTGCCATCGAGCCAACACAGCGTCGGGATGGCTTCGCAGGCGAGGACGAATTTGTTGAAATCAGTTAGCGTTGGGAACGAAGTCGGGCTGGGCTGGACATAGCCGACACCGCCCTTTTTCATCGTCTTCGCGCGGATCAGGTTTTCCAGCTTCGCGCCTTCGGGTAAATCTACTTTTTCTGCGTCGGAGCCGAGTTTTTCGATCCAGAATTTTTTGAGCGACACGGCATCGGGGAACTGCCGCTGCGCCTTGCGTGCGTAAGCCAGGCAGATGTGCCGCTCGGTCGCGTTGCCAGCGGGCGTCAGTGGGAGCACGTCTTTCTCATAATCCAACGCGACCGGCGCCATGAAAGCATTGACGCGTGTGAGCAAATCGCGATTCCGTTGTTCGGCGGTGCAGCGCAGGCTGGCCATGAACTTCTCGGCATCGGCGGGAATCTGCCGGCGCGGGAAGCCGATGCCCATCGTGTAGGCCACGCCCGGTTCGCCCGGCGAATTGATGACCCACTGCTCGAATTCCGGGACAAAGACACGCGTCTCCATACCGATGGTACCGGGCAGATCGAGCAGACGGCGAGCGGCTTGGAATTCTTCGAGGCCATCGAGCACATCGAAATCCACAATGCCACCGAGCGCGAGGCCGGCCTTGCGTGCAAGCCAAGCGAAACGACTCGGCGAGTAACCATAGGCATTATAGCTGAAGAACGTGTGCGCGTGCAGGTTATGCGCCACGCCCGGTGCGGGCAGCGGATGTTTGCCGGCATGCGCGGCCGTTGCGAGTGCGGTCAGGGCTTCATGGCGGCGTGTTGGACTGAAGTCATCGAGTTGCTGCTCAAGTTGTTCAATGTTGCTCATAAGTTTTTTTGAACAGAAGAAAAACAAAGAAACGAAGATAAAGTGAACTCCGACTTTGTTTCTTCGTTATCTTCTGTTCAATCTCATCCTTGGATTTTCAGGAAGCGCTGATAGGCCGCGTCCCACGCAGCGGCGGTTTGCGGTTTATAGGTATCGGTCGGGAACGAGGCGCGTACGATCTTGCGACCTTCGGCGAGCGACTTGATTTTCTTCGTCGCCAGCATTTGCATCAGGATGTTGCCCACAGCGGTAGCCTCGATCGGACCGGTGATGACCGGACGACCAACTGCGTTCGCCGCGAGTTGGTTAAGCAGCTTGTTCTGTGTACCACCGCCGACAATGTGGAGTACTTCGGCTTTTTGGCCGGTGAGTTCTTCGAGGCGCTCGAGCACCCAGCGATATTTCATCGCCAAGCTCTCCAGCGCGACGCGAATGATCTCGCCCTTGGTCTTCGGCACTTTCTGGCCGGTACGCTTGCAGAATTTCTGGATGCGCGCGGGCATATCGCCGGCGGTCAGGAAATCGGCGTGGTTCGGGTCCACGAACGCGGAGAGCGACGGCGCTGCGGCCGCCTGTTTCGTGATCGTCGCGTAATCGAGTTCTTCGCCGCGTGCGGCCCACGTGCGCCGGCATTCCTGCACCAGCCAGAGCCCGGAGATATTTTTCAGGAAGCGGATCGTGTCGCACACGCCGCCTTCGTTGGTGAAATTATATTTCAAGCTCGCATCGGTGACGACGGGCTTATCGAGTTCCATGCCCATCAGCGACCAGGTGCCGCTGCTCAAATAGGCGTAGTTTTTGATCGCCGCTGGCACGGCGGCGACAGCGCACGCGGTATCGTGTCCGCCGGGGGCGACAACCTTGAGGCCTTTGGCGCCGGTTTCTTCCGCAACTTGTGCTGTGAGTGAGCCGATTACCGCGCCTGGCTCGACGATCTTGCCGAGAATCTGTGTCGGAATGCCGAGTTTCTTGAGCACCGCCGTAGCCCATTTCCCGCTTTTCGGGTCGAGGCATTGGCTGGTGCTGGCAATCGTGCGCTCAATGACCGCGCGATCGGTGAACCAATAGTTGAATAAATCCGGCATGAACAACAGTTGCTTGGCGGCGGCGAGTTGTGGCGACTGGGCCTGCGCCAGCGCGAAAAGTTGGAAGACCGAGTTGAGTTGCATGAACTGAATGCCCGTGGCGCGATAGAACGCCGCGCGCGGCGCGCGCTTGAACGCAGCTTCGACCATGCCGTCGGTGCGCGCGTCGCGATAGTGGACGGGATTGCCGAGTAGTTCGCCCTGGGCGTCGAGCAGGCCGAAGTCCACGCCCCACGTATCAATGCCGAGGCTTTCGAGCTTGCCGTAGATTTCCTGCGCCTTCTTCAGTCCGGTCTTCATTTCGGCAAAGAGCCGCAACGCGTCCCAGTGCATCCGCTGGCCGACTTTGACCGGGCCGTTGGGGAACCGGTGCAGTTCCTTGAGCACAAGTTTCTTGCCGTCGAACGTCCCGACGATCGCGCGTCCGCTTTCCGCGCCGAGGTCGAGGGCCAGATAGTTCGTTGTCTTCGCCATGGCTGCTCCTTTTTGGGTTAAGCGCGGCCATTATAGGGATGAGTTGCCTGGGCGCAAGAAAAGTAACCAAGCCGGCGCCACGAATTTCCAAACGTTGGAAAACAACGCGGGTTCATTTTCCAAGGTTTGGAAAAGCCCGCGGGTGTGGTGGAAAAATTGGCTCCGACGACAGGACTCGAACCTGTAACCTAGTGATTAACAGTCACCCGCTCTACCATTGAGCTACGTCGGAATCAGCGGAACGCGGAGACTTTAATGGCCAACCTTGGCATGTCAAGTTCATCTTCTGCCGAGATTGTCCTTGTGTTCCCGATGTTTTTTTCCACTCTGCCGTGGGTGTGAAAGGGCTGGGCGGGAAAGCTGTGACCGGTTGCTGCGCGCGCCCGGATTTCGCACCTTCACGGGCGCCAACGCCTTTCTGCCCAGTCCTGTTGTACCGGAAACCTTTATCCAAGTGGTCAACGCCTTGTGGGCCGGGGAAAAACCGAAAATTCCCAAGCGCGTACTGATCGTGGAGGACGATCAGGAAATGGCGCGGTTTTCGCAAAAAATTTCGCGAACCAGAATTATCTTACGACGATTGTGCAGAGCAACGCCGAAACGCGGGCGCACTTCTTACAGCAGCCGGCGGATGTGGTGTTATTGGATTATCATTTGCCTGATGAAAACGCCGAAGGGTTGATTACCGAATTTGCTCCCGTGGGCAGCGCCACGGCCGTCGTAGTCATCACCGGCGACCCTGATCCCAGCTTGGTCCTGCGCGTGATGCGGCAAGGGGCTGACGCCTTTTTGCACAAGCGTGATGGTTCGTAGTGGACGCGAACGGTTGGTAGGGCGGGTGGAGGTGGGCGCAACGTATGTCAGGGGGGCAGAAGGAAGGGGCTGCGTCGGTTGTGTCCAGAATATTTCGCACATTGGGTGAGCCGTAGTCATCGGTGTTGATGGTTCGTTTGTTTACTTGGCCCACGGGTACCCGTGGGCCAAAAGGTTCAGGCGGCTTGATCCTCC
>SCQF01000057.1 GCA_004321905.1 Verrucomicrobiota bacterium | reverse complement strand
ATTCGACATGATTCAACCCACCGAATGTAGTTTTTATTAGACAAATCCAAATACAGGATAATCGAGACAAATGTAGGGGGTGCATCGCGCCCCATTTACATATCCGGGTTATTTTAAAACATTCCAACGGACAAACCATTTTTGAAATCAAAATTCCCAGCCGAAATGGGGCGCGATGCGCCCCCTACATGGCTGACCCCAGTTATTACAAAATGCAAGACCTGACACTTTTTTTCTTTGAAATGGATTGCCCGTTTTGGCATTCGTAAATGGTGCGCGGTGCGCCCCCTACATGACTTTGATTGATGTTGCAATCCAAGCTACTAGTTTAGTATAGGTATTACGAATATAAATTACAGTATTATTTATGATAATATTTGAGTCATTCTCAGTGGTACTACTAAGGGTATTTATTTGGAGACTAATGGCTCTTCCCCATAGCATATTAGCCCATTCGTAAAATATTTTGCTATTAGCATCGTTCAATTCTTGTCCGCATACTTTAAAATCATCCATATTCAATGGCCAATCAGCTACTAAAGAATTTATTGCAGATTCAACCTTATTTATTTCATCTGTAATATCGTAAGGATCTTCATTATTCCACTTATGTCTTTTTTTATTAAGGCTGCTAAGCAAGCTAAATATATTACTTATTCCCCAGCATAATTCTTCGTATCTATCAGAATATAAATTATTTCCAAAGTAAACTACTGATTTAACTTTCAGAGAAAATCTTTCTTGGAAGAGCGATAAAATTGCATCATCAAGAGCTTTTATTTTATCTTCACTTAACTCAATATTTCTAACAAAACTAAAAAGCAGCGGGAATACCTTGTTTAATATTTTCCCTGTTGAGTCAAGAAATTCAATTCTTTTGTCTAGAATCTGAGCTTGTCTAATTCTGTCATCCGTATATATTTTAAAAACTAAACCACCCAGAACTAGCAGTACAGCAGGATGTTTCGCAAAATTTATAATATCTTCAATGCTCATAATAGATTAATGACTAGCCCTACCTCCTCCACACACAAGATTATTAATTGCTGGCAGTGTGTTTTTGCAGTTTCCTGTTGAACCACAGTTAATATGTGGGGTAGCTAGCCAAATTTCGTTCGGAAATTTCATTTTATACGCAGATTCGTAATCTTCAATGAAGTTGATAAAATTTTCATGGAAGCTGACTTTTTCTTCTTCTCGTGTTGCAGGAGAATGGTGAATGTAAGAGCATCCAAGAAAGTCACAAAAATCATGATATTCTTTTGTGAAAAGAATAAATGTATGCCAGTACATGTCTATTGATCTAGTCATTCCATATTCTTTATGGTTTTTTGCAATTAGATAAAGATATTTCTTCATTTCTATCTCTATTAATTTCGACTCGTCTTGGTTTATATTTTCCTTGTCGGAATAGTAATATGTAATTATTGATAAATCATAATTAATAATGTCGTCGATATTTACAATCATTTTTTAACTCCAGATAAGATGTGATGGTATATATGGAAAAATTATGCAGCACTGATTAACTGCAAGCGCAAAACTGAAATAAATCTAACGTAAAGCAGACGCATTTTCAGGTGTATATTAAATTTCAATCGCAGGTGTATAAAATCGTAATTACTCAGACTCTTGTTTTAAATTAAAAATCCGTTAGAAAAAGATACTATAAATGTTAAAACGTTAATAGCAAATTTTTATGTAAATTAAAAAATACACCTTCAAAACTCCTTGATCCAAGCCCGGTCGGGTTAGTCATGTACGCTGTGCGTACCTTTTAACTTTATGAGCACACTATAAGGTACGCACAGTCTACCATACGGGGTGATCGCGTTTTTTGGAGCTTGGTAATTGCTTCAGCTTGTTGTTCGCTGAATCCGGCATTTTTCAGTTCCTTGATAAATTCGTGAGTATCGAAGGTAATGGGTGTCATGGCCGCCCCTGTATTTCTGAACAGTGTAACAGCGATTCACAGCCGCCGTAAACGAGGCAATTGTCATCTTGCCACTGAATCTGTCCGTCAACACTTTCACTGCACAGACCTCCAATCACAAAAACAAAAAGGGGCTACCATTGTATTCTGTAACGCGACAAGATACGCCACATAGGATGCACCGACGCCAGAATGCGCATCATTCGGGTTACTCACCCGCATCAAAATCAAACTCACCCGAATGCCCCCAGGTCATGGGATAAACACCCATTTTTACAAACTTGAAAAAACTCGAATGCGGCCAATCTGCAACTTGGCAGACCCAACCGTG
>SCQF01000083.1 GCA_004321905.1 Verrucomicrobiota bacterium | reverse complement strand
GGGAGTGGCTTTCCAGGATCCACGGGAAGGCTGATGGCCAGGCGGACGGGCCCTTCCGGGGCGCCGTCGAGTTCGTATTCAAGGAGACGGCGGGTTTCCCGGGCCGCGGTGAGGAAGGTGGATTCCCGCAGGGTCCGGACCACCAGAGGCGAGGCGGGCTGATCCAGCAAGGGCATCGGATCCCGGCGGTACTCCCGGGCCACCCAAAACCACAGCATCGAGAGGCCCAATAGGAGAACCCCGCCACCCATTCCGAGGACCCGGACCGCCCACTTTCGCATGTAAACAGGCTAGGTCCTTCGAATATGAAATTTAACAACCTTTAACAATGGACAGAAATCATGTCCGCGTAGATTGACCTGCACTCTCCATTTTCATTTCAACGTCTGCCAGCCACCTCAGACCAGCTGTTGCAGGTCAGTCCTGGCTTGGCGCGCGGATATCCACCTTTTTTTCTCTCCATTTCGGGAGTCCTTCATGAAATGCCGCACAGCACTGTCCTTCCTCGCCGCCGCCCTCGTGGCAGGCACCCTTGGGGCCACAAGCCCCCTGGGCGGCCTGAAAGGAGAGACTTTTCCGCAGGTGGTTTCCACGGAACACGATGGAAATGACGGCCGGGATGGTCTGGTAGGCATCCGTCTGCCCCGGAAACCCCAATCGGTGCCTGGAGAACTCCTTGTCCAGTACCGGAAAGGCATCAGCGCCCAGAGCAAGGCCGAAGCCATCCTCCCGCTACGCGGGCGTTCTTTGGAAACCGTTCATCGGGCTGACGACCGCCTGATACCCTTCGCGCCCGGAGCTATCATCTCCGACCCCCGGGGGGATCTTGAACGGGTGAGCCTTCCCGCGGGTGTTTCCACTGACGAAGCCATCCGTTTGTTGAAAGCGCATCCTGATGTGGAATTCGCGCAACCCAACTGGATTTACCACAGCCTGGCGGCGCCCAACGATCCCCGGTATGCCGCGGGCAACCTCTGGGGCCTCTACGGTCCCGCCACCAGCCCCTCCAACGCCTATGGGCTCAACGCCCTGGCGGCCTGGAATGCCGGGT
>SCQF01000044.1 GCA_004321905.1 Verrucomicrobiota bacterium | reverse complement strand
ATGACGAGTGTGGTGATTCAAAAATACATTCAGCACCATCGTGTGTTAGAGCAAGGGCCTGCGCAGCT
Organism: Verrucomicrobiota bacterium; assembly: GCA_004321905.1. Lineage (GTDB taxonomy): Bacteria > Verrucomicrobiota > Kiritimatiellia > CAIQIC01 > CAIQIC01 > DP16D-bin41. The sequence goes on along the minus strand of SCQF01000044.1, from coordinate 45,154 downwards.
TGCTTTGAAGCTGCGCTGAAGATGCCCCGCGGCTTGCCGCGGGGTATTTCACTCCTTGGAAAACAGTGTTTCTGTTGTGGAAAACATTCGACAAACTTGTCTGCGCTCACTACTTTGCCGTCATGCGCTTGTATAAAATCATGCTCGGTGTGCTGCTCTGCGGCACCCTCTGCGGCGCGGCGACACTGCCGAAAACGCTCCTGCCGGCGCGCGAAACGTTTGAGGTCGGTCTCCAGGTGGCCGCGAAGGAGGGCGCGAAGCGCATGGCCAGTATTGGTAATGAATATCTCCAACGATTGGGCGAAATCGAAAATGAGATGCAGGTGAACGGGCAGTTCCGCAGTTTGGTGGTCATTCATGATGAACGCGTGCGCTTTGCCAGGGCGCGGGTGCTGACAGAGCGACCGGTGGAGAATCCGATCGAGTTGCGCGATGCGCAAGCGATGTTCCAAGTCAAATTATTACAAGCACAATATAATAATGAGTTGGAATTGGTAAAATTGGCCGACCATTACGTGCGGGAGTTGGCCGTTGAGCGTGAAGCCGCGAGCAAATCTGGCGCGACGTCGGCGATGCGCGCGTTGGACGAGGAACGTGATCGCGTGATCGGGTTGGCGCCCTTGCGACAGGCGTTGGAAATCACCAAAGTTCGTCCGCCGTCGTCGGCAGAGGCGCTCATAAATCCGAATCTGGGCGCGGAAGGTGAGCGGGTGCGGCGGCCGCTGGATATTTTCCGGCCTGCCAGCGAGTCACTACATGCCACGCTTGACTACAACTTACGGGCTTCGGTGTATGAGGATCTTTCCAAGTTGAAACCCCGGCGCTCGGAAGGTGGCGGGACCAAGGTGCGGGCGGTTGATGGGCAAGTCGGTTATGTGCCCCGTATTATGTTGTCCTGTCAGCACAGCGAGGTGCCATCCGGCAGTCGGTTGGTGATTGAATATTACAGTCGCTCCATCACCGATCGCGCACGGCATCGGGAAGCGGTCGAGAGCGTGTTGTTGCCGCGGCTGGATCGTGGCGAAAGTTATACGGTGGAGGCGAAGGGCATCCTCCTTTTCCGGTCGGAGCAAATTTCTTCCGTACAACGGATCGGAGTTCAACGCAGCTTTTCCGGCAGTGAGTTCTACGGCCTGATTTTGCATGTAGTTGATCCGGAGGGGCATGTGTTGGTGCAGCGCTTCACGCCGCAAGCGCTGGAGCGAGAAGTCTCCGCCACACCGCCGGAGAAATAAGCCTGACTCACGCACTGGCGGTGCAGATGACCGACTTGAGTGCTTCGTGAATCAATCCATTGCTGGCAAGCAATCGGCAGGCCAAGGCGTCGTGGCGCTCCAGAACTTCCACCCGCGCGCCGGCGCGTTCGGCGATCAAGCCGGCGGCGGCGATATCCCATAGATAAATTTTAGATTCGAAATAGCCCTCGGCCTGACCGCTGGCGAGCAGGCAAAGATCGAGCGCGGCGGAGCCGTAGATACGCACTTTTTGCGCGGTGCGGGTCAGGGCCGCGAAGAGCTTCAGCGAAAGGGGTTGGTCTTTGAAAATGCCAGTGAGTACGATGGCTTCATCCATCCGCGAAGTTGTTGAGACGCGTAACGGTTGACCGTTGCAGAGCGCGGGACCGGCGGCGGTAGCCGTATAGAGCTGGTTCAACATGGGCGCGAAGACGGCGCCCGCCACCATCTGGCCCGCATGGCGGACAGCGACGGAGGAACACCACAGCGGCAGACCGTGCGAGAAGTTCACGGTGCCGTCAATCGGATCTACGATCCAGAGAGCGTCCGCGCTGTCGGTATATTGGCCGCCTTCTTCGCCGAGGAATTGGTGCTCGGGAAACTCGCGGCGGATGGCCTCGGCCGCTTGTGCCTGGCATTCGAGATCGAGTTGCAGTTTGACGTCGTGCGCCAAGCGCTGGAAGACTTCGTGGCGGCGATCGAAGTTGTTGAGCGCATGCTGACCTGCCGCGCGCGCCGCCGCCACGGCAACCTCCAGGAGTTGTTGAGCAGAAGGCGTTTTCCTGCCGGCGTGCATCACTGACCTCAGCGGCCCAAGTCGGCCATCATTTGCGGGAAGGCGCTCAACCAGAGTTGAACCCAGAACATGGTGTCGTTTTCCAGTCGTCGCACACCCACGCCGATGCCGAGACAGTCGTTCTTGTGCTGCAGCAGATAGGAGTGTTCCTGCAATTGGCTGTTCTCAATGTCATAACGCGCATAGGTGCGGAAGGACCAGCGATCGTGCGGGAACAGCAGCAACTCACCGGAAATGAGATTGTTCGCGTCCTTCGTGTAACGATGCTCGAAGGATAGCCGGCTTTCATCATCGGTCAGGAAGGCGATCTGGGTGTTGAAATAGTCGAATTCGGTATTATAGGGGTTGAAGGCGGCGTCAAAATCCACCATGAACCAGTCCACGGGGCGCAACCGCGTCAGGGTATAGATATCGCTGAAGTCATTCGTGCCGGTGGGCGTTTTCTCCAGGCGATAATAGGTGTACACATCGGCATCCACCAAGTTGTGCACATAGCCACGCCGCTTGGTTTGCAGTTTATTGCGCAGGCCCAATTGGACGTCATGTTCCAGGTCGAGTTGATCCACCGCGTCGAATTGCGGTAGATCAGTGGGGCGCAGATTAGGTTCGGGTTGGTAGGTGTAATTGGCGTACGGTTCAGCGACATGCCGCAGGCCCACATCACGGCCGATGCCCGTCGGGCCATCGTACAACACTTTGAAGGCTTTGAAGCTGGTTTCGACACCCAGTTGTGGCAAATTGCGCAGGCCCGCGCCTTGTTCGGTCAACAGCTGCGCGAGCTGATTGGTGGTGGAAAGAACGTAGTTCGTGCCGGTGGGTGTGACCACCGCATTGGTGAGCACACTGATGTTGGTGATGCTGCTCGTGGTGTAGGTTTTCGAGTAGAACGTGCCACGGTAACCAACACGCGGGATGACGCTCAGAAAATCGAAATGGCGCATGGGGTAATAGAGCGTGTGTGCTGAATCAACGCGGAAGGCATCATAGTCCGCCGGATAGGTTGGCGCGTTGGTGTTCGAGCTGTTGGGATAGACATGCCGTAGAAAAGCGGCGCTGTTCTGGCTCTCATAATAGAATGGCGTATCACCGAGTTTCGTCTGGTAGATGTCGAGATCCGCTTCAGGCAGGCGATCAATGTTCTCAAAGAAATTGTTCAGGCGCGTGTTGGCCAAAAGACCCGCCGAATAAATATCACCGCGGTGCATCAGCGAGAAGCGGTTTTCCGGTTGCACACCCGCCCGAAATTCTTCATCGAAGAAATCTTCCAACACATAAGGATCGCTGAGGTAATTGGCTTCCACCAGCATCGCATCGCGCTCCGAAAGCGTTCGCGAATCCTGCAGCTTCAGGCGATACCGCTGATTCTTCACCATCTCGGTGCGATCCTCGTCAGCGTGCAGGAAAGGGTTGGGGTCATTGGCATAGTAACCGCGCAACGCGCCTTCATATTTTTTGGCGGGCGCGGGATCTTTCCACAAAATGTCCTCGCCCACGCCCACGCCCCGCATGGAACGCACGTCCACATGCGTCACGCTACGCAAGTTGTCGGCAAGGCGGTAGCCGTAACCGGTCAACGCGAAGGCGCCCATGTGCGAGCTATACCCCGGCACGAGGTAGAACGTGACCACTTCCGGGTCGAGGCTGCGCTGCCAGTAGGGCAGCCAGAAAATCGGGACGCCATAGAGATAGGGCACCACGCCGTAGGCCTCAAGGGTTGCGCCGTTCAGGATGTGCGCTTCGCTGGAGCGCATGAAAAATTGCGGGTCATCACCATCGCAGGTCGTGAAGGTGGCGTTGTGCAGCACAAACTCATTGGTCGTGACGCGCTGGGAGGCATCGGCGCGGATAAAAAAGGGATCCGTATAGGCAACGAAGGCGCCAAAATCGCCTTGGTGTGTCTTGAAATTATAAATCAGTTTTTCGCCACGCCATACGCCGCCTTCGCGGTCGAGCGTCACGTTGCCGCGTGCTTCCGCCACTTGCGTGTCGGTGTGGGCCTTCACGAAATCGGCAGTCAACCGTTCGCGCCCGCGCGTGATCACCACATGGCCGCGTCCGACGATCACCTGCTGCTCCTGAAGATATTCCAATTGGTCGGCATTCACCTCGATGCCGCCGACGCCCACGCCGGCCTGATCGTTCGTAATCGCGCCGATCGGCCGCGGCAAACCTTCGCGGATTTCCTGGGCAACCACCGGCAACAGCGCCAGCGCGACAAAAACGGGAATGAGCTGCAAAATTTTCATACGGCAAAGTTGGCGGACGCTAGCACAAGCGCCGTCAGTGCGCCAAGATTTTTCCAAGGTTTGGAAAAGATTTAACATGTTTTTCCAAGCCTTGGAAAAATTGGCCGGCTCCCGGCGGCGTTATTTGGTCGGCGCTGCCGGCGCTAACCGCTTGCCGGCGAGCACGTCTTCAATTTGCTTCGTCAGTGTGTCCTTCATGTCCGGCGCGTAGCCAACCTGCACCACCTGCACGACGCCGTCCTTGCCGATGAGCACCGTCTGCGGAATGCCTTCGACGCCGTAGGCTTCGCCGAGCTTGCCTTCGCTGTCGAGCGCGACGGTCAGCTTGAGGTTTTGCTTGGCGAGGAAATCTTTGATGGCCTCGGCGTTTTCGCGCTGATTGACGGCATAGAAAACGAGGCCCTTGTCTTTGAATTTCACCGCCACGTCGGCGAGGAGCGGCAGGCTCTTACGGCATGGGCCGCACCATGTGGCCCAGAAGTCGAGCAGTACGACGTCTTTGCCCTTGTGTTTGGCGAAGGCCGCCTTGCTGCCGTCAAGCAGGCTCAACTCAAAATCCGGCGCGACTTTGCCCAAGAGCGGATGCGGCTCTTCCTCGGCGTTGGCCTGCGGCTTGAAAGAGTCCACTTTCTTCGCGTTCGCGGGTGGCGTGAATTTGAAAGTATCGTCGGTGAAGGTGGGGTTGGCCTCGACTTGGTTGAACTGGATTTCGATTTGCCACTGCACCGCCTTCATCTGCGGTGCGCGGTCGGCCAACCCCTTGGCGGTCTTGCCCATATCCATGACCACCTTGCGCACGACCGGTTGCTTGCCGGTTCCGATCCACAGATCCCAGTCGAATTGCGTCTGTTCGCCGTGCAACTTGTGACACTCCGCACCCTGCCACATCTCCATGCCGGCATAGGTGACACTGGCAACATCTTCCAATAAACGGACGCGCGGATTGGGCGCGATCAGCGAAGCGAAGAACGGTACACCCTGTTGCAACAGCATGGCCGCCTCGGATTGTTCCGTAAAAAATACGTCCAAACTCGCGGGTGCGGGTTTTTCCAGATAGCGTTTGATCATCGGAATATGAACGTACGTTTTTGTGCCGTCGCAAACGAAGGTGAATTGGTTTTGGCCCATTTTGTGCAGGATGGCGAGTTTGTTGGGGCGCTGCATCGCCACACTCCAAACGCTGGCGATTTCCTGCTTCATGCCTTCGGCTTGCATGTGCAACTGCACATCGAGATCAAGCTTGAGGCTTTTGAGGCCGTGATAAAATGTGTCGAGTTGCGTCAATACCGCATCGGCCTTGGCGTCAACGTGGGCCGCTTGGGGCGTGGCCGGCGCCGGCGCCAATAGTTGTTCGGCGCGTACCGGCGTTGCATAGATCAGCATCAGCGTGTCCGCCACTACCAGCAGGCGAGCAAGTTTTTTCATCAGTTTGATCCTTTGATTTAAGAACTGAAGTCAGCATGGCAAAGGGTCGCGAACATGGCAAAACAAATCACCATGCACATGCGGTTGTCGTGCGTTTTCCAAGGGTGGGAAAATCGAGGGATTCACTTTTCCAAGCCTTGGAAAAGCGCGGCTATTTTTTCGTCACACTCACGCAGACCAAGTCGCCGAGATTATTTTTGCAATAGATGCGGCCATTGGCCAACACCGGCACAACCCAGCAACGTCCGTTGAGTACTTTGGTGCGCGCAATTTCTTGGAAGGCGACCGGTGAAGCGGCGGCGATGACCAGATCACCGCGTTCGGCTTGAATAATCAACTTGCCATCGGCGAGCATCAACGAACCTTTGCCGAGGCCGGTTTGTTTCCAGACCACCTCGCCGGTCGCAAAATTCATGCAGGTCAGCGTTTCCATGTCGAAGCCGTAGAGGTGATTTTGCCAAAGTACGCAACTGTTGAAGTGATTGCGCATTTTCTTGGTTTCCCACAGTGCCGTTAGCTTATCGCCGCTGAACTGGAGCAGGGCGCTGCCGTGGTTATAGCCGGAGGAAATGAAAATTTTATCGCCGGCGATGATGGGTGTAGTGGCGTTGATGTCATAGTTGGTTTTCCATGGATAGCGCGCCAGTTCTTGGCCCGTGGCGGCGTCGCGGACGATCAAGCCAAAGGCGTTGAATGAGGCGAGGCAGGCTTTGCCCGCGTGGGTGAACGGCATCAATGTGCCGTAGCTCGCGCCTTTACCGCCGCTTTTCCAGAGGACGTTGCCGGTCAATTTATCGAGTGCGATGGTCGCGGCATCGGGCGCGCCGAGATCGAAAATCAGTTTGTTGTCGAGCGCGATGGGCGAACCGGTATAACCCCACGTCGGTACTTTGCCGCCGAAGTCGCGCACCAGCTGTTTCGCCCAGAGCACTTTGCCGGTGGCAGCTTGTAGGCAGTGGAGCTGGCCGGCGCGGCTGAGCGTATAAACATGATCGCCGTCCACGGTGGGTGTGGCGCCCGGCCCGCCTTCGAACAGGTGCGGATCGAGCGGGCACGGGTAGGCATATTTCCAGAGCGCTTGACCGCTGGCGGCGTCGAGACCATAGACGGTGTCGGTGTCGTTGGAGTTGCCCATCGTGAACAGGCGGCCTTGCGCGACCACGACCGACGAGCACCCGGTGCCGACATTGAGTTTCCAGTGTTGCGCGGGACCGCTGGCGGGCCATTGCGCGGACCAAGTCGTTTCGGCGGAAATGCCATCGCGCGTTGGACCGCGCCACTGCAGCCAGTCGGCGGCTGGAGCGGACTGCGCGACGGCGTAGACAAGCGCGAACCCAATGGTGATTTTATTCATGACGCGTTTCTCCGCAAAGGTTTGACTACTTTCCAGATGGAATCAAACAGGCGCCTTCTTTGGTGCTCCGCACATAAATTTGTCCATCGCTGAAGGCCGGTGTGGACCAGCATTTGCCGCTCAGCGCTTTGAAACGGGCCACTTCCTTATAGGCGGTTGGGGTGGCTTCGACGATCACAACTTGGCCGTCATCGGTCAGGGCGATGAGTTGGTCGCCGACCAGGATGACGTTGCCGGCGCCGAAACCGGCCTGTTCCCAGACAACTTTTCCGGTCGTGAGCTCCACGCATTTAAGCGGGCCGGTACCAAATTTTTTGAAGCTAATCATGCCGTACAAATATCCAGCGTGATGAACCGGTGTGCTCCAGAGGTCGCCCACCTGTTTATCGTTTGCGCTTTTCCACAGTTCAGTGGCCGTGAAGCTGTTACCGTCCTTGGCGATCTTGCAGGCCCCGCCGCCTACGCCGTAACCGGCGGAGCAGAAAACGATGTCGCCAGCCACGACCGGGGAAATGGCGGTCGCGGTACGGAACGGGAAGGGGAAGCGCCAAAGGGCTTGGCCGTCTTTCACGGATACAGCCAGCAAGCCGCTCTTCACAAAGAAAATCACCTGGCGTTCGCCCAGGATGGTGGCCACCACGGGCGTGGCGTGCGTCATGATTTCATCGTGGCCTTGCCATGCTAATTGCCCCGTTTTTTTGTTGAAGGCCAGCAACGATTGACCGGCACCGCCGCCGGCCAAGAACACCAAGTCGCCATCCACCACCGGAGAGGCCGCGCTACTCCACATGATATTGCGTCCGGCATATTCCTTCATTACGTCGTGCGACCAGAGTTTCTTGCCGGTAGCGGCATCGCAGCAGAACAGCACAAGGGCAGGCGTCAGCACATAAACACGCCCGTCGTTGATGGTGGGTGTGGAGCGCGGCCCGTCGCCACCCTTGTTGTCAGGCGCGCCGGCATCACCACCATTCTGATACTTGGCGAGGCCAACATCGGCGGCCCATAGTTCACGCCCGGTCGCCGCCTGCAAAGCCACACACACCTCCCGACTGCCACGGGCAACCTGGGTGAAGACCTTGCCGTCGCTGACCGTAAACGAACTGAACCCGGTATGCGTCGGAATTTTCCACGCGACTTTTGGGCCGGTGCCGCTCCATTTCAGATTTGCGGTCTCTGTGGAAATGCCATCCTGATGGGGGCCGCGATATTGCGGCCACTCAGCCGCAAGCGTGGCGCTGGCCGTCGTTACGAACGCAAATAAATAGGCAACTCTGTAGTGTGCGCTCTGGTGTCTAGGCACCATGTTCTGCTCCTCGGTTATGATTTTGAAAAGGCAGCGCATTTTCGATGGTTTTCATGGCAAGTCAACTCTGTTTCTTGACATGTCCAAGGCAATGTTTATAGTGCCGCCCGCTCCGTTGCCGGATGGTGTAATGGTAGCACAACAGACTCTGGATCTGTTTGTCTAGGTTCAAGTCCTAGTCCGGCAGCCAACGCGTAAAGTTATTCAGCTGCGTGGCAGCGCCGCGCGTTTTTCCAAGGGTTGGAAAAACAAACTTCATAGTTTTCCAAGCCTTGGAAAAACACCTTCTCATTCACGCCGGCGTGGCAAGTTTCAAAAGCAGATCGTAGGGATAGACCGACGAGGTGTGGCCGTCGCTCCACGCGATGGCGATGGCATAGTTGCCCATCGGTTGGATGGCTTCCGGGAAGACGCTATCGGCCACCGTCGCGGGGTCGAGGGTGGGACGACCGGAAAATTCATCGCGGCATGCCGCGCAACGGCATTGACGGCGCAATTCGGCCGCAGGGATGACATAGATGGCTCCGGCTGACGTTGTGGCGAGGATGCCACGGCCAGCTTCGTAACGGATCTCAGGACGGCCCAGTCCGCCAAACTTGATTTTACTGACTTCGCGGACGACGGCGTCGGCAATGCCGGTGTAGTGCGTGGCGAGTACGCCATCGGCCAGTACGACCGGTTGTCCGCTGTCGCTCAAGCGCGAGATTTCCGGGAGGATGGGAATCTCGAAGGAGCTTTGGATGCCAAATTGTTCGACGAGTTTTTTACGCGCGCCTTGCCCAAAGAGATGGTGTTTTTCGTGGCATTTGTTGCATTCGAAGTAGCTCATGTTTTCGACGACGGCTACGACGGGTACTTTGACTTGATCGAACATCTGAATGCCTTTGACGACATCTACGAACGCTAATTGCTGCGGCGTCGTGACGATGACGGCGGCGGTGATCGGGATGAGCTGGGTCAGCGTAAGTTGGATGTCGCCGGTGCCGGGCGGGAAGTCAATGATGAGATAATCAAGCTGGCCCCAGTCAGTTTGGGTGAGGAGTTGATTGATGACCTGCGTGACCATCGGCCCGCGCATGATCGCCGGCCCGCCACCTTGGTGCGCGTTGACGAATCCGAACGACATGAGCTTGGCCCCCGCGAACTCCAGTGGCTCGATCAATCCACTGGGACCTTGAAACACCTGTGTCGTGGAAGGCGCAACCATCGTCGGCAGGCTCGGCCCATACACATCGGCATCGAAGATGCCAATTTTTGCGCCAAGTTTTTGCAGTGAAAATGCGAGGTTGACGGCGACGGTTGATTTGCCGACGCCACCTTTGCAACTCGAAACGGCGATAATGGTTCCGACGCCCTGCAAGCCCGGCCCCGCGGTCAGCGGCGCGCCACGCTTTTGTGCCGTCATGCTCACGGTCACACTTTTTACCCAGGGTACTTGCTTCACGAGCGTCTCGGCCGTGCGTTTGAATTGCTCCTTCACCGGACACGCCGGTGTGGTCAGTTCGATGGCGAAGGAAACATGGCCCGCATCGTCGCAGCTCAATTGCTTCACAAAACCAAGCGTGACGATGTCTTTGCCGAGGTCGGGATCCATGATGCTTTTTAGTTTTTCGAGGATTTCGTTGTTTTTGTTCATGCGTGCTCCATAAAGCCGCGGCAATGTAAACGTAATTGGGCAAAGCGCAAGATGTGATTCGCGCTTGACCCTGCGGAGCGGCTCAAGCACGATGCGCGCCCATGAGTGCACAGGAAAAAAACAACAAACTGGAAGCGCTGGCTTCGCTTTGCAAGCGGCGCGGGTTCATTTTCCAAACCTCGGAAATCTATGGCGGCCTGAACGGCTTCTGGGACTACGGTCCGATGGGCGCGGAGCTCAAGCGCAACATCAAGGACGCGTGGTGGAAGGCGATGGTTCACGAGCGCGAGGACATCGTCGGTCTTGACTCTGCGATCATCCAGCACCCGCGGACATGGGAAGCGTCCGGCCATCTGGAAGGTTTTACCGATCCGATGGTGGATTGTAAGGCGTGCAAGAAACGCTACCGCGCCGACCAGTTCTGCGAGGAGCAGGGCTTGAAACTGGAGTTTGACGAGAACAAGAAGCCGAAGCTGCCGGAAGGCGCCAAGTGCCCGGCGTGCGGTTCCAAGGACATCATCCCGCCGCGTGCGTTCAACTTGATGTTCAAGACCTACGTCGGCCCGCAGGAGGACACTTCGACGCTGGCCTATCTGCGGCCGGAAACGGCGCAGGGCATCTTCGCCCAGTACAACAATGTGCTCGCCTGTTCGCGCGTCAAAGTGCCGTTCGGCATCGCGCAAATTGGCAAGGCGTTTCGTAACGAGATCAATCCGCGCAACTACACCTTCCGCTCGCGCGAGTTCGAGCAGATGGAATTGGAGTTTTTCGTCAAGCCCGGCAGCGACGCCGAGTGGCACGACTACTGGGTGGCGGAGCGGCTCAAGTGGTATAGCCGCATCGGACTGCCGGAAGGCCACCTGCACCGCTACGTCTATGGCAAGGACGAACTGGCACACTATGCCAGCGCCTGCGTGGATGTGCTCTATGACTTCCCCTTCGGTACGCAGGAGCTGGAAGGCATTGCAGCGCGCGGCAACTTTGACCTTAGCCGCCACCAGCAGTTCAGCGGCAAGTCCATGGAATATTTCGATCAGGATACGAAAGAAAAGTTTGTGCCGCACGTCGTCGAGCCTTCCGCCGGCACCGACCGCATCGCGCTCGCGCTGCTGTGTGAGGCGTTCCACGAGGAATGGGTGCCGACCAGCGATGTCGCCGGTTCGCAACCGATTCCCGTGGACTATGACAACCCGAAGCAGCCGCAGGGCTGCGAGCTGCGCACCGTGCTCCGTTTCGCGCCGTGCATTGCGCCGATCAAGGTCGCCGTTTTCCCGTTGCTCAAGAACAAGCCCGACCTCGTCAACAAGGCGCGTGGCGTCTATGACACGCTGCGTAAGCGCTGGAGCGCGTTTTGGGATGTCGCCGGCGCGATCGGCCGCCGCTATCGCCGGCAGGACGAAATCGGGACGCCGTTCGGCGTCACCGTGGATTTCCAAACCTTGGAAGACGACACCGTCACGTTGCGCGAGCGTGACACGATGCAGCAGGTGCGTGTGAAAATCGGCGAGTTGTCTGAACGGCTTGCCGTCGCTATCGAAAAATAAATTGGGTTCTATTATGGACGTGATTAATTTTGACTGTCTGCGTTGTGGTCAGAATTTGGAAGCGCCGTCCACTATGGCCGGCATGGTTGCCAAGTGTCCTGGTTGTGGTGGCGAAGTGCAGATTCTCTCGCCTGATCAGCCTATTCCGTCGCGGGACAAGAGCGCCACTGTGCAGATCAATGTGGCCGCTTTGGGTGGCATTCCGCCGGAGCCGCCGCCGCGGCGTATCATCGTCAAGCGCGCTTCCGAAAAAAAGTGAAGTCGCTTTACCGGTAGGGCGGGCCAGCCTGTCCCGCCACGGACGGACTGGCCGTCCGTCCCTACCTTGCGAAGCTGGTTTCTATCAGGATGTCATGAACGCAACCTATAACCACCGCGACTGGCGCTGGCAAATGCGCCATCGCATCCGGTCGGTGGCCGAATTACAGCAACGCTTTCCGGGCCTGCGGAGCAAGATGGCGGGCATAGCGGAGGAGGCGGCGCATTTTGCGATGGCGATTCCGCCTTATTACGCTGCGCTCATTCAGCGGGCCGACGCGCGTGATCCCATTTTCCGTCTGGCTGTGCCGCAGGCGGTGGAACTCTGCGATCCGCCGCATCTGGCCGCCGATCCGCTGGGCGAGGAAAAACATACACCGCTGCCGGGCCTGATTCGCCGCTATGGCGACCGCGCGCTGGTGTTGGCGACGAACACCTGCGCCATGTATTGTCGGCATTGTGATCGCAAGCGGCTGACCGGTGCGCGCGAGACGGCACTGCCGCCCATGGCCTTGGAACGTATCGCCAGCTATCTGCGCATCCATCCAGAGATTCACGATGTGATTATCTCTGGCGGCGACCCGTTGACCCTTTCCGAACTGGCCTTGGAACGTCTGCTTACGGCGATCCGTTCTGTGCCGAGTGTCGAAATCATCCGCATTGGCACGCGGATGCCGGTGACGTTGCCGCAGCGCATCACACCTGCGTTAGTGAAGCTGCTCCGCCGGTTTCAACCGCTCTGGATCAACACGCAGTTCAATCATCCCCGCGAATTGACCTCCGAAGCCTGCGCTGCGCTTGCCCGACTGGCCGACGCCGGTTTTCCGCTCGGTAATCAGTCGGTCTTGCTGCGTGGCGTGAACGACTCGGCAAAAATTCTGGAAGAACTATTGCGCGGCCTTGTCCGCCATCGCGTTCGGCCCTATTACCTTTTTCAATGCGAACTGGTTCGCGGCGTGGAGCATTTCCGCGTGCCCGTCCGGCGCGGTTTGAAGATCATGGCGCAACTACGCCGACGCTTGAGCAGCTTGGCGATCCCAACCTATGTCCTCGACACGCCGACGGCTGGGAAAATTCCGCTTTCCGCCGCCACGATCGTGAGCGCCGCCACGAAAAAAATCGTGTTACGCGGTCCGCGCGGCCAGTTGATTGCCTATCCCGAGCCGGTTGGACGTTAAGTTTCCAAACCTTGGAACAGGATGCGCTCAACCGAGGCCGAGCGCGTCTTCAGTCTCTTGTTTGAGGCGTTTGAGCTGGCCGCGCAAGGCGATTTTTTTCACGGCGCTCATGCGATCCACCAGCAATACGCCGCGGAGGTGATCGAGTTCGTGCTGGACGACCCGCGCCAGAAATTTCCGCAGGACGCGCTCATGCGTGCGACCGTTCAAATCCTTATAACGCAAGGTAATCTCCACCGACCGGGCGACGGGCGTGGTGATATCGGGAAAACTCAAGCAACCTTCGATTGCGATTTCCTGCTCGGCCGAGGCGCTCAGAATTTCCGGGTTGAACAGCACCCACGGCATTTCGATGTCGGGATGCAAACGCGGCCCACCTTCTTCTGCGGTGTCGTAGTCGAGTGGTAGTTCGACCACGATGACGGCCGCGCGTCGTCCGACTTGTTCGGCGGCGAGGCCGACGCCGTTTTCGGCGCGCATGGCAGCGATCATGTTCTTCGCCAGCGCGCGGAGTTCATCCGTGACGTGCTCCACGGGCACGGCGGGCTGGCGCAAAATAGGATCGCCATAGGTTCGAATGTCGAGCTTCATTGGAGTCAGTATAACCGAAAAGAAAGCGCACGCAAAGCCGCAACAGGGCGTTTAACCACGAAGGGTTACAGCCGCGGGGAACTCTCCGAACCACCGCGTCTTCCGAGGGAAATTGGCCACAAAAAGGCACATAGGCGACACAAGAAAGATGTAGCGGCTGCGCTCGCGCAGCCCACGGGCGTTGCCGGCAACGCCCCTGCGGCGATCAGCGTGGTCTGATAATGATAGTGCGGCACGGCACAGACCAACCGTTGACCTACCGGACTGCGCCCGTCGGTCCGCGACTGCTCGGCGGCGTGCAGCATTTTTTTAAACCTCAAGTCCAGACGGTTTAGCCACAGATCCATGGTGGAGGTGGGCCGACCGAACTGCGCGCCCCGCGCAGTAGCCGAAGCTGGCGGAGCACGCGCGGGTGCCCTGGCCTTGGTCATACCGTTTCAGCCTGCGCTCGTGCACGACGACGGGGCTAGCTTTTCAAGCTTTGGCAATTTATTGTTTAACTATGTGTGCCTATGCACATATATGCATAGGCACTTCAACCGCCGATTGGCGATGCTTCAGGCCCAGTATTGCCGATCCAGCGAGCGATATTGGATGGCCTCGGAGACGTGCGTGGTGGCGATATGTTCCGCGCCGGCGAGGTCGGCGATGGTGCGCGCGACCTTGAGGATACGGTCGTAGGCGCGTGCGGAAAAGTTGAGGTCGGTGATCGCCATTTTGAGTGTTTCTTGGGCATCGGCATCCAGCGCGCAGTGTTTGTGAATTTCCTTCGAGCGCATTGCGGCATTGCAGTGAACGCGCGCGTTGCCCTTGAAGCGTTCTTGCTGGATGCGACGGGCGCGAATCACGCGCTCGCGGATCGCGGCGGAGTTTTCGCCGCGCGTCGCCGAAGCAAGTTCCTGGTAACGCACGGCCGGCACCTCGACGTGGATATCAATGCGGTCGAGCAGCGGGCCGGAGATGCGGTTGCGGTAGCGCTGGATGTTGGGCGCGGCACAGCGGCACTCATGTTTGGGATCGCCGAAGTAGCCGCAGGGGCAGGGGTTCATCGCTGCCACCAGCATGAACTGGCACGGGAAGGTCAGACTGGCCGCAACGCGCGCCACGGTGACGGCACCATCCTCCAGCGGCTGCCGCATCACCTCGAGAGCGCTCCGGCTGAATTCCGGCAATTCGTCGAGAAACAGCACGCCGTTATGCGCAAGACTGACTTCGCCGGGCATCGGATGCGAGCCGCCGCCAAGCAGGCCGGCATCGGAGACCGTGTGGTGCGGTGAGCGGAACGGACGGCGTGCGACGAGCGCTTGGTGTGGCGCGAGTGTACCGGCGATGCTATGAATTTTCGTCGTCTCTAGTGCTTCCTCCAGCGACATCGGCGGCAGAATCGAAGGCACGCGTTTGGCGAGCATCGTCTTGCCCGTTCCCGGTGGACCGAGCGCCAACAAGTTATGCCCACCTGCGACGGCGACTTCAATCGCCCGCTTGGCGGACTCTTGCCCTTTCACATCGGCGAAGTCCTCATCATAAAGGCTGTTTGCCTCGAACACGTTGTGGACGTTGATTTGGTAGGGCGCGAGTTCGAGTTTGCCGGCCAGAAAATCCGCCGCTTGGCGCAGGGTTTTGACGGGAAAAACTTGCAAGCCTTCGACGACGGCGGCTTCGTCGGCGTTTTCTTCCGGCACGAGCAGCGCACGGCCCTTGGCGCGGGACATGATCGCCATCGGCAATATGCCGCGGATGCGCCGCACTTCACCGCTCAGCGCTAATTCGCCGGCGATGGTCATGCCGGAAAACTTTTCGTCGTCGAGGTCGCCTTGGGCGGCGATGGTACCGAGCGCGATCGGCAGATCGAAGCTCGGCCCTTCCTTTTTAATGTCCGCCGGGGCAAGGTTGATCGTGGTGCGGCCCATCGGCAGGCCAAAGCCGGAGTTGATCAAGGCGGTGTTGACGCGGTCCTTGCTCTCCTTGACCGCGACATCGGGTAGGCCGACGATGACGGTGAAGGGGTCGCCGTGCCCCGCGTTGACTTCGATTTCGACGGGATAGGCATCCACACCGAACACGGCCCCGGAAAATACTTTCGCCAGCACAAGTGCCTCCGTAATTTTGCCTGATGATTGTCGCCGGCGCTGCGCCTGTCAAGGTTGCTTCTCAAATAAAGCCAACATATTCCTCGGCAAACAATTCGAGTGGCACTTCAGTGATGAAGCGCGAGGGGATACAGGGCATGACGCCGCCGTCGCGCACGCGGCGGATTTCTGGAACGCAGAGGACAAGGTCGTCTTTGGCGCGGGTGGTGGCCACGTAGAATAAGCGGCGTTCTTCGGCTTCCGTCGCGTGGTCGTCGAGCGAGCGTTGCGAGGGGAACAAGCCTTCGTTCATCCAGAGCAGGAACACCACCGGCCATTCCAAACCCTTGGCTTGATGAACCGTGGAAAGCTTAAGCATGGAACGGGCGTCTTCGTCGGGCGCTTCGGTTTCGGCGTCGAGGTTGGTCAGCAGTGCGATTTCGCTCAAAAAATCCTCGGCGGATTCGTAGCGCGTGGTGAAGTTGATCAACCCCTGCAAATCTTCCAGCCGCCGTGCGGCGTTCTCGAAGTGGTTGAGGGCGAAGTCTTCGTAGAAAGCGGCCAGAAAGCGATAGATGATTTCGCCGGGATCCTCGCCGAGTTTTTCCGGGCCGAAGGCGGCGATGATCGGTTCGATCTTGCGCCACAGCGGTTGGGCCGCTTCTGGTAAGAGCCGTTCGACGCGCACACCTGTGTCTGGGTCGGCGAGGTCAAGTTTGCCGCCGAGTTTGTGGAAAATTTTAAGCGCGGTTTTCTCGCCGATTTTCGGCAACAGCCCCAGCAGCCGTACAAAGGCGAGTTGGTCGTCGCCATGTACCAGCACACGCACCAACGCGCAGACGTCTTTGACGTGCGCTTGCTCGAAAAACCGCACGCCGGAGGTGACGATGAACGGGATGCCTTGCCGCGTCAGTTCCATCTGGAGTTCCATGGCATGGAAATGCGCGCGATAGAGTACAGCGATCTCGTTGGGCGAGCGCCCTTGTCGCAAAAGGCGGCGAATTCGCTCAACCACGTAGCGCGCCTGACTATCGCCATCACGGAGTCGCACGAGCGTTGGCTTTTTATGGCCCGGTCGTGTGGCCTTCATCGTTTTTTGGAACTGCTCCGGGTTGCCGGCGATGCAGGCGTTGGCCAGGTCGAGGATTTCCGGCACGCTGCGGTAATTCGTCACCAGCTTGAAAATGGTCGTGCCCGCGTAGCGTTGGGGGAACGAGATAATATTGGCGAAATTTGCGCCGCGCCACGAGTAGATGCTCTGGAAATCGTCGCCGACCACCAGCAGGTTGCGGCGCTGCGCGGCGAGGCGGTCCACCCACTCGGCTTGCAGCGTGTTGGTGTCCTGATATTCATCCACGAGGATGTATTCAAATTGCTCCTGATAACGTGCGAGAACTTCCGGATGTTCGCGAAATAGGCGCAGGCCGTTGACCAACAGATCATCGAAGTCCATCGCGTGCAGTTGCCGCTTGTGCGCCTCGTAAGCCTGATGGACGCGAAGAACCTCGTCCAAGCTCACGTGGTGATCGGCAAAATGCTTTTCCGCCTGTTCGCGCACCGGCTTTTCGACGTTCGCCGCCAAGCTGAATACACTCAGCAGCACATCCGCCTTGGGAAATTCTTTGCCCGCGAGCTTCAACTCCGCGGCGCAGGTTTTGACAAGGCTTTTAGCGTCATCTTGATCGAGAATCGTGTAATCCGGTTTATAGCCAAGCAGTCCGGCGTGTCGGCGCAACATCCGATTGGCCATGTGGTGGAAGGTGCCGCCCCACAGGCCGCCGACTGCGCCGCCGACCAGCACCGTCGCGCGTTCCAGCATCTCATGCGCCGCGCGATTGGTGAAGGTCATCAACAGGATGCGTCGTGCCTCGACGCCGTGCTCCACCAGCCACGCCACGCGATAGGTCAGCGTGCGCGTTTTGCCCGTGCCGGCGGCGGCGATGACCAACACCGGTCCATCCGGCGCCTGTACCGCAGCCAATTGCTCGGCGTTCAGTTCCGTCGCGTAGTGAATGCTTGCCATGATGCCGCGGCGTCGCCCCTACGGGTCGCGTCCGCGCGACATCCCATAGAGTTTTTCGCGCGCCACGACAAGCCGCAAACGCTGCGCGGCAAAAAAATGCCGGCGTTTTCGTCAGATGTGCGCCGCGATCGGCTGGGTCAAGGTGGATTGTTCGGCGGTTGGCGTCGTCAGATACCACGCCGTGGAGACGAGCAAGGAAGGGAGCAGCGGTTTGCGGATGACCATGTTGGCGCCCACCATCCACGCGTCATAAAGTTGATCGCTGCGCCATTCATGACGGCAACGCCTCCTCACCGTTGAACGGGGTCGCGAATCGCGCCGAATGGTCGAGACTCAGGCCCGGTTTTGGGCGCGTGAGATCAGCGCCTGATCGGTGTGAAGGTTCAATTTACGCCGGACACTCCGGCGCTGAGCCTTCACGGTTTCGGTTGTAATCGCCAGTTTTACAGCGATTTCCTCATCCTCCAACCCCGTGGCTAGCAAATGTAAAATTTCGATTTCACGCTGGCTGATGATTTTATAGGAAGCGTCCGGCTGCTGTAATTGCCGTTCCATCTGTTCGCGGAACGACTGGGAGAAATAGTTCTTGCCGGCAGCCACCGCTTCCAGCGCATCGCCCAGCACCGTCAAAGGGCTCATTTTGTCCGGGCCAAGTTGATTGACGCGGTAGAGGCCGTAGGCATCGCAGCACGAGGAGCCGATGTAGAATTGCGGACGGCGCCGCAGCCAAGCCATAAACATATCGGCCACCATGCTCTCGTCTTTTGCTATGGCTAAGCGTGCGGATTTCATGAGATGACGATTGACGATTTTGGGCCGAAAGCAAACAAGAAATTTTACCTCTTTGGGGGTAGAGGTGTGGGCTGAATTTACCCCAACCTTGGAGTGGTCTTTCGGCGCCAAACAGTTAGATTTTAAGTATTTAGCGGCGATATTTGACGGGTGAATAGCAACCACGCGGCGAGGGTTTTCGCGTCTTGTATCTTTCCGGTGTCGAGCAAACGTTCTACCTCGACGCGGTTAAGGGTGACGGTTTCGAGGCGCTCGTCGTGGTCGTGCTGGGTTGCGTCGGCGGTCGCAGTCAATTCGGCGAAGAACAACGTGATGCGTTCATCCACGTAGCCGGGGGTGGCAAAGACGCTGCCGAGTTCGACGAGCCGCACGGCGGTATAACCGGTTTCTTCACGCAGCTCGCGCGCGGCGGTGGTCGCGGGCGCTTCGCCCGGTTCGCAAATGCCGGCGACGATTTCCAGCATCACCTGCTCCACGGCCTTGCGGAATTGGCGGACGAAGACGAACGTGCCATCCGGGCGCCGCGCCACCACGCCGACCGCCGGCGCGTGACGGATCAGTTCGCGCGGCGCGCGGGTGCCGTCGGCCAGCTCCACCTCCTGCAACTCCAGATCGAGGATGCGACCAGAATAGAGCGTTTGTTTCGTCAGCGTTTTCTCGAACAATTTCATGGTGGCTCCTCAGGGTTGCCAAGCAGCGTGGAAATTGTAGGATGCCTGCCGTGATGGTTTCAAGACAAGAGCGTGATGTCAACGAGGCGCAATGGCTGGCCCCCTATGCGGTGCGCGCGGAGCACAGCCACGGTCGGAAATATCCGGAGCGGCGGCACGATTTTCGCGGCGAGTTCCAACGTGACCGCGACCGTATTCTGCATAGCCGCGCCTTTCGGCGGCTGGAATACAAGACGCAGGTGTTCGTCAGTGGCAATCAGGATCACTATCGCACGCGGCTGACGCACACCATCGAAATGGCCGCCGTTGCGCGCACGTTGGCGCGTACGCTGCGCGCCAACGAGGATTTGACCGAAGCCATTGCGTTGGCCCACGATCTCGGCCACAGTCCCTTCGGCCACGCTGGCGAGCGCGAGTTAAACGCGCTGATGCAGACCGAAGGCGGCTTTGACCACAACGAACAGGGCTTGCGCTGCGTGGAGTTGCTCGAATACCGCTATCCCGATTTCACGGGCCTCAATCTGACGTGGGAGGTGCGCGCCGGCTTGCTCAAACATCAGGCCGCGCGACCCGACGCGGTGTTGGATGGCCACGTGCTCGGCCCTTTCCAATGCTTGGAAGCGCAACTTGCGGACGTGGCCGACGATCTGGCGTATCTCGCGCACGACGCCGATGATGGCTTTGATGCCGGCTTGCTGACCGAGCAGCAACTCGCGGCCCAGCCGCTCTGGCAGCAGGCGGCCACGCGCGCTATGGAGGAATTCACCACGATTCCGGCGGAACGCCGAATTTCCATCACCGTGCGCTGCCTGTTGAATCTACTGGTGGAGGACGCGCTCCGTACGAGCGAGGTGCGACTGGCGTGCCACACACCGCGGTCGCCCGCCGATGTCCAACGCGCCGCCGAGCCGATGATCGCATTGAGCGATGGCCTGCGTCCGCAGATGTTGGCGTTCAAGGAATTTCTTTTCCAGAACATGTATTTCCATCCGGCGGTCAAGGAGGCGAACGACGAAGCTGTGCGCATGATGCGGCGGCTGTTTTTGCACTACGTGGCGCAACCCGAAACAATGGGTGCGAAGGCGCGCGCCCGTGTGCCGCGCGAAGGTCTGCGCCGCACCGTCTGCGATTACGTGGCCGGCATGACGGATCGTTATGCCATCGAGGAATATCGGCGTTTTGATCTCGGAAAATATAAATGAAGAAGGTCTCACGCCAAGTCGCAAAGATCGCCAGGCGTAACCGCTTGGCATTTTTACGCCTTTGCGCGAGATGGTTTGCGCTTTCAGGTTGAAGCCGTTCTTATTATTCGGTATCCCTGCATCATGATTCGTGAATCCATTGCCGCGTTGGTCGAAAGCAAATCACTGGGACGGGAACAGGCCCGCGCCACCATGCTGGAGATCATGTCCGGCGAAGCGACGTCGGCGCAAATCGCTGCCTATATCACCGCTTTGCGCCTGCGTGGCGAGACCGCCGAGGTTATCGCCGGCAGCGCCGAGGCGATGCGGCAAAAGTTTACCGCCGTGGAGGCCGGTGCAAAAGTCGTCGCCGATATCGTCGGCACCGGTGGCGACTGCGCCCATACCTTCAATATCTCAACCTGTGCGGCCTTGGTTGCCGCTGGCGCGGGCGTGGTCGTGGCCAAGCACGGCAACCGTTCGGTTTCCAGCAAATGCGGCAGCGCCGATGTGTTTGCCGCGCTGGGTGTGAATCTGGAAATCGGGCCGGACATGATGGCCCGCGCGTTGTGCGAAGTCGGGATTGCGTTTCTATTTGCGCCGGCGTTGCACCCGGCGATGAAGCACGCGATCGGTCCGCGCCGCGAAATTGGCATCCGTACGATCTTCAATATTCTCGGCCCGATTTCCAATCCGGCAGGCGCGCAACATGGCTTGGTGGGCGTATATTCCGCCGCGCTGGTACCGGTGATTGCGGAGGCGTTGGTGGTGCTCGACGCGCAGCACATGTTCGTTGTCCACGGCCTCGACGGCCTTGACGAAATCACGACCACCACCGGCACGCTCGTCGCGGAAATTTTGCACGGTCACGTTCGGCAATACGAAATTCATCCGCGCGATGTCGGATTGCCGACCGCACAGGCTGCCGACCTGGTCGGTGGCGATCCGGCGGCGAATGCCGAAATTATCCGCGGTATCCTTGCCGGACAAAAAGGCCCACGGCGCGACATCGTCCTGCTCAACGCCGCCGCCGCAATTTTCTCTGCCGGCAAAGCCCGCGATCTACGCGAAGGCGTCGCCGTCGCCGCCCACTCGATTGATTCCGGTGCCGCTCGGCAGAAGCTGGACGCCTTGGTCGCGCTGACGCGCGGGTGAAGCCACTAACATCAGTGCCGAGGTTTGGCGACTTTGGAAGTTGTGTCTTCCGGTGCTTGATTGAATATCGAGATCGGTGCATTCCCCATTGATGAATCTTTGTTCCTCTCGACTTTCATCATATGCATGTCATACGGCAAGAGAATGGTGTCGAGTACAACAGCAAGAGGCAAATCAAGGAAGCCAATCGGACCTATGCAGCACATCAACTCAGCTTACGCGTCATTTCTAAAAGCCCCATCCGTCGTTGGATAGGAGAGGATTTCCAGATCGAGCATCTGCGAAAAATCTCTTCCGTGATTGGGGAGCACACGCGCCCTCGCGTGTGGCCGATCCGCGCCCACGCGGTCGCTATGGGGAAAAGGGTTAAACAAAGAATGAGGCGGGTCGCCTCATGTCGCACGCGAGGGCGCGTGCGCTCCCCAAAGCGTAATTTTCCAGAGATTAGAAAAGGGGAGGACAGCGTTTTCCAAGGCCTGGAAAATCCGGGGAATCGATGCCGCGCGCGGAGCGCCCGGCCCACCATTTTTGAATCAGGCGGAAGCGGCGGCGGGTTTGGCCGCCGGCTTGTTCTTTTTGGCCGCTGCTTTGAGGCGTTTGTTGCGACGCCGAAGCGCCGCCCGTTTTACTCGTTTGCGAAGTTGTTGTCCCATGGGCGGGAGTCTATAGCGGAAGGGCGGCGGTGGCGTCAAGCGCGAACCGCGGGAAAGATTCTACTTTGCAAAAGCTTGCCAAGCGTGCTAGTTTGCGCCGAATTTTTGGAAGGACAAAAACGAGAGTATGAGTGCAGAAAAGAAATTTATTGTGGTGGCGGGCGCGCGCGAGCACAACCTGAAGAACATCACGGTCAACATTCCGCGCAATAGTTTGACGGTGGTGACGGGGTTGAGTGGCTCCGGCAAGTCGTCGCTGGCGTTCGATACGATTTATGCGGAGGGGCAACGCAAGTACGTCGAGAGTCTCTCGGCTTACGCGCGGCAGTTCCTCGAGCAGATGCAGAAGCCGGACGTGGACTATATCGAGGGGCTTTCGCCGGCGATTGCCATCGAGCAACGGACGGCGGGTGCGAATCCGCGCTCGATCGTGGCGACGACGACGGAAATCCATGATTATTTGCGGTTGATGTTCGCCAGTATTGGGCGCGTGCATTGCTATCAATGCGGCAAGCCGATTGCGCAGCAGAGTGCGGAAGAAATCGTGGATCGGTTGATGCAGTTGCCGAACCTGATGAAGCTGATGATCCTCGCGCCGGTGGTGCACGGGCGTAAGGGCGAGCACGAGGAAATCCTCCAGAGTTTGCGCAAGCAGGGCTTTGTGCGCGTCCGGCTGGATGGTGAACTTTATGACCTCGATTCGATGCCGAAACTGGAAAAGAACAAGAAGCACACCATCGAGGTGGTGGTGGATCGGTTGGTCATCACCAATAAAATCCGTACGCGGTTGACCGATTCGGTGGAGTTGGCGCTCAAGCACGGCGAAGGGTTGATGCTGGCGGTGACACCGGAGCCGGAAGGCGCGCCGTGGAAAGAAAAATTGTTTTCGGAAAAGAACGCCTGCCCGGATTGTGGCATCAGCTTTGATACACTGACACCGCGGCATTTTTCGTTCAACAGCCCGTATGGCGCGTGTCCCACGTGTTTGGGCTTGGGCACGATGATGGTGTTCGACGAAGACTTGGTGATTCCCGATAAGACGCTTTCGTTGGAAGACGGCGCAATCCATCCGTGGCGGCGCGGCGGACGGCGCATGATTATTTATCTGAAAGGGTTGTTGCGCGCGGTCGTGCAGCATTACGGCGTTAGCATGGATACGCCGTGGGAAGACTTGCCGGAAGATTTCCGGGAGATCGTGATGCATGGTTCCGGCGAGAAGGAGATGCAGTTCGGTTTCTGGCGCGGCGGCACCTATCACAAATACTCCAAGCCGTTTGAAGGCGTGATTGCCAATCTCAAGCGGCGCTATGAGGAGACGGATAGCGATTATATGCGGCAAAAGCTGACGGAGTACATGAGCCGGCAGCCTTGTACATCGTGTAAGGGTTCGCGGATGCGCCCGGAAACATTGGCGTGCCGGGTTGGTGGGAAAAATATCGTCGAGGTGACGCAGTTTTCGGTCAAGCAGGCGATTGCCTATTTCAATACGCTCGACGTTACGCCGCAGGAAGAAAAGATCGCTCACGAAGTCACCAAGGAAATCCGGCAACGCCTTTCGTTTTTAGCGAACGTTGGTCTTGACTATCTGACGCTCGACCGCGAGAGCGGATCACTTTCCGGCGGCGAGGCGCAACGTATTCGATTGGCCACGCAAATTGGTGCGGGCCTTGTCGGCGTGCTGTATGTGCTCGACGAGCCGTCTATCGGCTTGCACCAGCGCGACAACGAAAAATTGATCGCCACGCTCAAGGGTTTGCGCGATATCGGCAACACGGTGGTGGTGGTCGAGCACGACGACCAGACGATCCGCGAGGCGGACTACGTGATTGACCTCGGTCCCGGCGCGGGCCGGCATGGCGGCAACGTGGTGCATGCGGGCACGGTGCCGGAATTGCTGGCAAACAACAAGTCGCTCACCGCCCGCTATCTGAACGGCGAGATGGAAGTGGCGTTGCCGGAAAAGCGTAGCACGGGGCATGGCAATGCGCTGGAAATCATCGGCGCGGCGGAGAACAACCTCAAGAACATCAACGTCAAGATTCCGCTCGGTACGATGGTCTGTATCACGGGCGTTTCCGGCAGCGGCAAAAGCACGCTGCTCGACGAAATTCTGCGGCGCGCATTGTTCCGGCATTTCTTCACGTCGAAGGAGAAACCCGGCAAGCACAAGAAGATCACCGGACTGGAACACCTCGACAAGGTGATCGTGATTGACCAGTCGCCGATCGGCCGCACGCCGCGCTCCAATCCTTCCACCTACACCGGCGCGTTCTCGCTGATCCGCGATCTGTTCGCGCAGTTGCCCGGTTCGCGCGTGCGCGGTTACGGCCCCGGTCGGTACAGTTTCAACGTCAAGGGCGGTCGTTGCGAGCGCTGCAAGGGCGACGGCATTCTGAAAATCGAAATGCAGTTTCTGCCGGACGTCTATGTGACGTGCGAGCAGTGCCGTGGTCAGCGCTATAACCGTGAGACGCTGGAAGTGCGCTACGCCGGGCGGAATATCGCTGACGTCCTCAACATGACGATTGACGAAGCGCTGGAGTTTTTCCGTGCCGTGCCGGCAATGGAGCGCAAGTTGCGCACCTTGTCCGATGTCGGCCTCGGCTATTTGCAACTTGGGCAGCCGGCGACGACGCTGTCCGGCGGCGAGGCGCAACGCGTCAAGCTTTCCTCGGAGCTCAGCAAGAGCGACACCGGACGGACGATTTATCTGCTCGACGAGCCGACCACCGGTTTGCACTTTGCCGATGTGCACAAGCTGTTGCATGTGCTCACCCAGTTGCGCAATGCCGGCAACACGCTGGTGATCATTGAGCACAATCTCGACGTCATCAAAACAGCAGACTACATCATTGATTTGGGCCCGGAAGGTGGCGACAACGGTGGCCGGATTGTGGCGCAGGGCACACCCGAAGAAGTCGCGGCCAACCCCCATTCCTATACGGGCCATTATCTAAAGCCGTTGTTGGTCCGTAAACCCGAGCAATGACCATGATACGACGAATCCAACCCGTGTTGATGGCGCTGATTGCCTTGGTGGTGTCCCAGGCGGTGTACGCCCAGAGCACGACCAATGCGCCGCTGGATGCCTTGACCACCGGACGCGCCGCGTTCGAGGATGGTTTCTACGCGGTGGCGCTTAAGGCCTTTCAGCAAGCCGCACCCCTCGTGACGACGCCGGCTGAGCAACTGGAAAATAAGTTATGGCAGGCGCGCGCCCTGTTGGCGCTGCAACGCGCCGACGAGGCGCAGCAGGTCTTGGGCGGTTGTCAGGGCGAGGCGCGCGGCAGTGCGCTGGAAGGGTCGTGGGTTTATCTTTCGGCGCTGGCGCTCTTTGAGGCCGGCCAACCTGCGGAAGCCGGTGTGCTGCTGCGCGATTTCGAGCTGCGCTATTCGAAAAGCCCGGAATTGGTGCGGGTGTTGCGGCTCTCCGCCAACGTGCTGCTCAAGATGAATCAGCCCGATCCCGCATTGGCTTTGTTTGCGCAGGTGCAAAAAAAATATGTGCGCACGCCGGAGGCGGCTGAAAACCTCTGGCAATGGGCCGAAGCCTTGCGGGAGTTGCGCCGTCTTGATGCGGCGCGTGATGTGCTCGAACAGTTGACTCGTGAGTGCCCGGATACGCTGTTCGCCGATCAAGCACGGTTACGTTTGGCGGATTATTACGCGCAAGCACAGAAATTCCCTGAGAGTGAAAAAGCGCTCAAAGCGCTCGCCGAGCGCGTGAAGGCGCGGCCGGATTTGCGCGTCGCGGCGTGGGACCAACTCGCGCAATTCTACGAGGCGCAAACCAATTTAACTGCGGCGGTGCTGGCGTTATCGCAATCGGCTGTGGCGACGCCGGACCCGACGGCCAAATTGCGCGCCGACTTTTTGCGCGGCAAATTACTTTTCCGCCTGAATCGCTTGGATGAAGGCGTGCTGGTGTTGCGCGGTGTCGTACGCCGAGCAGGAAGCGGCGCTATGGCGGCCGAGGCGCAACTGGAATTGGCTGAGCAGTTGCTCCATCATCAGCGCTACGAACCGGCGCTGGCGGAATTTCAGCGTTATGTCGAAGCCTTCGCCGAAGCCACCGGCCAGCGGCGCGCGCTGATGGGCAAAGGTTGGTGCCTCTGGCATCTGGAGCGTTTCGACGAAGCCGCCAGCGCCTTCAGCAAGGCCGCCTATGTTTCGTCCGTTCCTTCCGAGCAGGCCGAAGCGCAAGGCAAAGTGGCCGATGCGTGGTTCGCCGGCCAGCAATATCGCCAGGCGTTGCCGATTTACCTGGCCCTCACCAACTCGACGGATAACGCCGTTGGGGCCGCTCAGGCGCTCTATCAGGCGGGCCTGTGCCGGATGCGGCAGGGGCAACCGCGCGAAGCGGAAAAACTTTTTACGATTTTGTCTGCTGCGCAACCCACCAATAGCGAAAATACTGCGCGTGCCTGGCTGGGCTTGGCGTTGGTTCGTGAAGATCAAGGCCACTGGGCGCAAGCCGTCGCCGCCTATGATCGCGTCGCCGTCGTCGCGTCCGGTACCGTCTGGCACGCGCAGGCGTGGAGTGGGCGCGGGTTGCTGCTCTACCGCACGGGCAAATTCCCGGAAGCCCTGACGACTTTTGATGAGCTCTTGGAACATTTCCCCGGTGATCGGCTGGCCGAACAGGCGTTTTATATGCGCGGCTGGTGTCTCTACCTCATGCACAAGGAATCCGATGCCCTGAAAATTGCGCGGCAGTTCATCGAAAAATATCCGCAGTCCGCGTGGGCGCCCGATGTGCTTTTCTGGCTCGGCGAATTTGCCTTCAACCACGGCGATCCGGCGGGCGCCGAGCACCAGTTCGCCGAGTTGGCGCGTACCTATCCGAAGAGTGAGCTGGCCGATAAGGCCCTGTTCTGGGCTGGGCGCGCCGCCGCCGCCGCCAGCCAGCATCTTCGCGCGCTCGAATATTGCACGCAACTGGCCAAGCTCTATCCCGAGAGCGCCAAGCTGGCCGAGACCCGCTTCGCGCAAGGCGACGCGCTCAGCGAGTTGGGCAAGTTTTCCGATTCGATCCTCGCGTTCGAGGAAGTCATCAATAAATATCCCAACAGCTATCTCGCGAATCTTGCGCGGGGCCGGCGCGGTGATTGTGAATTTACGCTGGCCAACGAAGACAAGTCACGCTACGCCGATGCGCTGAGCGACTATCGCGCGGTGCTCGATAGTCCCACCGCCGACCGCGATCTCAAGTGGCAGGCCGAGTTCAAAATCGGTCGCTGTTTGGAGAAACAGGGCAAGATTGCTGAGGCGCTGGAGCGCTATCTTGCGGTGGTCTATACGTTTCTAGCCGAGCGCCAAAAGGGCCAGCATGGCGACCCGCTATGGTTTACACGCGCGGCGTTCAACGCGGCGGAAATTCAGGAAAAGACCGGTGACTGGCGCAAGGCCGTGCAGCTCTATCAGCGCGTGGCCGATGCCGGCGTGCCGGCGAGTTCGGAGGCGTTGCAGCGTTTACAGCGCATCAAATTGGAGCATTGGATGCTGTTTTGAGGACGATTTTCCAAACCTTGGAAAAACTGACCGCTTGAGAAGAAGGAGTTGATTATGTTTGAGCTTTTGCGACAGGGCGGGCCGATCATGGCCGTGCTGCTGCTGGTGGGCATCGGCGCGGCGGCAATTTTTCTGGAGCGCCTCTTCCAGTTGCATCGCGCGCAAATTCGCTGGCGTGATTTTTTGCAAGGTCTCTATGTCATTTTGCGGCGTGGCAACGTAGCCGAGGCTGTGAGTTTGTGTGAGGAGGCCGCCGGGCCGGTGCCGATGATTATCCGCGCGGCGATTTTGAAGCATAGCGAAGGGCCGGAAAAAATGCGGCAGGCCATGCAAGAGGTCGGCTTGGCGGAAATTCCGCGCATCGAAAAAAACATGCCGCTGCTGGCGACGCTCGCGCATATCGCGCCGATGCTTGGCCTGCTGGGCACGATCCTCGGGCTGATGCAGATGCTGATTGCCATCCAGCAGCGCGCGCCGCTGGTCCATGCCGGCGATCTCGCGGCGGGGCTGTGGCAGGCGCTGCTGCTCAGCGCGGCGGGCTTGGTGATTTCGATCCCGGCTTATGCGGGCTACAACCTGCTTGTGGGGCGTGTGGAATCGCTGACGTTGGATATGGAACGCGCGGCGGCGGAAATCATGAATTTCTTTGCGCAAAATACCGTGGCCGATGCCGCGAAAAAGGAGCCGAAGGCGTGAAACACGCTGCACCATCCATGGAGCCGACGCCACTGGTGATTATGCGGCGACAATTTCAGCCGCGCGTGCGGTGCGTGTGTCGGTTGTTCGAGCCGACGGCCTTGCTGAATGCCATTGTGTTGGTGGCGGCGGCGTTTTTGCTCACTGCGCGGTTTGTATTGCAGCCGGGTGTGACGGTGGAGTTGCCGGAAGCACCCTTCCATGAAGGCGCACCCTACGGCGCGATGGTGGTGACGCTATCGCAGGAGGGGCTCCTGTTTTTCAATGACGAGCGCATGACGCTTGATGATCTGCGCGCCGCGTTCGCACAGGCGCGGCATGACCAACCTGCGGCGTCGCTGGTGATTGAGGCCGATGCCCGCGTCAGCGCCGGTACGCTGGTGAATATTTATAATATGGCGCTCGCGGCGGGTGTTCAGCAGGTGCTCATCGCTGGGCGGCTGCCGGCGCCGGCCGAGGTGCGGCCGTGAACTTGGTTGCGGGCGAGGCTGCGCTGTTGGCCGCGCGCCGGTGGCCGCGCCGGCTCTGGTGGTTGGCCGCGCCACTGGCGGTGGGGTGGTTCGCTTTCTGGGGTTTCTTGTGGCGTCCCGAAGCCTACACGCCGCCGCGGGGCCTGCCGCGTTTTGCGTCGCACGCGCGGTTTTTGCCGGGACGTGCGACGACGGCGGGCAGTGAGGTGCAACGTGATTTACGCGTGATGTGGTCGCCGGTGCTTTTTGCCTTGCCCACGCCGATGGGCTTCAGTCGCACGCCGTCCACGGGCGAGAGTCGTGATCATCCGCGCGTCCAACGTCCTGGCGCGGAGCCCTTGTTGATGTCGGAACCGTGCGCTGCGACTAACGTCGCCGTCGTGTCTGCTCCACCTTTGCCGGCTTTTGCGGATGGCGTCCGTTTTCGCCTGGATGATGTCCGGTCCGTTTTTGCGGACTTACCGGTGATCACCAATGCTTTGACGGTCGAGTTGGTGGGTGATCTGGCCACTATCCATACCTTGGAAAAAACATTGCCAGCGTTGCCGGCGGAGCTGGCTGACGATTCATGGACGGTGATCGCCTACGTTGATGTGGGGCAGGCGGGCGAGGTGCGGCATGTTTTCTTGGATCCGCCGTCGTCGGTGAACGATTTCAACGCGCAACTGTTGCAGGCGCTGTATCGCTGGCGCTTCACGCCTGCGGCGGCCGATTTACATGGTGCCATTCACCTGCATCACGCGGCTGCGCCGCAACATCCTCAACCCGCGCCGGAGGCCGCCCAGCCATGAGTGTTGCCGCAACCACGTTCTTCTTTGTCCCGCTGTTTTTCAGCCTTGTTGCGCTCTTCGCGTGCTGGCTATATTACGCGCTCCGGCAGCGGTCGCCTGTCGGGCCGCGGCGCTCGCGCATCTATCGCTGTGCCGCGTGCGGCCACGTCTATGCCGACCACCGCGACCGGCCACTGTGCCGCTGCGCGAAATGTGGCGCGATGAACGAAGCGTTGCGCCGCTGAGATTGAGAAGGGATTTGATGGTCATGCAGGTCAAACTTGTCAAGTGGACGCTCACCGCATCAAACGCGGCCGTGGATGCCTTGCTCCATCGGCCCGCCTTCGATGCCGAAGCCGAGCGCGTGGCGCGCGAAGTGCTGGACGCCGTTCGCGCCGAGGGCGATATCGCCGTTGCCCGCTGTATCCAGCAATTCGACGGTGCCGCGGTGGCGTTGGGCAAATTTCGCGTGTCGTCCGACGAGGTCAAGGCTGCCTATGACGTCGTGGACCTTGAATTCCGGCAGGCCGCCTCGGAGGCCTATAAACGCATCATTCATTTCAGCAAAGCCGGTTTGCGTAAAGACTGGACGATGGCCAGTCCCAAGGGTGGCGTGCTCGGTGAACAGTTCACCCCGCTGGCGCGCGTCGGTTGTTATATCCCCGGCGGCGCCGCGCCGCTCGCCTCGACGGCGCTGATGACCGTGACGCTGGCGCGTGTTGCCGATGTGCGGGAGGTTGTCGCTTGTACACCCGCCGGCAAGGATGGCAAAATTAACCCCTATTTGCTCTATGCGCTCGACCTCGCCGGTGCGACAGAGATTTATAAAATCGGTGGTATTCAAGCGATTGCCGCGATGGCCTTTGGCACGGAATCCGTTCGTAAGGTGCAAAAGATCGTCGGACCGGGCGGGCCGTATGTCACTGCCGCCAAACGGTTGGTCTATGGCCACGTTGATCTCGATCTCGTCGCCGGGCCAAGCGAAATCGCGATTCTCGCTGACGACACCGCCAGTCCTGCCGCTGTCGCCGCCGACCTGCTTTCGCAGGCCGAGCACGGCACCGGCCACGAAAAAGCGCTGCTCGTCACATCATCCGAGAATTTGGCCAAGGCTGTGCAGGCGGAGTTGATGCAGCAGGTCGCCACCTTGTCGCGCCGCGCTGCCGTCGAACGCGTGATGGAGCAGGGGATGTTGCTGGTGGTTGTGGATCATCTTGATGCCGGTATGGACTTGTGCAACCAATTTGCGCCGGAACATCTGGAAGTCTTGGTGCGCGAGCCGCGCACGTGGGCGCGCAAGGCGCATAACGCCGGCGCGGTGTTCCTCGGTCCGTGGACGCCGGAATCGGCCGGCGATTTTGTCGCTGGGCCGAGCCATGTTTTGCCGACCGGTGGCATGGCCTCCGTTTTTGCCGGGTTGACCGTGGATTCGTTCCGGCGGCGCACGAGCATCGTCTCGCTGACACGCTCCGATTTGCAGGAGATGCTGCCGGTGATCGAAGCGTTTGGTCGTGTGGAGCAACTCGACGCCCATGCGCGTTCGGCCAAAATACGTTTTGAAAAAGGAAAATGAGCGCGGTTTCCAGCCCTTGGAAAACCGCGTCGTGAACTTTCCAACCCTTGGAAACCCATGAGCCACTTCATCCGTCAAGCCGTCGAAAAAATGTCGGGCTACACGCCCGGCGAGCAGCCGCAGGTGCCGGGATTGATCAAGCTCAACACCAACGAAAATCCCTATCCACCATCGCCGCGTGTCGCCGGGGTGCTAAAGAATTTCACGGCGGAAAGCTTGCGGCTCTATCCCGATCCACTGGCGGTAAAGCTGCGCGAGGCGATGGCGCGCAAGCACGGCTGCAAATTGGAAAACGTTTTTGCCGGCAATGGCTCCGACGAAGTGTTGGCGCTGTGTACCCGTGCGTTGGTTGAGCCGGGTGGTAGTATTGGCTTCTTTGAACCGTCCTACTCGCTCTATTCCGTACTCGCGGAAATTCAGGATGTGATGCAGAAACCGGTGCGACTTAACGCGGATTTTTCGTGGCGCATGGACGCAGGGTATTCCGCAAGTCTGTTTTTCCTCGCCAACCCCAACGCGCCGACGGGCATCCAATATCCACGTGAAACGATCCGCACCTTCTGCCAAAAATTTACCGGCGTGGTGCTGCTGGACGAAGCCTATGTGGATTTCGCGGATTATGACGGCACCGATCTCGCGCTCGAACTGCCCAACGTCTTGGTGGCGCGCACGCTCTCGAAATCGTCCTCGCTCGCCGGACTCCGTTTGGGCTACGCACTCGGCCCGGAACCGCTCATCGCGGCGCTCTATAAAATCAAAGATTCCTACAATCTTGATCGGTTGACGCAGGAACTGGGTTGCGCCGCGATTGAGGATGGTGACCACCTGCGACGCAACGCGGACAAAATCAAAGTCACCCGCGCTTATGTTGCGGCAGCATTGACGCAGATAGGTTGCAAGGTTTTTCCTTCGGCGACGAATTTCCTGTGGGTCGAGCC
This sequence comes from Verrucomicrobiota bacterium, assembly GCA_004321905.1. Taxonomy (GTDB): domain Bacteria; phylum Verrucomicrobiota; class Kiritimatiellia; order CAIQIC01; family CAIQIC01; genus DP16D-bin41. The sequence continues at coordinate 13,083 of SCQF01000044.1, read as the reverse complement.
GGCACGTCGTTCCGCGGCAGACGTTTTTTCCGAGTTGCGCCAACGGAAAATTCTCGTACGTTATTTTCCCGGCCCGCTGACGGGGCATTGCCTCCGCATTACCATCGGCACCGACGCCGAAATGGAAAAACTACTCGTGGCCATGCGGAAAATTCTTGCCGGCACGTAAGCTTGAGGTGGCCCGCGACCTCCGGGCGCACTCGTCGCCATCCAGAGGCTGGCGGCCACCCTTACCGTTTCGTGGTGACACGCGGTTGATAGGTATCCACGAGCTTCATCAACACAGGCCGATACTGTTCCAGCGACTCCAGCGGGATAATGCAGAAAATTTGGTGGGCCACGCGGTTGGTCACGAAGTCAATCACCACGGCTTGTGAACGCATCATCCGTACCTCGCGCCGTGCCGCGGGGCTTCCGTGGAAATAAAGCGTCTGGATGTCTGCTTGCACCCCAAATTCCTTCTCCCGTTTGGACATTGCGGTAAATAAGGTCGGCAAGTCATCGTAGTTTACCGGCGTGGCACTCAAACTGATGTTCACGCCATTGGGGCTGGCGAGTGTGACGTCGTAGGGCGCGATGTCCTCGCCAGTCAGTACTTTCCAGCCGGTGGGGCGCACGATGCTAAATAGGCCGCTGGTGGCGGTATAGCGTGGGCCGTGGAGCATGTCGCGTTCCAAACGTTGGATTTCCTCCGGTACGCTGAGCAATTTCATGGAAGTCATGCCACCGTGCGAGAGGTTGTACATATCGGCGACGAACGTCACGCTGAACAACACGCCGAGTACCAGTAGCACCGGCTGCAGCCAGCGCAAGCCGCCGCCGGTCAGGCTGCGACGTGGCGTTTGCTGCCTACGCCGCTCTTTCATTCTGCCGAGTTGTTCCAGCGAGATTTTCATGCGCCCCGCCGCAATCTATCTGATACCCTCACAGGATGAAAGCCGACAAAAAACTTTATCGGCAGTTGCGCGGCTTGTCGTGCGAACAACTCTGGAACGCGGAGGTCACGCGCTTCGATCGGGCGCTGCCGAAGGAACGGCTGGAACGTGTGGCGGTCATCCGCGCGGTCGGCGTGGTCTTTGCCGGGCAGGGGACGAAGGAGCAGCGGGCCGCAGTTCGGGCGTGGTTACGGGGACTTTTGCAGGACCCCGCCGAGAAAATCCGTCGTTACGCGATGACGGCGCTTCCAAAAATCGGCGCCGGCAAAGGTGCGGAAAAGGAACTGCTGTCGTTGCTCCAGACGACAACGGTGGAGCGCGAGAAGAAGTTTCTGGGCCGGGCGCTCGATAAGATCGGTGGCGCGGCGACGTTGGAGGTGGTGACCGGTACACCGGGGTTGTTGCCGCAGACGGAGCAAAAAGTGCGTGCGAGTCTGGCGCGTAAGGAACAACCGAGTGCAATTCGGATGGAACAGGTCTTCCCGTGTTTCCCTAATTTTCGGATTCACCTGCGCTGCCGGCGCGGATTGGAAGGGATTGTGCGCGAAGAGGTGCAAGCCTTTATCGCGAAATGCGGCAAGTTTCAACTCGTGGATGTGCACGCGGGCGTTGTCGCCATCACGCCGATCACGCCGTTCTCGTTGACCGAAATATATTCGATGCGCTGTTTCGCCACGGTCGGTTTTGTCCTCGGTACGGTCCGGAATTCCAGTGGCGCCGAATTTGTGGAAGGCATGGCCGCGGTGATCGCCTCGCCGCTGGCGCGGAATCTACTGACAACATTCACGGAAGGTTCACTCCGCTACCGATTGGATTTTGTCGGCAAGGGCCACCAGCGTGGCGCGGTGCGCGATGTGGTGAATCGAGCCTATGCGCTGTGTCCGGAAATTCTGAACGATGCGCGTGGCGCGCCGTGGGCGATGGAAGTGTATGCGACCGCGAGCGGCCAGACGATCGAGTTGCGTCCGAAGTTTGCGCCCGATCCGCGGCTCGGCTATCGCACGGACGATGTGGACGCGGCTTCGCATCCGCCACTGGCCGCGTGCATGGCCCGCTTGGCCGGACGTTTTGGCGATGAAATTGTGTGGGATCCGTTTTGTGGTTCTGGTTTGGAGTTGATCGAAAGTGCGCTGCTGGGTGGTGTGAAGAAAATCCTTGGTACGGACGTCAGTCCGGAAGCCATTGCGATTGCACAGGCGAATGTCGCGGCTGCCAAGCTGCAGGACGTGTCGTCGCAGTTGGTCTGCGGTGACTTTCGCGATCACGCCAAAATTGCGGGCCTCGGGCCGGCGAGCGTCACGCTCATTATCACGAACCCGCCGTTGGGCCGGCGCGTTCGCGTTCCTAATCTGCGCGGGTTGTTCGCCGAGCTTTTCACCGTCGCGGCCGATGTGCTCAAGCCCGGCGGTCGGCTCGTCTTTGCCAATCCGATGCGGATCGAACCAAATAATTCAGTGCTGAAACTCAAATACCGCGAAATAGTTGATCTGGGCGGCTTCGATTGCCGGCTGGAAGTGTATGAAAAGCTGCTGCCGGGCGGGAGTTTCCAAGGTTTGGAAAAGGTGACGACACCGTTTTCCAAGCCTTGGAAAAATCAGCGGCGCGCGTGATTTTGCGCCACAAAATGTTCGTTGATGTAGGCGCACGCGGCTTCCAGGGAAGGGTGCAGTTTGGTGCAGAAGCGTACCATCCACGGGCTGCTGTCCTTGAAGCTGAACGGCGTGAAGGCAATGACGAACTTGTTCAGGTCGTGGCTGGCGTAGAAAACTTCCATGGCGGTGCCGATGGAGTTCTTGTTGTAGTTGACGAGAATGATGTCGGCGTCGCGCACGTCCTGCAGATCGAACTCGACGATTTCGTTGGCGCTATCCACTTCGCGGTCTTTGAAGTTGCGGCGCATGGGGTCGAGCAGGGTGAAGTTTTTGCCGAGGAGCTTTTGGGCGGTTTCGCGCCACGCGCGGGCGCGGCCGTCGTGCTCATCCATGATGGGGCCGCAAAGGTAGATTTTCTGCTTGGGGGCGGCATTTTTCATCGGTAGCTCCGTGATTTCTGCTTGTGTGCGTCTGGCGCGCACTCTACCTTACGGCCCGGTCATTTTTCAAGAGGAGTGAAGCATGGTGCGCTGGAGCCAACAATTGATACCGACGCTGCGGGAAGCGCCGGCGGAAGCGGAAATCCCGAGTCATCAACTGATGCTGCGGGCGGGTCTGATCCGCAAGCTGTCGGGCGGTCTCTACACGTTTTTGCCGCTGGGTCTGCGCGCGTTGCACAAGGTTGAGCGGATTGTCCGCGAAGAAATGGATCGCGCCGGCGCGCTGGAAGTGTTGATGCCGGCGATGCATCCGCAGGAAATCTGGGAGCAGACCGGTCGCTTTGACGTGCTCAAAGACGTGATGTTCAAAATCAAGGATCGGCAGGAGCGCAATTTGGTGCTTGGTCCAACGCACGAGGAAATCGTCACCGACCTCGTCGCGCACGAGGTCCAGTCCTACCGGCAGTTGCCGGTGAACCTCTACCAGATTCAGACCAAATTCCGCGACGAAATCCGCCCGCGCTTCGGCCTGATGCGCGCCAAGGAATTCATCATGAAGGATGCCTACAGCTTCGACATGAATCTGGAAGGCGTCGAAAAAAGCTATCAAGCGATGTACCGCGCCTATGAGCGCATTTTCAAACGCGCCGGCCTGCGCACGAAAGTGGTCGAGGCCGACACCGGTGCGATGGGCGGCAGCGCCTCGCACGAATTCATGGTGCTGGCCGACGCCGGCGAAGATGGCATCATCGAGTGCGAGGCCTGTTCCTACGCGGCCAATCTTGAGCGGGCCGAAGGCGTCAGTCGCGGTGAGCGCGTTTTTGCCGATGCCGGGCAATCTACCGCGGTCGTTGCCACGCCAAACCAGCGGACGATGGAGGATGTTTCTCGGTTCTTCAAATCTCCTGCGGTACGGCTAATCAAGACGCTGATCTACCTCGCCGACGAAAAACCCGTTGCCGCGCTCGTGCCCGGCGACCGTGACGTGAACGAGATCAAGCTCAAGCGTGCGCTCAAGGTCGTGGCGCTCGTGCTGGCCGATGATGCGACGATTGCCAAGGTCACCCATGCGCCGGTTGGGTTTGCCGGGCCGGTTGGACTCACGATTCCGATCATCGCCGACGAAAAACTGAAGGGCTATCGCGGCGCGATCACCGGCGCGAACCAAGCCGACGCGCACCTCGTCAATGTGGACCTCGCGCGTGATGCAAAAATCGAAACGTGGGCCGACATCTCCAACGCAAACGCCGGCGATGGTTGTCCACGCTGCGAGAAAGGCAACCTTGTTGCCAAACGTGGCATCGAAGTGGGGCACGTCTTCAAGCTCGGTACGAAGTACAGCGAAGCGCTCGGCGCAGGCTACCTTGATCCCGAAGGCCAGCGCAAAACCGCGATCATGGGTTGCTACGGCATTGGCGTGACGCGCACCTTGCAATCGGTGATTGAGCAGAGCCACGACGCCAACGGCATCGTGTGGCCGATTTCCATCGCGCCCTATCAGGTGGAAGTGCTGCCGATCAATGTGGCGCACGCGCCGACGATGGAAGCGGCCTTGAAGATCGTGGCGGAGTTGGAGGCCGCCGGCTTTGAGGTGTTGTTCGATGACCGCGACGAGCGCCCCGGCGTGAAATTCAAAGATGCCGATCTGCTCGGCCTGCCGATTCGCATCAATGTGGGCGAGAAGGGCCTGGCCAAGGGCGTGCTGGAAATCAAACTACGTCACAACGGCGAGCTGCGCGCGGTACCGCCGGAGCAGGTGTTGGCCACGGTACAGGCTTGTGCGGAGGAACTGCGGACGGGCGTGGCGGTTTTGTGAACGCTTGGCTAGAATCCGGTATGAGGTAAACAACGCATGGCGCGTAAATTCAATGTCCCCGGGACCAGCGATTTTCTCGTGTGGGCGGTGATTCTGCTGGCCCTCGGTGCGTGGTGCGTAAAGGACGGCTGGTTCCCGTCGGAAGCCACCTTGAAGAAGCATCCGCGGGAAGTGAAGATGAAGACGGATTTGCCGGGGCTTGTGAAAGACGTTTTTGTGAAGCCCTGCGAACTCGTGCGGGAAGGGCAGCCCGTTGCACGCATCCTCCTGACCACCAACGGCGAACAAATGATCCGAACGCCGATCCAAGGCTATATCGCCAACACCCACGTTCAGAAAAATGATCTGGTCAACCGCGATCAGGTCGTGGCTACCATGACGCCAGAGGATACGTTCTATTCGTTCAACAAAAGCTTGGCTGTGCTGGCGTTGTTGGGCGCGTTGGTTTGCGCGGTGATTCACCTGCTGGTGCGTTGACCTCGCCGCCTGTCACGGTCTCCAAACTTTTCCAAGGCTTGGAAGAGCCGCGTTATTCAGGCTTGGCGGCCCAACCGTGCTCGCTGAGCCACGCGAGAAATAACGTGGGCCAATACGTGGTCACGGGCAGCTTGGGGGCCCGCAGGGCAAAGCCGTGCGCGCCTTGCTCGAAGACGTGCAATTCGGCGGGCACGTCATGCGCTTTCAGCGCCAGATACATACGCACGCTGTTTTCGGCGGCAACGACTTTATCGGCTGTGCTACACACAAGAAAAGTCGGCGGCGTATTGCTGGTCACTTGGCGTTCGCTGGAATAGTAATCCAATAGGTGTGGAGCAAGGGTTTCGCCCAACAGATTTTTGCGTGAGCCGCCATGTGCGATCGCGTCGTTCTGCATTGAGATCACGGGATAGACGAGGGTCATGAAATCCGGACGCGAACTTTCGCGCTCAACGGGATCGGTGGCCGCAGGTTGGCCGGCATCGAAATGCACGCCGAGCGTCGCGGCCAAATGGCCGCCAGCAGAAAAACCCATTACGCCCAGCTTACCGGGATTGACCTGCCATTCGGTCGCATGGGTGCGGATCAAGCGCAAGGCACGGCGGGCGTCCAACGCCGGGACGGTGTGGTCATAGAGGCGTTGCTGCTGGGCGACCGGGCGGCGATAACGCAAAACAAAAGCCGCGATGCCGTGCTCATTACACCAGCGCGCGAGGTCGAAACCTTCGTAGGTATAGCAGCAGCCGCTATAACCGCCACCGGGGATGATGAGCAGGCCGGTGCCGCTGGCTTTGTCGGATGCAGGCAGAAAGATGGTCAGGGTGGGGCGCACGAGGCTTTCTTCCAAATTGGTCGCGTTCAACCACTTTTCTGCGCCGGGCGCGGTGTCCGGCCAGAGCGGTACAACATCGTTGGTCTCCGCTTGCGCGGTCATCCATAAAATTGTTCCAAGTGCAACAATGTGCGAAATTTTCATGAAAAAATTCCTCTCGTTGCCGGGAAAATAGCAAGATCGGCATTGAATCGAAAGGGCGAATACACTAAATGTTGTATGCTGTGCGTTCGTTGTTCGTAATATTTGGAAAGGAAACCATGAATAATATTCCACGGCGCGAATTTATGAAGCTGGCGGGCATGGGCGCTGCCGTTTGGGGGTTGAGTCAGCGCGTGCTGGCCGCACCGGCAGGTGGCCTCGTGTTGGTGGAAGCGGAAAATTTCCAGCAACTCGGTGGTTGGGTGCTGGACCAGGAATTTATGGATCAGATGGGGTCGCCGTATCTCCTCGCGCACGGCTTGGGCGAACCGGTGGCCGATGCCACCACCACGGTGACGTTGCCCGCACCGGGCACCTATCGCGTTTGGGTCCGTACCTGCGATTGGGTGGCCAAGTGGCAAGCGCCCGGCGCGCCGGGCAAGTTCCTCGTCTTGCTCAATGGCAAGCCGCTTAAAACCGTTTTTGGCACCGCGGGTGCGGCGTGGCATTGGCAAGATGGCGGCACGGTGACGATGAGCGAAAAAATCACACTGGCGTTGCGCGATCTGACGGGTTTTGAAGGCCGCTGCGATGCGATTTTGTTCAGTCAGGATGTCAACTTCCTCCCGCCCCATGACGGTGCGGAACTCGCCGTGTTGCGCCGGCAGTTGCTGGGGTTGTCCGAACAACTCGACGATGGCGGCAGCTATGAATTGGTCGTGGTCGGCGGCGGTGTCGCGGGCGTTTGTGCGGCGCTCACGGCGGCGCGTAGCGGTCTGAAGGTGGCGTTGGTGCATAACCGGCCTGTCGTGGGTGGCAACAACAGTTCGGAAATTCGCGTCAATCTGGCGGGTAAAACCGGGCAGGCGCCGTTTCCAAATATTGGAAATGTCGTCAATGAATTGGGTAACAAACGACAAGCACCGCCTGGCCCGGAAAACAAGGCTGAAAATTTTGACGACGCGCTGCGCATGAAGCTGCTCCGCGCGGAAAGCAATTTACACCTTTTGCTATGGCAACAGCTTGTCGCCACGGAAGTCAACGATGGCCGGATCGTTGCCATCGTGGCGCAAGATGTCCGTACGGGCCGCCGCATTCGCGTGACGGGCGAGCTATTTGCCGATTGCACCGGCGATGGGCAACTGGGGTTTCTGGCTGGCGCGGACTTCGAGGTCACACGCAAGCAACACATGGGGCCGAGTAATATCTGGCAGTTGCGCGACGCCGGCGGGCCGGTGGCCTTTCCGCGCTGTATTTGGGCGCTCGATCTTTCCGGGAAACCGTTCCCGGGGCGTGCCGTCCGCGGCGAAAAACCGCTTCCCGCCGATCTGACCAAACTCGGTCAGTGGTATTGGGAGACCGGCTTCGACCTCGATCCCATCACGGAAGTCGAAGCCATGCGCGACTGGAATTTCCGCGCCATGTACGGCGCTTGGGACTCGCTCAAAAATGTGGACGGCGAATTCCCCCATCATCAACTTGAATGGGCCACCTATCTTGCCGGCAAGCGCGAGTCGCGGCGGCTACTCGGCGACGTGTTGTTGACCGCGGAAGAAATTGTGGGTCAGCGTATTTTTGAGGATGCGTGTTTTCCGTGCACTTGGGATCTCGACCGGCATTATCCTGATCTGCGATACGCTAAAGGTTTTGAAGGGCGTGAGTTCATTTCCGAAGCGCATTTCGGCAAATTCAAACCACCTTACTGGGCGCCGTACCGCTGCCTCTATAGCCGCAACATCCCGAATCTTTTCATGGCCGGACGCGACATCAGCGTGACCCATGACGCGCTCGGCACCGTGCGCGTGATGCGTACCTGCGGTATGATGGGCGAAGTCGTTGGCCTGGCCGCCACGCTCTGCCGCCAACACGGCGTCCTGCCACGCGGCGTCTATGAAAAGCATCTCGCCAAGTTGACTGCCGCACTGGGAAAAGGCGCGCCGAGTAAAGTGGCGTTTGGAGCCGCGTGCTAAGCGTCGGTTTTCCAAGCCTTGGAGAATTTCCTTAATTCTTGGGCGTGGTCCCTGTAACTTGTGGTGTAATATTATACATAAATAAACGATTCCATCCATCCCCTCGGCGGAAAATTAGCAGTACATTGTACCTCCAAAAGGAACCTGCATGCCGTATGCCTCACTACAGCCGGTGATCAAATGCAATAATGCAATTTTTCACCTGAAAAACTGCGGGCGATTCGCTATGTTGCGCGCCATGATTTTCAAGGGCAGGGTCATCCTCTATGTGCTGTTGCTCGTATCGTTGGCCGTCCGAGCGGCGGACGAGTGTGGCGATCCGGCAAGCTTGCGGGCGGCGGTTGCGGAGCTCTCGGCGCAATACGGAACACGCTATGATCGCGGCGCGGAATTTCTCCATCGGCTCGACGCGCTTCCGCCCGGCGATGCTGCGCAGCTTGCCGCGTTGCGACGCGAGGCGCTGGCGGCGCATCCGCTGCTGGTGGCATATCCGCTGCTCTTTGCGGTGCGTCCGCCGTACCACCGGGACCATCACAACACAGAGACCGTGTTCCAGACGGGCGAAATCAATACCCGTAACTATCGGCCAGGTGGTCCGCTTAAGCTGCTCGATTTACGCCGTGGCGTGGCACGGATGTTGGTGGATCCGGGCCCGAACGGGCTGGCGCGCGATCCGGATGTTTTTTTTGACGGTCAGCGCATCGTCTTCTCCATGCGTAAAAACATTGGCGATGACTACCACCTCTATGAGGTCGCCGCCACCGGCGGCGCGCCCCGGCAACTGACGAGTGCGCCGGGCGTGTTCGATATTGATCCGTTTTATCTGGCGGATGGGCGCATCGCGTTCACCTCGTCGCGTGAGCCGAAGTACTGCGGGTGCAATGCCCACATCATGGGCAATCTGTTCCGTATGGAGGCCGACGGCGCCAACATCGTGCAGATCGGTCGTAACAATCTGTTTGAGGGGCACGGTTCGTTGCTGGAAGATGGCCGGATCATCTATGACCGGTGGGAGTATGTGGACCGCAATTTCGGTGATGCACAGGGGCTGTGGACGGTGAACCCGGATGGCACGGCGCACGCAGTGTGGTATGGCAACAACACGCCGGCGCCCGGTGGCGTGATCGAGCCGCGGCAGATTCCCGGCACGCCACTGGTGCTGTGCGTGTTGAGTTCGTGCCACGACCGGCCGTGGGGTGCGCTGGCGATTCTCGACCGGCGGCGCGGCGTGGATGGCCGCGCGCCGGTGGTGCGTACGTGGCCGGCCACAGCCGTGGCGCGGGTGCGCGAGCCGGGCATGGTGAATGGCGCATGGGATGCGTTCACCTCGGTGCAGCCGCGCTACGCCGATCCTTATCCGCTCGACACGCAGTTCTTCCTTTGTTCGCGCCAAATCGGCACGAACGAGGAGCAGGGCATCTATCTCGTGGACACGTTCGGCAACGAGGTCTGCCTTCATGCCGAGTCGCCAGGTTGCGCCGACCCGATGCTGCTAATGCCGCATCTGCGTCCGCCGCTGCTACCGGAACGGCGTAACTACGCCGACCGCAACGGCACATTTTATGTCACCGATGTCTATGCCGGCACGCACATGGCCGGCGTGACGCGTGGTAGTGTGAAGTGGTTGCGCGTGGTTGAGGCACCGGAAAAACGCTTCTGGACTTATCCGGCGTGGAACGGTCAAGGCTATCACCGTCCGGCGATGAACTGGTCGAGCTTCGAGAACAAACGGATCCTCGGCACGGTACCGGTCGAGGCGGATGGCTCTGCCTATTTCGAGGCGCCCGCCGAGCGGTTCGTCTATTTTCAGTTGCTGGATAAAGACGGATTGATGATTCAGTCCATGCGTAGTGGCGCGTTCGTGCAACCGGGTGAGCGCGCGGGTTGCATCGGCTGTCACGATGATCGCTTGGCTGTGCCGCCGCCCGCCGCCGCGGCGTCGCGCGCGTTGCAACGCGCGCCGAGTCGCCTCATGGGTTGGCAGGGCGAACCGCGTCTGTTCAACTACCGCGCCGAGGTACAACCGGTCTTCGACAAGTATTGCGTACGGTGCCACGACTTCGGCAAACCAGCCGGCGAAAAACTCGTGCTCGCCGGCGACCGCACGGCGGCCTTCGCCGTTTCCTATGTGGATCTATACCTGAAAAAAGTCCTGAAAGTGGTTGGCGCTGGTCCGGCGGAGATTCAACCGGCGAACTCGTGGGGCGCGCGCGCCAGTAGGTTGGTACAGGTGCTACAGAAAGGCCACAACGGGATCAAATTGTTGCCGGAAGAACTAGAGCGCATCGTCACGTGGGTGGATCTCAATGCGCCGTATTATCCGAGCTATGCCACCGCCTGGCCGGACAGTCTCTACGGTCGCTGCCCGCTGGCCAGTAACGAAGTTACGCGTCTCAAGCAACTCGGCCTTGATTTGAACGACCACCTCACAATGACGCGGGTCAGCTTTGATCGTCCGGACGCCAGTCCGGCGCTCATCGCGCTTGCCGAAGTTGCGCGAAAAGAGGCGCTGACGATTTTGCGTACCGGCGCGGCGCGGCTCGCTGCGCAGCCGAATCCCGATGCGCCGAATTTCATTGCCTGCGAAACCGATCGCCGTCGTGAGGCGAAGTATGAGCAGCGCGAAACCATTGAAGCGGCTAATCGGGCGGCCCTTCGTCTTGGCACGCGTCGCTACGACGAATCTTCCATACCCACGACCAAGGCTCCGCCGATCAAGGGCGCGGCCTGGTAACGAGCTTATCACCGCTTTTTTTGCGTTCCGCTCCAGCGATTGTTCCGTTTTTCAAGGCTTCGGGATATGTTTGAAAAAGTTGAGCGGGCGCGAGCACCGGTGACGGTTACAAAGTTTGATGTGTCCGTCATCGTCCATGAAATGGGGCAAGGGTGCGTCTATCCGAACTTCGACGAGATGAGTCAATACGTTGGCCCGCTCAAACCCCAAAATTTTGGAGTTTTCCGCGACTCGCTGGCGGAGCATGGGATGTTGCAACAGGCAAAAGATTTCTTCATGGCGTCGGGTAAACTGCAAGTGCTTTGCTATAAAGAAGAGATTGGGGTTGCTTTGCGCACACCCGGCATTGGCGGCGGGCAATTGCTCGATCTGCATGATTTCCCCGGTCAGGGCACGGCGCTGGTTGGCGTGCTGATCCGTGACGGCTTAGGGCCAATGAAAAACAATCGGCGCCTCAATATCGGGATGCAAGCTGCGCTGGACGGGACAATGCAACGCGGTTTTCTCGACCAATTCCCGATCTGCTGGCGGTAAGGCCGCGGCAGCCAGACTTCGGCGTTCAAGCGGGCAATACGTCGTGGCGGAGTCTGGGTCATCTCCTAGGTCACTTCAACGCGGAGTCCTTTCAAGTCCCAAGCCTTCCGTTCAGCCACAAGACCGAGCACCGTAGCGATACAGGAACTCAACGCCGTTGCCACCAAGTCCGTCGGTGAGAACAACGCACCTTTGCCGTGGCTATCCACGGGAGCGTCGGTTTGTAGTTTGACGCCTGATGGGCCGTGCGTGGCCTCGCAACGCAGACCACCCTGATATTCGATGCTGATGTTGACCATACTGTATTTCCTTTTCAAGGTTTAATCTGCTGGGACCTGATAAACGCGGCCTAAGGACACTCCAGAACCATACCGTAATGATAAGGCGGCAAATTTATGATGCCGGGTTTCGGCAACCGAAACCCCTCGGCCTCCGCCCACATCCGGCACTGTTCTGGTTGGGGGCGAATGGTCATGGAAGGGCCGCGCGGTGTGGAGGCATCGTAGTTCCAGTGCATGATCGCCAGTCGTCCGCCTTGGCGCAGTATACGGCGTGCCTCGCGCAGCAGCACCTCGGGCTGTTCGGCGTGCAGAATGTTAAACAGCATCACATAATCCGCGGCACCATCCGCCACGCCTGTACCCGTCATGACAAAGTCGCGTTGTTCGCACAGGATATTGGCCAAGCCCGCCGCCCGCGCCTTGCGCTGAACCAGCGCCACCAAATCCGATTCGATGTCGAAGGCCAGAACCTGCCCGCGCACCATGCGTGCGGCGGGCAGCGTAAACGTCCCGTAACCGCTCCCCAACTCAACCACACAAGCGTCGTCTGCACGCAGTCCGAGCCGTTTCAATGCAGCGGGCGCATCAAAGAAATGTTCCCACATGGTCTCATCGGGCATCCCGCTTTCCCGCATTTTCATCGGTAACCTTTCAAAAACTCACGACCTTGTCCGCATCTTTCACAAGCTCATAGAGATCCTTCATCGTGGATAGCGGACACAACTCCGTTCCGCCTGAATTCCGCATTTTCAGGCATGTGCCGCAAGCCAGGATTTGACCGCCATGCTCGCTCAGCGCTTTCATTTGTCCGACCACATCAAACGGTTCCGAGCTCAATGACGCGCATTCGACGCCTTTGGCCAACAAAAACACGCTGACCTGGTCGCCTGCCTTGAGGGCAAAATTACCCAACCGAAAGGCATTCCAGATCGTCTCCGCATCGGTCGAATAGATGATGATTCCCAGTTTCATGGCGTATTCCTTCATTACTTACGCGCCGCCTTGACCAATTTGCCACCTGCCGCCAATTGCTCCAACAGCACTTGCCGCAAGAGCGCACAGGCTTTTAACATTTTGGAATTGGCGCAACGGTAGAAGACGTTCACCCCGTCGCGCCGCGTCGCCACCATCCGCCGATTTCGCAGCACGGCTAAATGTTGCGACACATTACTCTTTGAAATACCAAGCCTTCCGGCGAGCGCGTCCACGGATTGCTCGCCATCCTGCAAGCTTGCCAGAATTTTGAGGCGCGTTGGATTGGCCATGCTCTTGCAGACTTCCGCATGCAATACGAAGATTTGGTCCTCGTGGTCATTCATAGTTGCGAAATA
>SCQF01000043.1 GCA_004321905.1 Verrucomicrobiota bacterium | reverse complement strand
TGATTACCAGAAACGCTCTAAGGGAAAATATGCCCAGCGCTTTTCACGCGCTCACCGCGGATAAACTCCCCAGTTTTTCTGCTTTGTCACTTTTCCGCTTGCAACCTTTACCCGGCCCGCGCTGCGCCGTGCTGAAAACCCAATCCGTTAACCGGGACCCGCTGTCGCAGGGCTATGGCGGGGAAACCAGGGCCACTCGGCAACGATGAGCCTTCATAACCGAGATTAAAGGAGCACAAAGCCGAAGTGGCAACCTCTGTCCCGACTTCATTTCCCTAGGTTGGCCTTGCCAATGCTATTGGTTGGCGTGTAGGGTTCCTTAACATGTTAGGAAATAAGCCCGCCGCCGCACGCACGATTCCGGCAAAACCCTTGACCCACGCAGGCCGCGCATTCAGGCACGGGACACAACGGAAATCCACGCCGCCCGCCGCCAAAAAAGTTTTGCGGCCTCTGATCGCCAGCTCTTCCAGCGTCTCCAAGCAGTCGGCGACAAACGACGGCGCAACCACAGCCAGGCGCCGCACGCCACGCGCAGGCAGTTCATGCAAGATTTGTGCGGTGTACGGACCAAGCCACTTGACCGGTCCCAGCCGCGACTGAAACGAAACCGACCAAACGCCGGCCGCCAGGTTGAGCTGGCTGGCAAGCGCCGTGGCGGTTGCCAGACATTCTTCGCGGTAGTGGCAGCCCGGATTATTTTGCTGCGCCTCCGGCAAGCCATGGAAGCTAAACAGCCAGTGATCCGGTTGGAAATCGCGTGCGCCGAGCGCCGCGATCGCGGCTAGCGGCTCGATAAAACCCGCCGCGGTCGGGAAAGAAGGCAGTACGCGTGCCGGTCCCGACCAGCCAAGTTTTTCCAAGGTTTGGAAAAAATGTTGGGCCGCCGAACCCGAAGTCGCCGGCGCGGCCTGCGGGAAAAGTGGAGCCAGCACGAAGTCGCTGATCTGCCCGCCGGCCACCAGTGCGGCGAGCGCATTCCGAAACGATGGCTCACCGTAGCGCAGGGCCAACGCCACCACCCAGTCGGCGCCCAACTCGGCTTGTAGTGCGACAGAAAAATTTCGCCCGTGTACCAGCAGCGGCGCCCCCCCCGGCAGCCAAATTTGTTGATATTTTCTGGCCGATGGCCGCGCACGAAAAGGAGCCAGCAGCAGATTCACCAACATCCAGCGCACCGGCCCCGGCGCTTGAATGATGGCCGGATCGGACAGGAATTCGCGCAGATATTTTCGGACAGCAGCAACCTCGGGGGCGTCGGGCGTGCCTACATTGGCGAGGAGGAGCGCCTTAGGCACGCGTAATCCTTTCGGCGAGCAGGTGACTGCGATCCAGAATGTGACTCAGCCCGATACCGCCCAGCCAGTTCCCGTGCAAATGCAGCCCCGGGAGTTCGGGCAAAGTCTGTAGCGTGGTTTCCCACGGCAGGGTGTAGTGTGGCAACGCCTGCGGCCACCGGGTTATCTTGGATTCCACCATGTCGCTGGCCAGTCCAAAGAGACGCTGCCGGCTCCCAGTAATTTCAGTAATGAGTTCCTGATCGGTCAGGTTGATCGCGGCACCATCGCGCGCGCCGCCAAAAATCCACGTCTCGTTGTAGATGCCGGCCCGGCCTGCGAAGATGTAGGAATTCATCAGCGCGCCAAGCGCCCGTGTCGGCGCATTCGCCGGGAAGAGACAACCGAAGCCGGGATATTTATTTTGCTGGATACGGAAGAAAACGGTGACCGCCACCAGCGGGAGAACCTCCACCGTCCGTAGCTTCGCGGCCAGCGCGGGCGCACAGCCCGTGAGCAACGCAGCGGCGTCCCACGCCGACGTTGCCACGACACGCTCTGTTCCCGACGGCGGTGGTTGTGCCAAATCCTCCGGTGTGACTTGCTGCTGATGGAAAACGACGCCAGCTTCCCGACCTTTTCGCTCCAGCGCATCCACTAAATCCTGCATACCACCACGGAAAGAAACCAACCCATGCGGATCGCCTTTGCCCCGTTTTTTGAAAAGCAGCGGATTCAGAATCAGCGACGCGCTCATCCGCTTGGAATCACCGGCATAAATGCCCTGCAGGGCCGGCGCCAACAGGAAATCAGCCGCACCTTGACCTAGATTGCGTCGTCCCCATGCATCCAAAGTTTCGCCAGCGACGGGTCGCAACGCGCGACGGTTGAAGAGCAGCTTCGCCGCCATGCGCCCGACCAAACTCGCCGTCTCGCCCACCGTCAGCGGCCAACGAGTCGGCGCGCCACGCCAAATATAGCGGCGCTTGGAAGCCTTCAATGCGAACAAGGGTTCTACACCAATCTCCCGGCAAAGCTCCACGAGCCGCGCGGTCACCAAAATGCCGTTGGCTCCGGCCTCGGCGGTACCGCTGGCCACGCGATGCGTGCCGAGCAATCCGCCCACGCGCGCCGCCCGTTCCCGGATTTCCACCCGGCAACCGCACCGGGCCAATAGCCACGCCAAACTCAAGCCGGCAAAACCGGCCCCCACAATTTGCACAGTTTTTTGGCCCATAGCTCACCCCATCAAACCGCCTGCGAAAACAACCGCCCCTCCGGCTGCTTATCCCGCAGCCGTTGGTCAAAAAAGAGACAGGCGATCCGCAGGAATGGACGGCCTGTCGCCGTCAGCCACATTTCTTGCTCATTCATTCCCACAAAACCGTCCTGGATCATCTCGGTCAGAAATTCGCGCGCGGCAGCGGCTTCTTCCGGGGAGACAAAGCTCACGCGGAAGGTCGTCATCAACTTCAAAATCTGTTCCCGACGATGACGATCATCTTCAGTGAGCATATGCCCGCGGAGCGTGGGGATTTTACCGGCATCAATTTCTACCGAATATTTGATCAAGTCCTTTTCATTCTGGTGGAAACTCCACGGCGTCTCCGAAATCGAACTCATACCCAAACCCAACACGAGATCGGTGCGCTGGTTGGTGTAGCCCATGAAATTGCGATGCAACCGGCCTTGCCGCAGAGCTTCCGCCAGCGAATCGGTGGGCAGCGCAAAATGATCCATGCCGACTTCCACGTAGCCGGCGGAGAGGAAAATGGAACGGGCGATGCGATATAGTTCCCACTTCACCGCCTTGCGCGGCAAATCCTCATCCTTGAAGATGCGGTGTTGCCGCTTGATCCACGGCACCAACGCGAAGCTATACAAGGCGATGCGGTCGGGCCGCATCGCCACGGTTTGTTCCGCCGTACGCCGGAACGATTCCGCCGATTGCTTGGGCAGGCCGTAAATCAAATCAAAGTTGACACCCGTGAAGCCCAATTCACGAGCCAAGCGGTTGATGTCGGCCGTCATTTCGTAGGGCTGCATGCGATTGACCAAACGCTGCACTTCCGGCTCAAAATCTTGAATGCCGATGCTGACGCGGTTGAAGCCCAGCGCCCGATAGGTGGTCAGTTTTTCGAGTGATGTCGTTCGCGGGTCAACTTCAATCGCCCCCTCGAACTCACGCTGATCCTTTTGCACCACCTGTAAAATGGGCGTTAGCAAGCGACGGAAATTTTCGGGCGTCAAATAGGTGGGCGAGCCGCCACCCACGTGCACATGTCGCAGCGTGCGCCCGATCAGTTGCGGCGCGGCGGCGCGATAGAGCGCCCATTCCTTCAGCACGTGCTCCACGTAGGGCGATTCACGGTCGTGACTACGGCTGATGATGTTGTTGCAACCACAAAAGGTGCACTGGCTCTCGCAAAACGGAACGTGGATATACAGGGACCACGCCGTTGCCGGTTCGGCCAGCACCCGCCGAACATTTTCCAGCCACACATCGGTCGGCAACGCACCCGACCAATACGGCACAGTGGGATAACTCGTGTACCGCGGAACCGGCAAATCATACTTTTCAAAACTATCAGTCATGAAAAACTTCCCGCACGGTTTTCACAAATCGTCTTACATGGGCTTCCGGTGTCGCCGGCAACACGCCGTGCCCCAAGCCGCACACCCAGCCGCGGCGTTGTTCCGGCGTCAATTGACGTAGCGGTTCCAGCCAATCGCGCAGCACACGATCGAAAACCGCGCCCTCCAAAAATAAAAGCGACTGATCGAAATTCCCCTGCACAAAGCCCCCACTACGCAGTGTAAGCGCCTCGCGCAAATCCCAGCGGTGATCCACGCCCATGCCCGCCCACGGCAGCTTCAAAAAGGCCTGATCGAAGCACGCCCGCTGCGTGTCGCGCGAGTAATAGCCGAGCCGACCGGGAAAGGCCCGTGCCAAGCGCGCCAACGCCGGCACGGCCCACGACTGGAAACACGCCGGCGAGAGCAAGCCCGCCGCAGTATCGAAAAGCATCACCACTTCGGCCCCACCCTCAAGCTGTTGCCGGATATTCGCCTCCATCACCGGCAACAACGTCTTATAAAATGAGTCCAATAGCGGTGTGCTCCGCTTCGCGGCCGTCAGCGAGCCGCTGTGACTGCCTTCCACCGCATACACAAACATGGTCCACGGTCCGCCCACAAAACCGATCAAACTTTTTTCGCCCGGTAGCACCGCGCGCGTCGCCGCGAGCGCCTGCTGCTGGAACTTCAACTGCGGAATCGCCTCGGCGGCAGGCTTGAGCCGCCCCAGTGTATCCGCAGTCAAATGGAATCCGAGACGCGGCCCCTCTTCGGTATAGTCGAGGTCCATACCCAACGCTTCCAGCGGAAACAAAATATCAGAGAAAAGGATCGCCACATCGAAATCAAATTCCTGCACCGGACCGAGCGCCACCGCCACCGCCAACTCCGGTTGCTTGCACAAATCCATGAATGAATGTTTTTGGCGCAAGGCTTGATAGTGCGCGTGATAGCGCCCCGCCTGCCGCATCAGCCAGATCGGCGGCGTGTTTTGCACACGACCGGCCACGGCATTTTGAAAGCGGACGTTCATTCCAGAATTCCTCTCGCGATTAAATCCGGCAGCGAATATACACGGTTTTCCAAGGATTGGAAACCCGACGCGCCGGCTTTTCCAAGCCTTGGAAAAACCGGCTCAGGTGCTGAACAAATTGCCGTGACCGAGACAGCCGGCAGGATCGAAAACACGCTTGAGTGCGCGCATCTCGGCGATGCGCTGCGGGCCAAGCATGATTTCCAACATCGGCGCCTTGAGCTTGCCAATGCCATGCTCGGCGGCGACCGTGCCGCCAAGCCGCACCACGTCGCGCGCCCACACCAGATAAAGTTCGCGGCCGCGCTGATAGTCCGCTCTGCTGCGCGGCAGGATGTTCACGTGCAGGTGATTGTTGCCGATATGCCCAAAGATCACGTACTCCAAATTCGCCGCCTGCAAATCACGTTCGTAGCGCTCCAGAATCGTGTCGAGATACGCGTCTGGCACGGCCATATCGGTACCGAGCTTGGTCAGACTCGGCTCGGTTTTGCGACGTTCGTCAATCAGGCCGTTGACTGCTTCCGGCAGCGCGTGACGGAATGCTTTGAATTTTTCCATGTCGTGTGCGTTCGTCGCCAGCCACGAATTTTTCTCATCAACACCGCAGGCCAAAAGTTGCTCTGTGACCGCCGCCGCGGCGTCATCATCCCCGGCATGAATTTCGGCATAGATCGCGGTGTGGAAATGCGGCGAGAGTTCCGATAGGGCCAAAAGCGCAGCGCTTCGTGCTCGCTCGGCACGCAACAAATCCAGCGCGCGCGCATCGAAAAACTCCAGCGCGGCCAAACGCGCGTCGTTCGTGGCCCGCGCCGCATTGACGAACTGTACGGCCAGGGTCTGATCGGGGAAAAAAGCCATCAGCCCCCACCGCGTGCCCGGCTCCGGCATCAGGCGCAGTTCCAACTCGGTGAAAATTCCCAGCGTGCCCTCCGCGCCAATGAATAAATCCAGCAAATCCATATTGTCGGCGGCAAAATATCCCGCGGCATTCTTCACTTGCGGCATCGCATAGGCGGGCAAGTGGCCCGCGAACTTTCGATGCGATTCCGTTTCCAGCGCAAACGCGCGGCCCTGCGCTTTGACCTTGCCGCGCCGAAGCACGAGCGCGTCGCCATCGGCCAACATCAGACGAAATCCGGCGATGTGGTTGCGCGTCGCGCCATAACGAAACGTACACGCGCCGGACGCGTTACACGCCGCCATGCCGCCGAGCGTCGCCGTGGTTTCCGTCGGGTCGGGCGGAAAAAATTGCAGTGGCGCGGCGCGTAGCGCTTCGAGCACGGCGAGCGAATCCGCCGACCAGCCGCGCGTATCGAATTCGCGCGCAACCAGTATTCGCCGTAAATCCTGCAAGACAACGCCCGGCTGAACGGTCAGCATGAAAGCGCCATCCGTGGTCTGTCGCAAACCGAGTACGCGATTCATTCGACCAAGACTGATGATGAGTCCGCCATCCGGCACCGCACCGCCGGTCAACCCAGTACGACCGCCTTGTGCCGTGATCGTCCAACCACGCGCGCGCGCCAGCTGCAGCGCGGCGCGGAGTTCTTCTGCAGTGCGCGGCATGGCGAGCGCGGCGGCACGGCCGGTGCGGCGCGATTCGTCGCGCAGGAAATCGGGATGTTCGGCGGCAACGTTTTCAAAAATAAAATCGCTGAACATGCCGGGAATATGCGTCAAAACCGACGGAGAGTCTAGGCAACTTGCGTTTTTTCCAAGGGTTGGAAAATGAAACGCGTCCTGTTTCCAAGCCTTGGAAACAGGAGATTTGACCATATGCACACATCTGCATATATCCGCTCCGACGAAAAAAAGCTGGATTTTGGCGCGCGAGGGCGAAGAATAGACGGCAGTTTAAGCCAATAAACACCCAGCGGGAGAAAACGATGAACAGCAAACCGGTTCGACTGGCGTTGGCGGCGATGATCGGCTGGGGCGCTTCCGGGTGTTGTTCCCTGTGCAGCAAAAAAGCGGAGATCAAAATCATGAAGGAATCTTTCGGGAAAACCCAAGACGGCATCGCGGTGGATTGCTATACGCTGAAAAACCATAACGGCGTCGAGATGAAGGCGATTAACTATGGCGCGACGATCATCGCGCTCAAGGTGCCGGATCAAAACGGGAAGCTGGACGACGTCGTGCTCGGTTTCGACAAACTCGCCGACTATGAAACGAAAAGCCCCTACTTCGGCTGCATCGTGGGCCGCTACGGCAACCGCATCGCCAAAGGCCACTTCAGCCTGAACGGCGTGACCTATTGCCTCGCCACCAACAATGGCCCGAACTCGCTACACGGCGGACTCAAGGGCTTCGACAAAGTGGTCTGGCAGGCCAAAGAAATGCAGACCGCCGCCGGTCCCGCCGTCGTCTTTACCCGCGTCAGCAAGGATGGCGAAGAAGGCTATCCCGGCGATCTGACCCTGAAGCTCGTTTATACGCTGACCGACAAAAACGAGGTGAAGATTGATTACACCGCGACCACCGACAAAGACACCGTGGTCAACCTGACCAATCACTCCTACTTCAATCTCGCGGGTCAGGGCCACGGCGACATCCTTGGCCACGAGATGCAAATCAACGCCAGCCACTTCACGCCAGTGGATGCCACGCTAATCCCGACCGGCGAGCTGCGCCCGGTCAAAGGCACGCCGTTCGACTTCACCAAGCCCATAACCATCGGCGCACGCATTACGCAAAGCGACGAGCAACTCAAATTCGGCAACGGCTATGACCACAACTGGGCGCTCGACAAAGACGGCGACGACCTGTGCTGCGCCGCGCGCGTCGTGGAGCCGCAGCGCGGGCGCGTCATGGAAGTCCTGACCACCGAGCCGGGCGTGCAGTTCTACTCCGGCAACTTCCTCGACGGCACCCTGGCGGGCAAGGCCGGCAAGGTCTATAAATTCCGCAACGGCTTTTGCCTCGAAACGCAGCACTACCCCGATTCGCCGAACCATCCGAATTTCCCGCCAACGATTTTACGTCCGGGCCAGACCTATCAGACGACAACGATCTACCGTTTCTCGACCAAGTGACCACGAAGTGGAGCGGCTTGACCTCAAGCCGCTGCCAGCCGCGCTGAGGTCAACGCGGCCCACCTTCGAGTTTCCCAAGGCTTGGAAAACCGGCCTATTCCTTTTTCGAACCCGTGGAAAACATTGATATCCGACTGCAAGATAACCACAATATTTCATGTGTTATCCTGCAAATCCGGCGGATAACACCTGCCGGCAAGGATATTCGACACGCCATCCCTTGCTCGGTTATTAATATCTTGCAGATTTGTCGGCTATAGAGGTATTGGTATCCAGTGAATTTGTTCGATCAACCAAACTGTTCGCACATGAAGATGAAATGGATCAAACCATTCGCCCTACTCACAATTCCCACACTTTTTCTGATCTTTTCGCCTGTGATCTACAACATGGCGCGATACAGATATGGGCCCGCAGATGGGTTCCTCCGAACAATCTTCAGGGAAGATAATGCAGTCTGGGCACCAAATTTCTCGGAGACCAAGTTCTCTAGGATTCGATGTGGAATGACAAAAGAGGACGTTCTGCGGATACTCGGAGAACCGGTGCGTAGGTGGGACCGCGATTATCCCGATTGCGGTTGGAGTTATTCATGGAGTGATGGCAGTTTCGATCGTCGCGACATCAGTTTCTCCCAAGACGGAAAGGTCACTGGTGTCTACAGGGAATTCTATGTAGTTTGAGCGCAAACCATCGGCCGGCTTTTACGGCTCGAAGACTCGCCGAAAAGTCAGCGGAAACGTTCGCAATATTTCAGGCATCACCGACGCACCGCTGAACGCCACCCGTGAGCTAGAAGACGAGAAACAAAAATTACTCCACGCGCTCGACGCAGAGGTCGGGGCTGACGACTTCGCGCAGTTGCGCTTCGATACCGTTTTTTAGCGTCATGATGGCGCCGGAGCAGTGCGAGCAGGCACCCAGCAAACGGACCTTGACGGTCTTATCTTCCAAGGACACAAATTCAACATCGCCACCGTGGCCCTGAATGAGCGGGCGAATTTCGCTGATAAAATCTTTTACTTGCTGTTCCATGACATTTGCCTTTCTCGTCTTGCCTGAACGGTAGGGCGGGACAGCCATCCCGCCGCGGACAGACTGGCCGTCCGTCCCTACCTTTGACAATCTTCGTCTACACTACCAACCCTACTGCCACAACCGCTCCCACCACGAGGGCTGATGCACTTGCAGGCGGAGACGCACGGGCGTCCCCAGCGGTGGCACCGTTTGCGCGTTGACGGACAATATATGGTCATCCGCGCCACATGCAAGCGGGAGATTGAGCAAGGCCCACGGATCCCAGTAGGTGGCGATGAGACTTTCTTCGGAGAGCGCACGAAACACGCCGTGCTCAATGACGCTGCCGGTGAAAATCCACGGCGTTGTCGGCAGCGCTCGTTCGGTTTCGAGGTTCTGCACCAGTTCTTCGGCACGGCGGCGTTGAGTCTGTCCGTTTTGCTGCCACTCCACCCAGAGATCGAGCTGGGGGCCACGCCACGGTTTGGGCCAGAGGCCCACGTCCTGCGGGCGTCCGTCCGGCTTGAGGCCAAGCAGCAGCAGGCCGGTCTGGAGATCAAGCGGATTGGTTTGCAGCACCAAAATACTTTCGTGCGTCTTACCGTTCGGGCCGCAGGCGAACAATTCCACCAAGCCGTTGGTCTGGTTCACATAGCCTTGCGCCAAAACGCAGCGGTTGGTGGGATCCACCAGCACGCTGCCCACCACCGCCAAACCGTTGCTCCAAACGGCGCGGGGAATGGGCGGCATGGGCCGATCTGCCGCGGAAAAGTGTTGGGCGCGCGCCGTGGTGGCGGCTAACAGTCCTACGACCAGCCAGAGATGGGGATAACGCTTCACGCGGAGCACCTTCACTCCAAGATGGACATGGATTCAGCCGCTTTACGGCAGCGCTCCACTTGCAGTTGATATTGCTCGATCAATTTGGCGTCAGCCTTGGTGTCCTGACCCAACCGCAACGCCTGTTCAGCGCTACGCAACGCCTTGTCGTAGCGCCCCGATATGAAATAGGCCTCGGCCAGAGTGCTCCATACGTGGCAATCCACCGTGTTGAGCATGAGCGCTTCCTGGGCCAGTTGGATGGCGCGCGGTCCATTACGCATGGAGAGATCGGCGGCCGTGGCATAGACCCACGCGATGTTGTTCTTGAGCACATAATCCTTGGGGGACTCCTTAACCAACTCTTCCAAAAGGGCCAAGGCCGCCTTGAATTTATCCGTCTGGATCAGCACCGTACTCAATCCAAAACGTCCCCGCCGATTGGTGGGATCGCTTTGCAGCGCCTTATTGAACAATCCGATGGCGACTTCCGGCTTGCCCTGCTCCTGCGCCTTGAAGGCCATTTCTAAAATCTGCTCCACTTGCGCCGATGTGTTGGTGACGGAGTCGCCCTTGGTGGGGAGCGTGACAACCGCACTTCTTTTTTTGTTCGTTTCCGTCCCTTGGTCGGTGGCATCGGGGACATTCTGTGCCGGCTTGGACGGCAGCTGCGCCGAAATTGCTTTGTTGGGCTGCAGCGGAACGACGCTAACGGCCGGGGTGGTGTTCGTCACAGCAACCGCTGCATTGGTGACCGGACGTGCAACTTTGGCGATCGCCTTGATACCTACCGTATTGGTGGCCGGTTTTTTGATGGCCTGCGACGTTACAGGCGCTGGTGCAGACGGCGGTGGCGGAGTTGGTTTTTTTTCCCCACAAGCGCTCAGGCCGAGGGCCAAGGTTAGCGCGACGCCAGCCAAAACGCCCGCGCGCAGCCCCCCCCAAAGATTTGATATTTTCATGGCATCAGTTTAATCGCGCCAAAGCCGGCGCACAAGCTTGCGCCGATCAATTTCTTCCAATGAACTAGCGCAGCAAACGCGCGGTGACGTTGGCCGGTTCGATGGCGGCAACCTCCAAGCCGGCGGGCACAAAAAAACGAACCGGTAAAGCCAAGGCAACATTCGGCGTTAGCGCCGAGCCATCCACATAGGCGCGCAACTCATCCCGTTTCACGCCGCCCAGCAACTCTGCCCGCCCCCGCAGCGTGAGGTTGATTTGCGCCGGCTGTACGCTCACGTGTCCTTCCGCACCCGATGGCAACAGCGCGCTTACCGGCACGTCCTGAAACGTACGAGTCGCCACACGTTCTTCAATGGTCACATGAACAGTGATGTTGCTTGCCGTACCGTTGTTCAGCCAGATTTCGCTGCTGAGCGCCAAGGGCACATGCGTTTTGCGGAACGGGCGTGAACGGCCCTCCAAGTCAATCGGCGTGGTATGCACCACCTCAATCTCGGACAATCGTCGCCGCGGCCCATGCAACACCACCTGCGGCGGTTCGCATACCGTGTGCGTCACTTCGCATTCCTCCACGGGATTGCCCTGAAAATCCGCCTTCACCATCACGCGTTTTTCGCCTTGCGGGTCCAGCACAAAAAACAGCTCACCCGGCTCGATATAAACTGGTCGCGCCATACCGGCGGCTTGCACATGGCTGGCGGTCAGCCGCACCTGCCGCCGCCCGCTGGTCGTCTTGCGTGCATCCACTTCCACCCGCACCGGCGACTGCTCCAACAACCGTAAATCTTCGAGCGAACCGCGGAACAGAATGTTGACGCTTTGCAGCGAGGCATCGAGCACCGCCCACCCTTCCTCGGCGCGAACCGTCACCGGCACATCTTTGATCAGCCGCTCGTGGCTGATGTTGGCGTGGATCAGGTACCAACTCAACAGTGCCAGCAACAACGCGGCCAGTTTGAGGCCTTTGTTGTTGCGCGTGGCGCGCAGCAGGCGCGGGAAGCGTGTCTCAGCCATAATCTTCCAACTCCTTCGCCAGCGTCTCCTCCGTTTGCGCCACGCCGGCCGGCGTCAAATCCAGTTGCTCCCCGGCCCGCCGCCAACGATTGCGCGCACTACGCGGCCGCAGCAGCACCGCCGCGAGCAGCTTCCGCAATTTTTCCTCATCCAAACCACGCGTCAACCGCCCCTTATAGGCCACCGAAATGGTGCCCGTCTCCTCACTGACCACCACCACCAATGCGTCGGTTTCTTCGGTGAGCCCAATCGCCGCACGGTGCCGCGTACCCAACTCCATCGCCAACCCTTCGCGCTGCGATAGCGGAAACAGACAACCGGCCGCCACAATTCGATCTTGCCGGAGAATCACACCGCCATCGTGCAACGGCGTATACGGAAAGAAAATGCTCGCCAGCAGTTCCGGTGTCACGAGGCTATCCACCGCCGTGCCGGTTTCCTGCACTGCGCGCAGCCCAATCTCGCGCTCGATGGCGATTAGCGCGCCGATCTTGCGCCCCGCCAGCAGGGTCACCGCCTCGACCACGCTATCCACCAAGGTACGCGAAGTCGTGGCACCGGCGAACATGTGCTGCTTGCCCAGCTCCGCCAACGCGCGCCGGATTTCCGGCTGGAAAATTACGATCACCGCCACCGCCAGATAGACCGAGAACCGTTCCAGCACCCAGTTCAGCACGTCGAGCCGCAGGAATTGCGTCACGATCACCAGCGCGGCCAGCACCAACACAAAACCGAACAACACTTGCGCGCCGCGCGTGCCGCGGAAAAAGAGAAAGAGGTAATAGAACGCCACAGCCAGCAAGCCGATTTCCAGCATGCCCGTCCCATCCGGCAGATGTAAGCGCTCCCATAGCACGTTCCGACTCGCTCCTGTTCGTTGTTTTCCAAGCCTTGGAAAAAAGCCGCTATCCGTTTTCCAAGCTTTGGAAACTACACGAAAAGAAAGCGTCGCGCAATCGCTGTTTCAGAAAATTTATCCCGCGAGCGCCTCGGCGACGCGCGCCGCGTCGCGCGTGGCGGCCACATCATGCGTGCGGAGAATGCGCGCGCCGCGCAACACGGCGACCGTTTGCGCGGCCAATCCCGCGGCCAAGCGTTGTTCCGATTTTTCGCGGTCCGTCAATTTACCAAGCAGCGCCTTGCGCGAAACGCCGATCAAAATCGGGCGGCCCAAACGGGCGAATTGGTCAAGTTGCCGCAGCAGCGTCAGGTTGTGTTCCAGCGTTTTGCCGAAGCCGATGCCGGGGTCCACCACCATGTTCTCGCGCGGCAGCCCGGCGACGGTTAGCGCCGCCAGCCGCGCTACGAGAAAATTACGCACTTCGGCCACGACCTCGGTGTAGTGCGGCGCTTGCTGCATCGTTTGCGGGTGACCTTGGCAGTGCATCAGCACGAGACCGGCTTGAAATTCTACGGCAACCGCCGGCATGGCAGCATCCCACGTCGCGCCGGAAACGTCGTTGATGATGTGCGCGCCAGCCGCCAACGCAGCACGCGCCACCACGGCTTTGGTCGTGTCCACGGAGATTAAGCACGGTGCATGCTCCACCAGTGCACGCACGACGGGCACGACGCGACGTAATTCTTCGGCCTCGTCCACTGGCGCGGCGCCGGGGCGTGTAGATTCGCCGCCGACGTCGAGAACATCCGCGCCTTCGGCGACCAGGTTCAGTCCGCGCACCACCGCCTGCGCGGGATCGAAGAATTGTCCGCCATCGGAGAATGAATCTGGTGTGACGTTCAGAACGCCCATGATAAAGGTGCGCGCCAAACGCAATTCGCGGTCGCGGCAGCGCCAGATTGGGACGGATTCCGGCATGATGATTTCCTGACCGCAAGGCGCGTGACGCCGCTACATTTCCGGCTGCGGAGGCGCTGCGGCCGGGGCTACTGACGGTTTTTCGGCCGCATCCAGCGCCGCCAGTTCTTCTGCGGTCGGTAGCCGACCAAATTTGACCAACGCAGCAACTTCGCGACCATCCAGCGTTTCGCGTTCCAGCAGCAGGTGGGTAATCAAATCGAGTTTGTCGCGATGGGTGCGTAGAATTTGCGTGGCGCGTTCATATGCCTCACCGAGCAGCCGGCTGACTTCTTCGTCAATCCGGCGTGCGGTGTCCTCGCTGATCTCCTGGCTGCGATTGACCTCACGACCGAGGAACAGCACTTCCTCACGCTCGGAGAAGTTCTGTGGCCCCATCTTCGGACTCATGCCCCACTCGCAGACCATCAGGCGGGCGAGCCGCGTCGCCTGCTTGATGTCGCTCTGCGCGCCGGTGGTAATATCGCCAAAGACAAGCTCCTCGGCCACGCGTCCGCCCATCAAACCGGTGAGCATACCTTCCAATTTTTTGCGCCCCTCGGTGTAGCGATCTTTTTCCGGCAACTGCAGCGTTGCGCCGAGCGCCTGGCCGCGCGGAATGATCGTGACCTTGTGCAGCGGTTCGGCTTCCTCGACACCGTTGAGCACAATGGCATGACCGGATTCATGATAGGCCGTGAGGCGTTTCTCTTTTTCGTCGAGCACGCGGCTACGGCGTTCGCGGCCCCAACGCACCTTGTCGCGCGCTTCTTCCAAATCGGGCAACTGGATCGCCTCCACGCCGCGCCGCGCCGCGAGCAGCGCTGCTTCGTTGATGAGATTGGCCAAGTCCGCGCCAGAAAAGCCCGGCGTCCCGCGCGCCACACGCCGCAAATCCACACCGGACTCCAGCTTGACGCGCTCCGCATGGATTTTCAGAATAGCTTCGCGCCCTTCCAAGGCGGGTAAATCAATGACGATCTGCCGGTCGAAACGACCCGGACGCAATAACGCCTGGTCGAGCACATCGGGCCGGTTGGTCGCGGCGATGATGATAACGCCTTCCTGCGTATCGAAACCATCCATCTCCACGAGCAGCGCATTCAACGTTTGTTCGCGTTCATCATGCCCGCCGCCAATTCCGCTGAAACGACTGCGACCGACGGCGTCAATTTCGTCAATGAAAATGATGCACGGCGCATTTTTCTTGCCCTGCTCAAACATGTCACGGACACGGCTCGCACCGACGCCAACAAACATCTCGACAAAGTCCGAACCGCTGATCGAGAAAAATGGCACCTCAGCCTCGCCGGCAATCGCCTTGGCCAGCAGCGTCTTGCCGGTGCCCGGCGGACCGACAAGCAATACGCCCTTCGGAATCCGTCCGCCCAGTTTCTGAAATCGTTTCGGATCGCGGAGGAATTCAATGATCTCCTGAACTTCCTCCCGTGCTTCATCCACACCGGCAACGTCCTTGAACGTAGTTTTATTCTTCTCACGCGTCATCAAACGTGCGCGGCTCTTGCCAAAACTCATGGCACCGCGTCCCGCCATCCGGATTTGCCGCCAAAACAGGAAGAAAATCAAAACGGTCACCAGCAGCACCAAAAGCGGACTGCTTAGAATCTGCATGAGTAGCGTGTTCGGATATTCGAACTTGTAATTGATTTTCTTCTCATCGAGGATTTTCTGAAGGTATTCGGTAATCGGCACATTGACCTCGAACCGTCCGACGCGTTTTGTCTGCGGATCAAGCTCCAGCAGTTCGCCACGAATGTACTGCCGGTTGTCAGCGCCGATCATCACCACGCAATTTTTCACCTTGCCGTCATTGACCAGCGCGACGAAATCGGGGCGAAACGGAATCGTCTTATATTTTTCCGCCCCGGTGGACATGTACTGATAGACGGCCAGAAACACGCCCATCATCACCAGCCAGATGACCATCCAGCGCACCGGCGGTTGTTCGCTATTCGACTCTTTGCGTACGGGTTTTACGGGATCCATAAATTCCTTCATCGTGCATCATAATCAGGCGCGACATTCTACCATCATTACCCTACTTTGCAACGCTCCGACATACTCACCGCGTGCCGGCCGACTGGACAAAGGGCGTCAGGTTCAGTCCGCGGCCATCGAAGACCAGTCGCATGGACTGCTGGAGCAACCGATTGACCGCCTGCGGGTCTTGATCAAAATCAAAACGCCACGTTGCCGTGTTCTGCTCCGCCTGCACGGCATTGGCCTCCACCACCCGTCCGGGTGCGGTGACGCGCAACGTTGCGCGGAACCCTTTGAATAGTTCGGGCACCAGCGGATTCGAATCATCGGCGACGGCAGACGCCAAACGGCTCGCCGCGCTCGCTCCATCGCCCGGTTGCTGTGTCAGTAGATAATTTCCATGCGTATCCCGGCTGAGCCGCACCGTCCGCTCCGGCAACAACGCCCGTGTCAGCCCCTGCAAACTTTTGAAACTGATCGTGACCCGTCGCACCATTCGCCCCGCCTTGCGTTCCGTACTGAGCCGTTCCAGCTTTACACCCCACGGCGCATAGCCTGCAAATTCCTTACGAATTTCTGCATCGCTCATGTCTTGCGGCAGTCGCGCCGTCCCACCGCTGATCGTCAACGACTGGCGCAGAAATTCACGCGCGGCCTGCTGGGCCAAGGTGCCATCGCCTTCCTGTGTCATATACGCCAGCTGCATCACCCCACTGCCGTCGCGATTCAACGCTAGATCCTGCTCGATCTGCATGCAACCCGCCGCCAACAGCACCAGTGCCAACAACAATCCTTGACCGTAATTTTTCATTATGTGGTTTGCAGATAATTGCCACGTATGGCAAGGGGAGTATAGGCCGCTTGAAATGCGAAAAACAAGCTGGTGGTGGTGGCATGTGAAGTTCCTTACCGGCTCCGCCGGAGACGGCGCCCCACCGTTCCAAATCATCCGTGCCTTCCGTGTATTCCATAGTTAGAAAATTGTGTCTTTGCGGCCATTCAAGGTCACGTGATTGTCTTGAAGCTTGAATCACGACGGCGGTTTCGGTAGCGTCCGCGCCTGCGGCAGCGGAAGCAACTCAAGCAAAGGAGCAAAGAACATGTCGGAAATTATCAAAATTACAGGCCGGGAAATCCTCGATTCGCGGGGCAACCCGACCGTGGAAGTGGATGTGATGCTGGATTGCGGCGTGGTCGGACGCGCGGCGGTCCCCTCGGGCGCCTCGACGGGCGAGCACGAGGCGATCGAGTTGCGCGATGGCGATAAGAAGCGCTATCTCGGCAAGGGCGTCCAGAAGGCTGTGGCGAACGTCAACACGAAGATCGCGCCGAAACTCGTCGGCATGAGCGCGCTCGAGCAGAAGGCGATTGATCGTACAATGATCGAACTCGACGGCACCGAGACCAAGAGCAAGCTGGGCGCGAACGCGATCCTCGGCGTCTCGCTGGCGGCGGCGAAAGCAGCCGCGAGCTACCTCGACATCCCGCTGTTTCGTTACATCGGCGGCACAAACGCCAAGGTGTTGCCGGTGCCGATGATGAACGTCCTCAACGGCGGCGCACACTCTGATGCCCCCGTGGACGTGCAAGAATTTATGATTTGCCCCAAGGGCGCGCCGAACTTCTCCGAAGCGTTGCGTATGGGCACGGAAGTTTTCCACGCGCTCAAGAGCGTACTGAAAAAACAGGGTTTGAGCACGGCGGTCGGCGACGAAGGCGGTTTTGCCCCGAATCTCCCCAGCAACGTTGCCGCGCTCGATGCGATCATGAAGGCGTTCGAGGTCGCAGGCTACAAGGCCGGCAAAGATATCTTCATTTGCCTCGATCCCGCGAGTAGCGAATTCTACGACACGCAGAAGAAAAAATACGTGTTCAAGAAAAGCGATAAATCCGAGAAGACCTCCGAGCAGATGGTCGAGTTCTGGGCCAAGTGGGTCAAGAATTACCCGATCATCAGCATTGAAGACGGTATGGCCGAGAGCGATTGGGACGGCTGGAAGTTGATGACCGAGCGGCTTGGCGACAAGATTCAGTTGGTCGGCGACGATCTATTCGTCACAAACACCAAGTTCTTACGCCGCGGCATCGAAACCGGCACAGCGAACTCGATTCTCATCAAGGTCAACCAGATCGGCACGCTGACCGAGACGCTGGACGCCATCGAGATGGCCAAGCGCAACCACTACACGGCGGTCATCAGCCACCGTTCCGGCGAGACCGAGGATGCGACGATTGCGGATATCGCCGTGGCAACCAACGCGGGCCAGATCAAGACCGGCTCCGCGAGCCGCACCGATCGCATCTGCAAGTACAATCAGTTGCTCCGCATCGAAGAGCTGCTGGGTGACGACGCGCAGTACGGCTACACGATCTGACGTCGCGCTGCTGGAAAGAGCCTCTGCGGGCGACTGCGGAGGCTCTTTTTGTTGTCGCCACAGGACGAGGGTGTTAGCATTCGCGGCGAATTCCAATGATTTGGGCGTTAATCCAGAAAATTGCATGGGCCGTCATCGCAGGATTGGGGGTCATTTTGGTGCTATGGGCGTTTGTGCCCAAGATCAAGGAGTATCACAATCTGCAAAAGGTTGAGGCGCAGCGGTCCGCAGATATGCACGCCGAGCAGGAAATCTATGACCGACTCAAGCAGCAGCAAGACCGGCTGCGCACCGATCCGCACTTTGTCGAACGCATTGCCCGCGAAGAAATCGGGCTGGCCAAGCCCGGCGAGCTGGTCTTCAAGTTTGTGGATGACGAGCCCGCCACGAACCCTGCGCCACGCCGACGCTGATTGCTTTGTCGGCCTCCTTCCGCTATGTTGTGACTATCGCATTGGCCAAGGAGCTTATGCCCAGTCCGCGCACACTCATGTCGGCGACGCGCACCGGCGTCTATGGGACGCTGGCCGCCGTTTTTTCCATCACCGATCCGCATGCGCTGCAAATCGTGGACGCGATCGTGCTCGGCGGCGTGCTGGCCGACTATGCCACGTGGCTGGTCCGCAGTCTCATTGATCTGCCCGGCGACCTCTGGCATGGCATGTATGATGGCGTGATCAACACGATCTTCGGCATGTTCATGTTCCGCTACGTGCAGGCCAACAGCCTGTATGACGGCGAGGCGCTTGCAGCCGGCTATGCCGCGTTTATGTTGGTGATGCTGATAAAAATATTTGCGTATGGAGCCGCTTTCATCCGCGAGACGGAATAGGATGGTGACACATGAAACTCAAAGCGCTACTCACCGGTTTGCTGCTGGGCTTGCCGCTCGCACCGGCGACCCACGCGGTCGCACCGACAAATGCACCGGTCGTCTATGCCATTCCGATTCACGGCATGATTGAGCCGGCACTGCTCTATGTGATCCGCCGTGGTGTGGCGGAAGCGCACGCAGCCGACGCGCGGGCCGTCGTTTTCCTCATGGACACCCCCGGCGGCACCGTGGATGCGGCCACCGACATCGTTCGCACTATTCAAAGCGTCAAAGTGCCCACCTACACACTGGTCGAAAACCACGCTTTCTCCGCCGGCGCCATCATCGCGCTCTCCACCAAACAAATTTATATGACGCCGGGCGCGGTCATCGGCGACGCCATGCCGATTCTCATGACACCGTGGGGCACGGTCGAGGCGATGCCGGACGACATCAAAGAGAAATCGGTGTCCGGCGTGGCCGCGCTGATCCGTTCGGCGGCGCAACAGAGTGGACACGACCCCGAACTCGCCGAAAAAATGGTCCGCCGCGAAACCGAATTGAAAATCGCCGGCGTGGTCATCTGCCCCAGCAACCGGCTCCTGACGCTGACCAACATCGAGGCCGAACGAAAAATCGGCCAAGATCAAAAAGCGCTGCTTTCCGCCGGTACGGTCAAGGACTTGCGCGACCTGTTGACCCAAGTCGGCTTGGCCGAGGCCGAAGTGCGCGAGCTGGACGTCACCGCCGCCGAACGCATCGCACGCTGGATTGCCGCGCTCGCGCCGCTATTTTTGATGGCGGGTTTGCTGGGCCTCTACATTGAATTCAAAACACCCGGCGTCGTACTACCGGGCGTGCTCGGCGTTCTCTGTCTGGCGATCTTTTTCTGGGGCCATCACATCGCCGGGCTGGCCGGTTGGGAAGATATGCTGCTCTTTCTGGTCGGCGTCGGCTTGGTGATCGCGGAAATCTTTTTCTTCCCCGGCCTCGGCCTGCTCGCCGTTTTCGGCGCGGTGCTGATGTTCTGGGCGCTCTTGAGCGCGATGCTCGAACACCTGCCGGGCAGTCCGTGGTATCCCACGTGGCCGGAAATGCAGCCGCCAATTTTCAAGCTCGGCCTCGCGCTGATCTTGGCCGGCGCGGGCGCGCTAGTGCTCGGTCGCTACCTGCCCGCCACGCCGCTGTTCCGTCGGCTCGTTTTGGAGACGCGCCAAGCCGGCTATCAAGCCAGCGCCGAGGACACGAGCGCGCTCCTCGGCCTCACCGGCACCGCGCTCACGATGCTGCGGCCCGCCGGCTCGGCGCAATTCGGCGAGCGCCGGCTCGACGTGGTCACGCGCGGCGATTTTTTGCCTGCCGGGACGCCGCTCCGCATTGTCGAAGCACAGGGCAACCATCTCGTGGTCGAAAAAGTCTGACAGTTTCCAAACCTTGGAAAAAACACCGGTTCACTTTTCCAAGGCTTGGAAAACCGCGCGCCGCAATTTATTTTTTGCACAATGAAATGGAACGCGCTGCTCGATTTGGTGTTCCCGCGCGCCTGCGCCGGTTGCGGCGGGAGAGTCGGCGACGCTGCCGGACATTTGTGTTGGGACTGCCAAGCGCAGTTGCCGTTCGTCCGCCAGCCGTATTGCCTGCACTGCGGCGATCCGGTCGAGGGCCGCGTGGACGAATCTTTCACGTGCCACTGGTGCGATGAATTGCAGCCCGCGTTCGATTATGCCCGTTCGGTGGTGCGTTATCGCGGGCCAGTACAGCGGATGATTCAGGACTTCAAATATCACGCCGCGCACTGGCTGGCGCCCGATCTCATGCGCCTACTCCACGCCGGGTTGCAGACCATGCCGGAATTCGGATCGCTGGACGCCATTGCGTGTGTGCCGCTCCACCGCGTCCGGCAGCGCACGCGTGGCTATAACCAAGCAGCATTGCTGGCGCACAGCTTGGCCCGCGAAGTGCAGAAACCTTTTCTGCGTAGGGCACTAATGCGCCACCGCCCAACCGGCACGCAAACACACTTAACCGCACGCGAGCGGGTCGCTAACGTGCACGGCGCATTCGCTGTTCGGCGGCCGGAGGTGGTCCAAGGGCGCGCGGTGCTGCTGGTGGACGATGTGATGACGACCGGCGCGACCCTTAGCGAGTGCGCGCGGGTATTGAAAGCCGCTGGTGCGACGCGCGTTTGTGCCTTGACGGTGGCGCGCGGCTGATACAAACGGTTTCAATATCCGACATAGAGGGGTACGGCGATTAAATCCGTGTCGCGATGCGGGAACGCATCCCAAGTCAAATGCCTGGTTTCCTTGCCCCGGATTTCTTCGATCAACGCGCATGAATGCGCCGGCATTTTTTTGCCGGTGGTCGAAGCGACGACGCTCACCTGCGAGTTGTCGTTGATGACCGCCGGAGAACCTTTTGTTGCATGACGCCAGAGATTGAAAATGCCGTTGAGCACTTCCGTCTGGCCACCATGCGTCG
This sequence comes from Verrucomicrobiota bacterium, assembly GCA_004321905.1. Lineage (GTDB taxonomy): Bacteria > Verrucomicrobiota > Kiritimatiellia > CAIQIC01 > CAIQIC01 > DP16D-bin41. The sequence continues at coordinate 12,873 of SCQF01000043.1, read as the reverse complement.
TCTGAAACGCGCAACCCCGCCCTTCGGTCTTGAAACCAAGCACCCACAACCTCGAACCGTCATTCAAAATTTCCGGATTCGCACGCTCGGGATTGATCTGCCGCGCCCAGACTTTTTGACCCGTGAACGTGAAGCAATTCCGGATGGGATCAAACGAGTCTGTGCTGGCAACATTTTCGATGAACACCTTGCCACCGGGCACGGAATTACGATACATCGCGCCGACCTGCGTGTGCAGGTCTTTGAGCACCAGCGTGCGTGTCGAAGCGTGGTCAATGAAATACATTGCACCAAAAAACAACTCAAACCCGAAAACTTTTTCGACCACCAACGGTTCTTTTCCAGCGCAAATCCGCAGCACACCGGCATTTTCCATCTTCTGCAGATCGGGACCGGCTACAAGATCACAATACATCAGGTTGATGCGGCGGACCGAACCCGGCACATCAATCGGGCCGTTGACCAAATAGGTTCCCGGCTGGAAATAAACGGTCGAGCAGCCGGAATTCATCGCCCGCTGGATAGCCGCGGTGTCGTCGGTGAAACCATCGCCCCGCGCGCCGAATGCATCCACCCCAGCCCACTGCTGCGGGTCTTGTTCTCACGATATTTCCGGTGTTTCTTCAATTGGCAAACGCAGTGATTCCTTTTTTTGATTTGGGAAGAGCGCAAACACCGAATGCGAAACATACTCAGCAACGTTCGGCCCCTGAACGGCTGTTTTTCCGCTGTGTTGAACAGCCACTTGATAGCCGGAAGTTTTCAAATCGCGCGCAAACAGAAATCCGCCCTCGCATTCAACCGCCGCCGACTCGGAAGGGCCACCAGCGAAATCGCCGTCGAGCAACGCCAGCGTCGCCGACTTTCCTTTGACGCGCACAGCGGGGACTTTGTTACTACTGACCAACCCGCGCAGTGCAACATTGTTGTCCTCCAGATAAAAGCCCGTCACACGCTGATTACGCACACGAACGTGTTCCAAAACGGCGTAGAGCCGCGCTTGCGTCACGCGCACGCCATAATCGAATCCATCCACCTCGATGTTTTTCGCCAGCACACAACTGAAATTATAGACCGACAGCGACAAGCCCGCATGTCCGGCTTTTTCCTTATCGAGCGAGCGGATGGTGACGTTACGGATGGCGCCCGAATTGTTGGCAAAAAACTCTAGTCCGTCCGCCCCGGGATTGCCTGCGCCAATTTCGATGGTGAAATTTTCAAAGGTATTTTGCATCGCCACGTTCGACCATTCCCCGTGGGTAAAGTTGATGACGGCCTTGTTCGTCGTCGCGCTGAAGCCTGGAGCATGATCCTTCAATCGAATGATCGTCCCCTGCTGGCTCTGCCCCATGAAATGAATACAGCGATTCTCTTCCGTGAACTTCACTTTCAAATCCGTGAAGCTATAGGTCACCGTATCACTGACAAGATACGTGCCGTTCGGAAAATATAAAATCTTCGCCGGGGCCTGCTGCGCGGGGAAAACTCCTTTGGGGCGCTCAATGCCAATCAACGCCTTCGGATTGGCCTTCAGGATGCGCTGACGCTCCTCGAAGCTCAATTCCGTAGCGGTGTATATGCCGCGTTTGGCATCGTGATAAACGGACTGTTTGGGAATGCCTTTCGTAAGCGCGCGCGCCTCTTGCATATGCTGGTGATCCTCGCGTAGCGCGTCGTCAAATGCACGGATCAGGGCCGCTGTACAATCGCGTTGGCCGGTATTATCGGCAAAATACGGTGCTTTCGTCACATCAAGGATGCCCTTCACGCCGGGCGGATAGACACAATCCTCCGCCAAAACAGACAACGTAACCAAGCCCAACCCCACCACAAACAACAGCCCCGTCACCTTCATCTTCACCATGCGTCCCTTTCAAGCGCGTCATGCACAACCAACACGCCGACACCCTAACCCTCAAATATGAGCGGCTTTTTTGCACGCGCGCCAGCGAGTCAAACGGAATAGGCAGGTAAGTTCAAGTCGGAAGTAACCCTTCCGAGGCGGGATTGACAGGCAGGGTATGGCAAGGCTAAGGTTCTCGCCACTTGCGAGCATTATGATTGTAGCTGCAAGAACGGAAATAAATCATGGCCCTTTTCGGCAAGAAAAAGCTAACGACAGTCAAAGTTCGCAAACGCGAAATGCCCGACGGACTTTGGATCAAATGCCCCGGCTGCGATGAAATGGTTTTCAAGCAGGAACTCGAAGCGGCCCTGAACGTCTGTCCGAAATGTGGCTACCATTTCCAACTTCCGCGCGCCGCCCGTATTGCGCTCTTGAGCGACGAAAACAGCTTCGTCGAATGGGATGCCGGCCTCGTCAGCGTGGATACGCTCGGCTTCACCGGTACCGCGTCCTATCTCTCCAAGCTCAAAGAAAATCAGGCCAAAACCGGTTGCGACGACGCCATCACCTGCGGCCGTATCCACATCAATGGGCGCCCGGCGGCGCTGGGCGTGATGGACTTTGAATTTCTCGGCGCGAGTATGGGTTCCGTGGTGGGCGAGAAAGTTACGCGCCTGATCGAGCGCGGCACGGCGGAAAAATTGCCGGTGCTCATCTCCTGCGCCTCCGGCGGCGCGCGCATGTACGAAGGCTTATTCAGTCTGATGCAGATGGCTAAAACCAGCGCCGCGCTCGCCCGCCATGCCGAGGCGCGCTTACCCTACATCAACATTCTCACCCATCCGACGATGGCCGGCGTCATGGCCAGCTATGCCACGCTGGGCGACCTGAACATCGCCGAACCGGGCGCGCTGATCGGTTTCGCCGGGCCGCGCGTCATCAAGGAAACCACGCAGCAGGAATTGCCGGCCGGTTTTCAGCGCGCGGAATTTTTGCTCAAGCACGGCCTGCTCGATATGGTCGTCCCGCGCAAGGAACTCAAGGCCACGCTAGCGCTCGCACTGGATTATTTGTTGCCGGCGCAAGTCTCGGCATAACGTTTTCCAAGGGTTGGAAAATCAAGCCGATCCCTTTTCCAAGCCTTGGAAAAGTTGGCCCTCAAACGCCAAAGCGAACGTCAAAGTCGGTAAATTCGCCGGTGGCGGGCAACCAGTGCTGCTGCACGCGCAGAATATAGCGATCCAAATGTGAACGTTGGATTTGCTGCACGAGTTCCAACAGGCGCTCTTCCGGGCCTTCGGCAACCAATTCGACGTCGCCATTCATCAGATTCGCCACGTACCCTGTGACGCCCAGCCGCGTCGCGAGACCCACCGCCGTGTAGCGGAAACCAATGCCTTGCACGTGACCTTCGAAACGCGCAACCAAGCGGCGCGGAACTGTAGGCGCAACGGTCATTACGCAGAAAAGATGCTCAGGACAATAGCGCGACGGCCATCATCAAGTCGCTGGGCTGGCGTAGTTGGATGTTCGGGCGACTGTTTGCCACGAGCCGGACGGGCTTTTTGATCAAATTCATCGCCTCAACAAGGTCGGCTGGATATTTTTGTTTCTTGCCCGCCAGCGTTAACGCTTGCTGCAACCAATCGAGCCGACAGGCTGCCGGCAAATGCGCGGCCCACCAATCTGCGGCGTCTACAGCTTCTTTGATAACTTCGCCCTTGCCGACCGTCAGCAGCGTACCGCCGACCGGCCTACCCGCCACGGCCACGTCATGGCGGCGCGCCACTTTGACCACATCGCTCACCAACGCCGACTGGATACAGGGTCGCGATGCGCCATGAATACAGACCAGCTCGACATCTTCGCCGACCGCCTTGAGCGCGTGCTGCACCGAACCCATGAAGGTCGCTGCGCCTGCCACCACTTTCCGAACCTTGGAAAAACCAAACAACTGGCAGAGGCCCAGCGTTTGCTCGACGCGATCGGGCGCCGTGGCCACCACCACCCCGGCAATTTCATGGCATTGCTCAAACGCTTGCAGCGAATAGGTCAGCACAGGCTTGCTCGCCAAGTCCAAAAACGAGACGTCCACGCCGGACACCATTTGCTCTGTTTTGCCACAGGTCACCAGAATTCCCCAAGTCACCTGGCTCATGGCTTACCACCTTTCACATTGATTTCGTCTTAGAACGGCTAAGCAGATAAGTTATTGCACAAAAACCAACTACGACAGGCTAGCCTGCTGGTGGAATAGAGTCAAGTTCAAACAGAAAACGCCCAGCCAGAGGCGCCTATCCGGCTTGGCCAAAATGGGTTAGATAAGATCAGCCCAAGTCGTGCAGGAACAGGCCGTCCTTGAGTTTCGGCTCAAACCACGTGCTTTTGGGCGGCATGATCTGACCGGCATCGGCGATCGCGAGCAGTTGATCCATCGTCGTCGGATACATCGAAAAGGCCACCGCCGCCCGCCCGGAATCCACGCGCTGCTGGAGTTCGTCGCTGCCACGAATACCGCCAACGAATTCGATGCGCGGATTCTTCCGTGGATCATCAATGCCGAGAATCGGGCCCAGCAGCCGATCCTGCAAAACGCTCACATCCAAACACGACACCGCGTCCGTCTTCGGATCGGGCGGCCACTCAAGCGCCAACCACTGGTGATCCACATACAGGCTCACGTTCCGCGATTCCGCCGGTTGCGGCTTCGCCTTTTGTTTCACCGTGAAACCGGCTTCCTGAACTCGTTTCAAAAATGCCGTCACCGTCAAGCCGTGGAGGTCTTGCACGCAGCGGTTATACGGCAGAATACGAAGCTGGTCCGCGGGAAACAGCACGGCCATGAACCAGTTATATTCTTCGGCGCCGGTGTGCCGCGGATTCGCCGCACGGCGTTCTTGTGCCACGCGTACCGCCGCGGCGGCGCGGTGATGGCCATCGGCGATATAGGCGACCGAAATCCCGGCAAAAGCCTGCACCCAAGCCGATGTTTCCGGCACACGCCACAGCGTATTTTGCACGCCATCGGCAGACTTGAAGTCGAAAAGCGGTGTGCCCGCCTGAATTTTCTGCGTCAGCGCATCAAGTTCCGCTTGCGGGCGGTAGGCAAGAAAAACCGGCCCCGTGTGCGCGTTGAGCACCACGACATGCCGCATCCGATCGTCTTCCTTCGCCTTGAGCGTCTTCTCGTGCTTGCGGATAACGTCGCGCTCATAATCCGCCGCGTGGCAGCACGCCACCAGCCCCGTCTGGGCGTGGCCCGCGCGAATCAGCCGATAAAGATACAGGGTGGGTTCCGGCTCCTGCACCAGCACGCCCTCGCGTCGGAAGCGCCGGAAATTTTCGATGGCCTTGTTATACACCACCGTATCGTGTACATCCACCGTCGGCGGCAAATCAATTTCCGCCTTGTTCACATGCAAAAAACTTAACGGATTACCTTTTGCCAGCGCACGCGCCTCGTTGGAATCCAAGACATCATAGGGCGGCGCGGCCACTTGCGCCGCCCATTCCGGTTGCGGCCGCCATGCTCGAAACGGATGAATTCGCATCGTTTTCTTCCTCACGCTTTACTTTTCCAAGGCTTGGAAAAAGTCGCTTGGCGCTTTTCCAAATCTTGGAAACGCCGCGCAGTTTGTAACACAATCCTCTCTGCTGGTCGAGTTTGACTCCGACGCGGGAGTCGGGCACACTGCGCACCGTTTTGTGGAGCGCCACGAATATGCAACGAACGAAAATATGGCGCAGGTTGGCGGTCTTCAGCGGCGCGCTCTGCTGCGCCGTTGGCCTCTCGGCCTGCGCAGGGAAAAGCGGTAACGAAAGGAACCCCATGATCACGATCAAGACCAGTCACGGTGAAATTCAGGCGGAACTCTATGCGGACAAGGCGCCGGAGTCGGTGAAGAACTTTCTTCAGTATGCCAAAGGCGGCCACTATAACGGCACGATTTTCCATCGCGTCATCGCCGGCTTCATGATTCAAGGCGGCGGCTTTACCCGCGACTTTCAACAGAAGGCCACGCGCGCGCCGATCAAAAACGAAGCTGCCAATGGCCTCAAGAACGAGCGCGGTACGCTGGCGATGGCGCGCACGTCGGACATCAACAGCGCCACGAGCCAATTTTTCATCAACGTGGTGGATAACGGTTTCCTCGACTATCGTAACAGCTCGGCACAAGGTTTCGGCTACTGCGTCTTCGGCAAAGTGATCAAAGGTTTGGAGGTCGTGGACAAAATCAAGGCAGTCCCGACCGGCAACCACGGCCCGTTTGACGACGTGCCTACCACTCCGGTGGAAATCCTCGAAGTCACCGTGCAGTGAAGCAAAGCGGGAAGAACAGAAGGCCACGAAGAAGGAACCGAACTGACTTTGTTCACTTCGTTAACTTCTGTTCAAACTCTTTTTTGTGAAAATCACGGACCAGCCCGTCTCGCTGCCGGATTTCTCCGAGCTGACGCCCGACCGCGTCATCGCATTGACCGAAGAGACGCTGGGCCGCCGCTGCACGAATCTTTGCCGGCCACTGACGAGTTACATCAACCGCGTCTACGAGTTGGAACTCGAAGACGGCGGCTGGGTCGTCGCCAAGTTTTACCGCCCCGGCCGCTGGAGTCGCGATGCGTTGCAGGACGAGCAGGACTTCGTCCGCGAACTTGCCGCGCAGGAACTGCCGGTCGTTGCGCCGCTCACCGGCCAGAACAGTGCGACGTTGCAGGAGCACGACGGTCTTTTCTTCGCGCTCTTTCCCAAGCGTGGCGGACGTCCGCTCGATGAACCGACCGAGGCGCAGTGGCTCGAACTCGGCCGTCTGCTCGCCCGCGTCCATGCCATCGGCGCCACGCATCCGCCGCGCGACCGCATCGAGCTCGATCCGCACAAGTCCACCGCACGCCACCTCGACTATATCCTGCGCATCGCGTTCCCCCGCCCTGCCCTGCGCGAGCGTTACGAGACCACCGTACGCAGCGTCGTCGAATTGATCGCGCCGCTGTTTGCCGACGTTGAAAGACTCCGTATCCACGGCGACTGTCACCGCGCCAATATCCTCTGTCGCCCCGGGGAGCCGTTCCATCTGATTGACTTCGACGATATGGCGCTCGGCCCCGCCGTCCAAGACCTCTGGATGTTGTTGCCCGGTCACGTCCGCGACTCGCGTCGCGAACTGAACCTGATCCTCGAAGGCTACGAAACGTTCCGCACCTCCGACGCGCTCGACCTGCGGCTGATCGAGCCGCTCCGCGCGATGCGCTTCATCCACTTCACGGCGTGGTGCGCGCGCCAGAAAGCCGATGGCGGCTTCGCGCGCCTGCTGCCCGGCTGGGGCGACGAAGCCTTCTGGCAGCAGGAAATCGCCGACCTCGAACGCCAGCAACAGGAAATCCGTGACGCGCTCGAACGCTGATTTTCCAAACCTTGGAAACGCAAACCACAAGTTTTTCCAAGCCTTGGAAAATCAGCCGCCGTGATTATTCAATTTTTGATCGGTGGCCTTGAGGCGATCGGCCATTTCTTTGAGCAGCGCTTTGACGACGGTCGGATTTTCGCGGAGGATGGTGTCGAAGTTGCTGCGATCAATGACCGCGAGGCGCGCGCCGGCGGGGCCGGCCTGCGCGGTGGCGGTGCGCGGCGCCTCCAGCAGCATCGCCATCTCGCCAAAATATTCGCCGGGTTGCATCACCCGCAGTTTCTGACTACCGGCGAACAGTTCGACGGCACCGGCCAGCACGTAGAACATCGCGGTGCCAGGGGCATTTTGCTGGAACAGTGTTTCGCCGGGCGTCAAGTCGCGGGCAAAGCGGTCGAGCAAAACATCGGCGGCGCGCCGACTCAAATTGCCATCGAACAGACTGCGCAACACGAGCGCTTCGTGCCGCCATGCGGCGGCCATGATTTCCGCGCCCAGCAACATGACGGCGAAGGTGTAATAGGCCCAGACGATCAGCAGGAAGATGGCTTTGAGCGAACCAAAGGCGTAGCCGTAATTCGGATTGAAGTGCAGCAGCAGGTCGAAGAGCGGACGGATCGCCGCCAGCAGCAAGGTGACCGTGAGCGCGCCGAGCAGCAGCACCGGCAACGGGAGGCGGACCGGCGCGAACACTTTCTCAAACAGCGTCAACACACCAAAGGCCAGCAAGAAAAGGCTCACGCTCTTGAGCGCCGCCAGCAGGGCCGGATGAGCCGGAATGAACTCGCTACGATATACGGAATAGAACGCGTTGCCGGCCACCAGCACGACAAAGATCACCAGCAGCATCAGCACCGCGCCGAGATCGAAGAGTTTGCCCAAAAGAAAATGCCGGGTGCGTTCCGGCTTGAAAATACGCTGGTAGGCGCTACGCAGCGCACCGGCAAACGGCGTCATGGACCAAATCAGCAGCACGATGCTAACGAGGCCCCACGTGCTGCGTTGCGCGAATTTGAGCAAGTCTTCGAGCACCGATTGGCTGAACGCCGGAAAAAGATTGTCGGTGAAGTCCAACATGTTCTCATAGACGGTGTCCGACCGCAGGATGACGCCGAGAAAATAGACGAGCAGTAAGAGCAGCGGGACGAGCGCGAGGAAACCGTAGTAGGCCAGCGTCGCCGCGGTTTCCAAACTGTTATTCGCCAGAAAAGCGCGGACGGATTCCCGCAGCACGAGCCACGTCATGGCCGCGCGCCGGCGCGCCGGGGACTTAGGTTGGGGCATATCCATCATGGCCGATAACCGGTTTTCCAAGCTTTGGAAAAACAGCGCGGCCACTTTTCCAAGGCTTGGAAACTGCGTCGCATGTTGCGTCCTCCGTCGCCGCTAGAAGCTGACGAGTTCGTGCATTTTGAAGATCGGCAAAAACATGCAAAGCACAATGCCGCCAATAACGACGCCCAACACCACCATCAGCAACGGTTCGAGCATGGAAGTCAGCCCGGCGAGCGAAGCGCCCACTTCGTCGTCGTAGAATTCGGAAATTTTTTTTAACATCTCATCAATCTTACCGGTGCGCTCGCCCGCCGAAAGCATATGGACCAGAACCGGCGGGAATTGTCCGCTGGCGCGCAAGGCGGAGGAAAGCGGCTCGCCGCGCTCGATCACGCCGCGAGAGCTTAGCAACACCTTCCCCAACACTTTATTGCCCGTGGCAGTGGCCACGATTTCCAACGAACGTAGAATCGGCACGCCGGAGTGGACGAGCTGGGCGAAGACCGAGGCAAACCGGCTGACAGCGATCTTGCGCGCCAAGATCCCGACCACCGGAAAATGCAGGCAAAAATTATCCCACTGATAGTTGCCGGCCTCGGTTTTGCGGTATCGTTGGAAAATAGTGACCATGATGGCAATCAGCACGATGACAACGATGCCGTAGTGCCGCAACACGTCACTGACGTTGAGTAGAAACTGGGTGGGACCGGGCAGTTGGCCGCCAAAATCCTTGTAGATACCCGCAAACACCGGGACGACGAACACGATCATCGCGGTGGAAATCGCGCCCGCCAGGATCATGATGATCATCGGATACATCATGGCGGATTTCACTTTGCGGCGCAATTTGCCGGAGGCTTCCAAAAAACCGGCGACCTGCTCAATGGTTTCAGTGAGAATACCACCGGTCTCGCCAGCGCGAATCAGGCCGACATAGAGCTCATCGAAGATCGTGGGGAAATTCACCAGCGCTTCGGAAAACATGGCGCCACCCTCAATTTGGGCGCGCAACTTGCCGATCACCTGCTTAAAAACCTTGTTCTGGGTTTGATCTTCCAAAGCCGAAAGCGTCTGCACCAAAGGCATCCCGGCGGACAGCATCGCGCCCAGTTGCCGGGTGAAGGGGGCCAAGTCATTCAGAACAATTTTCCGAGCACCGGGGATCTTGGTGCTCCGCGCGGCAACCGGCCGACGCGATGCGGATGTTGCGGTCGCAGGCCGGGCATTCGGGGTTAGGGTCAGAATAGCCATGTTGTGTCCGCTCCTATTCACCACCGGTACAACGCAGAATCTCTTCAAAAGTGGAGATGCCTTCGCTCACGCGCAACAACCCCACCTCCCGCAAGGTGAGCATACCATTCTTCACCGCCTCCGCGCGAATGACGCTGGCGTTGACGTTTTTGAGAATCATTTCGCGGATCGCCTCGTCCACCATCAAAATTTCCATGAGCGCGCCACGCCCTTTATAGCCGTTGTTGTTGCACTTGGGACAACCCCGGGCCTGAAACAGCTTGGCCTCCTGGAACTTTTCGGGATCAACGTGGTTGGCGCGCAGCAATTCCTCGGGGATTTGTTGCGGCTGCTTGCAGGCCGGACACAACTTGCGATAGAGCCGTTGTGCCTGGGTCATCAGCAGCGAAGACGCCAGCAGGAACGGCTCGATGCCCATATAGACCATGCGCGCGATGGCGCCGGCGGCGTCGTTAGTGTGCAGGGTGCTGAGCACCAAGTGACCCGTCAAGGCCGCCTGTACCGCGATGGAGGCGGTTTCGCCGTCACGGATTTCGCCGATCAGTACAATATCCGGGTCTTGGCGCAAAATGGAACGCAAGCCCGCCGCAAACGTCAGCCCGATTTCCGAGTGCGTCTGCACCTGGTTGATGCCCTGCAACTGATATTCCACCGGGTCTTCCACCGTGATGATGTTGACGTCCGGCTGGTTGAGTTCCTGCAAGGCAGAATAAAGTGTCGTGGTTTTACCGCTGCCGGTCGGCCCGGTGACCAGGAGCATCCCGTGCGGTTGACTGATGGCATAGCGCAAATTGGTCAGCGAGCGCGGATCGAGATGCAAGGCGTCGAGATTGGGCGCGAGCGATGCTTTGTCCAAAATACGCATGACGATTTTTTCGCCATGCACGGTGGGCAAATAGCTGACGCGAATATCCACTTCCTTGTTCAGTGCCCGGATTTTGCAGCGCCCATCCTGCGGCACCCGCCGCTCGGCGATGTTCAGGTTGGCCATGATCTTGATGCGCGACGAAATCGCCGCCTGCAGATGCTTGGGTGGACTGGAACTCTCATAGAGAATACCGTCAATGCGGTAGCGCAACCGCACGGTCTTTTCCATCGGCTCGATATGAATGTCGCTCGCATGTTTCCGCAGGGCTTCAACCATGATGGAGTTGACGATGCGAATGACGGGCGCTTCTTCCGCGCTCTCCAACATTTCCTCAAGGCTAACATCTTCGGCTTGGGCAGAACCGACTTCCACATCGCTTTCGGCCACATCGCGCAAAATATCTTCCAAATGCTGCGCCGGCTCGCGCGTAAAACGCTGGAGCAGGTCGCCGATTTCGCGGTCAGACGCCACCACCGGAACCACATCCAAGCCGGTATGATCATGCACCGACACCAGCCCGATAACGTCGAAGGGGTCGCCCATGGCCACCGTCAATAATTGACCACAGTGCGCTAGCGGCAACATGCGGTGCCGCATCAGCATCTCACGCGGCACCAACTCCATTACGCGCGCATCGGGCATGAAATGCTGTAACCCGATGGGCGGGATATTCAGGTATTCCGACAACGTCAGCGTCATATCCGCACCGGCAATGAGATTTTTCTCCAGCAGGATTTTCTCGAACCGTGCACCGGTGCTCTCCGCTTCCTGACGCGCTTCCGCTAACACCTCTGGCTTGGCGACACGCCGCCGCACAAAAATATCATACAGCTTGCTACTTGATGCTTCCTTGTCCATAAGCTTGGTTCATTATTGCAGACTCCCGGCTAGAGAGCAAGATTGATGCCACCGATGGTTGCGCTTGACACCGCAACCACTGGCGGCTATCAATCCGGCCAACACCACGGCTTGTGCGTGGAAAGGAGCACGATGCGCTGCCCAAAGTGCGAGCACGCCGACGACAAGGTGATTGACAGCCGCTCCGTGCGGAACGGCGATGTGATCCGCCGCCGCCGCGTCTGCCTCAATTGCTCCTACCGCTTCACCACCTACGAAGAAGTCGTCAAGGCCACCCTGCGCGTCATCAAACGCGACGGTCGCCACGAAGACTTCGACCGCAAGAAAATGCTGCACGCCGTCGAAATCGCCTGCGGCAAACGCAACATCAGCACGCAACAAATCGAGGGCTTGGTGGACGCGGTCATCACCGAACTGGAAACCGAATATGACCGCGAAGTGCCCTCCACCATCATCGGGCGCAAGGTGATGGACCGGTTGGAAAAACTCGACGAAGTGGCCTATGTTCGCTTCGCCTCCGTCTATCGCCGTTTCCGCGACGTCAGCCAGTTCCTCAGCGAAGTCGAAGGACTCATCGGCCGGCAATGATCGCGCTTACCCATACGGCCAACGAGTCGCTCACCCAGAATGCCATTGCCGAGGTGGTATCGCTTTTCACCGCCATCGCCCCCTCGCCTATCCCCGCCGAATGGCTGGGCGCACGTGCCTTTTGGAGCGTAGGGGCCACCGATATGGCCGCCGGCATCGCCAACACATTGCTTTCCCAGGCTCCCGATGCCCTTGCCGCCTTGTATCACACCGGCTATCCGCCCGCGTTGGCGTGGCTACTGCATCTCGGCGTATTGCGTCCGCAGCGCTGGCAACACGAGCCGGAAGCGGTGACGTGGATTTTGGATTTCAACAAACTGCGCCGCGATGAATTTGGCGAGCTCGCCCTGCCCAGCCAGCGCACCTTGCAACTCGTGCTCGAAGCCGCCGCCGGTCTATGGGACGCGTATTCCGGCGCGGGCACCCTCGCGCTCAAAGGCTGGACGATGCCCCCGCATCGCGGGCGAACATCGCCCAAGCTCACGCGCGAAGAGGCTGAAGATTTTTGCCGCGCCACATTAGCGCGCTACCAAGTGCAACGCAACTGGCACACCATTCCACGCTTGTTGCACCTGCGCTGATCCTTTTCCAAGATTGCGGATTTTAACCTGAAGTGCAATGGATGTGAAAAAATTAAAGGCATAAGGCCGTTGAACTCCGGCAGCTTGGTGTTTGAACTAGAAACACAAGCGAACGCCTGCGGGTCATCGGGGCACGCTTGGCGGGGCGGAGTGCGGCGACGATCAGTCGGGAGTTGCGCCGGAACGGCGGGACGGACGGCC
>SCQF01000069.1 GCA_004321905.1 Verrucomicrobiota bacterium | reverse complement strand
CTCATCCAACGCCAATACCTCAGCCACGTCCAGGATGATCACGAACTTGTCGTCGACTTTACCCATCGCCTGTATCAATTCGCTGCGTATCGACGTCCCGAAACGCGGGGCGTGTTCAATGTTCTCCACCGGTATCTCCAGCACTTCGTTCACCGCGTCGACGATCATCCCCAGGTATTGCGCCGGCTCCTCCGGTTCGCCTTCGTGGTCGCCCCGGCCTTTTTCTTCGCGCTCAAGTATGACGATGCAGCTCCTTTTGCTGATCGTGCTGGCCGCCCGCCCAAAACGCAGTTCCAGGTCCAGCACCGGCACCACCGCGCCGCGCAGGTTGATGACGCCGCGGATCACGCTCGGCATCATCGGTACGCTGGAGACTTCGCCATATTCGATGATCTCCTTGATGTAGCCGATGGCGATGCCGAATAACTCGCCGCCCAAGGTGAACGTCAGGTACTGATTCGCCGCTTTTTGCGCCGGTACGCCGGCAACGTTGCGCAAGGGTTTAAAGGCCATGACGGCGCTCCCGTTAGAACTTCACGAACTCGGAAAAGTCCGGGGCCGCTTCGGCGACCGCGTGTTTGGCGCCTGCCTTGCGGCCCGCCGCCGCTTTGCGCGGTGCCATGGCGGCATAACTGGCCGGCCGCTCTCCGCTGGTGACCCCCGTGTTGAAGAAACTCATCAGCTTTTGCAGGTTTTGCGAGTGCTGGCTCATTTCTTCCGAGGTCGCCGCCAACTCTTCCGAGGCCGAGGCGTTCTGTTGCGTGGCTTGGCTGATCTGGCTCATGGCATTGTTGATTTGCGCCGCGCCGGAGCTTTGTTCTTCCGAGGCGGCGGTGATCTCTTGCACCAGGTCGGCGGTTTTTTTGATGGAGGGAACGATCTGGTCCAGCAAGGTGCCGGCGTGCTCGGCCAGGTCGACGCTGCCCACCGCCAGTTCGCCGATTTCCTTGGCCGCTACCTGGCTGCGTTCCGCCAGCTTGCGCACTTCCGCCGCGACCGCCGCAAAGCCTTTGCCTTGATCGCCGGCGCGCGCCGCTTCGATGGCGGCGTTGACCGCCAGCAAATTGGTCTGGTAGGCGATGTCGTCGATGATGCTGATCTTGTTGCTGATCTGCTTCATGGCGCTCACGGTGCGCGTCACCGCTTCACCGCCGTCGGAGGCGTCTTTGGCGGCTTTGGCGGCGATGCCGTCGGTGACTTTGGCGTTTTCGGTGTTCTGGTTGATGGAGGCCGACATTTGTTCCACCGAGGCGGTGGTTTCTTCGACGCTGGCCGCCTGTTCGGTCGCCCCTTGCGACATGGACTGGGCGGTGGAGCTGACTTCTTCCGAGGCGCTGGACAGGGCGTCGCCCGCCGAGCGCACTTCGTTGATGATGCCCTGCAAGCGCTGAACCGTGTTGTTGATGGCCACTTTCAGGTCGCCGAACGCGCCCTGGTAGTTGCGGTCGATGCTGGTGGTCAAATCGCCCGATTCCACTTGGGCCATGGCGCGCTTGATGTCGTCCACCGGGGTGTTGACCGCTTCCATGATTTGGTTCATGCCCTGGATCACGGTTTTGAACTGGCCGCGATGCTGGCCGGCATCGGCGCGTACGTCCAATTCGCCTTCGATCACCGCTTTGGATAAGCGCTCGGCGTCGGCCATCAGCGCTTGCAAGGGGCCGATGACGGCGTCCAGCGTGTCGTTGACGCCCTGCACGATTTTTCGGTAATCGCCCTGGTGCTTGGTGGCGTCGGCGCGCGTGTCCAGTTTCAGCTCCACCGCCGCCTTGGCCAGCATGGCGGCATCCGCCACCAGCGCGTTGACGTTGTCGATGGCGAGGTTGAGGTTGTTTTTGAGGATGTTGAAATCGCCGTTGTAAGGGTCGGTGATTTTCGGCGGAATCGCGCCCCTGGCAATGCGGTCGACGTAG
>SCQF01000042.1 GCA_004321905.1 Verrucomicrobiota bacterium | reverse complement strand
GCTTTTCCGCTACCGTCTTCGCCATGGCCGTCTCTCCTGTGGTTTGGTTGTTGTTTACCTAACCACCAACTACCGGGAGAACGGCCAACTTGAAAGTGCGAAAGAAAGCGTACGTTATCGAACGAGCCAACAAGAAGATTGGCGCTGAATTGATCTGGGAGCGGCGCGAACCCGCTCAACAAGCATCGGGCCAGCCTGCCGCCGGGAATCCACCTCCAGAACTACGACCCGCGTCTGGGGCGGTGGCGCATGGCCCAGAACAATTCAGCGTGCGAGGAAATATCCATTCGCATGGTGCCGAAATCAATTCCATTAAAAGCAAGCAGCCCGGTATCGCGCGGGCTTGGTTTGATTCGCTACCATAAAGAAATAAAATGGTCATGTTATCTATGTAGAAGAAGTGTTGGATCAAAGCGTGAAGAACAATCCGCGTCTAACCAGTAAGACCATGCAGAAAAAGCCGACTACCGCCACGCCTACTGCTGCACCCGAAGATGCCCTTCGGCATACGTCCGAAACGATGGCGGCAAAGCCAGCAAAGGTAGAAGTCCGGGGCGAGCGATGCCGCTTCCGAAGAAGTGACCCCCTCTATAACGCCCGAAGCTTTCCCCGGAACATCCACCGGTGAGCTATCTACCACGAAGTAGCCCGAAGTCAAGCCCGCCACACCGTCAAAGCC
Organism: Verrucomicrobiota bacterium; assembly: GCA_004321905.1. GTDB lineage: Bacteria > Verrucomicrobiota > Kiritimatiellia > CAIQIC01 > CAIQIC01 > DP16D-bin41. The sequence continues at coordinate 34,076 of SCQF01000042.1, read as the reverse complement.
GGTGTAGTACAAAAGTATTACACTCGCATCCGTTTTTTGTTGTTCACTACACTGGTTGTGGCAACCTGAAAGAGCAGCAGGCGTTGTGAAACGACAGGAAAGGGAGCCTCCTTGCTGGAGAAAGAGCCTACATAATGGGAAGCCGCACTTTGGACGGTTTTTATAGGTTCGCGGCTATCCTGAACGCTTTAGACTTACTAGACTCACTGAACTCCCTAGACTTACTGATTTCAGTGGGTCTAGGTTTAGACTCACGCCCCTGCTATTCTTATAGCAGGGCGTCTGTCTAAAACCGTTAGTCACGTTTCTCCCCCGGTAAGAGTTCCATTTGATCTTCCGCGCCGATATACCATTGTGCGCCCTTAGCCTTAGCGCGTCGGCATACAACACCGGGCCGCGTCTCCAGTCCCTTCACTATGGCGAGGGCCTTATCTCGGCCCACGCTGGTTTGTAGTTGAACCTTAGCAACCATGCCGCCCTTGGTCACGGGCGTACCGATTAAGCTAGCGCATTGCTCGACCAGTGCGGCAAGTTTCGGCCCCACTTGCTTGCTTCGGCTTGTACGCTTTAGAGCCGGGACGCTAGGCATGGCTTTGAAACAATAGCCCGTTTCGTTCTCGCCCCAGCCGATGGTAAATCCGTCTTGCGGTGGGAAATTACGCGTGACGGTCTCGACAACAAAGGCGTCGGGTTCGCTTTCGTGTGCCGTTAGGATAATACGGCAATCACAATCCCGCGCCAGTACGCCAGAACCGGCCCCACGATCTCTAATGTCGCGGTCTCCGGCATCGCCCTTGCTGTCATGGTGAACGTAGCCAACAGCCGCGCCGGGCGTCTCTGCCAGCCGGTCAAATTCTGCCAGCGTTGGTTTAACATCAGCGGCAGCGTTTTCATCACCCGCCGTGAGTTTGTAGAGCGGGTCGAAAAATATGATTTCCGCGCCGTGTTTCTCGGCCAGCTTGCGGACGTGTTCAAACAGCGCCACGCCAGCCAATTTCAATCCCCGTCCGTTCAATATGAACAAGCGCCCGCCTAGGTCTTCGCGGGTCAATCCAATGGCGGCGGCGAGTTTATGAATGCGGCGATGAAAGTGCTGTGGTTTAACTTCCATCTGCACAACCAGAACACGCCACGGGTGATCTATACGCCAGCCTAGAAAATCCCGCCCAGACGCAAGGCATAGCACGGCGTGTATCATAAAAAATGTTTTCCGCGTTTTGCTCCCGCCGATGATTTCAAACTTGTCACCAATCTCAAAAAGCCCATTAAGAATTGGCGTGACTGGCGGTGGTGCGGTTTCGATCCATTCACCAGCATCTATTGTCGCGGCAGTATCGTCGGCGATCACGTTAGGTGACCACGTCGGCGCGGCTTCGACAACCTGTAGGAATTCGGTCATCGTTCCACCTGCTCCGGTGAAATCGGCGGCATCTTTTACCGTGTGCCCGTTCCAGTCGGGAAGTTCGACAACCTTCAACGTCTTCACCTTCCCGTATAACGCCTTCGCTATAGTCTCGGCGTGGGCGCGACCCGGCGCGTCCTTGTCCGCAATGATTACAACAAGCGCTGCGTCAGTCAGTGTAGTGGTGTATTCTTCGCGCCACTTACACGCGCCGCCAACATTGCACGCTGCCACAAGACCAAACGCCGCAAGTGCTTCACAGGCTTTCTCGCCCTCACAGATGAATATCGTTGAACCGTCTTTGACTGCCGCCATGACTTCCGGCAGCCGATACAGCACGCGCTCAATACCCTGCATGTTCCAAATCCAGCCACCTTGCCCGTCTGGTTGCCGTTGCCGAAAATCTTTAGGTTCAAACCGGCACACTTGGTAAATCAGCTTGCCGGTCGGATCGGTGTAATTGTATTCGGCCACGATGTGAGCAACATTCGGCGGTGGTGGTGCAGAATCCTTCGTCGGAAACAGGTCGTGCATCGTGAGTCCTATCGCGGCCACAATGTTTTCGGTCTTGCAACCAGCAAAACAGTTCAACAAAATCTTACCGTCAGCCGCCTCGTTGATACTTAAAGACGGCCTGTTGTCGTCATGCGCCGGGCAATAAGAGTACCAGCCACGCTGATGCGCCTTCTTGACACCCTTCAACTGTGTTAGCAGCTCGGTAGCGTTCATAACGCCGCTCCTTGATGAAAACCCATGCCCAGCGTCGAGTTTTTCGGATGAACACCATTGGAGGGCGGTGCGGATGCCTTCGGACGCTTGCCCATCCTGTAGGCCCACAAAGCACAGGATTCTATGTGGCAGCGGCGAACCTCACTGGGTTGCTGACAGCAGCAGTCTAGGCATTTTGCGCGAATAGCACGCATGGGGGTTAGTCGTTTCATTGCTTCACCTCCTCGCCCGCCGCCGCTACGCGAAACTTCGCCACGGCTTTGTCGAGGTCTGCAATTTTGAAAATCACCGTGCGATGTCCAAGTTTTGAAAACGGGATTTTCCGCTTTCGCATAAGCTCCGCCAGCGTGCGCGTCGGAATTCCTCCCAAATAGCGACTTGCAGCGGGTCTGCCCTGAACGTAACCGGGAAGGATTGCGGTTGTGCTGATTGTTTTAGTCATGGTCGCACCTCACCGCGCAAAAATTTCCCAAGTCTGTTTGCCGAGTTCTACCGCGACACGGTTACGCATTGCCGCGTCGGGCGTTAGCCGCCCGGTCTCCCATTTACTCACGATGTGCTCCGAAACACCCAATCGCACTGCGAGCGTTCTTTGGCTGTAGCCCGCCGCGATGCGCGCCAACTTGAACCTTCGATCCACCGTATTCATGCACGTCTCCAATTCTATTTTCCGCAACTGGCGACAAAATTTTTTGGTCATCCCGCGACAACCGCGTGCGCCGTTTTCCGCGCTTCTGTTGTATCAAGTGATCGGGAAATGGATTTTTGCTTCGCCAAGATAAGAATAAAAAGGGCTGATTCCATTGGTTGAAATCAGCCCAGCCTGTGTTTTGGCGGAACAAGTGTTCCGCCTGATTCGCCACAATTTTACTTTTTCCAGCCCATAATACGCTTCACATCGTCTGCGGTCAGAGAATAGGGCTCTGATAGTTTAAGCAGGTTGTCCTTTTCCATTTGAAACCAACAGAGTTTTGCAACTTCACCTGCCGCATGGTTTTTACTCATATCCTTGCCGCTTTTCCCTAGTTTCCGTTTCACAGCGTATATAATCTTTTTCCGGTCGTCCCTATCCTGAACCTTAGCATTTTTCTTCCCAGCGGCAGAACGCTTTTCCCTCAATCGCTTAGGAGTCTTTTGGGCCAGAGTCTCTCGCGCGGCAGTCTTGGCGAGTATGTCAAGGTCATCCGCTTTTATTTGACGGCCCCTTGCTTCTCCGACTTTCTCGATAGCGTCTCGTTGTTGCTGGGCTTTTTCTTTTGTTAGCTGCTTTGCGTACACCTCTAAGCGTCCTTCGGCTTGCCCCAGCAAACGCCCCTCATTTTGGGCATGGTCGAGTGCCTTGCGTCTATCTTCATGTTGCTTGGCGGATTGTTCGGCACCATAACGACTAGCAGACTCTATGATACTTTTAAGCTCATTCTGTTCCTCCTTGCCGCTCATCTACGTCTCCCTATCAGACGCCCGCCGGGTTCGGAATAGGGCCGCCCCCGGCAGGACTTCCCACGCGGATCAGGCGCGGGCAAATTTCATTGCATCACGCAAACTGTATTCGCATTCCGATCTTGGCGAGTTCATTGAGGTCAACACTTGGTTCATCGTTTAGCGTGGCCCTGACATTGTCGTTCAATTCCTGCGCGGCGTACTGCTCGACACTGCCAGCGTATGCCTCTTTGACCATCGCCACTTTAAGCAAGCCAAGTTGATATTCATTCAGCGCAACCATCAGTGTGTGGGTGTTTTTTTTCGCCTTCTCAATTTTCAATATGTTGTTCATAAAATCGTCTGGCGAAACACCTTGATGCGCGGCTGATTTCTTAACCCACTTCCTCATGGCTTGCGGCAGATTAACGCGCAACCGCACATTTTTTGACGTACCGTCAACTCGTGTTGCGTTTCCTGTGTTCTTTGCTACTTTCTTCACGGCGTTCTCTCCTTTGGTTTGGACGCCCGGCGGTGTGTTTCTTCACGGGATTGCACCGCCGTCTTTTTTTCTGCTCCACCGCACACGCGGCAGAAATTCTCATGCAATCGCAGCTAGCAATTCCGGCATATCCAGCGGGTGAATTAGCTTTTCGATGCGTTTACCTTCGGTCAGGCGCGCAGTTTCAAGTTCATAGCGCATTTGCAGATTCATCCAGACCTCTTGCGACGTGCGGAAGTAGCGGGCCAGCCGTAGGGCGGTATCAGCGGAAATGCCGCGCTTGCCCAGCACGATCTCATTGATGCGGCGGGGAGGAACGCCAATATCCTTCGCCAGCCGGTACTGTGACACGCGCAGCGGCTTCAAGAAATCTTCCATCAGGATTTCGCCCGGATGCACAGGGTTCAAAGCAGGGTCTTTCATGTTCATCGTCTCCCGTTAGTGATAGTCCACAATCTCCACATTCCACGCATGACCATCGCGCCATTCAAAGCATACCCGCCACTGATCGTTGACGCGGATGCTGTATTGCCCGGCACGGTTGCCCTTTAATTTCTCCAATCGGTTGCCGGGCGGTATCCGTAAATCGTTCACATCTTTAGCGGCATCCAACCACGTCAGCTTTCGCAAGGCTGCTTTACGGACGCCAACATCCCAACGCCGGACAAGCTCGCACCGCCACATCTTCTCTGTATCGCGGCACTGGAAACTCTTAATCATGGCTATATGATAACGCGTTACGTTAATACGTCAAGCTCCGGCTGCGACGGCGAAGTTGGCGGGGACGATAGCCGAGCCGGGTTGCGGTGGTGATAGCTCCCAATAGGCGGCGGCCTCGGCAGGCTTCACCAGATTGCGGTAATGGTTAAAAAGCACGTCCAGTTTCTCGCCGTGGCCCAACTCAAAGGCGGTCTTGGAAATGTCTTGGAACTGGGCAAGGTGATAAGAGGCGAAACTGTGCCGCATACCATTGTGGGGCCAGTGGGTGAGGCCAGCTTGTTTCATGATACGCGGACGCCAGCGCACCACGACGGCGTTCGGTGGGCAGATTGGGCCACTGGGTTTGCGATAGGGCAGGAGCCAAGCCATAAGGTTGCCCGACATTGTGACGTGACGCTGACGGCGTTTTTTGGCGATTTTGGGGCCAACGGTGATAAGTCTGGCGTCGAAATCAACAGCACTCCAATCAAGTCGCTCAATCTCTGCCGTCCGCAGACCGGCAAAGAAACCTATGGCGGTAGCAGGTACAAGGCGCGCATAGACCGTTTCCGTGGCCCATAGCAAGCGCTCCGCTTCGGTCACGGTGAAGATTTCCGGCAATGTTTCATCAAGCTCTACCTTCTCAATGTTGGTGGCCGGGTTGAAATCCATCAGCCCCTTTTTAATGGCGAACCCGAAGAAACCTACAAAGGCGCGGGCATAGTTGGCGCGACTGACGCCTTGATAGTTGTTGGCGTCCAGCCATTCGGTCAATTCGGTGGTGGTCAGCGTGTGCATGGGGCGTTCGCCAAAGGTTTTGGCCAGCATACCAATGCGGCATTTGATGTCCGTAAGCGTGTCCTGTCGCCGTCCCGCCTTGGTCTTGGTGTCCAGATAGTCGGTGAGCATTTCGTTGACCGTGCGTGTCCCGCCGGTCGGTTTGTGGTGGCGTAGATAGAAAGCAACCGCCTTGGATAGCGGAATGTTGCCAAGCTGCTTGAACGCTTCGATTGCCTCGTGCCGCTGCCTGTCGTTCAGCGCAAAGGCTGCCGCGCCACGGTTGCCAATCTCAATCAACTTTTGTTCGATATGGGTCTTGGCCTCGGCTAGTGAGGCGAGGGACTTACGGTAACGCTTGCCGCCTTCGTTGATCTCGACTTGAAAGGCGTCCCTGCGCTGGCGTATGATTGCGCCCTGATGAAGCCATTTTCTGCGATAGGATTTGCTCATGTTCGCTCCATTTCTGGCGGCGGCTGCCCCTATCTGCCGTCACGGAAAAATGTCCCAAATACGTCCCAAGCTGGCAAGAGAAAAATGCGCGAATCGCATAAAATCATTGATTCTATTGTGTTTGACCCGGTAGCTCAGTTGGACAGAGCGCTGGATTCCTAATCCGGAGGTCGCGGGTTCAACTCCCGCCCGGGTTGCCAGTTTCCCAAACCTTGGGGAATCGGCCTGATTATTTTCCAAGGCTTTAAAAAAGCGTCTCCGCCAACTCACGAAGCGCGATTTTTGGTGTAATACCAGCGCAATTGGGCCGGGCTACTATCCTCGTCTACGTTCTCCGCCGTCAAGGCGCGCTCGCCCGCGGCCGGCGGCAAAACTTCCTTGAGCTTCCACTGACCATTCAAGCGGCCAAACGTCCAAAATTCAACGAACGGTGTGACGTCTTCGTTCTGTGTCAACACGTTGCCATCGGCGCGGCGGACGATCTGTTGCGCATGGGCGCTGATGCGTGCGGTGAATTCGTCCTTGGTATTGTCTCCGAAGTTGCGCACGAGGATCAACTCCACTTTGCGGACGCAAAGATTATGGTATTCAACTTTCAAGCCGCGCTGCTTTTGCGCGGCCAGTTGCTGGGTCAGATGTTCGGCGGCGTCCGGGGAAAGACCATCGCGCGCACCCGCAGCATCGCCAGATTCCTCGGCAAGTTTGACGGCGAGGAAAACCTGTCGTACGCGCTCGGCCATCGCCTGTTGATCAAAAAGCTTATCAGTCCGGGCGAGGAAGTTCAGCATTCGCTTGATCTTGGTCGCCTTGGTTTCCACGGATTTATCGAGCCACGGTCCGGCGGGGCCGGTGGCATCCGCCGTCCCGCCATAAACCTGTCGCAGTTGCACATCGGTGAACTGTTCGACAAAGTTCTCCTGTTTGAGCGCGTCGGACTCGCGCGACTGCTCGATCTCGCGTAACAACCAATTGTCACCCTGTCGCTGGAATGTCCAAAACTCTTGAAACTCCGCCGGTGCTTCGTCACCGCGCAAGAATTTTTGCGTACGATCATCCACGTAGTAATCCTTGGCGCAGGCCGTGATGAGTATCGTGAATTCGCGCTGGTCAGGCTTGTGCGGATAGCGCACGTTGACGATTTCCGCGCGTTCGACTTTCAGGTCGGCAATCACATTGATTTCGTGATTGCGCTGCAGGCCGGCCAGTTGGCCGCAGTGGCCGGCATAGAGATCGCGCATCATCAGCGACTGCATCGGGCCGTAGTCCCGTGCCTGCCAGCATTCCTGTAGTTTGATAAAGGTGTCGCGCGCCAATGTCTCCAGTTTTTCCGGTTGCATCGCCTCGTCCTGCCGCGCCAAAAACGCCAGCAGTTTGCGCGTCTTACCAGCCTTTGCGGCCACACGATTGGGCGCATAGACGAAATCCAAATTCTCATCACGCTGTCGTTTTTGATCCTTCAGCACCGAAACGGTGATGACCACGAAAACGCCAACGAAAATTAAAATAGGCCAGGGATTGTCATCGCCACTGCCGCCGCCGGAATGGCTGCCATGACTGCCGCCGTGATAACTGCTGTGGCCTCCGCCGCCGTGTCCGCCGCCACCACCGCCCTTGTTGTGCACCGCGAAGGTATTCGCGAAAAAGGTGTGCGGCGCATCGGTGCGGAGATTGAAAACGCGCACCGGTTCGTGAACACGCGTGAGGCTGCGGATGCGTTGCGCGTGCAATCTTGTGCCGTCGCAGAGAAAAACTTCATCGCCGACGCTCAACGCCTCGACCGTTTTGAAACGGCCCGCACCGATGTAAAACGGATGCTCAACCGTCGCCTGTACGCTGGCTTGCTCGGTCGTGAGGGTGACATATTCCTGAACATCGTGCGTGATGATTTCGGCGACGGTGACGGTGACCAGCCGGTTGGCGGAGTCGAACGCCATGATCTGCTCGCCCAACTGTACGGCGCTAAGATGCACGCTCGTACCATCGGCCCGGAGAATCATGGTGTCCGGCAGAAAACAGCCTTTGTTGTGGACCAACACACCGTTGGCAAAAAATGTTCCGCCTTCGGTGACGAGCAGATTATAGGCGGGCGTGGTTGCGGGGATGCGTCGCGTCGCACTCAATTTTTCGGCGATGAGAAATTCTCCCCGCCCAATCGCTACCGGATGCTCCGGCGTGAGCTGTAGCGTCCGTCCGCCAGTGGTGAATTCGATGAATTCTGTGGGTTCTACGGCGAAGATATCCGCAACAACCGTGCGGATTTGTTGCCCGCTACGGAATCCGACCACCACATCGCCGCGGCGGAGTTGCTCGATGGGCACTTCGCCGGTCGGCGTCAGAATGCCCGTGCCGGCGCCAAGGCAACCTCCGCCACCACGTGCGTGGACTTCTGCCACCGAACCAAACAAAGCCAGCAGCACGAGCACGAGAAATTTTCTCATGGTCAGTGCAGTGCGGCGATGATGCCACCCAAGACGGCGGCGGCGACGATGATGCTCGCACCCAGAATGCTTGCGCCGACGACGCGGCCAAAATATTCACCGACGGCCGTATTGCCGCGCGCGATTTCCTTTTCCTCGTCAATGTTCGGGGTGAATTTCTCGATGATTCGCGGCAGGATCGCCGCCACCATCAGCACCAAGCCGATGCCCACGATGCCGCCGACGAACGCGAACACCGCCGCCCAGCCGATATTCAGCATCACTTCGCTCATGCCACACCTCCATTGCTACGGTTTTCCAAGGCTTGGAAAAAGTTATTTCCGCACTTGGCCGTTGCCCCAAATGACGTACTTATAGGTCGTCAATTCTTCAAGCGCCATCGGGCCGCGCGCGTGCAGTTTGTCGGTGCTGATACCGATTTCTGCGCCCATGCCGAACTCGCCGCCATCGGTGAAGCGTGTCGAGGCGTTGACATATACGGTGGCCGAATCCACCTCTTGCGTGAAAGCTTTCTGGGCGGCTTCGTTGGCGGCGATGATTGCGTCGGAGTGGTGCGAGCCGTAGTGATTGATGTGCGCGGTGGCGGCGTGCACATCTTTGACGAGGCCGATGGTCAAAATCAGATCGAGATATTCCTCGTACCAATCCGCATCGGTCGCGGGCTTCATGGTGGGCACGATAGCGCGTGCGGCGTCACTGCCGCGCAGCTCGACCTTGCGCGCGGTCAGGCGCGCGGCAAGCTCCGGCAGAAACTGCGCGGCGATTTTTTCATGCACGAGCACTTTTTCGATGGCGTTGCAGACGCCGGGCCGTTGGCACTTGGCGTTTTCGCAAATTTCCAGGGCCATCTTGAAGTCCGCGCTTTCATCCACATAGACGTGGCAGACGCCTTTGTAGTGCTTGATGACGGGTACATGCGCCTGCTCGACGACAGCGCGGATCAAGCCTTCGCCGCCGCGCGGAATCGCGAGGTCTACGCGGCCTTCGAGCTGCACAAGTTCGCGTACTGCCTCGCGGTCGGTGGTACCGACGAGTTGGATGGAAAAGTCGGGCAGACCTTTTTTAGCACCACCGGCTTGGAGCGCTGCGGCAATCGCCTGATTGGAACGCAACGCCTCGGAGCCACCGCGCAGAATCACGGAGTTCGAGGCTTTGAGGCAGAGCACGGCGGCATCGGCGGTGACGTTCGGGCGCGATTCATAGATGATTGCGATCACGCCAATCGGCACACGGATTTTGTGGATTTCGAGGCCGTTCGGGCGCATCCAGCGGCTGATGCGCTGGCCGACGGGGTCTTTGAGCGCGGCAACGTCGCGGATACCTTTGATCATCGCGTCTATACGAGCATCAGTCAGTTGCAGTCGGTCGAGCATCGCGGCGGAAAGCCCGGCCTTGCGGCCAGCTTCCATATCTGTGACGTTGGCGTGCTTGAGCGTGGCGCGCTGGGTGTCGAGCTCGGCAGCCATCCCTTCGAGGATAGTGCTTTTCTTGCGACTGGAAAGCAGCGCAAGCGCGCGCGCCGCGGCCACCGCGCGGTCGCCCATCTGGAGCATATCTTCGTGCAGACTCATAATTGTTCCGTAATCTAAATCAGTTTTTCAGCAATACCAGATTATCGCGGTGCACGGCCACTTCTGGACCTTCGCCACCGAGCAATGTCACAAGCTCGGCGGTATGATGACCGGCGATCTTTCGTAAATCGGCGCTGGCATATTCCACCAGCCCACGCGCGATCAAACGCCCGTCGAGTGTGCGGATATCCACCACGGCCTCAACATCAAACTCACCTTCTACTGCTCGAATGCCAACCGGCAGCAGGCTGCCGCCTTTTTGTGTCAGCGCCTTGCACGCCCCGTCGTCAATGGTCAGTGCACCGGCGGGCTTCTGGAAATAGGCGAGCCAGCGCTTGAACGCGCCACGGCCGGCCTGCTTGGGCGCGGTGAGCAGCGTGCCGACATCGGCACCGGCCAATATCTGCGAAATGATACCAAGCGCGCGGCCGTTGGCGATGACCACCGGGGCGCCGACTTGCGCCACCATATCGGCCGAGCGCAGCTTGCTGGCCATGCCACCGGTGGAGAGTTCGCTCCCTTTGCCTTTGGCCAGCGAGAGCGTTTCATCGGTGAGCCCGTTGAGGCATGCAACGCGATGTGTGCGGCCATTGCTGGTCGGCGCGCGGAAGCCATCCACGGTGGTCAGGAGCACGAGCACATCAGCCGGCACGAGTAATGCGACAAGTGCGGCGAGCAGGTCGTTGTCGCCAAATTTAATCTCCTCGACCGCGACCACGTCGTTCTCGTTGATAATCGGAATGATGTTGTGCGTCAGCATCGCCAGCAATGTGTTGCGTGCGTTGAGGTGGCGCGTGCGGTCTTTGAGATCGGCGTGGGTCAGCAATACCTGACCGATGCGGCAGTGTTCGCGGGCAAAAAGTTTTTCATAGATCGCCATCAGCCGCGACTGGCCGACGGCCGCGGCCATTTGCAACTCGGCGATTTCCGTGGGCCGGCGCTTCATGCCAAGGGCCTGCATCCCGGAGCCAATCGCGCCGGACGAAACGAGGATCACATCCACGCCGCGTTTGCGCAGGCTGGCTAAATCACGCGTCAGTTCGCGGAGCCGACGCAAGTCGGGCCGACCGTTGCGCTGTACGAGCACCCGGCTGCCGACTTTGACGACGACGCGCCGCGCGGCGCGCAGTTTTTCGCGTTGTTGGAGATGGGTATCCATGGGCAAAACCGTGGGAATAGTTATCAAAATGCGCCCCGTGTGTCGAGCCATGTACGGATTCGGAGGTTGTATGTCTATATACACATATTTGCATATAGATATAAATTCCAAGGGTTGGAAAAACAAAACGGTGGGTTTTCCAAGCCTTGGAAAACGGTGCCGCGAGTGTGCTTCACCGGACGTGGATCATCGCTTTGATGACGCCATCGCGGTAGTTGGCGACAAGGTCGAAAGCCTCCGCCGAGCGCGCGAACGGGAAGGTGTGCGTTTGCAGTTGATGCATCGGCAGGCCATCGTGCTCGATCAGTTTCACCGCTTCCTCTACACATTCATTTTGCCGCCGGACGTTGCGGATGGTGATCTCTTTGCGCCGTGCCACGGCGATGTTGAGCGTCAGTTGGTCAACGGTCGGAATACCGACCAGCACCAGCGTGCCACCGGGTTTGAGCAGTCGCAGGGCCTCATCCACGGCGGTCTGCTGGCCGCAGCATTCGAGTACGAGATCAAAACCTAGCGGTTCATCTTTCTGCCAGACCTGCGCGCAGTCGGCGGCGAACGGGTCGTGCGTCCGGATCGCGCCGAGTTGCTCCGCTTTCTGCCGACGGTAGGCGAGCGGTTCCGTGACGTAGATGCGCTCGTGTTTGGCGTGGCGCAAACAGAGCAGGATGGAAAGTCCAATGGGGCCTGCGCCGAGGATCGCGATGCTCTGACCGGGGCGCGGCGCGCCGAGTTGTGCGGCATAAACCGCGATGGAAAGCGGCTCGACGAGCGCGCCCTGATCCAGCGTGGTCTGCGGTGCGAGCGGCAGGCAGCAACGCTCCGGCATGACGAGGCGTTCGCGCAGGCAGCCGGCGAGTTGGCCGGGCGTGCCGAGAAACTGGAGCTTGCGGCAGGTATGGCGGCGTCCCGCCCGGCATTGGTCGCACGCGCCGCACGACACCGCCGGCTCGACGGCGACGTGATCGCCGACTTTCACCTGTGTTACCGCGTTGCCGACCGCGAGCACGGTGGCGGAACATTCGTGACCGATGGCGTAGGGGAAGGTGATGATTTGATCGCCCACGCGGCCATCGTTGTAATAGTGCACGTCCGAGCCACAGACGCCGACTGACTCCACCGCCAGCAGCACCTCGTGCGCGCCGGGTGCGGCAGGTTCGGGTACTTCGCGCAGTTCCAGTTTCTTTGGGGCGGTCATCACAATGGCTTGCATGGCTTTCTCCTTTGGACGCCAAAAGTTTTCGTGTAGGCTGCGCACTACGCACAGAAATTCAAGCGTAAAAATGATTCGGGACTTACAACTTGTGGTGGCTGAGGCTGAAACCGGTGTGCGGCTCGATCGTTGGCTGACTCTCCGTTGCCCATCTGTCACACGCGCGCAGGCGGAGGAGGCCATTGCCGCTGGCACGGTGGTGGTCAACGGACGCCGCGTGGCCAAAGGGCACAAACTGGTCCCCGGCGACTCCGTGACGGTTTTCCAATGTTTGGAAAAGAACGACTTGACGGTTGTACCGGACGCCAGCGTACCGCTCGTTATCGTCTATGAAGATGAGCATCTGCTGGCGTGCGACAAGCCCGCCGGGATGCCGGTGCATCCGCTCCGCGCAGGCGAATCGGAAACGCTGGCCAATGCGCTGCTGGCGCGCCATCCCGAACTGGCCGGAATCGGCGGCGATCCGCTGTTCCCTGCGCTGGTACATCGGCTGGATGCCGACACCTCCGGCCTTGTGCTTGCCGCGCGAACCGAGGAAGTCTATGCGGCGCTCCGTCATCTGTTCCAGACGCGGCAGGTGCACAAAGAATATCTCGCGTTGGTACATGGGCGGGTGGGGCAGGGTGAGCGGCTCGATCACGAGCTGGCGCATAATCCGGCCCGGCCCGGACATATCATCGTCGTCACCGCCCACAACCGCGCCAAGGTTCGGCGACCCATGCGCGCGGTGACTGTGTTCGAGGTGGCGGAACGGCTGGGCGATTACACGTTGCTGCGCGTGGTGATCAAGACCGGCGTAACGCATCAAATCCGCTGCCAGCTCGCGTCCATCGGCCATGCGATTGTGGGCGATCAACTCTATGGGCCGGCAGGTGCGGCGACGCTCGGTTTGCAGCGGCATTTTCTCCACGCCGCACGGCTGGAACTCGCGCATCCGGTCACCGGCGTGCGTTTCCAGATTGTCGCGCCACTGCCCGCCGAATTGGCGGAGGTGTGTGCCCAGCTGAAAGGTCGCACGACATGATATCCGCCAACATGCGTAATGGTTTCGGTGTCCGGTAGGGCGAGGCGTCCCGCCGAGTCGTCTTCGGCTCAGCCAGAGGCTTCGCCCCACCAAAAGGCGCTTCACCGACTTGTGCAGTCCTTCATAATCACCGGGTTTTCTCGCGTTGACTTCCCGCACAAACTACTTTACTTTGCGCGCCCCGACGGCCAATAGTGGCCGCGCATACGGGCCAGTAGCTCAGTTGGTAGAGCACGAGCCTTTTAAGCTTGTGGTCCCGGGTTCGAGCCCCGGCTGGCTCACCACCTCCGTTGCCTCTTTCCATTCGTTACAGAAATAGCCACAAAAAGGCACAAAACATATAAGCGCGACGATTGTTGTGACGGCGCACACCCGATTGACATCGGTCAACCCCACTGGCATACGCCTCCCAAGCTTTGGAGGCGTGACAGAATCACCACGCAAGTTCGATTTCCTGTCGGCGATAGTAAATGGCGCAGCAGGTAAAATGCCGCAGGAATTCGCGGTAGCCCAACAGGACAGGCGGGTTGTGTTCAACGCAATTGACCTGCACTACGTCGGATTGCCAGACGGGTTTAGAGCCGTCCGGGGCCATCAGTTCGAGACGGAAACTGTGCAGGAAAGTGGGCAGTTTTTTCTGCTCAATACCACTGGTCACGCTCGACGCTACGCCATCACCTTTAAGCTTGTGGCCCAGATAGGTCGCCAGTGCGCCGGGGAACAGACAGGTTGTTGCACCGGTGTCAAGCAGGCCATAGGTGGGCCACGCGGTGCCGGTGTGTGGATTGATAATACGGATTGGCAGCATGATGCGACCGGATGGTTCGCGCACCGTGCCGGGCAGGAAGTCAACAAAAGCAAATCGGTGGCGCGGCATGGTCAATAAATCGTGTTTTGGTCGGACTTCGGCACAAACACGACGATGGGCGTTTCCACGCCCGCTTTACGGGCCTTGGCGACGACCGTTTCGATCTTGTTGCCATGCGCCACAACGCGGCGATCTGTGAATGATCGCAGCGCGACAATAGGCGAACGGGTGGAAGTTTTGATCGTCATGGGCGTAGTATGCGTCCGGCCTATGATAGCGTCAAGCGACGTTTCGTATCGTTCCAATGGCTGGGAAACAGCAGCGCAAAGTCGGGTCCTGTTTTCCCACAACGTTGGAGTCGCACGCGCAAAACAACACCGTGGCACTGGGTGAACAGCGGCACGCGTTCGCTTGACATCGTTCAACCCCGCTGGCATACGCCACACCATTCTTTGGAGGCGGAAACGAAAACAGAAAAGGCAGGCTCGTAGTGCTCGGACTGCTTATCACCGCCATATGGAGTTGGTTTGCTTGGAATGCACGCACCTATTTGCTGGAATCCCACGTGCAATATGCATATCGCGTTGAAGGTAATCCCGACACCACTCTCGAAATTATGGCTTGGCTCCGTACGCTGAGCTGGTGTGACAACCGCTGGTGGCTTTTTTTGTTTTCCCCATTTTTTCTACTCCTGATCACGGCGCTTTTCGCGCTCAATCGCATTGCGTCGCGAACCCACGCTCTTGCCACGATCCTCACAATGACGGCATTTCTGGTCACGACCCTAACTGTGCTCCACGTCCAGTTTTGGATTTGGTTCAAAACATTTTGGAGACTGTAGTAACCACCACCTTCCCCTTGCTTGGAATCCGCTACGCGGCTTCCAAGTCTGGAAAACCGCGCGGATTTGCATCCCGACCTTGCCTTTGTGTAGCGCCTTGCCGTATTTTCGCTCCACAATTATGAGCGATTCACCATCATGGCGGGCCGAGCTTGAGTTAGCTTTGGCGAAGCTGGGCTTGTTGATCATCCCGGCGTTGCCGCGGCGCGGCGTACTCGCGCTGGCCCGCGCGTTGGCTGCCGGCGCGTGGCTGGTGGCGCGGCGCGACCGAAGCGTCGGACTGGCGAATCTTGACTTGGCGTTTGGCGCTTCCAAGACCGCGGCGGAGAAGCGCGCGATCTTGCGCGAGTCATTCTTTACCTTTGCGCTGATGATGCTCGATATTTTCTGGTTCTCCAAAGACATTGAGCAGCGTGTGGCGCGCTGGGTGGAGCAGGATGTTTCGATGGAGCCGCTCTGGCAGCATCGCGCCACGGTGGGCATCACCGCGCATCTGGGGAACTGGGAGTTGCTCGGCCAGACCGTGGCCATGCGCGGCTATCCCTTGGCGAGCGTGGTCGCGCCGCTGGCGAATCCGGAAGTGGATGAACTCTTCCGGCGCGTACGCGGCACCAGTGGCCAGAACATTGTCCCGCAGCAAGGCGCCGTCCGGCAGCTCCTGCGGGCGCTACGCGGCGGCAGCAAAATCGCGATTCTGCTCGACCAAAATACGTTGCCGAGCGAAGGTGGCGTGTGGGTGCCGTTTTTCGGTTTGTCCGTGCCTGTTTCCGCGGCGGGCGCGATGTTGGGACTCAAAACCGGCGCGCTATTTTTCTTCGGCTTCTGCCTGGCGCAGCCGGATGGGCGCTATCGGTGCATTTCCAGTGGCAGCTTCACGCCACCGGCGGGTGATGATTCGGCGGCGATCGAGCAGCTTACGCGCCGCATCGCCGCCGAGTTGGAGCAGGTGGTGCGGGCGCATCCCGGCCAGTGGCTGTGGAGCTATAAGCGCTGGAAATACGTCGCGCCCGGTACGGCGCGCGCCCCGTATCCGTTTTATGCCAAGCCGCTGCCGGAAAAATAACGGGCCGCGTCTTTTCGGTGGACAAGTCGGGACTTTCCTCTTCTAATGCAGCCATGACGACGCCGAAAAAAATTTCGTATGCCTTCATCGTCCTGGTGTTGGTGCTGGTGTGCGTGTTGCATCTGGCCACACCGTTCATCACGATGTTATTTGCCTACTTTGCGCTCAACAAATTACGCCTGGGCGAAAACAAGGGATTGGCGGTGGCCTTGCTCTTAATCCTGGT
This sequence comes from Verrucomicrobiota bacterium, assembly GCA_004321905.1. Classification (GTDB taxonomy): domain Bacteria; phylum Verrucomicrobiota; class Kiritimatiellia; order CAIQIC01; family CAIQIC01; genus DP16D-bin41. Next base: position 17,755 of record SCQF01000042.1, on the reverse strand, counting down.
GGTTGCGCTGGGCGCAGGAACCTATATTTTTTTGAAACAGGCCGTTGTGGTGCTGCCCAAGATCGTCGCCACCACGGTGCCGGTGGTGATCGAATATGCGGAGAAGAACCAGATCGAATTGCCTTTTTCTGATTACGAGAGTCTTAAGGCCATGGCGCGCGAGGCGGTCGCGGATCAGGTCACTAATCTAGGTAAATATCTCAAGGCTGCGCTTTTCGTCATCGTCGCCTTTCTCATCGGCTTGGTGGTGGCCATCAGCCTGTTCTTGAATGCCCGTTTCCAGCTCGATGGCGAGAGTTCGCCCGGCAGCAGCAATCTCTATACCGCGACGTGGCTCGAAATTGGGCGGCGCTTCCACACCTTCTACGAAAGCTTTGCCGTGGTGATGGGCGCGCAGATCATCATCTCGCTCATCAACACCGCGCTAACGACTGGATTTCTGCTCTGGAATCACTTCCCGCATGCGGGTGTCGTCATCGTGCTCACCTTTCTCTGCGGCCTGTTGCCCATTATCGGCAACCTGATCAGCAACACATTGATCGTGGGCGTCGGCTTCACGGTGGCGCCCCATATGGCGTTGTGGGCGCTGATCTTTTTGGTGGTGATTCATAAATTGGAATATTTCCTCAACAGCAAGATCGTTGGCCAGCGCATTCGCAATCCGATGTGGCTGACGTTGCTGGGCCTGATCGTCGGCGAAAAATTGATGGGCATCCCCGGCATGATTTTGGCGCCGGTGGTGTTGCATTACATCAAGGTTGAGGCTTCGCAAAGCCGGATTGGCGCCACCAAACCATAGGTTTCCAAGGCGTGGAAAAATGTGGCGACCAGTTTTCCAGACCTTGGAAAATTGACAAAATTTGAAGCGAAACATGGCGAATGAAATCGAATTTGAATGTGCCTAAAAAAATTCAGCCGATCTTGGACCGCTCTTTTTTGCCCGCCGTGTTGTGGAATCGGGCGTATGCCGCGTGCGTCACGGCCGAGCCGCGTAGTTTGCCGCTTGTGCTCGCGCTGCAACGGCCCGACGGCCTGTGTTATCGGCATGAATTACGAATTTTGCCGCACACCGGCGGCAACGTGGTGCTCAATCTTCGGTATGTTGAACGTATCCTGAAGGTTCTGCTTTGGATGAAAGGCGGTTCACGGATTTTGGTCGGCGGTTGTGCTGCCATCGCCGACGCGCTGCGTGCGATTTATGCGCCCGGCGGCGCGCGGGCGTTTGACGTTGATTTGATTGGGCGCAAAGTTTTTCTAGACACGCTACGCGTTGAAGCGTGTCGCATCGAAGATGTACCGGCGGCGAAGGAACCGACCGTGGCGTTGGGTCGGCACCTCGATGGTTGCCGCATCGGCTTCGATTTGGGTGGGAGTGACCGTAAGTGCGCGGCGGTCATCGAAGGTAAAGTGGTACATGCTGAAGAAGTGCCGTGGGATCCCTGTTTTCAAAAAGATCCGCAGTATCATATCGCGGGCATCCGCGATTCACTGCGGCGCGCGGCGGCCAAGCTGCCGCGTGTGGACGCGATTGGCGGTAGTGCGGCGGGTGTGTATATCAACAACGAGCCGCGCGTCGCGTCGTTGTTCCGCGGCCTCGCGCCGGCGGATTTTGACCACCATATCCGTCCGCTCTTCCACAACTTGCGGCAAGAGTGGAATAATGTGCCGTTCGAGGTCGTCAACGATGGCGAAGTGACGGCGCTGGCCGGCTCGATGGCGATGAACGACAATGCGGTGCTCGGCATTTCCATGGGCACCAGTGTGGCGGTGGGGTATTGCGACGAACGCGGGCGGATCACAACCTGGCTCAACGAACTGGCCTTTACGCCGGCGGACTATCGCGTGAACGCCCCGGCGGACGAGTGGTCCGGCGATCTCGGTTGTGGTGTACAGTATTTTTGTCAGCAGGGCGTGGCGCGGCTTGCGCCGAAAGCCGGCCTCGAATTTCCGGCGGGGATGAAACACGCGGAGCAATTGATCGAGGTGCAAAAATTGATGGCCGCCGGCGACAAACGCGCACGACGCATCTACGAGACCATCGGCGTGTGCTTTGGCTATGAAATCGCGCACTATGCAGAGTTCTATCGCATTCGGAATTTGCTGATTCTGGGACGTGTCGTTTCCGGGCGCGGCGGCGAGGTGATTCTGGAACGCGCCGGTGCGGTGCTGCGCGCGGAATTTCCTGAACTGGCCGAGCAAATTCGGCTGCGGATGCCCAACGAACAGGACAAGCGTCACGGCCAAGCGATTGCCGCCGCGAGTCTGCCGGCGATTAATCAAAAGGCGCGATGAACAACGCGACACCCACAACCAAGCGCAATTGGTATAACCCCGTTCTGTTGTTCGTTGCGGGCTTGGGCGGCCTGCTTTACGGGGTGGATGTCGTTGGGGCAGTGCCTTATTGGGAAGCTCCGTCTGGTTTGACGGCGGGTGGGCTCTCGATGATCGTCGCCGCAGTGCTGCTGGGCAGCGTGATTTCGACCCTCTTCGCCGGTATGCTCTCCGATCTACTAGGTCGCAAGCCGGTGATGATTTTAAGAGGATTGCTCTTCACCGCCGGTATCCCAATGATTGCGCCGGCGCGCGGCTGACGCCGTTGCGGGCGCGTTCTCCCAGCTTTGGAAACCGCGCGAAAAGCATTGTTCATTTTATATTGAACAAAATGAAAAAAGGTGTAGGCTCACGTTCGTGGCAGGGGATTTTCGGCATGAATACGACAAAAGCAATAGCAGCCCAGGCGCAGGCCATTCAGCAGACGGAAACGGCGTTGATTGAGTTGTTTGTCCGGCTGGCACAGGTGATTGGCCTGCAGCGTTCCATCGGCGAGATTTATGGATTGTTATTTGCAGCGGTGCGGCCTTTGACCATGGATGAGCTCACGCAACGACTGGGGATTAGCAAAGGATCAGCCAGTCAGGGCCTGCGGCTGTTACGTTCGTTTGGCGCGGTGCGGATGGAATATGTGCCGGGCGATCGCCGGGATCACTACGTGGCCGAATTGGAGTTGCGCCATTTGCTGGGCGGTTTTTTGCGCGAAAAGCTGCAACCGCACTTGGTCTGGGGCGCAGGGCAACTTAACGAGATTGATCGGTTGGTGGCGGCGTTGCCGGGGGATGATCAGGGGCTTTTGCGCCAACGCCTGATCCGGTTGAAACGTTGGCGGACGCGTGGGCAGAAAATGTTGCCGATGATGTTGAAATTGCTGCGGGTATGAGCGATGGGCGATAAGCTATGAGCATTGCAGCATGGTATTGCGTTCGGTCTAAGGTGAAGCAGGAGCATGTGGCGGCGGGTAGTCTGCGTCAAGTGCCGGGCGTGGAGGTGTTCGCGCCGCGTTTGCGGTTTCGCCGACCAACCCGCCGTGGGCCGGTTTGGTTTGTCGAGGCGCTCTTTCCGGGCTATTTGTTTGCGCGGTTTGACTGGGAACGACAGGTCAAGGCCGTACAATATGCGCATGGCGCCATGGGCGTCGTGCAGTTTGGTTCGAAGCCGGCGGTAGTGCCGGATGCCGTGGTGAATGAATTGCGGCGCGAAGTGGGTGAGCAGGAGCTGCGCGTGGTCGTTCGTGAAGTGGGCGTGGGTGACGAAGTGCAGGTCACCGCCGGGCCGCTGGCCGGGTTGCTGGTGGTGGTGCAACAGCTGTTGCCCGCGCGTGAGCGCGTGAAAGTGCTGCTGGATTTTTTGGGTCGTCGCGTGGAAGCGGAAGTCGCCGTCACGGAATTGACGACCGAGTGGAAGCACCCGTTGCAGACGGGTTGAAAAATGGCGGTGCGTGTGCGCCGCCCGGACAACATGATGAGGCCAGGTCAGCCTCGGGCGCAAGAGTCGTGCGGCAAAAACATGCACGCGACCAAAGGCGGCAGCTTGATGCCGTGCACCGATGAAGGAAGGGGAAGCGTCATATGAAAAAACAAACCATGGGCAAGAAGGCGCTGATTACGGGCATTACCGGGCAGGATGGCTCCTATTTAGCGGAGTTGTTGCTGGCCAAGGGATACGACGTGCATGGTATTATCCGCCGCGCCAGTTCGTTCAACACGCATCGGATTGACCATCTTTATAAGGATCCGCATGCCAAAAAACTACGGTTGCATTTGCACTACGGAGATCTGACCGACTCCAGCAATCTCAACCGCCTGTTGGAAAAAATTGAGCCGGACGAAATTTATAATTTGGCGGCCCAGTCCCACGTCAAGGTGTCGTTCGAGGTGCCCGAATACACGGCAGACGCCGACGCGGTCGGCACGTTGCGCATTCTCGATGCAATTCGCGAAACCGGGTTGCGTTCCCGCTTCTACCAAGCCTCGACTTCAGAGTTATACGGCAAAGTGCAGGAGGTGCCGCAAACCGAGAAAACACCGTTCTATCCGCGTTCGCCCTACGCCGTGGCCAAGCTCTATGCTTACTGGATCACCGTCAATTACCGCGAAGCCTATGGCCTTCATGCCAGTAACGGTATTCTCTTCAATCATGAAAGTCCGCGTCGTGGTGAAACGTTTGTGACGCGCAAGATTACGCGTGCGGTCGCGCGCATTCTTGCCGGCAAAGAGGCTTGTCTCTATATGGGCAATATAGACGCACGCCGTGATTGGGGGTATGCGCCCGACTTTGTGGAAGGTATGTGGCGTATGCTCCAGCAGTCAGCGCCGGATGACTTTGTCCTCGCTACCGGCGAGATGCATACCGTTCGTGAGTTCATCGAGTGCGCTTTTACGCGAGTTGGTCGTCCGGTGGTGTGGGAGGGCAGGGCCGCGAAGGAAGTGGGCAAATGTGCCAAGACCGGTCGTGTGTTGGTCAAAATGGATCCGCGTTATTATCGGCCGGCTGAAGTTGAACAATTGCTGGGTAATCCGGCCAAAGCGCGCAAGAAACTTGGTTGGACGCCCACCGTCAAATTCCCTGAACTCGTACGCATCATGGTCGAGGCCGATCTCCAGAACGAAGGGTTGGACCCCCAACAGTTCGCCGAATAATCACAAGGAGAAGCGTATGAGCTTTTGGCCCCAACAACGCGTCGTCGTCACCGGCGGCAAAGGGTTTTTGGGTTCCCACGTACTGGAAGCACTACGCGTGCGCGGCGCCGGGCATATTCATATTGCCGATTTACCGGATTGCAATTTGTGCAACGTGGAGGATATCCGCCGGATGCTGCGCGAGGTGCAGCCCACGCTCATCATCCATCTGGCCGCGCGCGTCGGCGGTATTGGTGCGAACCGGGAAAATCCGGCGGTTTTTTTCTACGACAACCTGATGATGGGCGTACCGCTGGTGCACGAAAGCTGGAAAGCTGGTGTACAGAAGATGGTGCTGCTCGGCACGATCTGCGCCTATCCCAAGTTCACCCCGGTGCCATTCAAGGAGGAAGAACTTTGGAACGGCTACCCTGAAGAAACCAACGCGCCCTATGGCCTCGCCAAAAAAATGCTGCTCGTGCAGTCGCAGGCCTACCGTCAACAGTATGGCTTCAATTCGGTCTTTTTGCTGCCGGTCAATCTTTATGGTCCGCGCGATAACTTTGATCCGTCGCTCTCGCACGTCATCCCGGCGTTGATCAAAAAATGCGTTGAAGCGCGCGACGCCGGCGCCGATCACATCGAAGTCTGGGGCGACGGCTCCGCAACGCGTGAGTTCCTCTACGTCCGCGATGCCGCCGAGGGTATTTGTCTCGCCGCCGAAAAATATAACGACAGCGAACCGGTCAATCTGGGTAGCTGTTTTGAAATCAGTATCAAGGATTTGGTTGTCTTGATCGCGCGGTTGACCAACTTCAAAGGCCGTCTCGTTTGGGATCCGACCAAGCCCAACGGCCAGCCGCGCCGCAAACTCGACACGGGTCGTGCCGAAAAACTTTTCGGGTTCCGCGCGCGCACCGCGTTTGAAGATGGCCTGCGCGAAACCATCGCGTGGTACGAAACCGCGCGGAAAAAAGCGTAAGTTTCCAGACCTTGGAAAACCCAGGCATGACTTTTTCCGAACCTTGGAAAACTCCTGAAACTACGGCGCTTTCGCCGGCGCGCCGCGCGTTGGAATGGGTGGCCATGGCCTGTCTGATGGCCTCGCCGTTGGTGGGGCCGGTGTTGCTGGGCAGTTCGCGCTTATGGGCATCGGGGCCGCTGATGGCGCTGGTGTTTCTGGCCGGGTTGCTTGTCTGTTTGCGTGCGCTGGTTTGGCCTGATGCGTTCCTCGTGCCGCCCGGCGCGCTGGCGTGGCTTGGTTTTCTGGGGTACAGCACGGTGGCGATCTTCGCGTATGGCACGCCCTATGAAGCGCGGGTGGAGTTACTGCGTGCGGCGAGTTTGTGGGCCGCTTATTGGGCGTGGAGCAATCTGGCGGGGCCGGGCCAGCGGTGGCGTTGGGTCCTGGGTTTGGTTTTGTTGGCGGGCCTGCTGAATGCCCTCTATGGTTTGGTTCAGTATTTTCAGGACAAGGCCGATAGTGTGTTGTGGTTTAGTCGGGCTGCCGAAGGTGCCGATTACCTTGACCGTGTTAGCGGCACTTATTTTTGTCCCAATCATTGGGCGAGTTTGCTGGCGATGCTGGCTCCGGTGGCTTTGGCGTTGGTCTTCATGCCGCACGTGGGCGTAGGGTTGCGCTTGCTCGGCGGTTGTGCCGTGTTGCTGTTTGCGCCGGCGGTTCATGTTTCGCAATCGCGGGCCGGTTGGATCGGTCTGGCGGCCGGATTGGGGGTGACGGTGCTGGCGCTGGTCTGGCGACGCAGTCGCGTTTGGTTTGCTGTGATGCTGGTGTCGCTCCCGCTGCTATTGGCTGGTGGCGTGGCGGTCTATTGGAAATATTCGCCGACCTTTCATGCACGGTTTACCGCTGCATTGACCGAAGGACGGACGGGCAATGGTTTCCGGGTGAACCAGTGGCGCGACACATTACTGATGATTAAAAACCGTCCGTGGCTAGGGCATGGACCCGGTAGTTATGCGTGGGCGGTCGAGGCCTATCGACACTACATGAAAGACCCCACACATCAGGCGCTTTATGCGCACAACGATTATCTGCACAGCGTGGCGGAAAGCGGCGTGTTGGGAACGTTGTTGTTGGCTCTGCCGCTGATGTGGTTGCTGCTGAAATTGCTGCGCACGTTACAAATGACGAAAAATCCAGGCGAAGCAGGGCTGATGGCCGGATTGCTCGGTGCGTGGAGTGCGATGCTGGCGCACGCGATTTTTGATTTCAACTTGCGCATCTATGCCAATGTGGCGGTATTGGCGCTGCTCAGCGGCGTGGTGGTGGGGCCATTGTTCGTATCAAGGGGCACGTCCCGGCGCATGACCGGTGTGAGCGCCGCCGTAATAGCCATACTGCTGGGCGTGACTACGTGGACGCTGGTTTCTTACTACAGTGAAATTCGAGCGGCAGCCTATTTGCGTCACATTGACTATGACCGCGCGATGCAGTTGGCTGAGCGTGCTTGGCGCGTGGATTCGGGTAATTGGTATGCGGCGGAGACGTTGGGGCAGATTGCACAAATGCGCGGACGTTGGGCGCAGGATGAGCGGCAACGGCAAGCGGATGCCGTCATCGCCGCGCATTGGTTTGAAATTGCGGCGCAGGGCAATCGCTACAACCAGGAGACACGTTTTAATTGGGGCTTGAGTTTGATCGCGACCGGGCAAGTGGAGCAGGGGCTGCAACTGCTGCGCCAAGCCGCCGTGGCCAATCCGATGAGCTTGGAGTTTCGGTCCCAACTGGGGTTGCAACTCCGGCAGGCTGGTCGTTATGCCGAAGCGTTAGCCGAGTTTCGCAAGGCCGCGACCATGGGCTGGAATGCGATGATTAGCGCCAATCTCCAATGGTTGGAAAAGCAAACGAAAAAAGGTGGTCTATGACGGACGCGACCAATCTGCTGGTTACCGGCGGTTGCGGTTTTATCGGCGCCAATTTCATCCGTTATTTGCTGGATGAAACACCGTTCGCGGGTCGTATCATCAATGTGGATAAGTTGACCTATGCCGCGAATCCGTTGAGTTTGGCTGATGTGGCAGAGCGGCATGGCGGGCGCTATGTCTTCGTCAAGGCAGATGTTGCCGACCGCGTGGCGATGGCACGAGTGTTTGATGAGTATGTGGTGGATACGATTTGTCATTTTGCCGCGGAATCCCATGTGGATCGCTCCATCGTGCGACCCGATGATTTTATTCAGGCCAATATTCTTGGCACCTATACCCTCTTGCAACTCGCACGGGAACGGTTGCCGCAAATCCGGCGCTTTCATCACGTCAGCACCGATGAGGTCTTCGGCAGCTTGGGGGCGGAAGGTTTCTTTACCGAGGAGACGCCTTATCGTCCGAACAGTCCCTATTCTGCCAGCAAGGCGTCGTCGGATCATCTTGCGCGCGCTTATCACGTCACCTATGGTCTGCCGGTGACGATCTCCAACTGCTCCAACAACTATGGTCCGTATCAATTTCCCGAAAAGCTCATTCCGCTGATCATTTTGAACGCGTTAGAGGGCAAGACGCTGCCCGTCTATGGTGACGGAAAAAACGTGCGCGATTGGCTCTATGTGCACGATCACTGTATGGCCATCTGGCGTATCATGCAGGCTGGCCATGTGGGGGAAACCTACAATATCGGCGGTCGGAACGAGCTGGAAAACATTACCGTTGTCCAAAACATCTGTGATCTGGTGGATGAATTGAGCGCGCCGCTGTCGGATCGGAAAGCGCGGCGAAAACTCATCACGTTTGTCAAGGATCGGCCCGGCCACGACCGTCGCTACGCGATGGACTGCACAAAAATGGAGCGCGAATTGGGTTGGCGCCCAACCGAATCTTTCGCCACCGGTTTGTGTCAGACCGTGGAGTGGTATCTGGCGCACCCTCAGTGGGTGGCACAAATTCATTCAGGTGAGTATTTGCGCTGGGTTGCGGAGCATTACGGATCTGGCCTTACCTCTGTTTCAACGGCCTATAACTCGTAATATGACGTCATCCACTCCGCTTCACTCGTGTGGGTAGTTGTGGCTTTATCAATTCAGACGTGGTTGAGGCCCTGGTGTGGACCAAGCATGCGGTTACGGCGTTGAATAATCTTTCGTTCAGGGGGGCACGCCCAATCTTGCAGCCGTGCAGGCTGCCATCCGCGTGGTGGAAGGGCCTGTAAAGTCCGTTGTTCATAAATTTTGCAATACGACAGCAGCGGGGATGAGATGTATAAAGATAAAAAGGTAATTGTTGTTCTGCCGGCTTATAACGCCGAAAAAACACTAATCCAGACCTACAACGAAATATGTGGGCAGGAGATTGTAGATGAAATTATTTTGGTGGATGATGCTAGTCAGGATGACACGGTGGCACTCGCGCGCACGTTGGTCAATGTGCGTATTATACAACATGACAAGAACATGGGCTATGGCGGCAATCAAAAGACGTGTTATCGTACGGCCTTGGAATTTGGCGCCGATATCGTTATTATGGTTCATCCTGATTATCAATACACGCCCAAACTGATTTCGGCGATAGCGGCGCTGATTGGTAGTGGCGTGTATCATTGCGTGCTCGCCTCGCGTATTCTAGGTGGCTACGCTCGGATGGGCGGCATGCCGGCGTGGAAGTATGTGGCGAATCGCTTTTTAACCGCTTATGCCAACCTAGTGATGGGAGCCAAGCTCTCTGAATACCATACTGGTTATCGGGCCTTTTCCCGTGAATTGCTGTTAAAAATACCATTCGAGAGGAATTCGAATGATTTTGTATTTGATAGTCAAATGTTGAGTCAAATTCTATGGCTCCAGTACACGATTGCTGAGATTTCGTGCCCAACGAAATATTTCAAGGAAGCCTCATCCATCAACTTCTGCCGTAGTGTAAAATACGGTTTTGGGTGCATGGCCACCGCCAATCTATTTTGGCTGGCCAAGCATGGGTTGATTGCGCCCACCTTGTTTGTTCCGCCAAAATAAGCAGATACTTAGGGAATGCTCAAACTTTCTAGCGCTACGTGGGTTGTCCTGGGTTGCCTTGCGGGCACGCTGCTGGTTATCTTTTCACCTTGGTGGTGGCAGGGCTGTGTGTGTGCGCCCTTGGATATTGTCACCCAACTCTACGAACCGTGGGCACAAGGCGGGCGTCCGGTCCAGGTCAAGAATCACTTTCCGACCGACACACTCGAACATTACATGCTCTATCGGTATCACGCGCAGAAGAGCTTTAGCGAGGAAGGCGTCCTTGGCTGGAATTTCTACAAAAACGGTGGCACTCCAGATTACGCCAATACGATGGCGACTTCCTGGGATTGGACCATGGTATTACACCGCGTGTTGCCGTTCTGGACGGCGTGGCACTTCGGGTTGATGGGGCAACTGCTTTGCGCGTTGCTGGGCATGTATGTTTTCCTCCGTTCGTTTCAGTATCGCCCGGCCTTGTGTCTGATGGGTACCTTTGCCTTTAGCTTATCTTCCCACTTTGCAATTTGGTTCTATCACCGCTGGGCACTGGGTGGATTCTCTTGGGCTCCTTGGTATTTATGGGCGCTCTTTCGGACGCGCCAAGGTTCTAAGTGGGGCCTGCTCTTCCCGTTCCTGCTGGCGTTGGCTCTGCTTGGTGGCCATTTACAGTATGCGGTCTTCCATGTGCTGGTCGTGGCGTGTGTCGGCTTGAGTTGGATGGGGACCGACTATCGCCAGACCGGGAAAGTGTCTTGGGGTTTGCTGGGGAACTTGAGCCTCCAAGGGTTGCTGGCGATTGCGTTGGCGGCGCTGATGTTTGTGCCCTGTGCGTTGGCCTATGTGAATACCCTCGACTATGGCCTAGTCCGGGGCGGATTGGGGTACCCTGATGGACGGCTCAGTCCGCTCTTAAATCTGCTTGCCTATCCATCCTTTGCTTTCCCTTTCCTGATGGGCAGTCCGCACACCTTTGATGCCTATAAGCTTTTCAAATCGGATATCCAAGCCACCGCGTTTTTTGGCACGCTACCAGTGATTCTGGCCTTTGTCGGGCTCTTCGTAAAGCGGCTGCATCCAACCGCAAAATTGCTGACAGCGGCTGGCTTGTTGTTGCCCTTGACGCCGTTGCTGGGGCCGCTCTATCAGCGGTTGCTGGTTATTTTCATTTTGGGTGGCACTTGGTTGGCGGTGGATTTTCTGGATCAGGCCGACGAGGTCGCCCTTCACCGTCTGCGGCGCACGCTGTTTTGGGTCTTTGGGATTGGCACCTTGCTACTCTTGGGGTTGGGGTTGCTGATTACAGGCTTGGAACATCAACTCTTGGCCCGGCTGCTGGCGCGCATCCAGCCGCAGATCGCGACACATCGGTTTGGGGCCTGTCCCGCTTGGTTCACAGAGCGGGTGGCGCAGTTTGTGTCCGACGAAATACCGTGGCGGCCGCATCTGCTGCTACCGTGGCTGCTGTTCGGTGTGTCCGTCTACGGCTTGCGCTATCTATACAAGCCGACGGGGGGGTGGTCTTGCGCGGTCGCGGTGATGTTGCAGCTGGTGTGCTATGACCAGCAATGGGTGGTCTTTTTCAGGCCGTTTGGTCCCGACATGGACCTCTATCCCGCCACGGTAGAAACCAAAGCTATCGTTGCCGCAGTGGGGGCCAGCGATCGTGTTCTCGTGGTGCAGAAAAGGGGCCGGTTGCCGCTCTTCCCTTTGAATTCCTTATGCTACTTTGGCGTTCCCAATATCGTGGGTTACGACAGCATTTTGCCCAATGGCATCCAAAAGCATGTGCCCTACTTGCCCTATATCGGTGAGACCTTGCCCTCTGCCCAGTTCTTGGGGGAAAGGGGTGTTACCCATCTGATCACCTTCGCGGACGATCAATTGCCGGGCGTATCTTGGTCGTTGGTTCGTACGGCCGGGAAAATCAATATCTATTCTAATGCGCTGGCCCGGTCTTGGTACTCCGCCACAGTGGCAGCCGATGCTGTGGCGTTGCCGCTGCAGCCGCTGCTGCACCAGCAGAATCATCGCCGGCTGCACTTGCCGCCTAATACCCGGAAGGTGGCTGTCTGCGAAAACTGGGACGAAGGCTGGAAGTTCCGGACAGAAGGCGGTCCGTGGCGCAACATGCAGCTTGAGCAAGATCGTTCCATGTCAGCCGAACTGTCACCGAGGGCGGCGGCGATTAACTTTGAAATGATGTTTGATCCAACGCCTCGGAAGATTGGGATGGGTATATCGCTGCTGGGTTTGCTGGCTTATGTGGTGTACGCGCTCTGGGCCCGACGTGTCCCATGGGTTGCGACAGGTGTTCATGCTCGTTCGTAATGGTGAAAGATGAAACTTCTGTCCTTGCTACAGGGTGGTAAGGTCGAAGACCAGATTGGCTATCATCGGGCCTGTGAACAGCTTTGTTCAGAAGGCTTTTTGGAGACCTATCGCGCTATCCCTTTTTTGGGCCGACATACATCGGCGGCGTGGGCAACCCTTTGTCGAGAGACCTTGTCCACGGCAGCCGAGATACAGGCAGATGCGGTTTTCTTTCAATTCTTTCATGATCATCGTATGCCGTGCCCCGATGACTTGGTGGCCGCCCTGCGCGCTTTGCCGGCCAAGCCGGCGCTGTTCACCAGTGCCGGGGACTCATTTGGACTTTTTACCCGCAGTTTCCCATCCGCCTTTCGTTCCGTGTCGCGTGCCGCCGATGTCACTTTTTTGACGGGTATGGGGTATATGGCTGACAGCTTGGTGAACAGTGGGTCCCGCAATATCGTACTAATGCCGAACGGGTTCTGTCAGACCAGGTTCGCTGCCGGGGTGCCCGTCAACCAGCCAGAGTTTGATGTTGTTTTCGTGGGCAGCAACTCAAAAGCACGCAATCCCTTCAGTTATATCCGGCGACTGCAAAGGGAACGCTATCGTCAAATCACGCTCCTTCAACTGCATTACGGCTCGCGGTTTGCCCTGTATGGTCGTGGATGGGAAGGCTTCAAAAGTTGGCAGGGACCGATTCCCTACGCTGAGCAACAGACGAAGTCTCAACAGGGACGGGTCATCGTGGGGGGGTATCCTGGTGGTCTTATGGATTACTACACGTCGGATCGTGTTCTTATAGCCATCGCCTCTGGTGTGCCCTTTGTGGATTATTGGACGCCGCGCGTAGATACGTTGTTCCGTCAGGGCGAACATTGGCACCTATATCGCAACGAGCAGGAGATGCTGGCCACCATTGATCGGTTGCTGGCCATGACGGATCAGGACCGGCGGCAACTGGGCGTGGTGACGGCGGAGTATGCCGGCCGAAAACACCAGCAGTACCACCGTATGAAAAACATGTTGGCAATTGTGCGCGACCAGCGTGCGGCCCGCCACCGTGGGGTTCACCCCGCGCTGCCCGGTTTGGAATATTTCCTGCCGGAAGTGGATGTGACCGCGGAAATGTCCTTCGCGGTGCGTGCGTGGAACGGCTGACGCGTGCGATGTCGTCCCCGCTTACCCAGCCCTAGGTCAGCATGATCAAAAGACTTTTTGCCGGCAGCCCGCAGCGCATTGCCGTTGGCATCGGTATGACCAAAATAGTACGTGCCATCCTGACGGTGGTGTCGGTCATGGTTTCCGCGCGTTACTTTGGTGCCACACTGGAACGCGATGTCTACGTGTTGAGCGTTTCCGCGGTAGCTCTGCTGACCCAGGTCATTTATGGCCCGCTCAATGAAACGTTTCGCATAAAATTTCTGCACGTGCTGGCTGAGGAGGGCGAGGATCGGGCGCGGCAATCAGTGGCGACACTGCTCCAGTGGGTCGCCTTGTTCTCGTTGGGGCTGGTCTTGGTGGTGATCATCTGGCCGGGTTGTATGCTGCATCTTTTGGCACCCGGTTTCTCAGGTGCGCAATACGCCCCGATTGCGAGGATGCTGGCGGTCTATATCCCCATGTTGATCCTGACTGAACTGAGCGTGTTGTTTGCTTCGGTCCTGAATGCCTATCACTCCTATTATCTTCCGGAGTTTTTTGCCCTTGGGTCCGTCCTGTTGAGTATTGTCTGTACGGTTTTGGCGGCGCCCTTTATTGGTATCTACTCGCTGGTGATCGCCTCCTATCTGACCCAAGGAATCCAACTGGGTCTCTATGCGCGGGCACTGCGGAGGACGGGCCTTTTCTTGTGGCTGCCCCGACTGGTGTCATGGCGGACAGTGGGGCCCTATTTCTTCTTCGGGTTGCCGCTGTATATCGCCTACCTGACAGGCCAATTCCATGCCGTGATTGAACGCCGGGTATGTACCTATCTGGGAGAAGGCAATCTTTCCATGCTGGATTATGCACGCAAGTTTATGGATTTACCCCTGACCACGATGGTGGGGGTGGCAGGCAGTGTGGTGGCACCCATCTTGACGCGGCAAGTGGCCGACCTCAACGGGTTTTCCGCCTCCGTGGTCAAGTTCATCAAGCTGTTTACGTTGGGCGCTGCCCCGTTTTGTGCTCTGCTGATCGTATTTCCCGAGGAATTGGTCCGTCTGCTGCTGCTGCGTGGTGCGTTCAAGCCGGAACACATCGCCGGCACGGCGGAGACGATTCGCTGGTTTGGCATTGGTGTTCTGGGGTTGCCCTTCTATACCGTGTGCGGTCAGGCTTTGCTCGCGCGCAACCAGCGGTTCGCTTATATCGCGAGCAGCACCGCAGTGCTGCTGCTCAGTGCCGCACTCAATCTGCTCATCTACCGATGGTTGGGCGTGGCCACCATGGCCATGACCTGGGCCATGGTCAGCATGGGGGGTGGTTTGCTGATGTTCGCCTGTCTGCCGGTGAGCCGCAGGCTGACCTATATCGGACAATTGCTACCGCCCCTGTTGGTTGCGGTCGCGCTCGTAGGCGTTTATGGAATGATCCATGCCTGCCGCGAAAGTTTGGCTGGCATGGTGCGGTGGCCGGTGCCGACGGCTTTGATGGAGTTGTTACTCTCGGGCGTAGTGGCGGCGATAAGTCTGGCGCTATTCCTCCCTTACTATCGGCGCCAAAATCGGCTGTTGTGAAAGGGGAAAAGAAATGCTGCGTTTTTTGAAATTCTGCAAATATTGTCTCATTCGCTTGCGGCAGTATGCGCGACATGTTTTGTGTCGACCCATGAAGTATAGCGACGTGAATATGCAAGGGCTGTCACTGGTTTCCTTCTCTTATTTTGGATGGAATGTCTTCTGCTCGCGGGACACGTCGCTTTTGGAGCGTTTGACCTACGCTGCGGATATCTATGAAGAGGCGGAACTACGCGCCTTGCAACGCGAAATTAAGGCCAGTCGTACGGAGTGTCTATTGGATGTTGGTGCGAATATCGGGCTGATATCTTTGCCACTGCTGCGGCAATTTCCCGCGCTCAATATCCAAGCCTTTGAACCGGGCCCATTACAAGGGAAATTTCTGGAAATCACTATTGCGCAGAATCAATTAGAAGAGCGCATCAAGTTGCACAAAGTGGCGTTGGCCGATCATGCCGGCGAGGCGGACTTTTATGTGCATGGTTCGCGCGATGCCAGCGGGGATGGGTTATTGGACACCCATACCGGTGGCGCCACCAGCAAGATCAAGGTTCCGATCGTGCGCTTGGATGATTGGTGGCAGAAGGCTGGACGCCCGCGCGTGGGGGTGATCAAGATGGATGTGGAAGGCGGAGAACTCTTGGTCTTGCGGGGCGGGAGCCAGTTTCTGAAGATCTGTCGTCCGACCATCATGCTGGAGATCAGTCTCATTCATATCGCGCCCTATCCCTATACGGCTGACAATCTGTTGGAGTGGTTCACCCTTAACCGGTATGAGTTGGAGACCAAGCTCCATGGTGTCGTAAACAAACAGAACTTTAAAGCCAGCTTGGCGAAACAAGCCGTCTTCATCGCGCGCCCAGTCTGATCTTTATCCGGCATCAGGCTTATGTGGCAAACCGTAAAAAAATTGTTTGATTATCTTTATCTGCGCCGGTGCGGCGTAAGCACGCGATATGGGTATGTGACCTTGCGGGGGCTGCCACGCCATCCCGTGATTCATTCGCGGTGTGGGAATATCTGGCGCAATGATCGTATGCGTGGACCGGGTCGATCTTTTGGGAAGCGTGTGGGCCTTGGTGTTAGTTGCAGCATATATGATACGGATTTTCATCTTTGGGTGGGTGCCAATGCTGTGCTTTTGAAGGGGTTCCAAGTCGAAGATACCAGTGTGGTGGCTTGTAATGCGGTTGTCACTAAGAATGCCATCGTCGGAAACATCATCAGCGGCAATCCGGCGCGCTATATTGGTTTGGTCGCAGATAAGCAAGCTACCGCAGAAATAATATGCTGATGTCCACACTTGATACTTTCAAGCGCAGAGGAGTGCGGAAAACGCTGGCGCTAACTTGGGCCTATGTCCGTGGCTGGCGGCTGTCCCGCAAGGCCGCGCATGCCGAGGGGAAGACTGTTGTCTGGGGGCCGTTGCATCTTGAGAATGTAAACGGGAGCCTTTGCTTAGGGAGCGGTGTGCTCTTTTTTCCGAACGCCAAAATCTTTCTGCTGGGCTACCAACAGCCGGCACGATTGAGCATCGGATCTCATACCTCCATTGGCCATCGCACGGAACTCCATGTGGGTCGGGAAATAATCATCGGATCAAACTGTCGCATCTCATGGGATTGCATGTTGCTAGATCACGACTATCACGCGCTTGATGGAGCCGAGGAGATATTCAAGCCGATAAATGTGGCGGATGATGTCTATATTGGTTGCCGTGCTATTATTCTTAAGGGTGTACATATTGGACGTGGCGCCATCGTGGGTGCTGGTGCGGTGGTCACGCGTGATGTGCTCCCCGGGGCCATCGTGGTGGGGAATCCAGCGAAGTTTGTGCGTTGGCGCGCCGGGAAGTCTCAGGTATCCGGGCCGGTTCTGTCATGAAAGTCAATCCCCCGACCTTGGCTTCAGCCCCGATCTCAGGATTGGTGGTCACCTATAATGATAGTCGGCATCTCCGGGACTGTTTGCAGGCAATGCGGTTTTGCCAGGAGCTCATCGTGGTGGATTTGGGTTCCACAGATGACTGTGTGGCTATCGCCACCGCTTGCGGGGCCAGCGTGGTGCCACACACCCATGTACCCACGGCCGCTCTGGTGCGCGCCGAGGCCGTGGCCTTGGCCCGGCATGACTGGATCCTGTTCATGGATCCCGACGAAGTATTAGCGGCCGGGATCGAAGGCGAGTTGCGCCGTGCGATGTACGAGAACCCTGCGGTCGGCCAAATTTGTGTGCCTTTCCAGTACTGCTTCATGGGTAAACCGCTGAGGGGAACCATTTGGGATTCGAAAACCAATGGACGGCCTATTCTGTTCCACAAAGGCCGGGTGACCCTCAGCGCAATGATACACCATGATGTGATTCTGAAAGATGGCTTTGGCGCCGTCCGGGTGGCCTTGCAGCGCCCTGAATATCATACGACCCACTATTGGATAGATTCCTACGCCCAACTGCTTGAGAAGCACAGGCGCTATTTGCAGACCGAAGGCGAGAGCCGTTATCAGCGCGGAGCGCGTTTTTCATATATACGCATGTATGGCGCGAGCCTGCGGGCGCTCAAAAGTAGTTTGATTGACTTTCGCGGCTATCACAACATAAGGGAGCTTTTCTTAAGCTTTTTCTATGCATGGTACACACTCATGGCCCACCTTTCACTCAAGCGATACCAAGAGATGTGCGAGCAAACACAGGTTCATAAGCTCTGATTGACCTAGCCCCCTGAAACGGTGCCAGCCGGAATGATAGGATTTCCGGCGAGCATAGAAGGGAGACTAGGCCATGGGTATTAAACGATATAAAGCGGAAGAAATCATCCTGAAGCTGC
>SCQF01000007.1 GCA_004321905.1 Verrucomicrobiota bacterium | reverse complement strand
GCCGCAGGGCGGGGTGAACTATGCTTATCTGCCGGCGGGTCAGGTCAGCAGTGTGGAATCGGTCGCGGGCACGGTGAGCTATGGCTATGACGCGGCGGAGCGATTGACGCAAATAAACACGCCAGCGGGCAGTTTCCAATATGCCTATGATGCCAACGGGCGGGTGGCGGCGGTGAATGGCGGAGTGAAGGCGAGCTACGGCTATGACGCGCTGGGCCGAGTGGCGAGCATCGCGTGGAAGAATACCGCCGGCAAAGCGCTGCGGAACTTCGCCTACGCCTACGACGCGGCGGGGATGATTACGCAGAAGGTGACGACCGCCAGCGGTCAAGCCACCACGGAAAATTATGCCTACGACAGCTTGAACCGCTTAACTTCCGAGTCCTCCTTGACCTCTGCGTTCTCTGTGCGCTCTGTGGCAAATTATTCTTACGACTTGTCCGGCAACCGCACCAGTAAGCAGGTCGGCGATGCCAGTGGCACCTTGGCGACGGTGAACTATGCGCTGGGCCTCGGCAACCGGCTGGCGAACTGGCAGGTGGCGGAGACGAACCCGGCGGCGCGGCTGGACGTGGCGGGGTTCTCCAGTGAACCAATCGGAACGGACGACCGGTTCGGTCAACTCTGGGTCGCGGCCGGCAGCACCAACAGACCGGCTGTGGCCGGGACGAACTTCTGGGCCTATGGTGTGGCGGTGAATTCAGGTACGCAGCAGGTGGTCGCGGCGATCCGCGACGCGGCGGGGAATGTGGGCCGGGCGACGAACTCGGTGGTGGTCAACGTTGTGACCGGTGCGGACTATGGTTATAATGCCGCCGGTTGCATGACGAACATTTCTTACAGCGGGACAGGGTTCAGCAAGAATCTCGGCCTGACGTGGAACGGGCAATATCAACTCACCGAGGTCATGACTAACGGTGTGTCGGTAGAACGTAACGGATTCGATGCACTCGGTAGAAGGATTTGGGCCGCGGATGGTTTGACCACAAACTACATGGTCTATGACGGCGTTCATGTTTCGGCAGAGGTTGACTGTAATGGCGGCTTGCTTCGAACGTACACGCATGGCCCCGGTATGGATAACTGGTTGGCGATGACGGTCTACACGGGAGCAACAACCAAGACCTATTTCTATCTGACCGATCATCTGGGCACTGTGAATGCCGTCGCCGATGAAAACGGAACCATAGTTGAGAGTTATCGCTACGACGCTTGGGGCAGGGTTCTCGGCGTGTATGACAGAAACGGGAAACCCCTCACGGAATCCGCCATTGGGAACAGAATCCTTTGGCAAGGGCGCGAGTATTCGTGGAAAACGGGTTTATACTTCTTTCGTGTACGCTGGTATGACCCAGTCACTGGCAGGTGGTTGTCCAACGACCCCATTGGAATTTCTGGCGGGTTGAACCAGTACGTCTTCTGCGCAAATAATCCGATCAATTTCCGCGATCCGTTGGGTCTGTGCGATGACAATAAAGAAGCCCTTCTGCATTCAGTTAAAACTACGAGTAAAGTGAACACTTGGATTGGAGTTGCCGGAGTTGTTGTTTGCTTTATTCCACCCGTAGCGGAATTTGGTCCGGTGATCATAGGCACATCCGGTGTAAGTGGATTGGGACTAGGCGCGGCAGATTCCGGATTGTCGGGTTCGCCTTTACCTTTCGGTACGGCATTACTTAGTTACTTGGGTGGTAATGGAGCTTCAGCACTTGCCACAGGTTTAAAGGCATCTAGAGCTTGGTCAGAAACAGCAGGTTTGTTCATGTCGACAGCCATTGACGCTGCAGGTGGTGCTATACAAAACGGGGCCGGGCAGCAACAACAGAGCAACCCTTATCAGCAGTACCAGTATATGATTCCCCCTTCCGTTTGGAGCAACCCCAATAATCCATTCCCTCATTGATTCAACAATAGGTGCAAAAATGATTAGGGTTTCAAAATATCCAATGATTGTTATCAGCATAGCGATAATCGGTTTTTTTGTACTACCGAAGTTACATTATCCAAGCCATTTTGCTGAAGACGTTTTTGTTTTGCTTGCCATCGGATTTGCTTCTATGTGGTCGTTAAAATATGGATGCGAGATGGTTAGCGATGCAAAACAGATTAAAGGCGAACTAACCGCTCGCCAGCGAATGCGCTACCGCACTTCAATTAACATGTTAATTTGCGGTATTTTGGGGATATTGTGGGTCATATTCTTCGCTCTTTTTCAGTCATCTTTTCGGATATCCGATTGGTTCATCATACATTGGGGCTTAAAGGGGCACTAGCCATCACTAGGAAGCACGAACAGAAGGAACTCCACACGCCAACCAATAGCATTGGCGATGCCAACCTATGAAAATGAAGTCGGAACAGCTTCTCGGTTATGAAGGCTTGTTACCGACGACCACTCGGTGGGTCGCGTCGGTCGCACGCTTGCACACCCATGACCGCCGTTCGCCCCCGCTGGCCGTGCGGATTTGTGGAGCCAAGTTCACCTACATCAAACTGAACATCGCAAAGCCTTGCCCGCCTCGTGGCTCTGTCCCGGTTAACCGTCCGTTGCGCTGCCGGTGCTGGTGTTGGGCGGCGTTCGGACACGAATTCGGTCAGCGATGCGACTCTCCCGACATTGTCGCTGAAAGATGCCGTAAGTTCTCGCCATCCTGCAAGTCTGGGATCTTGAAAAACGTCTTTTGCAGTGCTGAAAAGCAAATGGACACGTCGGTTTTCCAATGCTGGGAAAGACCGTGCGCATGCGTTTCCAAACCGTGGAGCATCTGTTCCCGACCGCGCGAGCCTTGCTCGCGCTGTTCGTATTTTGCGCCCCGACGGAGTCGTAGGCGCACAACCGCCTTGAGCCTTTCCACCGCACCGACGCGACCGGCCAGCAAACCCGCTACGGGTATGATGCGGTGGGGAACCAGACCGGGCGGTGGGATGCGGTGCATGGGTGGACGCGGCTTGAAATAGTGCTTCAACACAATATCTATTGTGTATTTTAAGGACAGTTCACATAATTTCAGGCTGGCTTCCAGCGAAGGGAATGAAATAAATACTGCGTATTTATTTGTGTTTTTTCTGGTCGGGGCGAGGAGATTTGAACTCCTGACCTTTTGCACCCCAAGCAAACGCGCTACCAGGCTGCGCTACGCCCCGAAAAGTGATGCGGCTGGGACACTAACACGCGTAATCGTGACGGTCAACGCCGACCCGCTGCCGGTCAACGGCAAAAATGGGTGAATTCCTTCTGCGCTGCGGCTATGTCATCGAATCCGTAATGCTTCCGCAGCGCATCCGTGACATCGGTGTCTTGGGCCATAGCGGTTAGAAAGTCATGAAATTTTTCATGCGGTTTTTTGGTCATCAAGAAGCCTGCGAAATATTTGGCGGTTTTATAGAGCTTATCGACCTCTTTCCGGTCTTCGGGGTACTTGTCGGTGATTTTGAATAACCGTGTAAGCGGCAGCGGGTCGCGCAAGCCCCGGAATACTGTGCCGGAATGGCGGGTGAGACCCCGAAAGGCCGAAAGGCCAAACTCGCCATAATATTCTGCCGTCCCCTCATTGAGCCAAACCGGCAAGCTGCCTTTGATAAAATGGTTCACCACCAGATGCGTATTTTCATGCGCGAGTGTCTCGGTACTGTCTTTCGTGTTTTTTGCCTGTTGTAGAAACATGCAGGCACCCGAGACGTAGGAATAGGCCCATTGTTCCGTGGTGGGCTGGGTTTTCAGAAATTTTTTCCAACGGTATTCATTGCGAAACGTAAAGATATGCGAACGAAAGGGGAAGTGATCGTTCACGAAGCCGAGGTCTTGCGAAATATAATCGTAAAAAAAATCCGCCATAGCGGCCACTTTGCGGGCAAAGAGGTCGCCTTCGTTGGCAAAGAAATGCACCACATAGTGCTGGGCTTGACCCTGTCGCCATTTATCGGGATCGTCCTCCAGCAACTCGTTGGCGGCTTTGTTGGACTTGAGGGCGCGGGCGTCCATCTCGGCGAGGCTAACTTCCGTCCACGTGTTGGTGGGCGTGGCGGAGACATGCAAGACGTTGCCCTTATGTGGGACGGAATTGGTAATCGCGGCGGGCACAGGCAGCACCAGCGCCAAGGTGCTGCAAAACAAAAACTGGCAGACGCGCTTCACCCCGTCGCATCCCCGTCGGCGCGGTGCCCGCAATGGATTTGCCACGAAATCGCGGCGCGTTCCCAGCCGATATCACAACCGGCTTTTTCGCTTTCGTACCATTTGTGCTGCAGAATTTCTTCTTTGATTTCCTGCCAATGGGAAAAGAGCCGGGATTGTTTTACCCACGCGTCTAATGAATCATCCTGCGCGCTATGGACGTCGTCAGGTTGCATAATTCGGTAATAGCGACTGAATGGAGGGCAACTATATCGGTCGAAACCCGGCTGTCAATCATGAACAACGACTAGATGGAGGGGTGGTGTACGTGAAAATTTTCCCACGCACGGGACGCTGTCACCCTTCCAAGGTTTGGAAAAACCAGCATTTCACTTTTCCAAGCCTTGGAAAATCGCTGCCGCTTACAACAGATTCGCGGCCAGCTCGGCGACGTCGGAACGCACGCCCTTGGTCAACAGTAGGTGCGCTGCGATGCCATAGGATTTGAAACGCTCGGCCACCGTGGAAAGACCGTTGGACATGCTGTCCACGT
This sequence comes from Verrucomicrobiota bacterium, assembly GCA_004321905.1. Classification (GTDB taxonomy): domain Bacteria; phylum Verrucomicrobiota; class Kiritimatiellia; order CAIQIC01; family CAIQIC01; genus DP16D-bin41. The sequence goes on along the minus strand of SCQF01000007.1, from coordinate 4,146 downwards.
AGGGGTTGTCAATCTGATAGATATCGCCCGTGAGCACGATCTTGGTGCCCGGCCCGACGCGCGTGAGCACGGTCTTGGCCTCGAGCGGCGTCAGGTTCTGCGCCTCGTCCACGATCATGAATTGGTGCGGAATGCTGCGGCCACGGATGTAGGTGAGCGACTCGATGCTGATGCGCCCGCCTTCGTCCAATCCATCCTTGCCGCGGCGGATCGGGCCATGACCGTTAGCCAGCAAATCGAGCGCGTCAAAAATTGGCTGCATCCACGGATTGAGTTTTTCCTCAACGGTGCCGGGCAGAAAACCGATGTCCTTGCCCATCGGGAAGGTCGGACGGCTGACGAGCATCTTCCGATAGGTCTTGGAGTTGAAAACCTTATAGAGCGCCGCCGCGACCGCGAGCAGCGTCTTGCCGGTACCGGCTTTGCCGATGATGGTGACGACCTTGACCGCGTCGTTGAGCAGTGCATCCATGGCAAAATACTGCTCCTTGTTGCGCGGCATGACGTGGCGCAATTCTTCCGGAACACCGATCAGCGGCACCAGCGCCTTGGCTTCGCCGTCGTGGCGCGCCAGCACCGTGCGATTGGTGTCCGTCTCGTCGCGGAGCAGCAGATATTGATTTGGATAAAGATTCGGATCATCCACCGCGACCTTGTTGCCCTGCCGGATCGCTTCGAGCGCCTCGCCGGGCATCGTCTTCTCGCCTTGCCCGGTATAGAGTTCGGAAAGATCCACGCGATCGGTTTCGTAGTCCTCGGCGGTGAGACCGAGCGCGTCAGCCTTGAGCCGCAGATTGATGTCCTTGCTGACCACGAGACACGGCTGTTGCGGCGCGGCACGCTGTACTTCCATCGCCATCCGCAGAATTTGGTCGTCCGCCGACCCGGCGGCGTGCAGCGGATCGTCGGTGCGCGGAAAAGCGATCCGCAGCGTGCCGCCGCCTTCGAGTGTGACGCCCTTGACCAGATGACCCTGCTGGCGCATCGCGTCGAGCATCCGTGAAATTTGGCGCGCGTTACGCCCCAGCTCGCTCATGTCGCGCTTAAACTGGTCAATTTCCTCGATGACCTTCAGCGGGATGACGACATCGTTATCCTCGAAGTGGTGAATGGCGGTGGGATCGTGGAGCAGAACGTTCGTATCAAGCACGTAGGTTTTTTTCATCGCGCCCCCAATATAGCAGCCGCGCCGCCGGATGCCATCGAAAACCGCGACAGCCGCTTACGTAAGGTTTTGTGGGCGGGAGCTCCAGCTCCCGCCCACAAGCAGGGGGCACGGTGTGAAGTTTGCCCGCCGCAAGCTGATTGCCATAATATGGCTGTGTTTAGAAAGACTAAGCCTTTCGGTAATCGCTGAGACTATTGAAGATTACTGCCCTGAAATATCTGATGGGGAACCTTCTGTCGTGCGAAGAAAATCAGGGATTGCGTGGTATAATTCGGGCATGTCGAACACTGAACCTACTTGCTGTTGCTGCGGCCACGAAGCGGCGGAAAGCTGGACGCCGACCAAGGCCTATTTTTGCCCGATGTGTCCCGGCGTGGAAAGCGATGAACCGGGTGCGTGTCCGCATTGCGGCATGGCGCTGGAATCGGCGCTGCCCACCGACGAAGTGCCGCCCGCCGAGGCTGCGGAATTGCGCGATATGTCGCGTCGCTTCTGGTTCGCGCTCGCGCTGGGCTTGCCCGCGCTAATCCTTGGCATGGATCATCTCTTACCCGGCCAACCGTTCATGCAACTGCTGGGCCACCGCCTTTCCGGCTGGATTGAACTCGCGCTTTCCACACCGGTGGTTTTTCTCGCCGGTTGGCCTTTGCTCCAGCGCGGCTGGCGTTCGCTCGTGACGCGCAATTTCAATATGTTCACACTGATCGGTCTCGGCGTGATGACGTCGTGGAGCTATAGCCTCGTCGCGCTGCTGTTCGAGGAGGCCTTGCCCGCCGCCGCCAAACACGGCGGTCATGTTGTCCTCTATTTCGAGGCTGCCGCCGGCATCACCATGCTGGTGCTGCTCGGCCAAGTGATGGAACTACGCGCCCACCGGCGCACCGGCGCGGCGCTCCGCGCGCTGATTGGCCTCGCCCCGAAAACTGCGACACGGTTGCGCGACGGCGTTGAGGAACAAATTTCGCTCGCGCAAATTGCCGTCGGTGATCTGCTCCGCGTCCGGCCCGGCGAAAAAATTCCCGTAGATGGCGTCGTACGCGAAGGCCTCTCGACGGTGGATGAAGCCATGCTGACTGGCGAGCCGCCGCCGGTCGCCAAACACGCTGGCGATAAAGTCACTGGTGGAACCGTCAATCAGACTGGCGCGTTCGTGATGTGCGCGGAAAAGGTCGGACGCGAGACGCTGCTGGCACGCATCGTCCAGATGGTCGCGCAGGCGCAGCGTAGCCGCGCGCCGGTTCAGCGCCTCGCTGATCGCGTCGCCGCCGTGTTTGTGCCCGTGGTCGTCAGCATTGCCATCATTACTTTTCTTGTGTGGCTGGCCTTCGGGCCGGAGCCACGCTGGGCCAACGCGCTGGTCTGCGCTGTCGCGGTGCTGGTGATCGCTTGTCCCTGTGCGCTCGGCTTGGCGACGCCGATGAGCATCATGATCGGCGTCGGCCGCGGCGCACAGGACGGCATTCTCGTCCGCGAAGCCGCCGCGCTGGAAGCACTCGGCGTGGTGGATATACTCGCCGTGGATAAAACCGGCACGCTCACCGCCGGCAAGCCAGAAGTGACGCAGATTCTGCTAAATCCCCTGTGGGCGGGGCTTTCCAGCCCCGCGAACACCACTGAAACGCGGGGTTGGAAAGCCCCGCCCACAACAGCAGAGAAAAATTTGCTGCAACTCGCCGCTGCGTTGGAGCAGCACAGCGAACATCCGCTGGCCACCGCTATCATACGCGCCACCAAAGAACACGGCCTGACCTTCGCCGACGCGACGCAATTCCACGCCACGCCTGGTGGTGGAGTCGAAGGTGTTGTGGCGGGCCAAGCGGTACTCGTCGGTAGCGAAAGCTGGTTGGCGGAGCGTGGTGTTGCGGGTCTCGACGCGCGGCAGACCGAACTCATCGCCGTGCACCAGCGCGGCCAGACGACCATCGGCGTCGCGGTCGCGGGCCAACTCGCCGGCTGGATCGCTGCCGCCGATCCGATCAAGCCGACCACCGCCGAAGCGATTCGCGAGCTACATCGGCTCGGCTTGAAAATCGTCATGCTTACCGGCGATATCGAAGCCACGGCACGAACCGTCGCGCGCGAACTGGGCATTGACGAAGTCCGCGCCCGCGTGACGCCGACGGAAAAACATCGTGTGGTACAGGAACTACGCGCCGCCGGTCGCCGCGTGGCGATGGCCGGCGACGGCATCAATGACGCGCCTGCACTCGCCGCCGCCGAGGTCGGCATCGCGATGGGCCACGGCACGGACATCGCGATGCAAAGTGCCGGAATCACACTGGTCAAAGGCGATTTGCGGGGCTTGGTGAAAGCGATTCATTTGAGCCGCGCCGTACGCCGCAACATCCGGCAGAATTTGTTCTTCGCCTTCGCCTATAACGCTATCGGCATTCCGCTGGCCGCCGGCGCGCTCTATCCGCTGACCGGCACGTTTTTGAGTCCGGTGCTCGCGGGCGCGGCGATGAGCTTCAGCGATGTCTCGGTGGTCGGTAACGCCTTGCGTTTGCGCCGCGCACGGCTATGAATGAGCGCGTTGAGGGCAACGCGCTCCACCTGATGACACAATGCGAATAAGGTGTGCGGCTTGCACTCAAGCCGCAGTTGCGGTGTATTTGATGCGCGTGCTGGAAACAACGCGCTCCACTTTGCTTTTACGAGAAGGTTCCGCTGTGCGGAAGACTTTCCGGTGCGAAGGACGTTATCCGCCAAGGCCAGTTATGCGGTTCAGCGCATAGTTTTTTGACAACAGGATTACGCTCAATATAGGCAAACTTCGCGCTGAACTCCGCCGCATTGCGTATCCGATGATCAAAATAGTTTTCCTGCCAGCGGACTCCTTGAAGGCGGGCGCAGGCGCGTTTCCAAGAATGAAGCGCCGGGTTCCCCGTGGCTTGCCACGGGGAGGAAGGCGCTCCTTGGCGGAGGAGTTCAGGGGAGGCGGCAGCCTCCCTTGATGAGAGGCCCTTGCGAACACAACG
>SCQF01000062.1 GCA_004321905.1 Verrucomicrobiota bacterium | reverse complement strand
GATAGACGCGCCTTGCCTGCGCCGGAACGCGGCGGATCTGTGTTTGTTCCGCCGTCATCGCCGGAAGAAATATTGCTGGCGGCGCTATTCGGCGAGGTATTGGGACTGGAGCGCGTCAGTGTTGACGATTCGTTCTTTGCGCTGGGCGGCGACAGCATCCTTTCCATTCAATTGGTCAGCCGCGCACGGCGCGCCGGTCTGGAAATTCGGCCACGCGACATTTTCGAGCGCCCCACTGTCGCCGGACTCGCGAGCATCGCTCGGCCAGTGACCAGCAACAAACCGTTGGCCTTATTCGAAGCGAGCGGGCCGTTTACCCCAACGCCGATCATGGCCCGCTTTCTGGCGGTAGAAGGACCGACTAAGGGCTTCTACCAAGCCATGATGATCCAATTGCCGACACGAATCGAGGCTGACCAACTCAGCGTCATCCTCCAGTCGACAATCGATCATCACGCCTTGTTGAGCGCTACTTTTATCCGCAATGAGGACCGACTATGGCAAGGTATGGTACCGCCGCCGGGAACCGTCAACGCCGGTACGCGCATACAGCGCATCGACCTGCGGGCAATGGATTCCGCCCAACGCGAACTGAGTCTGCATGAGACGGTTAAGCAAGCTGCTGAACGGCTCGACCCGGCTAGCGGTTATCTGTTCGAGGCCTTGTGGTTTTCGCTGCCCGAAGGTGAGCGCTTGTTATGGCTTATTCATCATTTGGCTATTGACGGCGTCTCCTGGCGTATTCTGCTGTCCGATCTCGCCGCAGCATGGCAAGCGCTCTCGGCTCAACAAGCCATCGCGCTGGAACCGGTTGTCACCCCCTTTAGAATCTGGGCGCAACGGCTGCATGAACAAGCCCTGTCCCCGACTGTTGCCGCCGAATTACCGGCTTGGGAAGCTATCCTTGCGCGAGGAATTCCGTTATTACCGGGCGTAGCGCTGGATTCGCACCGAGATACGACTGCGGCCACTCAAACTTTATCGGTCTCCCTGAAGCCTGAGCTCACTCTGGCGCTATTGACCGAAATACCCGCGGCCTTCCATGCCCAAATCAACGATGTGCTGCTCACCGCGTTGGCTGTCGCCATTGCCGCTTGGCAGCCCGCAACCAAGCCGGGCGTATTGATCGACCTGGAAGGTCATGGCCGCGAGCCCTTCGCTGACGATCTCGATCTTTCGCGTACCGTCGGCTGGTTCACGACCCTCTATCCGGTAACCTTATCCCTTGAAGGCATCGATGTCGATGCCGCGCTTCAAGGTGAAGCGGCGATGGGACAGGCGCTCAAACAGGTCAAGGAACAGTTGCGCGCCATACCGGATCGCGGGCTGGGTTTCGGCTTGTTACGCTATCTGGAACCAAGCGCCGGACAGCGCTTGGCAAGTCTGCCGACACCACAGCTGGCCTTTAACTATCTGGGCCGCTTTGCTGCGGGAGATAGCCAGGACTGGGCCATCGCGGCAGACGGAAATGGCCTGAGCGGCGGCGCCGATGCCGATATGCCGATCACGCATGTCTTGACGGTCAACGCAGTCACCGTGGACGGCCCCGAAGGAGCTACGCTTTCAGCGCACTGGAGCTGGGCGACTCGCCACTTGGACGAATCAGCCGTCGCAACGCTGGCCGAACATTGGCAACAGGCGCTGAGCGCCCTGGTTGCACACAGTATGCAAGCCGGAACCGGCGGCCATTCACCCGCTGATTTTCCGTTGCTTACACTTTCCCAAAAACAGGTGGATGAGCTTGAGCTGCGTTACCCTAACTTGGAAACGCTATGGCCGATATCGCCGCTGCAAGAAGGCTTGCTGTTCCATGCCCTGTTCGATGATGCTGCGCCGGATCTCTACACCGTCCAAACCGCGATTGACCTGAGCGGCAACCTGGAACCGGAACGCCTGCGCAACGCCTGCGCCGCCTTGTTAAAACGCCATGCCGTGCTGCGTACCGGCTTTGTCCACCAAGGCCAAACGCCTTTGCAAGTGGTCGTGCCCCAGCCTTCTTTGCCTTGGCAATGGCTGGATTTAAGCGATCTTGAAGCGGTGCAACAATCGCAACGCGCTAAGGCCGTTGCCGCCGAGTTGCGGACTACCCGGTTTAGCATTGACGAGCCGCCGTTGATTCGTTTCACTGTGCTCAAGCTCGGACAACAACAGTATCGCCTGCTGGTCACCAATCACCACTTAGTGTTGGACGGTTGGTCGACACCTATCCTGTTGCGCGAACTCTTCACTCTTTATCGGGACTACGGCAGCAAAAATACCCTGACGCCGGTATCCTGCTATGGCGACTATCTCGCTTGGCTGCAAGCGCAACATCGGCCCCAGGCTCATGCCGCTTGGCAAGCTTATCTGGCAGGCCTTGACGCGCCCAGCCTAATCGCGCCCGATCGATCCAACCAAACAACAAGCCGAGCGCCCCATCATTGGCGCTACAGTTTCCCGGAAACGCTCAGTCAGGGCATGAACGATTTTGCCCGCAACCACGGCATCACCCTGAACACCTTGTTCCAAGGGGCCTGGGCCTTGCTGTTGAGCCGCCTGACCGGGCAACGGGACGTTACGTTCGGTATCACGGTTTCGGGACGTCCGGCCGAACTGCCGGGCGTCGAACACATGGTCGGCCTATTAATCAACACCCTGCCGCTACGGATAAGCCTGCCTTCGGATCAGCCGCTGGCCGCATGGCTTGGCGCATTGCAAGCACGCCAGGCGGGTTTGTTGGACTATGGCTATCTCGGCCTCACCGAAATCCAGCGTATCGCCGGGGGCTTTAACCCGCTGTTCGATACCTTGCTGGTGTTTGAGAACTACCCGATTGATCGCGCCGCCATCAAGCAAGGCATAGCCGATCTTAAAGTAACCCATATCGCCGGACACGACGCCACCCATTACCCGCTCTCGCTGATGATCGCTCCCGGCGAACAACTTGAGCTGCGCCTGGAATTCGACCCGGCACTGTTTACTGACGAAAAAGGCCAACAGCTAGGCCAACGCTTGGTGCGCCTGATCGAGCAGGCCATTGCGCAACCGGATGCGCCGCTATATCGCTACGATATGCTGACGCCCGAGGAGCGCCATACGCTGCTGGAAGGCTTCAATGCCACGGCGCAGCCTATGACTGCTACAACACTGCCCGAGTTATTCGAAATGCAGGCGGCGCGCGATCCTGACGCAACCGCGTTGATCTTTGCCGATCGGGAACTCAGCTATGGCGAACTCAATAGCCGCGCCAATCGTCTGGCTCATGCGCTGATTGCTCAAGGGGCGGGGCCGGAGGCCTTGATCGGCCTGTGCCTGGAACGCTCGTTCGAGCTGATTATTGCACTGCTGGCGGTACTGAAAAGCGGTGCGGCTTATGTGCCGCTGGATCCTGAATATCCGAAAGCGCGTCTACAAGCCATGCTGGAGGATGCCGCGCCGTTGCTGGTGATCACCTCATCGGAAATGGCAGCGATTGTACCGGAAAGCTGTGCGCGCTTGCTGCTGGACGATCCGTCCGTACAAGCCAGCTTAGCATTGACTTCCGAAAGCAATCCGTCGAATGCGGATCGATTGACGCCGCTAAGCCCGTTGCATCCGGCTTATGTAATCTTTACTTCCGGGTCTACCGGTAGGCCGAAGGGCGTGATGATGAGCCAACAAGCCTTGGTCAATCTGCTCGAATGGCAGACGGATAGCGCCGTTTTGGGCGGCAAGCTGCGCACGCTTCAATTCACCTCGGCCAATTTCGATGTGTCGTTCCAGGAAATTTTCGGCGCGTGGAAAACCGGCAGTACCTTGGTGTTGGTGCATGATGAAATTCGCCGCGAACCTGAACAATTGGTGGATTTACTGAGAAGCCATGCGATTGAACGGCTCTTTATCCCGATAGCCGCGCTCAACAATATCGCCGAGCTTTACGCCAATCGCACCCTATCGCCACTGCAATTAAAGGAAGTCATTTGCGCGGGAGAACAGTTAAGAGTCACTCCGGCACTGAGGCGATTTTTTGCCCGGATCGACCACAGTCAATTGCATAACCACTACGGCCCGAGTGAAAGCCATGTGGTCACGGCATATCCTCTTGCCCAAGATAGCCGACATTGGCAGGAAATGCCTCCAATCGGCGCACCGATCAGGAACAGCCGCATTTACCTGCTGGATCAAGCCCTGGAGCCGATTCCGGTCGGCGTTGCCGGTGAACTGTACATTGCCGGGGCCGGTCTGGCTCGCGGCTACCTGAACCGCCCGGCCCTGACCGCCGAGCGTTTTGTCGCCGATCCGTTCTCGCCGGTGGTGGGTGCGAGGATGTACCGTTCCGGCGATTTGGCGCGTTGGCGCGATGACGGCAATCTGGAGTTTTTGGGCCGGGCTGACAGCCAGGTCAAGATTCGCGGTTTCCGCATCGAGCCGGGCGAGATCGAAGCGGTGTTGTTGGCCTTGCCGGGCGTGGCCCAGGCGGCTGTCATCGCGCGCGACGACGGTCTCGGTTTGCAGTTGGTAGCGTATTGGGTGCGGTCTGCTGCGTCCGATGCGTCCGCCGAAACTTTGCGTCCGGCTTTGGCCGCGCAATTGCCGGATTACATGCTGCCTTCGGCCTTTGTGGCCTTGGACGCTTTGCCGTTGACCCCCAACGGTAAGTTGGATAGACGCGCCTTGCCTGCGCCGGAACGCGGCGGATCTGTGTTTGTTCCGCCGTCTTCGCCGGAAGAAATATTGCTGGCGGCGCTGTTCGGCGAGGTATTGGGATTGGAACGCGTCAGTATTGCCGATTCGTTCTTTGCCCTGGGTGGGCATTCGCTGCTGGCGACCCGCTTGGTCAGCCGGGTGCGCGAGGCCTTTGCCTTGGAATTGCCGATCCGCGCCTTGTTCGAAGCGCCGACGGCCGAACAATTGGCTGGACGTCTGCGCGATTTACGTGGCGCACGGATGCCACTGGTGGCCTTGCCGCGTCCCGAGCGTTTGCCGCTGTCTTATGCGCAGCAGCGCTTGTGGTTTATCCATCGCCTGGAGGGGCCGGGTTCTAATTACAATATTCCGATTGCCTTGCGCTTGACCGGGCATCTGGATGCCGACGCGTTTGATCGGGCTTTGCTTGACTTGCTGGCGCGTCATGAGGCCTTGCGCACCCGTTTCCCGGAGTTCGACGGCGTTGCCGCTCAGGAGATTGTGCCGGTTACCGAGCTCACTTCGCTGCTGACCCGCTATCAGGTGAACGAAGCGGAATTAGCCGTTCAGTTACAGCAAGCCGCCGATACTGCGCTGGATATTACCGTGGAC